>NZ_JAFKRG010000009.1 GCF_019038415.1 Synechococcus sp. CCY 9618 | reverse complement strand
GCAAGACTCCCGGCGGGAAAGCCACAAGGCTCACAGCAGAACCCACTCTGCTCTGGAGGGTCTTGGAGCGGCGGCTATTTCAGCAGCCTCCTAGGACTGGTGCTCAATCTTTGCCGCTTCCGATTTAGTTCGGGCTACCAAAGGCCGATCATCGAGCGGGATCCAGGAGACACCAGGCCCAGTGGCTGCAGGCCTCACTGCTTCAGGCGGTCTACGGGATTCGCTCCGAATGCTTGCTGCTGGAGGAGCTCCACGACAACCTGTTGTTCCGCTGGTTTGTAGGCTTGAGATAGGACTATCCGATCTGACCTCCCACCACGAAGGCAAGAAACGGGCCAAGGGTGATTTCCGCAATGGCAAACTCAGCGACAAGGCCCATCCGCTCAGAAAGGCAAGCCGCTGCGAAAGGGTGCCGCTTGCCATGGCAGGGATGGGCTGGTTTCTGCGCAAATGGAGTACGGCAGCAACCGCTGGCGCTGTCACACAACAATCGGCCACTTCAGCTCGAGCGACTGCGAACAACCGTTCATCGCTGTCCATACACTCGCCCAGACAGAGATGTGATCGCTTTCCACGCAGCCGAGTGAGCCACAGCATGTCTCCGATTGGGTCCGCACGAGCAAAGATTCTCCGGTCAGTTTCGTTCCTGTTGTCGTGGCTGATTGTCGTCAGCGTTCTACTGGCTGTGCAGCTGCCGGCCATAGCTCAATTCTTGCCTACAACGGGGCCTGCTGCCAATCGGGTTACTGAAAAAGCTTTTCTTCCGGTCTTTACACAAGGGAACATCCAGCTGTCCCCACTCTTCCTCGATGGACGAGTGATTGCAACGGTCTCCAGCTTTATTGATATCAAAGAAACTTCCCGCACTGTTGAGTCTGATCCCCCATTTACCGCCTCTCAACGCGGATTTGCCATCCATGCACGCCTGCAAAAGTATCTGACCTCTATGTCTGCATATTCGTCCAAGATGTCCACATGGACGAATGCCACCAGCATCGAAGAAAAGCAGCGCATTCTTGAGCAAGAACTCAGCACCGAAATCCGCAAGAATGGACGAGCGTATGAGGTTCTGATTGTATTTCCGAAGGGAGATCCGCCCGAATTACTTGGTACGGTTACACCGGCAGACGTGGAAAGAATTCGCCTGCTTAGTTCTGTCCCAGAAGAACTGGCCACTCGAACTGCACTCCATGCCAAGCGTGCACTTCTTGAGGCTTGGAAGCAACGTCAGATGCCATTCCTTCAAAGCTCAGTTAGGACTGGAATCATCGGACTTCTTGTGTTTGCGATAACCAGTGGCTTAACAGCACGAATCCAGAAGCGCCTTGAAGCCTCTTCGCAAGTACTTAGAAACCGCCTTCGAATTGCCAATTGCACGGATACCGAACCTGATACAAGCCACAGGACGACACAGTTCGATTCACATCATGCAAGACCACAGCCTGGCATCAGCCTAAGCCTGTCCCTTGGACAAAGACTGAGCATCGTTTCTTTCTATCGATCCTTTCTATTCTGGGGTCAGTTCCTGCTTTGGACCTGTGGCATCGCTTGGATTGCTGGGCTTTTCTACTGGAGTCGCCCATTCAGCAATTGGATCACAGGAGTATCCATTCGAGGCTATTTGATTACCGGAGATTCCTTCAATACCGCTGGCTGGCCTCCCTTGGATTGGTTGTTAAGTCTCGGTCGCGAAGCAACGATTGGAGCCCCATTGGTGATCTTATTTCTAGCTATGGCGACGAGAATCTCAATCAAGGCTGGCAATCTTGCTTGTGATCAGTATGTCAGTAGGTGGATACTCTTGCAGGAAGAGACGCGGGCGGGACTTCGAGCCCCCACCATTGCCCATTCCCTAAAGGCATGGATTCGGGTGGCGATCTATCTTCTGCTTGGGATCGTAATTTTTTATCAACTCAACCAACTCGGCGCTTTAACCCAGGCTGTTGCAATTCTGTTAGGTTTCCTCAGCTTTGCGCTTTCTCTTGCCTCTCAGAGCCTGCTCAAAGATTTGATTGGAGGTATGTTGATATTGATCGAAGATCAATATGCGGCTGGAGATGTTGTCATCATAGGCAACGAGAGTGGCATGGTCGAAGATATTGGCCTTCGGGTTACACATCTCAGAAACCTAGACGGTGAGCTCATCAGCATTCCGAATGGAACCATTGCCACGGTTCGCAATCTTTCCAGTAGTTGGTCAAGAGTTAACTATGCGGTCAAGGTTGACATCAGCTCTGACCTTGAGGCTGTAATCGCAACGATGGATTCGGTTGCTCAGCAGTTATACGGTGATCCTGCATGGTCCGAGCTTATTCTTGAGCCTCCAGAGGTTCTTGGTGTTGATGAGATCTCACATACGGGGGTGCTTATTCGCGTATTGATCAAGACCAAGCCCTTGCAACAATGGCTGGTTGCTCGTGAATATAGGCGTCGGCTAAAGTCTGCCTTTGATGCTGAGGGGATTTCAGTCGGAATTCCGAAGATGGGCTTGGTTGAGTCTGAAAAAGCTTGACACTCTCTCTGCGATCATCCTGTGCAGCCTCGCGAGAACTGGTATAGGACGTTGGGATCGCGTCAGGAGCCTCCTCATTGCTCTGACCGGAGTTGGATTGGGGCAGGGTTGCCCTTGGCAGCAGGGCCATACCGCTCCAGGCCAGGGATAGTGGAAAGCAGACGCGATGTTGGGTAGAGCGACGCACGCGTCTCTTGGCCTACCACTTGCTATGCCCGAGACGCCATCAGCGATGCCTGATTGATTTGGTGAGCGATGAGAGCACTTTTTGCAAACGCACATGTTGTCAGTCATGCATCTCAAGTCGTGCATCCGGCCTGGAATCCTCTGAAAAGAAGCGGCGCCAGCCCTCTGCTGCGTCGGCTGCAAAGGGATAGGGGCCAGATTTTAAGGATAAGATCGTTGATGATACGGGCGTCGGCCAAGCAAGGAGATCAGTATGTGCACCTCGCTTGTGTACCGCGACGAGGCCGGAAGGGCCTATTTCGGGCGAACACTCGAGCTGACGGTGAACCTGCCCTATCAGATCGCCTGGTTCCCCGCTGGTTACACGATGTGTTCGCAGATAGCGGATCACCCGCCCGTGGATTTCACGACCGGTTACGGAGTGCTCGCCATTACAATGCCGGAGCGAATCCCAACCAAGGATGATCCCATTCGTCCTGCGGATCTCAAGATTCTGGAGGGAATGAACGATCAAGGCCTCACCTTCAGTTTGCTGTCTTATCCGATGGCCGCCGGGGCAGAGGTACCTGGCCCGGGCGAGACTGCGGTTCTTTCGGCTTCCGATCTTGGGCTTTGGGCACTGGGTCAGTTTCGATCGGTTGCCGAAGTCAAAGCTGCCATCGCGACACAGCCGGTGAAGTTGGCGTCTCTTGCGATTCTGGGGGGCGTGGTGTCTCCCTTCCACTACTTGGTGAACGATGCCACCGGTGCCTCCTTCGTCATCGAGTTCCACAAGGGTGAGATCTCCTTCTATGACAATCCCGTGGGTGTGCTGACCAACGCTCCTCGCTTCGATTGGCATTTGACCAATCTTGACAACTACAGCTTCCTCAGCAACGTGGATCGGTCCACAGCTACCTTTGGCAACTACGTGGCAGCTCAGCCGGATTCGGGGATTGCGACCACGGGCTTGCCAGCCTCCAACACATCAGTGGGACGATTCGTGCGCGCAGCGTTCTATGCCCAATATGCCGAAAAGGCGACGACGCCGGACAAAGCCGTGACGACTCTCGCTCATATGATGAACAATTTCGACAGGCCGCGGGGGCTGACGATTGATTTACCGGAGAACGGGATCGGCCATCTTGAGGTGAAAGGTCTCGACGGGCTTGGCAGCGGCGCTGTCACCGAGTTCACTTGCTGGACAAGCCTCTCAGACTTGGACCGAAAGCTCTTCTTTCTTCGGGACTATGATTCTCACAACTATACTCGATTTGATCTCTCAGCGCTTGCCGGAGCCAGCAAGCCTCTGGCACTGCCGATGCATTGTTTCGGTGGTGATGCATTAGAAGGTACGACTGCACTGAAAGCGGCTTGAAGCCCGTGCCTGTTGTACCTCCTGTTTGCTTGTATCTCCATTAGCAGCATGAGGTCTGCACTCCGGTGCTTCGAGTGATCAAGAAGGAGGTCATCCCAACAGCAGATCCTTGCCTCAAGCCCAACTTGAGAAATCTCGACATCAAACATGATCTCAAGGGCTACAACTTCACAAGCCAGGCCAGCAACCTGAATCAAGCCAAGGTAGCCTCAGATAGCCTCAGAGATAGCGAAAACCTTCTTCAAATTACTGGTATCTGGATATTCTTACCGGGCCTATACTGGAGCTAACTGGCGTGTTTGTTTGGCAAGATGAGTCTTCAGTTCCTGCTGATCAAGGCTGGCTCTCTGCCCGGGCGAATGCAGCTTGCTGTTGAAGCCGGTGCCAAGCGAAGCCTGATCCCCAGCCCGGTTCAGGCTTCCCCAGGCGCCGCCGTCTCCAGCCCCCGCAGGGCGTACACCTCCAGGGGCTCCGGCCAGCCCTTGAGCGGATGGGGCCCCAGGGGCTCCACCAGCAGTTCCCCCGGCAGCAGGGCCAGCAGGTCGCCGCTGATCAGGATCGGGTGCTGGGGGAAGCGGCGGGTGAGCCCGGCCAGGCGGCTGGCCACATTGACGCTGGCGCCCACCACCGTGAACTCCAGCCGCCGGGAGGAGCCCAGGTTGCCGGCGATCACCTCGCCGAAATGGAGGCCGATGCCGTGGCGCAGGGGCGGCCGGCCCGCCGCGGCCAGCTCGCCGTTGAGACCCTCCAGCCGCTCCTGCATGGCCAGGGCGGCCCGTACCGCCGCGCGGGCCTCCTGGCGGTCGCCGCGGCTGCGGGGCACCCCGAACTCGGCCATCACCGCGTCGCCGATGAACTTGTCGAGCAGGCCCTCCTGCTCGAGCACCGCCGCGGCCGTCGCTTCGAAATAACGGTTCAGCAGGGCAAAGAGATCGGCCGGCTCCAGCACGGCGCTCAGGGGGGTGAACGCCACCAGGTCGCTGAACAGCACGGCACAGCGGGCCCGGCTGCCCACCGCCTGGTTCCAGATCGGCCCCGGGCTGCGCAGGATGTCGCGCAGCAGGGTGGGGGACACGCGCCGGCTCAGCACCTGATGCAGGTAGGCCCGCTCGCGGCTCTCCGCCAGGCCCTGCCCCACCGCCCGCGCCCCCCCGCCGGCCAGGGGCGCCAGCACCAGGGCCGCCAGGGGCAGGGTCAGCCGGGCGCCGATCCAGAGGCCCCAGCCGGCCAGCAGCACCCCGGCCACCAGCGCCAGCATGGTCTGAAGGGTGCGGCCGGCGCTGGCGGGACGCCGCAGCAACAGGCCCGCCGCCACCCCCCAGCCCAGCAGCAGCAGGCCATCACCCCAGAGGGGCAGGGGCCAGAGGCCCCGGTTCCCGAGCACATTGGCCACGGCCACCGCCTGGATCTCGGTGCCGCCCATGGGGCCGACGGGGGTTTCCTGCAGGTCCCCCAGGGCCGGGGCGGTGACCCCGATCAGCACCGTGCGGCCGCGCCAGGTGGAGGCGGGCCTCTCCAACACCTTCCAGGCGGGCACCTGGGCCATGGTGCCGGCCGGGCCGGGATAGTTCAGCCCCATCGGTGCCACCGGCGGCGGGGCCGGTCGCACCAGGAACGCCATCGGCCGGGGCAGGGGGGGCGGGAAATCCCCCAGCCGGGCCTGGAGCCAGTCCTGGCCCGGCACCGCCTCCACCACCCCCCGCGGCGACTGCAGCAGGGTGGTGAGGCCGGGGGCTGCGAAGCGATGGACCGGCAGCCGCAGCCGGCTCTGTTCCAGACCCCCCTGGTCCTTGACGCTGTAGCGGAGCGCCAGGTGCACCCGCTGCCGCCAGGGGGCGAGGGTGGCGGCGAAGGCCCGATCATCAGCGGGGCCGAAGCGGCTGGGCTGGGCGTACTCGATGTTGAACAGCACCCGCTCGGCGCCCCGCTCCAGCACCAGGGCCGCCAGCTGCGCCTGCAGGGCCCGGGGCCAGGGCCAGGGGCCCATCTGGCGCCACAGGGGAGAGGCCTGGCGTTCAGCCGGATCCAGCAGCTCCGCCAGCTCCAGGGAGTCGGCATCGATGGCCAGGATCACCGGATCGGCCGGGGCGGGCCGGGGGCCCCGCAGCAGGAAGAAGAGCTGCTGGAGCTGGTCGTCGAGCAGGCTGGGCCCCTGACCCAGGGGGGTGGCGGGCAGCCGATCGAGGCCGGCCAGCAGCGGCGCCGCCAGGGCCAGCCACCAGAGCCGCCGCCCCAGGCCGCCCCAGGAGGGCATCAGCGGGTGAGGCCGAGCTCGCGCTCGATCACCGGCAGGGTCTCCATGGGAGCCTCGAAGCCGTTCAGCAGGATGCTGGCCTGGCGGCGGCGGCGCACCTCATCGACGGACATCCGGCGGGGCCCCATCCAGCCCTGGGGGGTGGCCTCCAGGCACTGGCCACTGGTCAGCTGGTAGACGGTGCCGTCATCGGCCCGCACCTCCACCGGTCCTTCCCAGCTGAGGAACAGCACCTTGTCCGGTGTGTCCTCGATGAACACCGTGGTGCCCTGGATCGAGGCGGTGCCCACCCGGGTGCGGATCCGCAGCGGCGTGGCGCGCTTCGCCCCGGGGTTGATCCAGGCGATGATCTGGCCGCGCACCAGGTCGAACAGGGTCGGCTCGATCCGCAGCAGGGCGTCACCCCCCAGGCGGAAGCTGCGGCCATCGGCCAGCAGGATCTGGAGCCGGCCGGGCTTTTCGGTGCGCAGCACCGTGGCGGGACGCAGCACCTGGCCCACCCGGGCAGGGGTCTCCGCCGCCGCCGGCGGGGTGACATAGGCGGGCCGGGAGGGCACATCCACCACCCGGGGTACGGCCGGGGCCGCCACGGCCATGGGCAGCGGAACGCCTTGGGGCAGGACTGGCACCAAGGCGAGGGTGAGCAGCGTGCAGGCGACTCCCGCCCAGGGACCGGGGCCTGACCCTGGGCGGGAGTTGTTCAGCCTCCGGGAGATCCTTCGCTGCACGGTGCCGAGGAAACCGGAACTCTCCCAGGATGGTCGCTCAGGGTTCGACCCGCCACACCTGGTCGGCCGGCGTCCAGTCGCACAGTTCGGAGGGCTGGAACCAGAGGCCGATCTCGAACACGGCCGTCTCGGGCGCGTCGGAGCCATGGATCACGTTGCGGCCGATGTTCACCGCCAGGTCGCCGCGGATGGTGCCGGGCTCGGCCTCCAGGGGCTTGGTGGCGCCGATGAGCTTGCGGGCGGCGGCGATCACCCCGTCCCCTTCCCACACCATGGCCACCACCGGACCGCTGGTGATGAAGTCCACCAGGCCGGCGAAGAAGGGACGCTCCCGGTGCACGCCGTAATGGGTCTCGGCCAGCTCCCGGCTGGGCACGAGCTGCTTGAGACCCACCAGCTTGAAGCCCTTGGTTTCGAAGCGGCCGAGGATCTCGCCCACCAGGCCCCGCTGCACCCCGTCGGGCTTGATGGCGAGGAAGGTGCGTTCGGTGGCCATGGAAACGGGTCGGGGGATCGGGCCATCGTCTGCGCCGGCCCTCCCCCTTGGCAAGCAACCGCGCCACGCGGGCCCGCCAGGGCGGGCTGACTAGATTCCAGCGGCAGTGCAGAGCCGCCCGGGACCCATGGTGCTCGCCGATTCCCCCAGCGGCCCCGCGGCGGCCGCTTCCCCTGCTGGGAGCGAGGCCTGGAGCAGCGCCGACGGGGCCGCCCTGTATGGCCTCGACAGCTGGGGCGATCCCTACTTCAGCGCCGGGGCCCGCGGCCATGTGATGGTGCAGCCCCGCGGCGACCGCGGTGGCGCCCTCGATCTGGTGGAGCTGGTACGGGAGCTGCTGGGCCGGGATCTCTCCCTGCCGCTGCTGATCCGCTTCGACGACATCCTCGAGGACCGGCTCGAGCGGCTCCATGGCGCCTTCGAGCGGGCTATCGCCCAGTACGGCTACGACGGCCGTTACCAGGGCGTGTTCCCGGTCAAGTGCAACCAGCAGCGCCACGTGGTGGAGCAGCTGGTGGAGAGCGGCCGCCGCTGGCACTTCGGGCTGGAGGCGGGCAGCAAGGCCGAACTGCTGATCGCCCTCTCCCTGCTCGACGACCCGGAGGCCCTGCTGATCTGCAACGGCTACAAGGACCGGCGCTACATCGAGACGGCGATCCTGGCCCGGCGCCTGGGCCGCCAGCCGGTGGTGGTGATCGAGCAGCCCGACGAGGTGGCGCCGATCATCGCCGCCAGCAGCAGCCTCGGCGCCGCCCCCTTCATCGGCATCCGGGCCAAGCTCTCGGCCCGCAGCACCGGCCGCTGGGGCAGCTCGGTGGGGGAGCGGGCCAAGTTCGGCCTCTCGATCCCCGATCTGCTCACCACCGTGGAGCAACTGCGCCAGGCGGGCCTGCTGAGCGACCTGCGCCTGCTGCACTTCCACATCGGCAGCCAGATCAACGACATCGCCGTGCTCAAGGACGCCCTGCAGGAGGCGGGCCAGATCTATGCCGAGCTCACCCGCCTCGGTGCCCCCATGGGCTTCCTGGACGTCGGCGGCGGGCTGGGCATCGACTACGACGGCAGCCGCACCGCCAGCGCCGCTTCCACCAACTATTCCCTGCAGAACTACGCCAACGACGTCGTCGCCACGATCCGGGAGTGCTGCGAGCCCCACGGCATCCGGCCCCCCACCCTGGTGAGCGAGAGCGGCCGGGCTCTCGCCAGCCACTTCAGCGTGCTGGTGTTCGATGTGCTCGGGGCGAGTGGCCGCAGCGATGGCGTACCGCCGGCGGCGGATGGCGAGGCGCTGATCCTGCGCAACCTGCGGGACACCCATGCCGCCGTCGAGGCGGTCGCCGCGGCCACACTCAGCGATGGGGATGAACCGGACATGCGGGGGGTGGTGGAGCGGCTGCAGGAGGCCTGGAACGACGCCCTCAAGTTCAAGGAGGACGCCCTCAACGCCTTCCGGCTGGGCTACCTGAGCCTGCCGGAGCGGGCCACGGCCGAGCGGCTCACATGGGCCAGCTGCCAGGCGATCGCCCGCCAGCTCGACCAGCTCCCGCCCGGCACCGTTATCCCCCAGGAACTCCAGGCCCTGGCGGCGGCCCTGGCCGGCACCTACTACGCCAACCTGTCGGTGTTCCGTTCCGCCCCGGACACCTGGGCGATCGACCAGCTGTTCCCGGTGCTGCCGATCCACCGGCTCGACGAACGCCCCACCCGGCTGGGCAGCTTCGCCGACCTCACCTGCGATTCGGACGGCAAGATCGCCCGCTTCATCGATCGCGGCCAGGTGAAGCCCCTGCTGGAGCTCCACGGCCTGCGGCCCGGCGAGCCCTACTGGATCGGCCTGTTCCTGGGCGGCGCCTACCAGGAGGTGATGGGCAACCTGCACAACCTGTTCGGCAGCACCAACGCGGTGCACATCCGCCTCGCCGCCGGCGGCGGCTACCGCATCGACCACGTGGTGAAAGGCAACACCAACGCCGAGGTGCTCGAAGCCATGGAGCACGACCCTGACCTGTTGCTGGAACGGCTGCGCCAGGCCAGCGAGCAGGCCATCGGCCGGGGCGACCTGGCCATCAGCGATGCCCGCCGCCTGATGGCCCACCTGCGGGCCAGCCTGGAGCAGACCACCTACCTGGAAGCCTGAACCGGGGCCGTCTGGCCCCCAGCCTCGGCCGTAAACACCTCCACCTCCCCCAGGCTCTTGACCGCCTGGGGACCCAGGGAGGAGACCACAAGCCCCGGGTCGTCCCTCAGCAGAGCGGCGGTGGCGTGATCAAACAGCACCGCCGCCTCCACCTGGCGGGTCACCGACTCCAGGCGGGCGGCCAGGTTCACCGTGTCACCGATCACGGTGAACTCCATGCGCCTGGGGCTGCCGATCTGGCCCACCATCACCTGGCCGCTGGCCAGGCCCACGCCGTTGTCGAGGGTGGCGATGCCGCGCCGGGCCCAGTCGGCGTTGAGATCCGCCAGGGCCGCCCGCATGGCCATGGCGCAGCGCACCGCCTGGCCGGCCTCCGCCGCCACGCCGCGGCTCACGGGCGAACCGAACACGGCCATCACGGCGTCGCCGATGAACTTGTCGATGGTGCCGCCATGGGCCGTCACCACCTCCACCATGGCCCCCAGGTACTCGTTGAGCTGGTGCACGTGCAGCTCGCTCTCCCCGGACGCGCTGCGTTGCTGGGTGAGGGTGGTGAAGCCCTTGAGGTCGGTCATCAGCACGGTCACCTCCAGCAGCCGTCCCCGCAGGATCCCCTGGGCCGATTCCGGGTCGGAAAGGATCTCCGCCACCACGCCAGGGGCCACGTAGCGCTCGAAGGTGCGCCGCAGCCGGCGCCGTTCCTGGCCCTCGCGCACGTAGGCATCGCCGCCGTAGAGCAGACCGAGCAGCACCAGCCCCGTGAGGGGGGTGAGCAGGGGCAGCCAGCGGTGGGCGGCCTGGAGCGCCACCATCCCCGCCCCGAACTGGAGGGCCAGGGCCAGCACCACCAGCCCCAGCCGCCAGCGCAGGGCCGGGCGCAGCCGGGCCCCCGCCAGCACCAGCAGCAGCGGCGTCAGGGCCAGCAGGGCCCGGGACACGCCCTCCTGGGGCCAGGGCTGCAACCCATCGCCCACCAGGGAGTTGGCGGTGGCGGTGCCCAGCACCTCCAGCCCCGACAGGGCGCCGAACGGGGTGGGGTAGCCGTCGGTGCCCTCGGCCACCACCGGACCCACCAGCACCACAGCCCCGGCCAGCGCGGGCCTCAGGGGATGGCGGGCCCAGCGCTCGGGGTCAAGCACCTCCCAGGCAGGCAGTCGCTGCAGAGTTCCCTCGGGGCCATAGGGATTGAGAGCGCTGCCGGGGTCGTGCTGGCGGCTGCGGCGACCACCGAGGCGCAGCAGGGTGGAGGAGAGGGCGCTCTGGCCGAGGGCCCCCTGGGCCGGCAGGACGCCGCGGGCATAGGCCTCCGGGTGACGCAGGGGCTGGCCGGGGGTGCCGGCCAGGATGTTGGTGAGGCCCAGGGGACCGGCCCCGCCCAGGGCGGTCATGAACGCCTCGGGGCGTACCAGGGTGAGGGCCCCGGCCCCCTGGGTGTCGTTGGATTCGAGCATCTCCGCCGCCAGGGCGATGCGGCCCGGGTGACTCTGCAGAACGGTGGCGAAGGCGGCGTCATCCGCCGGTCCCTTGCCGCTGGGCCCCTCGAACACCACGTTGATGGCCACGGCGGCGGCGCCGGCCTGGAGGACTGCCTCCGCCACCTGGCCATAGGTGGCCCGGGGCCAGGGCAGGCTGCCCATCCCCTGGGCCCAGGCAGGGATCCGACGGCTGCCCTCGAACCAGTTCCCCTGCTGGAGCGTGGCATCGTCCACCGTCACCAGCACCAGCCCGGCCGGCGGCAGGCGGGCCCCCCGCAGCCGCACCAACTGGTCCTCCAGGCCCCGCTCGGCCACCCGCCAGCGCGGACCCGGCCAGCCGGCGGTGACGCCGACCCAGAGCAGCAGGGCACCGGTGAGCAGGGAAAGCGTTCGGGGACGCGCCATCTCGAAGGAGTCTCCCGGTGGCGCCGGTGGGAGCGCGAGCAGAACGCCATCATCGGTGAAGGAGGCCATGGGCACTCAAGCGGACGGCGCCAACCAGTCGCCGACCTCTGCTACCGGTCGACGACGGAGGTGCTGCGAAGCTGGAACACGGCAGCGGGCCCAGCGACACCCAAGGGAGAGGCCCACCGATCGGAATGCCGCTGAAGATGGGTGAGGGCCACGAGGTGCTGCACTCACCGCCACTGGGAACGCAGAAACGAGCGCTGAGCTGCGATGCACGTTCCGAAACCCCGGGCAGGCCGGCTGCTGACAGGCCTCACCAGGAATCATCAGCCGCTCAGGGGGTTGACTGCCGTGGGAGGGCTTCAACGCCTCGACCCAAGACCTGCAGCGAAGTTGCCACCGAAACGAGTGCGACACGTAGAGCCTTCATGTCAATTCTCATGGGTTTGTTGTGCAAGGTCTCAGGACAGAACGCACAGGAATTGAGGCGATGCGTCCCAGATTTTTTGCTCTGCAAGGATTGGGAGCTGGGGTGGATGTCATTTGGAGAGCCCAAGGCAGATCGGTGTGAGAGGAAAATTCATGATGGGCTGGATTGGCTGGCGTGGCATGGAGCGTTTTTGCTGAATCAGCTCAGCCGCTGTCCAGGCTTGGCGTTGCTTCCGCACCACGCCCCCTCAGGCACTTGCGGGGGGGAGCTACCTAAGCGATTGATCCCGATACTCCCCGCCCGAGAAGGTGCATCCCCATCCAGATCTCGCCGGATTGCCTCAGCACCCCTCGCCGGCCGCAGCAGATCTGCACCATCGCCAACCATCCACCGATTTCTGGATACCTTGTAAAGAGCAGAAGTAGAGGAGTCCAGAAGGTGAAGGCATGAGAATCGCGCAGATTTCAACACTCCACGAGAGGGTTCCGCCGATCGGCTATGGAGGAACTGAAAGGGTTGTTCACTATCTCACCGAAGAGCTGGTTCGGCGCGGCCATGAGGTTGTTCTCTTTGCAAGTGGTGACTCTCTGACCAGTGCCCACCTCTGCCCGTGCGTACCGGAGGCCTTGCGCAGAAGCGGCCAGGTGGTTGATTCCACCGTCCACAACGTGATCCAGCTGGATCATGTCGTGGCACAACACGATGACTTCGACATCCTCCATTTCCACAACGGCCACTTCCATTTTCCGCTGTCAAGCCTGCTCGGAGTGCCCCATCTGAGCACCGTGCACGGCCCCCTCCATGAGCCCGAGCAAAGAATGCTCTACGCCCACTTCCGCCAGGTACCTCTGGTATCGATCTCCGAAAGCCAGCGCCTACCCGTGCCAGGGGCCAACTGGCTGGGAACCGTTTACCATGGGCTGCCCAGTGATCTCTATCGCTATCAGCCAAACCCCAGTCCTTACCTGGCCTTCGTCGGCCGCATCTCCCCGGAGAAACGGCTGGATCGTGCCATCGCGATCGCCTCGGCCGTGGGACTGCCGCTGAAGGTGGCTGCCAAGATCGATCATGTCGATGTCCCCTATTTTCACGACCAGATCGAACCGCTTCTTCTGAACAATCCCTTGGTTGAATTCGTCGGTGAAGTGGATGACGTTGGCAAACAGGATCTGCTGGGACATGCACTCGCCCTGTTGTTCCCGATCGACTGGCCGGAACCCTTCGGACTGGTGATGATTGAGGCCAATGCCTGCGGCACCCCGGTGATCGCGTGGCGCAATGGTTCGACCCCTGAGGTCATCCGGGAGGGGGTCAACGGCTTCCTGGTGACGTCGATCGAAGAGGCAACCGCCGCGGTGCACCGACTGGAGCAGCTGGAGCGATCGCGGGTCCGCAGCCACTTCGAGGTGTGCTTCTCAGTCAGTCGCCAAGCCGAGGACTATGAACAGCTCTACCGGCATCTGATCCAGGCCCGTCGCTGCCAAAGCCCCGCCCACCGGTCTCCGGTGTATGCCTGATTCTTTGCCTTCCTTCGTACTCAAGAACGAGGAAACCTTCGCCATCCTGGATTCCCGTGGCGAGATCTGCCCGGACCGCCAGCAGGATGCCGGCATCTTCCACCGCGGCACCCGTCACGTCAGCCGTCTGCAGGCGCTGCTGTGGGAGCGACCGCCACTGGTGCTGAGCGCCACCGAGCGTGGGGCGGTGGGAGTGCTCGTGAGCCATCTCAGCAACGACGATGGCGGTGCTGTCGGTGGATCGGCGGCCATGACGATCCATCTGGAGCGCAGCACCGTGCTGACCGCCACGGCCTGCCTGCAGCAGTTCTGCTTCACCAGCTACGAGGACCGGCCGGTCCAGATGCCGCTGACGCTGCGCCTGGATGCGGACTTCCGCGACATCTTTGAGGTCAGGGGATACCGCAGGTCAGAGCGCGGCCAGTGCGTACGTCGAGGCATTGACGGCACCCTGGAGCTCGTCTACAGGGGGCTGGATGGGGAAGACCGGGTGACGGTCCTGCGCCTGAGCGATCCGGTTCAGTACGTGAGTGAGGGACAGATCGGGCTGATCATGTCCCTGGAGCCCAGGCAGACCCGACGGCTCTTCCTGGTGCTGGACTTCCACCCCGTCTCCATGCCACTGGGCGCGGAGGAGCACTACACCGCTGCCATGGCCGCCACGGTCCAGCGGTTCCGGGACGCCCGGCGCAGCGCCGCTTCAGTGGTCAGCGACAACCCAGCCTTCAACAGCTGGTTGATGCGCTCCTTCTCGGACGTGCACCTGCTGGCCAGCCAGGTCGAGGATGGGCTCTACCCCTACGCCGGGGTTCCCTGGTTCAGCTGTCCGTTCGGCCGCGACGGTCTGATCACGGCGCGCCAGATGCTGATGGTGGAGCCACGGCTGGCGCGGGGCGTACTGGGATACCTGGCCAGCCACCAGGCCATGGTCGATGATCCCGCCCATGACGAGGAGCCAGGCAAGATCCTGCACGAATCAAGACTGGGCGAGATGGCGGCGCTCGGAGAAGTTCCCTTTTCCAGTTATTACGGTGCCGTCGACTCCACGCCACTGTTTCTGATGCTGGCGGGCGACTATCTCTGTCGCAGTGATGATCGAGACTTCATCGCCAGCCTGCTGCCTGAGCTTCAGGCGGCCATGGCCTGGATCCACAGGGCAGAAGCCTCCAGTGCCGATGGGTTTCTCCGGTACCTGCGGGTTGCTGAGAACGGCCTGCGCAATCAGGGCTGGAAGGATTCCGACGATTCCATCCACCACGCCGATGGCCGCTTGGCCGAGGGCTCGATCGCCCTCTGTGAAGTGCAGGCCTATGCCTATGGCGCGCGCCGATCGCTCGCCTCGATTCTTCACCACCTGGGCCGAAATGGTGAAGCCGAATCGCTGCTGGACGAGGCCGCCGCTCTCCAGAAGCGTTTCCACAAAGCCTTCTGGACGCCGGCGATCGATTCCTACGCCCTTGCCCTCGATGGCGAAGGCCGGGCCTGCCAGGTGCGGACATCCAATGCCGGACACTGCCTCTGGACCGGCATCGCCACCGCTCAGGCGGCATCTGCGATCGCCCGGCATCTGATGGCCCCCACCAGCTTCAACGGCTGGGGCATTCGAACACTGGATGAACGGGAGAGCCGCTACAACCCGATGAGCTATCACAACGGCTCCGTCTGGCCCCACGACAATGCCCTGATCGGCATGGGTCTGGCCCGCTATGGCCATCGCTCCGAAGCGCTGCAGATCCTGACCGGCCTGTTCGAAACCGCCTGTGCCGTGCCGATCTTCCAGTTACCGGAGCTGTTCTGCGGTTTCCCGCGCCGAGAGGAGGAAGGGCCCACCTACTACCCCGTGGCCTGCAGCCCCCAGGCCTGGGCCAGCGCCAGCGTGTTCGGCCTGCTGGAGGCGGTCACGGGCATGTCGATCGAGCGGGACCACGGCAGCGGCCGGGTGCAGGTGCGCCTGCGCAATCCCGGCCTGCCGAAGGGGCTCAACCTGCTGGACATCCATGGGCTGCGCCTGGGGGAGGAGGAGATCAACCTTCAGTTCCACCGCAGCGAGCACGATGTGGGCGTGCTGGTCCGCGGTCGCACGCTGGGGGTGGACGTACTGATCATGAAGTGAGTGGCCAGCCAGGGCTGCCGCGAGCACACCGTTGAGCACGGCGGAAAGCGAAGAGCCTCTTGACGGCGTTGAGACCGAGCGAATCCAGGGCCAGGCCCTGCAGGCATCGCCACGGCAACCAACCCCGGAGAAGCAGCTGGACAACTGCGGAGGGTTATCGAGGCGGCCGAGCCAGTGGAGGGCCTCCGCCACCGCTCAGGCCGCGGAACCGGCCAGAACGGGTACCCCCCAGCCTGCCGGTGGCGATGAAGCCGCCGACGCGGCGGTGGGCGTGCAGGGTGGCGGCGGTGGTGGTGAGAATGATGAAGGACAGCATCGCGTTCGAGAACAACATCCCGGTGAGGATGTCGGTGCACGCCACCCGCCGTTCCTGCTTCGTGGCGCCCTCGCGCTGACGCGCCGTTGACTTGCCGAGCGCGCGCTGTTCCTCCACCTCCTGGGAGGTCTGCCAGAAGACGAGGTAGGGCGAGGTCGTCGTGCCGAACAGGACCACGACAGTGGCCAGGAGGGCGCGGGAGCACTGCACCAGCGGTACGCCCATGGAGACGATCACCGCCTGCCAGTCAGGCACAGCACGAGGGTCAGCCATTGGAAGCTGCCGGCGATGCGCCGCCAGCACCACATCGGAGCGGGTCAGTCCCTCCGGATCGTGGGTGTAGGTGATGGCTTCCGCCTAACCCCATCCCAGCGGGACATCGGCATGGTGCCCCTGCTCCTCACGGATGGCTCCGGCATGGCGCACCCAGTGGCGGGCTGAGCTGACATCCGGGAACTTCCGGGCCTTGCACACAGGGTCCCCAGCGACCACCCCCCACCCGGGCAGTTCGCCCAGAAAGCCGTTGATCTCATGGGTGGGCCATACGGGGCCAACACCTTGGGCAGGGATGCAGCGTTCGTCCCGTCGCTCCAAGGTTCCAGTCCTTGTCACGGCCCCCCCGCCGGCCAAAAGCGTCCGACCCCTCGACCTCAGGCCCGATCCCCCGATCAGAAGAAGCGCGGCAGACCGAACGGCAGGGACGGCGCCGGGATCGGCACGGGGAGATTCACCCCCGGCACCTTGGAGCGGAGGTAGCCCTCCAGAGACCCATAGGCCGGCAGCGGCACCCGGAACCCCTGGAAGAGGGGGCCGCCGAGGATGCCGTTGTAGTCGCCCACCGTGAGCCCAAGAATCGCCATCACCACCCCCGCCGGCGAGAGCCGCAGCTTCTGGCCGGCCTCCACCGTGGTGGCGGGCTGACCGGTGGGCTCCCCATCGGCCAGCGGCTCGACCTCCACCGACCCTTCGAGCACGGAGATCTCCGACTCCCCTGCCTCGTTGATGTCGATCAGATAATTGGTGCCCCGCACACTCAGCCGTGCTGAGCGGGTGCAGCCGCTCTGCTTGCCCGACACCAGGATCTGGCCCTTCTCGATCAGGAAGCAGCCCTGACCCAGCTTCAGCTGGGAGAAGCGGTTGAGGCGGCCGGCGGCGCCGCTGTCGAAGCGGATCTGGCCCCGGCTGTTCTGGGTGCTGAGCTTCTGGGGGGCGTTGGCCTTCTCCTTCACCCGGGCGGTCCTGCCGTCGATGTAGAGCTCCTTGCCGTCGAGAATTTCCTGCACCACGGCGCTCTCGGACGCCCGCGCCGGCAGGGGCCCGGGAAGCGGACCGACGAGAAGCACCAGGATCGGCAGCACCGGCAGACCGGGCAGGCGGCGGCGGGGGAGCATGCGCGGAAGACTCCGGGACCGATTCGGGCCCATTCTGCTCAGCGTGACCGGAAACGCATCCGCACCGCCGAGAAACGCATCAAAAGGCCGTGGGATCCGTCAGCGGGCGCAGAACCGCACCAGCAGGCTGAGCCGATCCTTCGGCTGGGCCAGTTCGGCGGGATCAAAGGGCGGCGTGGCGTCCTCCGCCTTCGCCCGCATCAGCATCGGCCGCAGCTCATTGCCATCCAGCTGCACCTCCAGGGGGGCGAGCTGATTGAGCCCCACCGCAGCGGCCACCTCCCTGGCCTGGGCGAGGGCATCCTGGTAGGCGGCGCGCAGCAGCCCGCGCCGCACCGCGGCGTCCTGGGCCCGATCAGCTTCGGTGCCCACCGGTGCCAGCCGCACCCCCGCCAGGCCCCCCACCTGCCGGATCAGGGCCTGCAGGCGCTGGGGCATCAGCCGGCCACTGACCTGGAGGCTGGCCATCACCGCGGCCGGCCGGTTGCGGTCGGCGGGCCGCTGCCAGGTGCTCGGTGAGGTGACCCGCAGCTCTTCCACCTGCTGCCCCTGCAGGGCCGTGCGAACGGCGGCCAGGCGCTCCTGAAGCGTCTGGAGGGCAGCATCGGCCGTGGCCGCCTCCGCCTCCAGCGACAGGGAGAAGGCGAGCCGGCGGGTGGGGCGTTCCTGTTCGGCGCTGCCTCGGGCTTCCAGCAGGGTGCCGTCGCAGCGCAGCTGCACCTGGGCGGCGGCGGCCCCTGGCCAGGCACCGGTGGCCACCAGGGACAGAAGCACGGCCACGGGAGGCACGGAGAGTGGGCGCATCACAGGCGGAAGCGAGTGCTCCCAGCCTGCTCGCTCCCGAAGCCGCAGGCCAGGATCGGCGGCAGGATGGGGCCATCGAAGCGTGCGCATTGGCCCTGCTCCAGACCTGGATCGTCGCCCTGGTGGCCGTGGCCGGACTGCTCGTGCTCGCCCGGGTGTGCCGGCGCAGAAAGCTGCCCGGCATGCCGATGCGGCTCCCCCTGGCCGCCGTCCTGACCTGGGCCGTGCTCAGCTCCCTGCCGCTGCAGGCCCTTCCGGACGGCTACCGGGTGTGGCTGGGGCTCACCGACGATCTGCTGCTGACCTATGCGGCCATTCTGATGGCCCTCTGGGCGGCGCTGGAGGTGCCCGCCCACCTGGGGCTGTGGAGGCCGCCGCCCCAGCTGCTCATGCAGCTGCTCACCCTGGGCAGCGGGGCCATGGCCACGGTGGTGGTGGTGCGGCAGTCGGCCCGGCTCGACCTGGTGGGCCTGGTGACCACCTCCGCGGTGCTGACCGCCGTCATCGGCCTGGCGGCCCAGGAATCCCTCAAGGATCTGTTCTCCGGTCTGGAGCTTCAGCTGGGAGACGATTTCGTCGAGGGGGATTTCCTGGAGGTCGACGAGGGCGTGCGGGGCGTGGTGGTGCGGCTGACCTGGCGCGACACCATGCTCCGCAACATGGACGGTCACCTGGTGGTGGTGCCCAACAGCCTGGTCACCGAGAAGGTGCTGCGCAATCTGGGCCGCTCCGGGGCAGTGAGCAACCGCTTCAGCGTCGGCCTGGACTACGACCTGCCCCCTGCCCAGGCGAAGGCCCTCCTGGAGAAGGTGGTGCTGCAGCATCCACGGGTGCTGCGCGAACCTGCACCCCGCATCAGGGTCAGGGAGTTCCAGGACAGTTCGATCGCCTATGAGCTGCAGGTGTGGCAGAAGGAGCTGGGAGACGGCGCCATCGGCGACCTGCGCAGCGATCTGCTGGAGCACATCTGGTACGCCCTGGCCCGGGAAGGCCAGAGCATTCCCTTCCCGGTGCGCGAGATCCAGCCGCGACGCTCCAGGGATCGCCCCCCGCAGGCCGACCGCCCCTCCCCCCAGCTGTGCTGCCAGGCCCTCTCCAGCGTGGGCATCTTCGCCGACCTGAGCGGGGAGCAGCTGGAGACGCTCGTGGAGGGCAGTCACCTGGTCTCCTACGGCCCCGGCGAAGCGGTGGTGCAGGAGGGGGCCGAGGGTCGCTCGATGTTCCATCTGCTGCGGGGCACGGTGGAGATCCTCAAGGAGGTGCAACCGGGGCACACGGTGGCGGTGCGCCAGCTGGGGCCCGGCGAGGTGTTCGGCGAGATGACCCTGTTTCTCGACGCCCCCCGCAGTGCGACGGTGCGGGCCACCGAGGAATGTCTGCTGCTGAAGGTGGACCGGGACAGCATCAAGGGCCTGCTGGGGGAGAACCCTGATCTGCTGGAGCGTTTCGCTGCCCTGGTGGAGGAGCGTCAGGCCGAACTCAAGAGCCTGGACCGGGAACAGCAGACGGAACGCTCCAATGCCCTGCTCGACACCATGAAACGGCTCTTCTTCGCCTTCAAGGGAGTCTGATGGCCAACGGACCTGCCCGCGCCTCACCCCCGAAGTCCGTGCGGGACCGGCTGCGGCTCGGCCGTCTGGCGGATGGGGCCCGCTCCCTGGTTCCCTATGGGGCTGCCGCCCTGCTGCTGCTGGCCCTGCAGCGCAGCCCCATCAACGAAACCCTCAACCTGCTGCTCTACGACCTGATCACCAGCCTGCGCGCCGCGCCGCCGGGCACGGACAGGCCGATCACGATCGTCGGCATCGATGAATCGGACCTGGCCACCTACGGCTTCCCCATCGACGACAAGGTGCTCTGTGAAGCGATCGATCGGCTCGACGCCGGGGGGGCCGTGGCAATCGGGCTCGACATCTACCGCGACCAGGGCGTGGGACCCGACCAGGGCTGCCTGCGCGAGCGCTTCCGCAGCAATCCCCGCCTCGTCTCCATCTTCAACGTGGCCGAGGCCATCGGTGCGGTGCCGGGAACCCCGCCGGAACGACGCGGCTTCAATGACCTGGTGGTCGATCCCGACGGGATCATGCGTCGCGACCTGGTTCACGTGGCGGGCCAGGACGAGGCCACCGTCTCCCTGCCCCTGCGCCTGCTGGAGGTGGGCACGGGCCAGCGCAACCTGCGACAGCGCCTCGACAGGGGCACCGAACCCGGCCCCTGGCTGGAACCGGAATCCGGGGGCTACGAGGCCCTCGATGCCGCCGGCTTCCAGCAGATGCTGTCCTTCCACCGGCTCGGCAGTTTCCACCTCTGGAGCCTCCAGGACGTGCTCGGCAGACGGCCGATCCCCAGCGACCAGATCCGCGGCCACATCGTGCTGATCGGCAGCACGGCCCCCAGCCTGCGGGATCTGTTCTCGGTGCCCCAGACCCGATCCAGCCTGGGGGCTCGTCAACGACTCGTGCCCGGTGTGGAGATCCACGCCCATCGCCTGGCGGCCCTGATGGAGCGCGACCGAGCCAGCGATCCGCGCCGCCTGCGCACCCTGCCGGGCTGGCTGGAGCGCACGGCCGAAGTGCTGGCGGTGGTGCTGGGCCTCCTGCTCGGGGAAGCCTTCCTCCTGCTGCGGCGCAGTGTGATCGTGGTGGGGCTGGTGGCCGGCCTGATGGTCGGGGGCGCCGTGGCACTGCTCCACAACTTCGTCTGGGTCGGGCTGAGCATGCCCCTGATCGGACTGATCACGATGGCCGGGGCCGCCTGGCTGCGGCGGGGCGCCTCCAGCCAGAAGCAGCGCCAGCAGATCGAACGGCTGCTCGGCCAGACCACCTCACCGGCGGTGGCCCGCCAGCTGTGGAACCAGCGGGATGGTCTGCTCAGCGATGGCCGCTTCGAGGGTCGGCTGCTGCCGGTCACCGTGCTGATGTCCGACACCTGCCAGTTCACAAGCGTGTCGGAACGCCTCAGCCCGGGTGAGCTGCTGGCCTGGCTGAACCGGGGCATGGCCCTGTTCGTTCCGGCGATCACCCGGCGGGGCGGGATGGTCAACAAGTTCACCGGCGACGGATTGCTGGCGGTCTTCGGGGCCCCCCTGAGCAGCGGGCTGGAGGCCGACGCCAAGGCCGCCGTCGACGCCGCCCTGGCCATCCAGCGCGATGTGGCACGCCTCAATCAGGAACTCGAGCAGGAGGGACTGCCGGCCATGGGTCTGCGCATCGGGGTGCATTCCGGTGCCGTGCTGGCGGGATCAATGGGCAGCACTGAGCGGCTGGAATACGCCGTGATCGGCGATGCGGTGAACTGCGCCTCGCGGCTGGAGAGCCTGCAGAAGGAGCGCCAGACCAACCTCTGCCGGGTGCTGGTCTCGTCCAGCACCCGGGATCTGCTGCCGGCGGGACTGCCCCTGGAGTGGCTCGACTGGGGGTCAATCGCCGTGAAGGGCCGCGCCGAACGGCTGCGGATCTGGGAGCTGCGCGGCTCCCTCAGGCGGGACAGCGCACCGGAATCCGCTCTGGCCACCGGACCGTGATCAGATCAGACAGTCCGAAGGCGTCGAGGGCCTCCTGACGGGAGACGCTCCCGCCGCAGGAGCGCTGCAGCAGGGCGAGAGCGGCCTTCACGGCCCCATCCTCCTTGGAGGCCTCCATCACCAGCAGGCTGAGGGCCGGAGGCGACTCGGTGGCCACGAAGCTGAGGGGATCGGTCTGGGCAGGGGTGGCGGGCGCCTGCGGGCAGATGTAGTTCGACTCCCACACCGTCGGCACCTTCACCGCTGGGAGCGTCAGCAGGGTGATGCCGGGCTGGGAGGCCGGCAGGACCCGCCGCTGGCCGGTGGCGACAGCGGCACCCGCGCTGCCCCAGCCGCTGAGGGGACGGAAGGTGAGCTCCAGGGGGCTGGGGCTTGCACTGGGACCCTCAAGCACCCCCAGGTAGCGATCCTGGCCGGGGGCGAAGACGCTGCTGGCGGGCACCAGGTGGGCCAGCAGGCGGCTGGAGCATTCGTCCCTGGTGCCACCCCCCACCCGGCGTCCGGGAAAGGTCTTGCGAAGATCGCTCTGGGCATGGGCCGCAGGGACCTGGAGGCCAGGCGCGGTGAAGGCGAGCAGCCCGGCGGCGACCATGCAGGCAGCGCGGCGGCCCGGGGGCCGGGCACCGCTGCCGGATCGTGGCCGGAGGCCAGGCGGAGGAAGGGTGTTCATCGTGGCTGCAGCCGAGGTTTCTTCATTGCAGCCAGAGGGGTCGGGTGGCCAGGCTGATGGCCAGCCAGGCCCAGAGGGCCTTGGTGATGATGTGAAGAGCCTGATCGAAGGGAAGGCTCCAGAGACGTCGGCATTTGCCTACGTCAATTAGCAGATGCACCAGCCATTCTGCCACACCCAGCAGGGGCATCTGGGTCACCGCCGCCACAAGAAATCCGTGGATGGCGGCGTGGGCGGTGAGCCACCAGCCCCAGCCGAGGGTGACGCCGCAACCTGGACACTTCTCCCGGGCCATGCGGTCGCTCTGAAGAGCGAAATCGCCGAGGAAGTGTGCCATCGACAGCATCAGAAAGACGTTGAAGGACGCTGCGAGATCAGGCACTGGCAGGGGATGGGGGATGGGCGGGCGCAGGCGTCGGGCGGGTCGGGAATCGGGATGGCTCCGCCGACGCAGATGATGAAGGAATGGGTGATGGCCTCACCAGGGCGTTCCGATCAATTGCACCCCAGCCCAGAAATAGGGATGGTTCATTCCTCGCGCGATGCGACGTTGCTGGGAAGGAGAAAGACCGGTCAGCAGGGGAACGCCGTCGGATGAAACGACCTTATCGCCCTGAAGCCGGAGGGTGCCAGTGGCCATGGCCCGGCGGGTGGCCCTGAGGGCTTCCGATTTCTGCAGGCCCTGGTCGAGATAGCGATAGAGCTGCAGGAAATAGGCGGAGGTGGCGACGTCATCGACGTACCAGAGGGTTCCGATGGCGCTGCGTGACCCCGCCTGCAGGGCCAGGCCAGCGAAGCCCATTTCGCTGTCGGCGTCCCCCAGGGCTGTGCGGCAGGCACTGAGCACGAAGAGCTCCAGGGGACTGCCGCTGCGCTGCTGGCGCAGTCGGGAGAAGTCCTTGAGGCTGACCGGGCCGGTGCCCGTGTAGATCCGGGCCTGGGCCGGCCCGCCGGGGAGGAATTCCGCATGGGTGGCCACGTGCAGACGCTCGTAGCGACTGTCGGCGGCCTGGGTGAGCAGGACCGCTGGGGTGAAGGAGCGGTTGAGGTAGCGATCGACGCCGACACCTTCGGGAATCCCCGCCAGTTCCTTGTTCACCAGAGGCAGGGGGCTGAGGCTGTCGAACTCGGAGGCCCCGGCCGCCAGCACCCGCCCTCGGGTCTGACGGGGAGGGGCCAAGGATGTGAGATTCAGGGACGGGGTGAGCGCGAAGCCGTAACGGTCGCCGAAGTAGCTCCTGCCATCGTGCAGGGCCGCAAACGGCAGCGCCTGGAGCCCCCGGTCGGCGACGATCACAAGGGTGGTGATGCCCCGACGCTGGAGTTCCTCGGCCACCGGGCCGATGATGGCGCGATGGAGCTGTCTGGAGGGTGAGTCGGGATTCTCCACCTGGAGGGGCTCGAGGCGTGCCAGCTGCCGGTAGAGCGCCCGCAGCTGGGCGCCGAACTGTTCCCTGGAGAGTTCCACCCGCTGACCCAGGGGCTCTCCTTGACGGCTCAGCAGAATCAGGTCCAGAAAGGAATTGGCTGCCTTCGATGGCGAGCCGCCGGAGGGACGGGCGGCCGAGCCCTTCGCTTCGGTGAATGCCACCATCAGCACCGCTGGGTTGAAGCGCTCGTCATCGCCGTCCCCCTTCCGGGAGGCTTCCTGCAGCAACCTCTGCAACTCATCAACCCGCAGACTCCCCGGGGCATCGTCCGGTGGGCCCACATCCCCAAGGGAACGCCTGACGTCCTCGCTGCGCTGTTGATCGCCCTCGGAGATGGCGATGGCCACCTGATCGGCGCCCATGGTGGAGGTGGTGGTGGTCAGGGGACCGGGAAGCCTCCCCGACCCAGCGGCCTCCAGCCTGAAATCGGCCTCGGAGAGGTTGACGGCCAGCGCATCGGAGCCTTCTCCGTCATCCCTGCCGCCCAGGGACGAGCCCGCCGGTGAGGTCTGGGTGCCGGGGAAGATCTGGTAGGCCAGATCAGGGATGCTGAGCAGGCGTGTCGCCGCTGCCCGCAGCGGGGCGGAAGGGGTTGGGGCTGCGGCCGCAGGTGGTTCAGGTGCAGATGCTGAAAGTGGAGGTGCTGAAGGCCGGGGCGATGAAGGCCGGGGCGATGAAGGCCCCGATGCTGAAAGCCCCGGTGGTGAAGGGCTCGGTGGTGAAGGGGCTGGCAGGAGCGGCAGCGCCTCTCCCCGGAAAACCGCCGGCAGAAGCGGATCCGTCGTCTGCGTGATCCCGTCGAGCCGGACAAGCGGCGGCAGGCTGACGGCACCGGGGGCGAACCCCCCGCGGATCTGCTGGGCACGCACCAGATCGAGGCCAGTGACCCCATTCAAGGTGGGGGGAGAGGACACCAGCAGGCCGCCCCCCAGCACCGCATCGCCGAAAACGGTGAGCTGATCGTTCCTGCCGAGATCCAGCCGCAGTTGGCTGTCGTCGCCGAAGAGCATCTGTCCGGCACGGATCTGAAGGTCGCCCTCCGGGGAAAGGATCACGGAGCCGGCCGGCGCCACCCCGCTCCCGTTGCTGAAGCGTCCTGCCCCGTTGCCGACGGTGATGATCCCGCTGCCACCGATCAGACCTCTATTGAGAAAGGTGGAGGACGCGATGTTGAGGCTGGATGCGCCTGATCCCTGGAGCCGGATCGTTGACGCCTGGCTGGTGGAAAGGACCCCAACCAGAAGAGTGGCATCGCTGCCGCCGGCCCCGATCTGGAGGCCCGAAGCAAAGCCCGGCTCCCAGCGCAGCGAACCTGTCCGCAAGCTTCCAGAGCGCAGGGTGAGGGGGTTGCCGTCTCCGGCCAGGACAAGAGCGCCAGGAGCGTTGGCCGCCCCCTGGGTGATGTTGAAATTGCCGCTGCCCAGGGCAATGTCACCGTTCTGCCAGTAGGCGGCACCGGGGCCCTGGAGACCCGAGCTGAATTGCCCATGGCGAAGGGAAACGCTGAGACCGCCGGCGGTGGAGGTGTTCGAAAAGGCCAGGGCAGCGCTGCCCGGCACGTTGATGAAGATGTTCCGATCGGCGCGCAACTGGATCTCCGAAGTCGTCCCGGAGACCTTGTTGAAGCCGGCGTTCACGTAGATATTGCCTGCCTGTGGACCCGCCTGATTGGTGTCCAGCTGCAGCTGACAACCCGAGTTGAGACAGGCGTTGAGGTTGTTGATGTTCAGCCTGGAGATCGAGTCGCTCCCCATCGAGGCCGGCGGAAGGCTGGGATCGAAGATCTCGATGTTGATCGGATCGATCAGCCAGGTGCCCCCCCGGCCGGCCACCGCCGCCAGATCGGGCGTGGAGGTCAGCTCAAGCACCGCGGCCGAGGTTTCCACCAGACCGCCGTCGCCGCCGGCAGGTCCACCGCGGGCGCCCAGATCCCCATTGACCCTGGCGTGTCCGCTGGCGTACACCACCACCTGCCCGCCATGCCCCTTCACCGTCGCATCGGCGCGCAGACTGGAGGCCTCATCCACCGTGGTCTCGAGAGCATTCAGAGTCGCCGGATCGGCTCCCCGCAGGCCTCCGCCGACACGCACACTGCCGCCGCCGCCGCCGCCTGAGGCGAGCAGCCGGGTCGCTGCCAGCGTCACCTTGCCACCAGCCACCGTGATGGCCCCTCCGGCCCCGCCGGGGGAGGAGACATCCACCGTGCTGTCGGTCAGCATCACCTGCTGACCGTGCAGGTCGACCTCGCCCCCGGGAGCCGTGAGCCGCGAGCCGCCAAGGAGGAGGTGACCGCCCTGGGCATCGATCAGCAGACCACTGTCGACCGTGAGCAGACCGCCGTCGAGGGACAGGTCCCCCTGGGCGCTCAGTCCCAGCTGCCCCAGGGTGAGCGGATCGGTGCGCAGCCCGGAGCGGCTCAGGTCGGGGGAACCCGTCAGACCCCTGGCGGCGGCAGCACCGGTGCCGAACACATCGAAAACGCCGTCTCCGATCCGCAGGCCTGTGGCCGTGCTCAAGGTGAGATGGCGGGCATTGGTGAAGCCACCCCCGCCCTCCAGCCGAATGCCGCCCGGGGACAACCAGACAAGATTCGCCGGCGCGCTGAGGGCGATGGATCGGTCGATGAAGCTGCCCTGGGAATGGGTGACGCCCAGGATCACGTTGCGGTATCGGCCCACGTCGAGATTCACACCGGTGATGCCGCCGCGGGTGTCGAAGGCCGAGAAACGGTGGAAGAGGTTGGCGCCGGCGCCGGTCCCTCCCTGAATGGCGCAGCGCCCGCTGAGGCAGCTGCCGCCAGGGACCCCGTTGACCTGACTGCCCAGGCCCTTTGCCCCGGAGGTGGCCGTGATCTCACCGGCTCTGGCAGGGGCCGACCCTCCGGCCAGCGCAGCAGAAAGAGCCACCAGCATGGCCCAGGGACCAGGGCGCAGCTGTTGCAGGAAAAATTGGTAACGACCGAGACCAGATTTGCCGACCATGGACGTCGTCGCAGGGGTATGGTCTGGCGGGTGTGGACCTAAGCGTTACGCGAAGAAACGCTGTGAATTCCCCATGGGGAATCCTTTAAATTTCGCCTTAACTCTCATACCCTACCAGTCCTTTCCTCAGGGAAAGCAGGCCACCCACCATGCTCGTCCTGCTAGCCCAGTTGGTGGCCCCCCCCCTGCAGAACGGCCCGGTGCGGCTGCCGGCCCCGGTGCCGTTGCGGGAACGACCGCTCCCCACGGAGACGGCCCCGGCTCCGAGCCTCGACAGCGGCCCCCTGGAGCCCACCACCCCTCCGATCGAAAGCGCCCCCCCTGCCACACCCGCCGCTCCCCTGGCACCTTCAGCCGGAGCCATGCCTGAGGTGCGCGGACTGACGCTCTACAACGCCGCCCAGCTGCGGCGCTTTCTTGCCGCCTGCAGCACCATCGCCGATCCCGCTGAACGGCTGAAGGCCTGCGCCGTCGCCCTCAGCACCCAGCTGGTGTTCGACGGTTACGTGAGCAGCCGGGTGTACGTGGTCGACGAACCGGCGCCTGGGTATCTGGAGGTGGTGGAAGGGCGGGTGGTCGGCATCCAGGCGTCCGGCAGCGATCCCTGGCTCAACCGCCGGGTGGAGCGCCTGCTGGGGCCCCTGCGGGGCCGGATTCTGCGGCTCTCGGCGGTGGAGGGGCAGTTGCAACTGCTGAAACGGCAGCCGGGCATCGAGAGCGTGCGGGGCACCCTCACCCGCCTGGGCAGCGATCCCGCCGAGGGGGTGTTGCGGGTGGCCGTGGAACCAGGCCACCAGCCCTGGCAGGGTGACCTCTCCCTCCGCAATGACGGCAACAGCGGTTCGGGCCAGTTCCGCGGCGTGGCCACCCTGCTGAAGCCCGGCCTGCTGCGCCGGGGCGACACGCTGCTGCTCTACGGCGAACTCGACGCCACCGGCTCCAGCGAGCTGGGGGCGGCCATCACCTCCTTCAGCTACACCCTGCCCTTCAGCGATCAACTCAGCCTCACCACCGGTTTCGGCTACAGCCGCCGCAATCTGGTCGAGCTGCCGGCGCCGGCCGACGGCTTCGCCACGAGCCAGTACCAGGGGGTGGTCCAGCTGGAGTGGCTGGTGGGTGAATCCCTCAGTCAGCGCTGGAGCCTCTTCGCCGGGTACAGCGCCAGCCGCAGCAACACCTATTTCCAGGGCGCCGCCCTGCCCGGAACGGTGCCGGACAGCGTGAGTCGCCCCAGCAACGGCTACCTGCGGCTGGGGGCGAGCGGCAGTGGGCTGTCCCGCTCCGGTGGCTGGAGTGGCGGTCTCTTCGTGCTGCAGGGGGTTGCCGCCGCCACCCCTGCCGTGCAGCGTCAGGAGCTGGCCCTGGCCGGCATCGCTCCAGGCCGGGCCACCGCCCTGGGCGGCCTGCTGTCGGCCTCCTGGAACGCCGCGCCCCGCTGGCAGGTCAACCTGCGCACCGCCGGCCAGGTGGCCCTGGCGCCGCTCACCTCCTCGATGCAGTTCACCCTGGGCTCCGATGTGGGGCTGCGCGGCCTGCCCGGCCAGCTGGTCAGCGGCGACAGCGGCTGGCTGGCCAGCGGCGAAACGGTCTGGACGTTCTGGAACGACAAGCGCAACGCCCTGCAGCTTGTCCCTTTCCTGGGAGCCGGCGGCATCCGCAGCAGCTTCCCGGGCGGCAGCTTCAGGGACACCGTGGGCGCCGGCGGGGTGCTGGTGCGCTGGCTGGCCGGCAACAACTGGGCCCTGGAGCTGGGCTGGGTGAAGCCCTTCTTCACCAACGACAATCTGGGCCCCTGGAACGACTGGCTGCTGAGCCAGGGGCTCTACACCAGGCTCAACTACCGGTTCTGAGCTCCTGCTCCAGCAGCCGACGCGCCTCCACCAGGGCATCGTCGAGGGCACGCCCGTTGCGCCCGCCGGCCTGGGCCAGCTGGGGCCGGCCACCGCCGCCGCCGCCGCAGAGCCGGGCGATGCCGCCGATGAAGGCGCCGGCCTTGGCGCCGGCGGCCACCACCGCAGGCCCGAAGGCCGCCACCAGCACCACCTTGCCCAGGTCCTCCGGATCCGGCAGTCCACCGAGCACCACCGCCGCCCCGTCGCCGAGCTGCTGCTGCAGTTGCTGCGCTGCCTCCTGCAGCCCTGCACCCTCCACCCCATCCAGCCGCTGCACCAGCAGCCGATGGGAGCCGACCGCCTCGGCTCGCTCCGCCAGGGCGCTGGCCTTGGCCGCCGCCAGCGCGCCCCGCGCCGCCGTCAGGGCCTTGGCGCTGGCCTTGAGTTCGTCGGCCAGGGCAGCGACGCGATCGACGATCTCCCCCGGCTGGGCCTTGAAGCGATCCGCCAGCTCACGCACCACCCGGTCCCGCTCCCTCAGATAGGGCAGCAGGGCCGGACCCGCCACCGCCTCGATGCGGCGGATCCCCGCCGCCACCCCCGTCTCGGTGACGATGCGGAACAGTCCGATCTCGGCGGTGTTGGCCACGTGGGTGCCGCCGCACAGCTCCATCGAGACATTGGGCACATCCACCACCCGCACCACATCGGCGTACTTCTCGCCGAACATCGCCACGGCCCCGGCGGCCCGGGCCCGCTCCAGTTCCATCTCGCGCACCTCCAGGGGGTGGGCCTCAGCGATCCAGCCGTTGACCAGGTCCTCGATCCGCTCCAGCTCGTCCGTGCTCAGGGCCCGTGGGCAGTGGAAGTCGAACCGCAGCCGGTCGAAATCCACCAGGGATCCCGCCTGGGAGACCCCTTCATCGACCACCTGCTTGAGGGCGGCCTGCAGCAGGTGGGTGGCGGTGTGGTGGGCCTGGGCGCGGCGGCGGCAGGTGCGATCCACCCGGGCCTGCACCACTTCGCCCACCCGCAGACTGCCGCGCTCGATGCGGCCGCCGTGCACGAACACGCTGCGGTTGCGGCTCACCGCATCGATCCGCACGATCACCCCGCCGGCCACGCCGTCCGCTTCGCCCCCGGCCAGGAGAACGCCACGGTCCCCTACCTGGCCGCCCGATTCCCCGTAGAAGGGCGTGCTGTCGAGCACGATCTGAACGGTGTCACCGGCCGAGGCGGCAGTGGCCGGTTCGCCGTTCACCACCAGGGCAAGCACGCAGGCGGTCTGGTCGAGGGCCTCGTAGCCCCGGAAGCGGGTCGGTTCCAGTTCGGCCGCCAGCCGGTCGATCGCCCCCTGCAGGGTGAGGTCGATGCTCACGGCCGCCGCCTTGGCCCGCTGCCGCTGCCGTTCCATGGCCGCCTCGAAGCCCTCGGCATCCACCCGCAGCCCGTGCTCTTCGGCAATCTCCTCGGTGAGCTCCAGGGGGAAGCCGTAGGTGTCGTAGAGCTCGAAGGCGGCCTCGCCGCTGATGCACGCGGGCCGGGTGGCGAGCACCTCGGCCAGCAGCTTCTCGCCCCGCTCCAGGGTTTCCAGGAAGCGGGCCTCCTCCCTCACCAGCTCGGCCAGGATCAGCTCCCGCCGCTCCAGCAGCTGGGGGTAGGTCGGCGCCATCAGGGCAATCGCCGCCTCGCCCATTGCCGCCAGGAAGGGGCGATCGATGCCCAGCAGCCGGCCGTGGCGCACCACCCGCCGCAGCAGGCGACGCAGCACGTAGCCGCGGCCCAGGTTGGAGGCGCTGACCCCGTCACCGATCAGCTGGGTGATGGCCCTGCTGTGGTCACCGATCACCTTGAGGGAGGTCTGGCCCCGGCCGTCAAGGGCGTGGTAATCGACGCCCGCCAGGGCAGCGGCCGTTTCGATCAGGGGGTAGATGAGATCGGTTTCGTAGTTGTTCGGCACCCCCTGGAGGATCTGGGCCATGCGCTCCAGGCCCATGCCGGTGTCGATGCTGCGCCGGGTCAGGGGCGTGAGCGTGCCGTCCCCATCGCGGTTGTACTGCATGAACACCAGGTTGTAGAACTCGATGAAGCGGCTGTCGTCCTCCAGATCGATGCCGTCATCCCCCCGCTCGGGATGGAAGTCGTAATAGAGCTCCGAACAGGGGCCACAGGGGCCGGTGGGGCCGGAGGCCCAGAAGTTGTCGGCCTCATCCAGGCGGATGATCCGCTGCGGGTTCACGCCCACACCATCACGCCAGATGGCCGCCGCCTCGTCGTCCTCCCGGAAGACGCTGACCACCAGGCGGTCCGGATCCAGCCCGAAAATCCCGGTGGTGAGCTCCCAGGCCCAGCGGATCGCCTGCTCCTTGAAGTAGTCGCCGAAGGAGAAGTTCCCCAGCATCTCGAAGTAGGTGTGGTGCCGCGCCGTGCGGCCCACGTTCTCGATGTCGTTGGTGCGGATGCACTTCTGGCTGCTGGTGGCCCGCGGCGCCGGCGGCTCCGCCTGGCCGAGGAACACCGGCTTGAAGGGCAGCATGCCGGCGATGGTGAGCAGCACCGTGGGATCGTCGGGCACCAGGGAGGCGCTGGCCATCGGCCGGTGGCCGCGCTGCTCGTAGAACCCCAGGAAGGCGCTGCGAATTTCTGCCCCGCTGCGCGGAGACGGGCCGGGGGAGGGGGTGGTCACGACAGCGGCCATCAGACGGAAGGGAGCGGTGGTCCTTCAGGGGCATGATGACCCAGCGCCCTTTCAGGGCGGGGGGACCTCAGCCGGGATGGTGCTGGGATTGCCATTGCGCATGGCACGGTAGTGGGGGGAGAGGATTTCGATGTCGGCTCTGGCGCAGAAATCCTGGATGTTCTGATGAATATCTGAATAGATGCTGGCCATGACTCCGGGCCGATCGGTATAGGCATTCAGCTGATAACTGACAAAGAAGTCGTCAAGACTGGTCTGCAGAATGAATGGCCTCGGGTCCCGCAGGATATCCGGCACAGCCAGGGCCGCCTGGATCAGAACCTCATGCACCTGACGCCAGGGGACGTCATAGCCGATGGTGACGGTGGTGTAGAGAATCAGGGGCGGTGTTTCCGGGTCATTGGCGGCGGAGCTGTAGTTGATCACATGGCTTCCAAGCACGGCGGCATTGGGGATGGAGATGACCACGTTCTTGATGCTGCGCAGGCGCGTGACGAACAGGTTTCGGCCCACCACATCGCCCACCGTGTCAGAGATCTGGACCCGATCCCCGGGCTGAAACGAACGGGTGTAGACCAGGATCACCCCGGCCACGATGTTTGAAATCGCCGAGGAGGAGCCCAGGGATACCAGCACACCCAGAAAGATGGAAATCCCCTGGAAGGCGGGTGTGCCGGCTCCCGGCAGATAGGGGAAGGCGATGGTGGCGGCGAAGGCGAACACCAGGAACTGCACCAGCTTGTAGGTGGGCCGTGCCCAATCGGCATGGAAGCCGGCGAAGACAATGGTGCCGTTCGCGATCTCCGACGAGATGAACTTAAAAATCTTGAGGATATAACTGGTGACCAGCGTGATGATGGCCAGAAAGAACAAATTCGGCAGATAGGAGAGCAACGAAGATCCAAGCGTTGCCGCCGCCGTCTGGATGTACCTGACCAGAATTCGACTGAAGCCCAGGGTCCAGGGGAAAAAGCTGAGGACGAAGTTGATATAGACCAGACACAGAATCACCAGGATCGTCAACCGAACCACCCGGATGATCTCCGTCAGCAGGTCGACCACCCGGCCGGCGGACAGCACCTCCGTGCCCAGGATCGTCAGGGCGCGGATCCGCGTACCGCGCCAGCGCACCAGCCGGCGGGTGAGCTTCGGAGCCGAGCGCAGCACCGCCACCATCAGGGCGATCAGCACCCCCGTGGCGATGAAGGAGTACAGCAGCCCGCGCAGGATGCTGGAAAGGCGGTGGGCGTCCCGGTACTCCCCCACGGCCTCCCGGATGGTCTTGACATGGGCCAGGGCAAGGGCCTGCTGGCTCTTGCCCGCCGCCACCGCGTCCACGGCCGCCACCGTGAGCAGCACCCTGCGGCCTGAGCGGATGTCGACGGTGTCGGCGGCTTCGTTGACGACGATGTTGAGCTGATCCAGGGGCACGTCCCGCTCCCGGGCCAGCTGGTCGATGCGCTCGCTCACCACCCGGGCCCGGAACTCCGGGGAGAAGGAACCGATGTCGGCCTGGATGGAGAACAGGTTCCTGCCGGCCAGAACCACCGGCGCCCCCGCCCGCGCGGTGGGGGCTGGGGCTGGGGCAGTGGCAGTGGCGGGGGAGGTGGCGGGGGCGGATTCACTGGCCAGGCCCCTGGGGAAGGGAGAGACGACCAGGAGCAGCAGCAGAGCGGCGAGGATGGCCCCGGCGATCCATGGGCCGGCACCCCTTCCGCCCCGTGGAGCCTGCGACCCGATCAGGCCCATCGATCCACCCAGAACCGCCGCCCAGCCTAGGAGCTCTCAGTAGTGCTCCATCAGGGTGAGCTGGACGCTGGTCTGGCTGAGCTTGGCGCCGATGTCGCAGGTGAGCGCCGTGAGCAGGGCGATCACCACCTCGGGGTGGCTCTGGCTGAGGTCTTCGAACCCCTGGCGGTGCAGCACCCAGCACTCCCCCGGCTGGGTGGCGATGATGTCGGCGGTGCGGGGGGTCTGGGCCACGAAGCCGATCTCGCCGAAACAGAGCCCGGGGCCGAAGGTGGCAAGCCGGGTGGAATGGCAGAGTCCATCCCCGGTCTTGACATCGAGGGCGATGTCGAAGGCACCGGAGCGCACCAGGAACAGTTCGTCACCGGGATCGCCCCGGCGAAGCACGAAATCCCCGGCCGCGAAGGACCGCAGGGACATCCTCTCGGCCAGGATCCGCCGATGCTCTGCCGCGAGCGGCTGGAGCAGCCCCTGATCCTCGAGTGTCCCAGGGCCGCTGCCATCGGTTCCTTCGCCAGCCGCGTCATACCAGGCCAGCAGCAGATCCTCGGCCGCCTCCAGGGCGGAGTCCAGGTGGTCGTAGGCATCAACCCGATCGGTGATCTTCCAGTCGGGCATGGAGACCAGGGGCAGCCGTCCCGCCCGCGAGAGAATGATCTCAACTCCCTCGTCCTCCATCGCACACAGCTGGCGATCCAGCAGCCCCGAGGATTCCAGCGGGCACTCGGTCACATGGGCCAGATCCAGGATGAGGATGCGTACGTCGTTGCTGAGCCGCACCAGTTCGGCGGCCAGTTGTTCGATACCCCCGAAATCGAGCACCCCCTGGGCGTGGATGATGCGCACTTCGTCACGGTGGGGGGCGAGGATCCGCAGCTCCCGCTCGCTGCGCCAGCGGCGGGATTTGCGTTGGGAACCCTGGTAGGAGCGGCGGATCGTGGCATCGGTCTGGAAGTACTGGTTGAACAGGCTCAGGCCCACCCCCGCCGAGAGCTGGCGACAGACGGCCACCCCACGCACGCTGTTGCCGAAGTTGTCGAGGGGTGGGGAATAGGTGGCGATGCCGAGCCGCCCGGGAATCACCGCCATCACCCCGCCGGCGACACCGCTCTTGGCCGGGATGCCCACATCGTGGAGCCACTGGCCGGCGAAGTCATACATCCCGCAGGTTCCCATCAGGGCCAGCACCCGGACCGTGATGTCATGGGAGAGGGGCTGGCCGCCGGTGAAGGGATTGCGCCCCTGACAGGCCAGGGTGGCGGCCATCACGGCCAGGTCGTGGCAGGTGACGGAGATGGCGCACTGCTGGAAATAGAGATCGAGGGCCGGCTCAGGGTCGGACTCGATGATGTTGAAGTTGCGCAGCAGGTGGCCGATGGCCCGGTTGCGGTGGCCCGTCTCCTTTTCCGACCGGTAGACGGCCTCATTGACGGTCAGCCTCCGGCCGGCCAGCTCCTCGAAATAATCGAGCAGCAGATCAACGGCACCCGCCGGATTGGCATCGCAGATCTGAGCGGAAGCGGCGATGGCGCCCGCGTTGATCATCGGGTTGCGCGGCTTTCCCGACTCCGAATCCAGACTGATGGCATTGAAGGCCTCCCCGGAAGGCTCCACATCGATCTTGCTGGCCATGAAATCCAGCGAGAGCATCTTCAGCGCCAACGCATAGATGAATGGCTTCGAGATCGATTGGATGGTGAATTCCTTGCGCGTGTCGCCGATCTCGTAGATCCGCCCTCCCGAGGTGGCGATGACGATGCCGAAATCATCAGGGCATGCCTTTGCCAGCTCAGGGATGTAGTCCGCCACCCGACCGTCCCTGACGTCTGAAAACGTGTCGTAGAGCTCCCCGAGCAGCTCCTGGATCACATTGGGGTGGCGATCGGGCCCCTGCATCGGCAGATCGGGCGGCGGAGAAGCAAGCAGGGGACCTGGTCGGGAAAGGTCTGGCATTAAGTAACGACAGTTACCAGAAGTAGCTGTCTTTCATGGCGTCGCGTTCCACCATGCCACTGAACAGGCTTTCGTGGGTTCCTGCCCCAGCCCTGCTACGGCCTTGGCACCAGCAGGCCGTCCCGATCCACCGCGTCGATCTGCCCGGGGGCCAGGAATCGCTCCGCGAAGCTGAGGTACACCCCGGAGCGCACGAACACCTCGAACAGATCCGCATCGATGCGCCCCCGATCCCGCAGGTCCGCCAGGATCGCCAGGGACTGGGACAGGGGCATCCCCTGCTTGTAGGGACGGTCGGCGGCGGTGAGGGCCTCGAAGATGTCGGCGATGGCCATGATCCGCGCCGGGATCGACAGCTGCTCCGCCGTCAGCCCCCGGGGGTAGCCCCGGCCGTCGAGGGTTTCGTGATGGCCGCCGGCGATCTCGGCCACCCGGGCCATGGACGGCGGCAAGGCCATGCTCTCGAGCATCACGATCGTGTGGACCATGTGCTCGCGGATCTTGTAGATCTCCTCGCGGGTGAGGGTGCCCTTCCCAACCGAGAGGTTGTGGAGCTCACCCCGGTTGTAGAGCAGCTCCGGCACCTCCAGATTGAAGCCCCAGCTGGCATCGGGCACCTCATCGGCGGGCCTGGGGATGCGGTGGTGGGGGGCGTCGCTGAGCAGCGTCTCGGGGGCCGGCAGGGCGGGCGGTGGACCGGAGCGTCGAGCCTGCTCCTCCCAGCCGAGGCCGAGGCGATCATCGAAATGGCGCCACCAGGGGCGCGCCGCCAGCCGTTGCAGATGCTCCAGATCCTCCGGCGCGGTGGCTTCGGATCCCAGGTTGCAACGGGCCACACAGGCGAAATCGCGCTGCAGGTCCTGGGCCAGCTCCTCGTAGCGCCGCCGCAGGCTTCCGGGATCGCCGCCCGCCAGCAGGCCCTCCAGCATGGCGATGCGGCCATCCCTCAGCAGCACCTCGAAGCGGGTGCGGATCTCGTGGATGCGGTTGACCGGGGCGTCCAGCTTGGTGGCCTTGTCCACCACCGCCTCGGGGGTCACGATCTTGCCGCAGTCGTGCAGCCAGGCCGCCGTGCGGAACTCCCGGCGCTGGGCCTCACCGGTGAAGCGGAAGGCGGCCAGGGGGCCCTCCTCGGCGGCTTCCGCCGCCGCCGCCAGCAAAAGGGCCAGCTCCGGCACCCGCGAGCAGTGGCGGCCCGTGTGGGGGCTGCGGGCATCGATCGCCCCCGCCAGCAGGCCGATCATCGAATCGATCTGGCGCTGCTGGCCCTCCAGGGCCTTGGTGCGCTCCACACTGACTGCCGCCAGTGAGGCCAGGGCCTCGATCAGCTGCTCGTCAGCGGCATCAAAAGGGCGCACCAGGGACGCCGCCGTCTCGGGGGTGAGCAGCGATGACGCCTCCCGCTTCCTGTTGATCAGCTGCATCACCCCCACCACATCACCGGTGAAGGTCCGCAGCGGCACCACCAGCATCGACACCGCCCGGTAGCCCATGCGCCGATCCATCTCCGCATCGAAGCGGTAGGGGAGGTCGGGGGGGATCGCGTAGACATCGCTCAGGTTGATGACCTCCCCGTGGAGCGCACTCCAGCCCACCAGCCGCTCGGGGGTGATCGGGAAGCGCACGTCCAGCAGCTCGGGGTCGATGCCCGCCCCCCGGGTCGCCAGGGTGCTGTTCTGGAAAGCCGAGAACCACAGCCGCTTCTCCTCCTTCTGCTCCTCCACCAGATAGATGCTGCCGGCGTCGCTGAGGGTGAGGTCCCTGGCGCTGGAGAGGATCTGGCGCAGCAGGTCAGGGAGACCGGCCGCACCGCTGATGGCCGTGGCGATCTGGAGCATCTCCGGCAACGCTCTGCGCGCCTGGAGGGTGTCGGAGCCGTGTGGTGGCGGAAGGGCGGCGGTCAAGGTTGGGTGTGGGCCGGGACAGGGAGACCGGATTCCCTGGAGAGGAGGCTGGCCCGTGGCGGACCGCGCCAATCGGCACCTGGCCTGGCCATCTCCCTCTCGATAAGGTAGGACCGCCCATGGCCAGGCATGATCGGGCCATCGCCATGGCCCTGACCTTGCCGTTGATCCAGGCGTCCGACGATTCCCGTGCCCGGCTGCGCCTGCAGTCCGTCTGCTGGGCTGTGCTGGCCGCCGTGGCCGCGGGGCTGATGGGCCTGGCCACGGGACTGGACGGCGGCCTCCGGTCGGCCGGTTGCGGCTTCTTCTACGGACTGCTGGCCTTTCACCTGCAGCGGGTCGATCCCGACGACAGCCACCTGGCCGCCGGGCTGGTGGGTGCGGTGTGCGGCATCCGCAGCCTGGGGGCCCCGCTGGCCCTTCCTTCGCTGGCACTGCCCGCAGCAGCGATGATCGAACTGATCCGCGGCTGGCTGCCGCTCTGGCTTCCCCTGATCGGCAGTGCCCTGCTGCTGCAGGGGGCCCAACGCCTGCTGCCTGCCCTGCGGCCATGAGCCTCCTGCACGCCACCTGGCTGTTCCCGCCCGAAGGGCCCGGTGGGCGGCTGCTGCTGTGGGCCGACACCTGGAGGGTCGCCACGCCGGTGGCACCGCTGCGCACCGTCCCCGACCACCCCCTGGCGCTGAACGTCGACGATCTCGGCGCCTGGCTGGATGACCATGGCCTCTGGTCGGAAGCCTTCCGGCCGGCGGAGGCCCAGCTCACCCTGCCCAGCCGCAGCCAGGGGGCCAGGGGCCGTCGCAAGGCGGCCAGCGAGGGCCTGGCGGCCTGGAGCGGCCTGCCGCTCCAGGCCGGCGAACCGATTCCGAAAGACGTGCAGTGGTGGCCCTGGCGGGTGGAGGGGCTGGCCCTCGATCCGGCCGGGGCGGCTGAATGGCTCTCCGGCCTGCCCCTCTCCGGAGACGATCCGGGTCTGGCAGACGACCTGCGCTGGTGGAGTCACCTGGAACGCTGGGCCCTGAGCCTGATCGCCCGGGGCCGCTGGCTGCCCCAGGTGGAGGAGGATCGGGCCCGCTGGCTACCCCTGCTCAACCGGGAAGGGGACCGGCAACGCCTTGAGGAGCTGGCGATCCGGCTGCCCCAGGTGGCCACCTGCGCCATGGCCGCCGGGGCCTCGGGGGAGGGGGCCCTGGCCTGCCGCCGTCCCGGCAGCGGCCGGCTGCGGGTGGCGAGCCTGCTGGAGGCCCTGCTCGACGGCCAGCTGCGTTCCGGATTCAAACCCCAGGCCGATGGCCTCGATCCCCTGCTGGGCGCCTGGCAGAAAGCCCTCGGCCCGGGCCAGGGGCGGCTGGAGCTCGACGAGGAGGAGCGGGAGCGGCTGGCCGTGGCCACCCAGCACTGGCGCGAAGCCGTGGCCGGCCGCGTCGCCCCGGCCCGGGCCTGTCTGGAACTGTTCACCCCGGAGGAGGGCGAGGAGCTCTGGGAGCTGCGCTTCTCCCTGCAGGCGGAGGCGGATCCCAGCCTGAGAGTGCCGGCGCGCACCGTGTGGAATGCCGGTGACGGCATGCTCCAGCTCGGGGAGGTGGAAGTGGCCGAACCGGGCCAGCTGCTGCTGGAGGGCATGGGCCGGGCCCTGCAGGTGTTCGAGCCGATCGAACGGGGCCTGGATGCGGCGGCGCCGGAAACGATGCAGCTCACCCCGGCCGAGGCCTTCGTGCTGGTGCGCACCGCCGCTGCCCAGCTGCGCGATGTGGGCGTGGGGGTGGTGCTGCCCCCCAGCCTCAGCGGCGGCCTGGCCAGCCGACTGGGCCTGTCGATCGAGGCCGAGCTGCCGGAGCGCTCCCGCGGCTTCTCCCTGGGGGAGAGCCTCGACTGGAGCTGGGAGCTGATGATCGGCGGCGTCACCCTGACCCTGAAGGACCTGGAGCGGCTCTCGGCCAAGCGCAGCCCCCTGGTGCGGCACAAGGGCGCCTGGATCGAGCTGCGTCCCAGCGACCTCAGGAATGCCGAGCGCTTCTGCGCGGCCGACCCCAACCTCAGCCTCGATGACGCCCTGCGCCTGACCGCCAGCGACGGCGACACCCTGATGCGGCTGCCGGTGCACCGGTTCACCGCCCAGCCCCGGCTGCAAGCGGTGCTGGAGCAGTACCACCAGCAGAAGGCCCCCGACCCCCTGCCGGCACCCGAGGGCTTCGCCGGCCAGCTGCGGCCCTATCAGGAACGGGGTCTGGGCTGGCTGGCCTTTCTGCACCGCTTCGACCAGGGCGCCTGCCTGGCGGACGACATGGGCCTGGGCAAGACGATCCAGCTGCTGGCCTTCCTGCAGCACCTCAAGGTGGAGCAGGAGCTGAAGCGGCCGGTGCTGCTGGTGGCGCCCACCTCCGTGCTCACCAACTGGAAGCGGGAGGCCGCGGCGTTCACCCCCGATCTGGAGGTGCGGGAGCACTACGGACCCCGCCGCCCCTCCACGCCTGAGCGGCTGGCCAAGGCCCTGGAGGGGGTCGACCTCGTTCTCACCAGCTACGGCCTGCTGCAGCGCGACAGCGAACTGCTGGAGAGCATCGACTGGCAGGGGATGGTGATCGATGAGGCCCAGGCGATCAAGAACCCCTCGGCCAAACAGAGCCAGGCGGCCCGCGACCTGGCCCGTCCCGGCAAGCAGGGCCGCTTCCGCATCGCCCTCACCGGCACCCCCGTGGAGAACCGGGTCAGCGAACTGTGGGCCCTGATGGACTTCCTCAACCCCCGGGTGCTGGGGGAGGAGGGCTTCTTCCGTCAGCGCTACCGACTGCCGATCGAGCGCTACGGCGACATGAGCTCCCTGCGGGACCTCAAGGCCCGGGTGGGGCCATTCATCCTGCGGCGACTCAAGACCGACCGTTCGATCATCTCCGACCTGCCGGAGAAGGTGGAACTGCGCGAATGGGTGGGCCTCTCGAGCGAGCAGACGAAGCTCTACCGCAAGACGGTCGACGACAGCCTCGATGCCATCGCCCGGGCCCCCCTCGGCCAGCGCCACGGCCAGGTGCTCGCCCTGCTCACCCGGCTCAAGCAGATCTGCAACCACCCGGCCCTGGCCCTCAAGGAGGAGCGGGCCGAGAACGGCTTCGCGAGCCGCAGCGCCAAGCTGCTGCGGCTGGAGGAGATTCTCGAGGAGGTGATCGAAGCGGGCGATCGGGCCCTGCTGTTCACCCAGTTCGCCGAATGGGGCCACCTGCTCAAGGGCTACCTGGAGAAGCGCTGGCGCCAGGACGTGCCCTTCCTGCACGGGGGCAGCAGCAAGACAGACCGCCAGGCGATGGTGGACCGCTTCCAGGAGGATCCCCGCGGCCCCCAGCTATTCCTGCTCTCCCTCAAGGCCGGCGGGGTCGGCCTCAACCTCACCCGGGCCAGCCACGTGTTCCACATCGACCGCTGGTGGAACCCGGCCGTGGAGAACCAGGCCACCGACAGGGCCTACCGGATCGGCCAGACCAACCGGGTGCTGGTGCACAAGTTCATCACCAGCGGTTCGGTGGAGGAGAAGATCGACCGCATGATCGAGGAGAAGTCCCGCCTGGCCGCCGACATCATCGGCAGCGGCGAGGAATGGCTCGGCGGCCTCGACGTGGGCCAGCTGCGCGACCTGGTGGCCCTGGAGGACGGCGGTTAGGAGCGGGCCAGGGGAACCCGTGAGGGTTGCTGCAACGCCCGCTGCTCGATCCCTTGCACCGGAACGGCCCCGAACGAGGATTCCACAATCGCTGGCTCCCGGCCCATGCGCCGCAGCCAGCGATAGTGGGAGGCCACACCCGAGAGGAAGCTGCGGTGGGTGCGGAAGGGAACGCCGCAGTCACGGCAGGTCTGCTCAACGATGCGGGAGATCTGGGGATAGTGGACGTGGCAGATGCGAGGGAACAGGTGATGTTCCACCTGGAAGTTCAGTCCTCCCAGCAGCCAGCTCAGCAGGCCGTTGGAACGGCTGAAATCGACCGTGGTGGCCAGCTGGTGATCGGCCCAGGGACCCCAGCCCGCTCCCGAGGGATCGAAACCGGGAAAATCCGCTGCATCCACGCAGTGGGCCAGCTGGAACACCACGCTCAGCACGATGCCCTGCACCATCGCCACGAGCAGATAGCAGGCGATCACCGCAGCGAAGGGATGGCCCTGCAGGGGCACCAGGAAGGCAAAGGTGAAGAAGAACAGCTTGCCGGCCAGCAACACCAGCCAGTCGGCCGCCTTGAGGCGGGGCAGGGAGCGGTCGCCACGGCCCCGGGCGGCGAGATCGGCGAAATCATCGAAGAACTGCCACTTGATGGGAAGCATCCCGTAGAGGGGCCAGAGATAGAGATGCTGCCAGCGATGCCACCAGCGATGGGGCTGGTCGGGAGAGAGCCGACCGATCACCCCGAGGTTGATGTCATCGTCATGGCCGGAGATATTGGTGAAGGTGTGATGCAGGCCGTTGTGCTTGTGGGCCCAGATCAGGGAACTTCCGCCCAGCAGATCGAGGGTCATGGCAGCAGCCCGGTTGATCCAGCGATGGCGGGAGTAGGCGCCATGGCCGCCATCGTGCTGAATATTGAAGCCGATGGCGGCGATGGCCAGGCCGAGGGAGATCGACAGGAGGACCGCCCACCACCAGCTGCGCACCTGGAACACCAGCAACCAGTACGTGATCACGAACCAGGCCAGGATCACGGCGGATTTGAACACCATGGCGGCGGAATCACGCCGGTCCAGACCGTTGTGATCGAAATGGGCGTGAACCCTGTTGCGAAGAAGACTGTGGAAACCGTCGCCGGGGCTGAACGTGATGTGATTCAACGTGTTGCGATTCAAGGACACCATGCCCTGCGTCGGGACAACCTACGCCAGTGGCCCGGACAACCGGGGCACCAGACCATGGCATGGAAGCGGGCAGGCGTCAGGATGGAGGGCGCTAGGCCGGCAGCATGACCAGCTCCTTCCCCGGCGCCAGCGGCGCCATCACCACCCAGCTGGGCCAGCAGGGCCTGGGCCAGCAGCCCTGGTGGGTGGAGCAGTGGATGGAACTGATCCACTCCTACCGCTTCAAGAAGCGCCTGGAGCGTGCCTGGAGCTACGCCCGCGAGGGGAATGTGGTTTCGATCCGCTTCGAGGGGCGGCGGGTCCATGCCCGGGTGCAGGGCACCGAACCCGACCCCTACAAGGTGAAGCTCTGGCTCGACGTCCTCAACGACGAGGACTGGGGCTACGTGCTGGAGGCCCTCAGCCAGAAGGCCCGCTGGTCGGCCCAGCTGCTGGCGGGGATCATGCCGGCGGACATCGAGCGGGCCTTCGCCGCCAGCGGCAAGCGTCTCTTCCCCTTCAAGCTGCAAGAAGTGCGCAGCGAGTGCAGCTGCCCGGACAAGGCCAATCCCTGCAAGCACATCAGCGCGGTGTACTACCTGATGGGGGATCGGTTCAGCGAGGATCCCTTCGTGCTGTTCCAGCTGCGGGGTCGCACCCGCAGCCAGCTGCTGGCGGATCTGGCCCAACGGCGCCGGGCGGGGGTGGTGGCACCGGTGGAGCATGCCCCCCATCCGATCCATCCCGCCATCGGCGATCCGGCCCGTTGGTGGCGCTACGACGCCCCCCTCGATCCCGACCTGGTGGTGATCACACCGGCGATGGAAGGGGAATCTGGCCTCGATGGTGCGGGCCCCCTGCCCCTGGCCGAGGAGCCTCGCTTCCCGGAGGCCAACCGCCTGTTCCTGGAGCAGCTGAAGGCGCACGGGGCCGTGATGGGCCAGCAGGCCATGGCCCGGGCCATGGCCACCGGCTCCGACCAGGAAGGCTGAGGGAACAGCACCGGCGGGAGCGCCATGCCTGGATGCCTCGTCGACGGAGCCTGGAGCGCCTCGGTGGTCCGCCGCCGTGGGCCCGTGGTCGAGTCGGCCCGTGGTTGGCCATCGCCTGCAGCCCACCGATCGGGGATGGGCCGGGCCTGGGCAGGATGGCCATTCCTCCGGGACCACAGGGGCAGGTCGCCATGGAAACTCCTCCTGAATGGCGCCCTTCACCTGAGCGGGCTGGCTGGCTGAACGACGCGGCCATCGCCACGGCGGGCCTGATCCTCCGCTCCCATCGCCTCGCCTTCGGCCGGCCGCTGCTGGCCGGCGTCGAGACCGGCCGCTCCCCCCTCCAGGCGGCCCAGGAACTGTTCGTCGCCGCCGAGGTGGTGCTGGCCCATGACGGCGGCGCCGATCCGCGGCTGATCTATGCCAACCGGGCCGCCCTGCGGCTGTGGCGCCGTCGCTGGCGGGCGATGGTGGGCCTGCCCTCCCGCCTCACCGCAGCGCCGGCTGAGCGCCACGGCCGGGCCGTCGCCCTCGAGCAGGCACGCCGATCCGAGGCCCTGCGGGGCTATGGAGGTGTCCGCATCGACAGTGCCGGCCGGCCCTTCCGCATCGAGAACGCCCGCCTCTGGACCCTGCGGGATCCCGATGGCCCGGTCTGGGGGCAGGCCGCCAGCTTCGCCAGCTGGTGGTGGCTGGCGGAGACCCGTTCCGGTTCTCCCCCCCCGGGTGGCGAAGGGGCCGAACCCTGGCTTGGGCGCCGAACCTGAACCGTCGGTTCTCCCCCCAGGACCGATCAGTTGAACCGCGCAGATTGGCAAGGCGGGTGATTCCCCACCCTCACAACTCGTGACCGGACAACTCCGTCGTCAGACGGCAAGTCCGGCCCCCCTTCGGACTCATCACACCATGCGAAACCTCCATCCTTCCCCCTTCGACCTCTTCGATCGGCTGGAGCAGCAGCTCCAGACCGCCGAACGGGTTCCCGCCGCCGAGATTCACGAGACCGACGGCGCCTATGCCATCGCCCTGGAACTGCCCGGGGTGGATCGCTCCTCCATCGACGTGAAGGCCACCGACCGCTCCTTGATGATCACCGCGGAGCGCCGCCTCCAGCGGTCGGTCAGCGGCGCAGGGGCGGCCGAGGTCAACGGTGCCGCCAGCAAAACCGACAACGAGGAAGGCAGCCGCAGCGCCCCCCTGCTGAGCGAATTCCGCTACGGCACCTGGAGCCGCAGTTTCCGCTTCCCCGGCGGGATCCAGAGGGATGCCCTGGAAGCCCACTACCGCGATGGGCTGCTCACCGTGACCGCTCCCAAGGCCCAGTCGCTCACGACCGTCAGCGTGAAGCTGGCGGACTGACAGCCCCACTGACAGCCTCCACCTCGCCCCGGTCCAGACATGCCGACACGTTCCGGCGCCTGGGCCGGGGCCCTCGATCACTCCTCGATACGGTCGGCCGAATCGAGGGAAAGGCCGAACACTGTGATGTAACTGGAGTCTTCAATCCAGCGAACGGTGCCCGCCAGAGCATAGGTTTCACCCTCTCCATCACCCACCGCCACATGGCAGTGCTCGCCGACCTCGATGTCCTGGCCGGCCTCGATGGCGATCTTCATTCCGTCCAGACTGAGATCAAGAACCTCGCCCAGCAGGCCATCTGAAGAAAGAGTGGATTTAAGGTGAACGCGGGCAATGGCCAGGTCGGATGGTGGCTTAAAGCGAGTTGAACGGGAGGCTTCCTTCAGGCGCTTTTCCAGGCGGCGGAAAGCATCCCGGAACCGTTCCAAGTCACCAGTTGCCACCTATGTATTTCCCATCTGAAGTTGCCTGACCATTGTCCGCCCCCACGCAAGGTTCGACGCCGCATGTTTAGCAGACCGAAAGCCACCCCGCCCTCCCTACAGTCATGAGCCTGCGGAAGGAGATGGACACCATGAGCAGCACCAGCGTCAGCCCCCTCTCCAGCACACCGTCCACCCAGGCGCCCGGGGCCGGGGCTCAGCCCTCCCGCCTCAGCCTTCAGTGCGCGTCCATCGCCCCGGACACCACGGCGATCCGCTCCCTCGACTGGGATCGCAGCCGCTTCGACATCGAGTTCGGGCTCCGCAACGGCACCACCTACAACGCCTTTCTGATCCGTGGCGAGCGCACGGCCCTGGTCGACACCAGCCACGCCAAGTTCCGCGACTCCTGGCTGCCTCTGCTGGAGGGTCAGATCGATCCCACGGCCATCGACCACCTGATCGTGTCCCACACCGAGCCGGACCACTCCGGCCTGATCGGCGACCTGATCGACCGCCATCCCGATATCGAAATCGTCGGCTCCAAGGTGGCGATCCAGTTCCTGCAGGACCAGGTCCATCGCCCCTTCCGCAGCCGGGCGGTGAAGAGCGGCGAGGAGCTCGACCTCGGCACCAACCCGGAAAGTGGGGTCGGGCACCGCTTCAGCTTCCTCAGCGCCCCCAACCTGCACTGGCCCGACACGATTTTTTCCTTCGACCACGGCACCGGCATCCTCTACACCTGCGATGCCTTCGGCCTTCACTACTGCTCAGAGGATCTCTTCGACGTCGACCCCGGCGCGATCGCTCCGGACTTCCGCTTCTACTACGACTGCCTGATGGCCCCCAATGCCCGCAGCGTGCTGCAGGCCCTCAAGCGGATGGACGGGCTGCCGGAGATCACCACGATCGCCGTGGGCCATGGCCCCCTGCTGAGGGAGCACCTGCCCCTCTGGATCGGGGACTACCGCGACTGGAGCGGCCAGCGCAGCGCCGGGGAGGCCTACGCTGCTGTGTGCTACATCAGCCAGTACGGCTTCTGCGACCGCCTCAGCCAGGCCATCGCCCATGGGGTCGGCAAGGCCTCCGGCCAGGTGCAGCTCGTCGACCTGCGGGCCACCGACCCCCAGGAGCTGGCCGCCCTGATCGGCGAGGCCAGCGCCGTGGTGGTGCCCACCTGGCCGGCCAGCCCCGACGCCGACCTGCAGAAGGCGATCGGCACCCTGCTGGCGGCCCTGCACCCCAAGCAGTGGGTGGGCTGCTACGACGCCTTCGGCGGCAACGACGAACCGATCGACACCCTGGCCGGCCAGTTGCGCAACCTGGGCCAGAAATGGGCCTTCGAACCGCTGCGCATCCGCCAGGTGCCGAGCGGAGCCGACTATCAGCGCTGCGAAGAGGCCGGCACCGACCTGGGCCAGCTGCTCACCAGAGAGAAGACCATCGCGGCCATGAAGGCCCTCGACGGCGATCTGGACAAGGCCCTGGGTCGCCTCAGCGGCGGCCTCTACATCGTGACGGCCCGCCAGCAGGATGAGGCCGGGGTCCGCAGCGGCGCCATGGTGGCCAGCTGGGTGAGCCAGGCCAGCTTCGAGCCACCCGGCCTCACCGTGGCGGTGGCGAAGGATCGCGCCATCGAGGCCCTGATGCAGGTGGGCGACCGGTTCGTCCTCAACGTGCTGAGGGAGGACAACCACCAGCCGTTGCTGCGCCACTTCCTGCGCCGCTTCCCCCCGGGGGCCGATCGGTTCGCCGGCGTCAACACTCTCGAAGGGGCCGCCGCCGGAGGGCCGGTGCTGGGGGATGCTCTGGCCTTTCTCGGCTGCCGGGTGCTCCAGCGCATGGAAGGGCCTGACCACTGGATCATCTACGCCGTGGTGGAAGAGGGCAACGTGGCCGACACCACCGCGGCCACGGCCGTGCATCACCGCAAGGTGGGCAACCACTACTGATGACGGGCACCCCGACCGAGACCGATCGCCGTGTCATCTCCCTGCCGATCGAACCGGGCCTGCTCTGCCTGCGCGGCCTGAGCCCCAGACGGCTGCGTTTCGAGGTGGAGTACGGGCTGGAGCGCGGCACCACTGCCAACAGCTTCCTCTTCCTGCCGGGCGCCAGCGGAGGCGCTCCGGTGTTGGTGCATCCCCCGGGGGCCTCCTTCGCCGCACCCTTCCTGGAACAGCTGGCCCGGCTGGTCCCAGCCGACGCCCCCCTGAAGGTGGTGGCAGGCCACATCAATCCCAACCGGGTGGCCCTGCTCCGCCAGCTGGCCGCCGGCTGGCCGGCCACGGTGCTGGTGGCCTCGAATCCTGGGGCGCAGGTGCTCGGCGAGCTCTGGGACCAGCGCAGGCCGTCACCTCCGGGCAGTCAGGAGACGGCCGAGCCGGTGGTCCCCCTGCCGCCCATCGAGGTCGTCAAGCAGGAAACCAGCCGCACCCTCTCGGGCGGCCAGGAGCTCACCCTGATTCCCACCCCAACTCCCCGCTGGCCCGGGGGCCTGATGGCGTTCGAGGCCAACACCGGCCTGCTGATGAGCGGCAAGTTCTTCGCCGCCCACCTCTGCACCGAGGTCTTCGCCGAGGCGAACCGCAGCAGCACCGAGGAGGACCGCCGCTACTACTACGACTGCCTGATGGCGCCGATGGCCCGGCAGGTGGAGACGGTGGTCGACCGGCTCGACGAGCTGCCGATCCGCACGATCGCCCCGGGACACGGGCCGGCCATCGCCCAGAGCTGGCGCAGCCTGCTGGCCGACTATCGCCGCTGGGGGGAAAGCCAGGAGAACGCCAGCCTGTCGGTTGCCCTCATGTATGCGAGCGCCTACGGCAACACGGCGGCCATCGCCGACGCCCTGTCCCAGGGGGTGGCCCGCAGCGGTGTGCGCGTGGAGAGCATCAACTGCGAATTCGCTCCCCCCGAGCAACTGCTGGCGGCGATCAAGGCCTGCGACGCCCTGCTGATCGGCTCCCCCACCCTGGGAGGCCATGCCCCCACACCGATCGTCTCGGCCCTGGGGACCGTGCTGGCAGAAGGCGACCGGACCAAGCCGGTGGGTGTGTTCGGCAGTTTCGGCTGGAGCGGTGAGGCGATCGATCTGCTTGAAAGCAAACTGCGCGATGGCGGTTTCCAGTTCGCCTTCGAACCGATCCGGGTGAAGTTCAGCCCGGATCTGGCCAGCCTGCGGACCCTGGAGGAAACCGGCACCGCCCTGGGCCGCCGGCTGCGCAACCAGCACCGCCAGGCCCAGCGACGCAGCAGCGTCGGGGGCCTCAGCGAAAGCCGTACCAATCCCGCGATCCAGGCCCTGGGCCGGGTGGTGGGAGCCCTGTGTGTGGTGATGGCCCGCAAGGGGGAGGGCCCTGACACCCCTGGGGGGGCGATGGTGGCCAGCTGGGTCAGCCAGGCCAGCTTCAGTCCGCCTGGCTTCACTGTTGCCGTGGCCAAGGACCGGGCGATGGAGAGCCTGCTCCATGTGGGCGACGTCTTCACCCTCAACGTGCTGGCTCAGGGACGGGAGAGCGGCCCCATGAAGCGGTTCCTGCAGCCCTTCCCCCCCGGGACCGACCGGCTGGCGGGACTGGAGCTGGAGACCAGCCCCGGCGGCCAGCCCCTGCTGCCGGAGGCCCTGGCCTGGCTGGAGGCCCGGGTGAGCCAGCGGATGGAGTGTGGGGACCACTGGCTGCTCTACGCCGAGGCCCGCTGCGGCGACCTGCTCGATGCGGCTGCCACCACCGCCGTCCACCAGCGGCGCAGTGGCGCCAGCTACTGATCCCCGCGGGGGGGGCTCAGGCAGCGTGGGGCGGGGTTGGAGAACCACCACCACCCGCCTGGAAGGGGAGCACCAGCGTGGCCCAGTGGTCGGGACGCTCGGGCCGCCGCCGCCTGGCCCGACGCACGCCGAAGGGAACCCTCACCACATTGGTGCCATCCACCCGCTGACTCGCCTCCAGCCCTCCCGGGGAACGGTCACTCGCACCGGGCTCACCACCTGAACTGTCGTTGCCGTTCATGGACCCCATGTGATGAAAGGCGGAGGCCATCGCCGCGAGGAGACAGCACGGCAATGATGCGGCATCTCAGGGAGGAAAGGTACCCCAGGAACAGTCAGGCGACCAGTTCGGGAATTGCCACCTCCTCGACACTGGGACAGGTGCAGACAAGGTTCCGATCCCCGTAGGCGTTATCGATACGGGCGACCGCCGGCCAGAATTTCGTCTGCCGCTGACCATCCCCGGCGGGGAACGCCGCCTCGCTGCGGCTGTAGGCGCGCTCCCAGCGGTCGGCGGTGACGGCCGCCAGGGTATGGGGCGCCTGCTTGAGCGGATTGTCGAGAGGATCGGCGCTGCCGGTCTCGATGGCGCGGGCCTCGCAGCGGATCGCCGCCATAGCGGTGCAGAACCGATCGATCTCCGCCAGGGATTCACTCTCGGTGGGCTCCACCATCACCGTGCCGGCCACCGGCCAGCTGACGGTGGGGGCATGGAAGCCGTAATCCATCAGACGTTTGGCGAGATCGTCCACCTCCAGGCCACAGCTGCGCTTGAGGGGCCGCAGATCGAGGATGCACTCATGGGCCACCCGACCGCCACTGCCCCGGTAGAGCACGGGGAAATGGGGTTCGAGTCGCTCGGCGATCAGGTTGGCCGCCAGCAGGGCCACCTGGCTGGCCGTGCGCAGGCCGGCGCCGCCCATCATGCGGATGTACATCCAGCTGATCGGCAGGATGCCGGCGCTGCCCAGGGGCGCCGCCGACACCGGGCCGATGGCCTGGCCCGGGCCATGGCCAGCGGCGGCCAGGGGATGGGACGGCAGGAAAGGCACCAGATGGGCCGCCACGCCGATCGGTCCCACGCCGGGGCCACCGCCGCCGTGGGGAATGCAGAAGGTCTTGTGCAGGTTGAGGTGGCAGACGTCGGCTCCGTACAGCCCCGGTTTGCAGAGGCCCACCTGGGCGTTGAGGTTGGCGCCGTCCAGATACACCTGGCCGCCATGGTCGTGAACGATGCGGCAGATGCGGCGGATGCCCGTCTCGAACACCCCGTGGGTGGAGGGGTAGGTGACCATCAGGGCGGCCAGGTCGCCGGCGTGGGCCTCGGCCTTGGCTTCCAGGTCGTCGATGTCGATGTTGCCCTGGCCATCGCAGGCCACCGCCACCACGCGCATCCCCGCCATCACGGCACTGGCCGGGTTGGTGCCGTGGGCGCTGGTGGGGATCAGGCACACCTGACGATGGCCCTCCCCCCGGCTCCGATGCCAGGCCCGGATCACCATCAGGCCGGCATATTCCCCCTGGGAGCCGGCGTTCGGCTGCAGGGACACCCCCGCGAAGCCGGTGATCGCCCCCAGCCAGGCCTCCAGATCGGCCGCGAGGGCGGCGTAGCCACCGGTCTGATCAGCAGGGGCGAAGGGGTGGATCTGGGCGAAGGCCGGCCAGCTCACCGGCGCCAGTTCCGCGGCGGCGTTGAGCTTCATGGTGCAGCTGCCCAGGGGGATCATCCCGTGGACAAGGGACAGATCCTTGCTGACGAGCCGCTGGATATAGCGCAACAGCTCGGTTTCGCTGCGGTAGCGATGAAACACCTCCTGGCGCAGCCAGGGCTTCTGCCGCAGGGGCACGCCCTCGAGTGCCTCCGCCAGGGGCTCGCCCTCCAGGGCGATCAGAGCAGCCCGAAGGGCGGCGCGCGCCACGTCGCCGGTGCCGTGCTCGGTGGCCAGCGACGCCAGCAGGGCCTCCAGTTCCTCCGCCGTGGAGAGCTCATCCAGGCTGATGGCCAGCGCCGCCTCGCCGTCGTCGCCGCGGAGGCCGCAGCGCAGGTTGAATCCCGCGGCCTCGGCCTGCTCGCGCAGGGGAACGGCGGCTGCGGTGCGCACCACGACGGTGTCGAAGGCGGCTCCCGGCTCGACATCCAGGCCCAGGGCGGCCAGGCCCAGCACCAGACCCTGCCGCAGGCGAAGGATGCGGCGAGCGATGGCTTCGAGGCCCTCGGGTCCGTGGTGCACCGCGTAGAAGCTCGCCATCACAGCCAGGAGCACCTGGGCGGTGCAGATGTTGCTGGTGGCCTTGTCGCGGCGGATGTGCTGCTCCCTGGTCTGCAGGGCCAGCCGCAGGGCGGGATTCCCTTCCGCATCCCTGGATTGCCCCACCAGGCGACCGGGGATCTGCCGTTTGTAGGCCTCCCGGGTGGCGAAGAAGGCCGCATGGGGGCCGCCGAAGCCCATCGGCACCCCGTAACGCTGCAGGCTGCCCACGGCGATGTCAGCACCCAGGTCACCCACCGGTGCCAGCAGCACCTGGGCCAGGGGATCGACGGCCACCGTGCTGATCACCTCGCGGGAGCGGGCCGCCGCCAGCAGGGGGGAGGGATCCCAGAGCCGGCCTGCGGTGCCCGGCAGCTGAATCAGCAGACCGAAGACGTCATGGTCAAGGGCATCCGCGGCGTCAGGCCCGTCGATGGAGTCCTGGCCAAGGGCGGCGCTGAGGGCTTCCGCCTCGATGGTCTCGATGACGATGCCCAGGGGCTCGGCCCGGGTGCGCAGCACGGCGAGGGTCTGGGGAAGGACGGCCCGGTCGACCAGGAAGCGCCGGGCCCCGCGGCGCGGGGTCACCGCCGCCGCCATCGCCATCGCCTCGGCGGCGGCGGTGGCCTCATCCAGCAGGGAGGCATTGGCGATGGGCAGGCCCGTCAGCTCGCTGACCAGGGTCTGGAAGTTGAGCAGGGCCTCCAGCCGCCCCTGGGCAATCTCCGCCTGATAGGGGGTGTAGGCCGTGTACCAGCAGGGATTTTCGAGCACATGGCGCTGGATCAGGGCCGGCGTGGCGGTGCCGTGGTACCCCAGGCCGATCAGACTGCGCAGCACCCGGTTGCGGGAGGCCAGCCCGGCCAGTTCCGCCAGGGCCTGCGCCTCGCAGCAGGCGGGGGGAAGGCCGACGTCGGCTTCGGAGGCCGTGAGCAGGATATCGGCGGGAACCACCTCGGCCGCCAGCTGGTCGAGGGAAGCGAGACCGAGTTCGGCCAGCATCCGTTGCTGATCTTCGGGGTCCGGCCCCAGATGCCGGACCAGGAAGGAGGCGGACACGGGCGCGGTGAGAGGAAGTGGCGGGATCCTAAGGACATTCCCCAGGGGGATCGCCCCCTGGTGCCGCCCTCCCCTCCGGCTCAGGCGGCCTGCACCTTGGCCCCGTAGGTGCCGGCATCCATCAGCTCCGCCAGCTCATCCGGCGCCCCCAGCCTGACCAGCAGCAGCCAGCCTTCGCCATAGGGATCGTTCTGAAGCTCCTCGGGGCTGGCCAGCACAGCCTCGTTGCGGGCCTCCACCGAGCCGCTCACCGGAGCCATCAGATCCTCCACCGCCTTCACCGATTCCACGCTGCCGAAGCTCGTGCCCCGCACCAGGGAGGCCCCCACCGCCGGCAACTCGACGAAAACAATGTCCCCGAGCTGGTCGACGGCGAAGGCGCTGATGCCGAGGCGCACCAGGTCACCTTCCGGACGCACATATTCGTGGCTTTCGGAATAGCGGCAGTCGTCGGGGAAGGAGTGCGCCAAGGCCGGAGCAGAGCGGAGGAGGCGGGATCAGTCTGACCGAGCGACCGAAGCCGGCCCATCCCCCATGGCCTCCAGAGCGGCCAGGGCCCGCTCCAGGGCCAGGGCCACATGGAGGTGGTGGGTGCCTCCCTGGGCGTAGAGCACGAAGGGCTCCCGCAGCGGTCCATCGGCGGAGAACTCGCTGGTGCTGCCATCGATGAACGTGCCCCCGGCCATCACCAGGTCGCTGGCGTAGCCGGGCATGGGGGCCGGCACCGGATCGAGGTAGGCCCCCACGGGTGACACCTGCTGAAAGGCCCGGCAGACGGCGATCAGCCGTTCGGGGCAACCGAGCTGCACCGCCTGGATCACATCGCTGCGCTCGGCCCCGGGCGCCGGATTCACCGGATAGCCGAGATCGCTGAACACCTGGGCCACCAGATCGGCACCGATCAGGGCCTCGGCCACCATCTGGGGGGCCAGGAACAGGCCCTGGAACAGCAGCCGGTGCAGGTCGAAGCCGGTGCCCCCCTCGCTGCCGATACCCGGTGCGGTGAGCCGGCAGCAGGCCATCTCCACCAGATCACGACGGCCGGCCACGTAGCCACCGGTGGGGGCGATGGTGCCGCCCAGATTCTTGATCAGGGAGCCGGCGATCAGATCGGCCCCCACCGCGGTGGGCTCCAGGTCCTGGACCAGCTCGCCGTAGCAGTTGTCGACGAAGCAGACGCAGCCGGGCCGCAACCCTTTGACCCGCTCGCAGAGGCGGCCGATGGTGGCCACCGGCAGGGACGGGCGCCAGCTGTAGCCGCAGCTGCGCTGGATCAGCACCATGCGGGTCTCGGGGGCAAGCGCGTCCTCCAGGCCCGCCTCATCCACCTGGCCATCGGCCGTGAGCGGCAGCTCGTCGTAGGTGATGCCGAATTCAGCCAGGGATCCCTGCCCCCGGCCCCGCAGCCCGATCACCTCTTCGAGGGTGTCGTAGGGGCGGCCGGTGATGGCCAGCAGCCGGTCACCAGGCCGCAACACGCCGAACAGGGCGGCGGTGATGGCGTGGGTGCCGCTGACGAACTGGAGCCGCACGGCGGCGGCCTCGGCCTGCAGCACCCGCGCGAAGACCCGATCGAGCACCTCCCGGCCGAGATCCCCATGGCCGTAGCCGCTGACCGAGGCGAAGTGGTGCACCCCCAGCCGCTCGGCACTGAAGGCCTCCAGCACCCTTGCCAGCCTGAGACGCACCCCGGCGGTGCGCACGGCGGCCATCGGTGCCAGCAGCCTCAGGGCTTCGGCCACTCGCTCGGCACCGAATTCCTCAGAGCCATTGGCGGAAGCATCCATGACCTGGGCCCGAGAGGAAAGGCGATCCTGCAGCAGCGTCCGAAGGGTCAAACTGGATTCCGGGCGGCATCACCTTGCAGTCCCCGGGCCGGCAATCCCCTTCCGCCTGCCCTACCTCATGGAAGCCGAAAGTTGACATCGCTCCGCCACCCAACGATCGGGAACATCCAGGCAACGCGCTGAACGCGGCTGCCCAAGCCGTTGACTGATCCGGCCACCCCGCAGCCTCATTCCAGCGGCGCCAGCATCCCCGCCACCGCCCGGTTGCGTGGGTCAGGATGGGGCCACCCGCCGCCAACGGGTCCCTGCCGTTCCTGTCCCCCCCGGAGACACCCTTGGTTGCCCGCTCCGAGCCCTTCCCCTCCGCCCAGCCCTCCCGCATCGTCTCCATTCCCTCCAGGGAGCAGCCCCACTCCCGCAAGAAAGCCCAGCTGCTGGCGGCCATGGAGGGGCCCAGGCCGAAGCTGCCGGCCCGCCAGCGCAAATTCAAGGCCGGCACCACCGGCTTCATGCTGGCGATCCATGTGGGCGCCGTCTTCGCCCTTCTGCCCCGCTTCTGGAGCCCGCAGGGGGTGATCGTGCTGGTGGTCCTGTACTGGGCCACGGTGCTGGGGGTGACCCTGGGCCTGCACCGGCTGGTGGCCCACCGGGGCTTTGAAGCGCCCCGCTGGGTGGAGCGGCTGCTGGTGCTGATGGGCACCCTGGCCTGCCAGAGCGGACCGATCGAGTGGGTGGGCCTGCACCGGCACCATCACCTTTTCTCCGACCAGCCCAACGACCACCACGACGCCGCCCGGGGTCTCTGGTGGGCCCACAGCGAGTGGATGCTGCACCAGATCCCCGCCCTGAGCGAGATCCATCGCTTCACCGGCGACATGGAGAAGGATCCCCTCTACCGCTGGCTCGACCGCTGGTTCCTGCTGCTGCAGCTGCCCCTGGGGGCCGCCCTCTACTGGTACGGCAACTGGGCCGGTGTCCATGGCGGCGGCCTGGGGCTGGTGCTCTGGGGGATTCCCCTGCGCCTGGTGCTCGTGTATCACGTCACCTGGCTGGTGAATTCAGCCACCCACGCCTTCGGCTACCGCAACTTCGACTGCCCCGACCGCTCCCGCAACTGCTGGTGGGTGGCGATTCTCACCTTCGGTGAGGGCTGGCACAACAACCACCACGCCTACCCCCACTCCGCCCGCCACGGGCTGCGCTGGTTCGAGTTCGACATCACCTGGCAGCACATCCGGGCCCTGCGGGCCCTTGGGTTGGCCCGGCGGGTGCGGATCGCGCCGGTCTTCGGCCACCGCGGCGACGCGGCCGCCAGCGCCTGAGCCGGGTTCAGCCCTCCCCGGAACCCACCGCGGGCAGGGAGGCTCCGATTTCCCGGCGGATCGCCGCCGCCAGGTCCACCGGTCCCTGGTCTTCCCCCCCGCCCTGCAGCCGGCGGGCCTGCTGGCGCAGCAGCTCCAGGAACCGGTCGGGACCGAGCTCCTCCTCCCCGGCCGCCCCCAGCACCGCCAGGGTCCGGCGCAGTTCAGGTAGCTCCGTATCCAGTTCCACCGCCGAGTAATCGCGCTGGCCGGCGATCACTTCGGCAAACCGCTCGCGGCGCTGCCGCTTTGCCGCCGGGTACGCCGCCATCAGCTGGTCGCGGCAGTCGCGCCAGGAACCACCGGCGGTGAGCAGATGGGCCAGGGCGGCGCTGAGGCCGGCCGCCTCCGCCTCGCCGATGCGCAGATCGAAACTGGCCGGCGGCTCCCGGAAGCCGACGAACACCTCAAGCAGGGACCCCGGACCCAGCACCCGCTGGTGCTCATCCCGCACGGGCAGGGCCGAGCTGCGCAGGGCCTCGAACAGTTCGGGGTGGTCGGCCAGCAGGGTCTCGGCCCGGTCCGGCTCCAGCCGCCCGGCGGGGGCCTGGGCGGCAAGCCAGAGGTTGACGTTGCCCAGGGCCAGGAACACCTCCGGCCCGGGGGAGGCCAGCTTGCCGTTGCGCAGCATGGAGAGCTGGGAATTGTGCACCCGGCCCAGGTCGAGGGCCTCCGCCAGCACGGGCAGGACCCGGTGGGACCAGCCGTTGCGCTCATGCCAGACCCGGATCAGATGGGCGAAGGCAACCCGACCGGATGCGAGTTCGTCTCGATACCCCACGCGATCTGGATTCGTATTGCTACCATCCTAACGACTGATCAGGAGCACGGTCCTCCATGGCCGCCACAACCTTCCCCCGCCCCGGCTCGCGTCGCGGCCCCGCCGCCCGCCACACCCGCCAGCCGGCGGCCATCAACCAGGGGGCCGATGCCCTCCGCAGGGCCAGGGGCCTGCACGAACCCCGCCGCGGCGAGCCCCGCGGCGTCTCTCCCAAGGGCACCCGCTGGGGCACCATCGGCTTCATGGTGCTCATCCACATCCTCGCGGTGGTGGCCCTGCTGCCCCGCTTCTGGAGCCTGGAGGCGGTCGGTGCCCTGCTGGTGATGTACTGGGTCACCGCCTGCCTGGGCGTGACGATCGGGTACCACCGCCTGCTCTGCCACCGCTCCTTTCGGGTGCCCCTCTGGCTGGAGCGCATCTTCGCCACCTGCGGTGCCCTCAGCTGTCAGCACGGCCCGATCGACTGGGTCGGCCTGCACCGCCACCACCACAAGTTCTCCGATACGGAAGTCGATCACCACGACAGCAACAAGGGCTTCTGGTGGTCCCACATGGCCTGGATGTTCGAGGAGATCCCGGCCATGGCCGCCGTGCCCCGGCTCACGGGCGACCTGGCCGCCGACCCCTACTACCGCTGGCTGAACAAGGGTTTCCTGCTGCTGCAGCTGCCCCTGGGCCTGCTGCTCTTCTGGATCGGCAGCGTCACCGGGGCCGGCGGCTGGGCCCTGGTGCTGTGGGGCATCCCCCTGCGCCTGGTGATCGTCTATCACTGCACCTGGCTGGTCAATTCGGCCACCCACATGTGGGGCGAGACCGTGCACGAGAGCGGCGACAGGTCGAAGAACAACCCCTGGGTGGCGGCGCTCACCTTCGGTGAGGGCTGGCACAACAACCACCATGCCTTCCCCCATTCGGCCCGCCACGGCTTCGGCCCCCGCCAGTTCGACCTCACCTGGCAGCACATCAGGCTGATGCGGGCCCTGGGCCTGGCCACCCGGGTGCGTCTGCCCCTGGCAGCAGCTCCCTCCGGGACCGTGTCGTAGGCTTGTCGATCGGATTTCAGTCGGCTCAGCCGAGGCGTCGTCATGGTCAAGAAGCGTGTGCAGGTGGTCCTCAGCGAGGACATCCTTTCCCTGGGCAAGGACGGTGATCTGGTGGACGTGGCCCCCGGCTACGCCCGCAACTACCTCCTGCCCACAGGCAAGGCCCTGGCCGTCACCGCCGCTGTCCTGCGCCAGGTGGAGCACCGCCGCGCCAAGGAGGCGGAGCGTCAGGCGGCCCTGAAGGCCGAGGCCGTCGCCTTCCGCACCGCCCTCGACACCATCGGCCGCTTCACCGTCAAGAAGCAGACCGGCGGCGACGACGTGCTCTTCGGCACCGTCACCAACGGCGATGTGGCCGAAGCCATTGAGGCCGCCACCAAGAAGGAGGTCGACCGGCGCTCCATCACCGTTCCCGAGATCCACCGCACCGGCTCCTACAAGGTGCAGGTGAAGCTCCATCCCGATGTCATCGCCGACGTCAACCTCGAAGTGGTCAGCTACTGATCGGCCAGCCGCGAACCGAAACATTCCGTCCCGGGCCCCAGAGTGATTCACCACTCCGGGGCCGGATCCCGACCGATCCGGCGCCCTTTCCCCTGCGTCCCGTAATGGAGCCCAGTCCATGGTGAGCGTGCCCCTGGCGGGATCGGATGCCCCCCTCGAGGGGGCTCGCCGATCCACTGCCCGTGCCGAGCAGGCCGGTTTCGAGGCGCTGCCCGATTCTGTTCCGCCCCAGAACCTGGAGGCGGAAGAGTCGGTTCTCGGGGGCATCCTGCTGGATCCCGACGCCATCGGCCGGGTCGCCGATGTGCTGCGCCCTGAGGCCTTCTACCTCGGCGCCCATCGGGAGATCTACCGCACCGCCCTGATGCTGCACAGCCAGGGCAAGCCCACCGATCTCACGGCCATGGCGGCCTGGCTCGCCGACACCGGCCAGCTGGAGAAGGTGGGCGGCAGCGCCCGGCTAGTGGAGCTGGTCGACCGCACCCTCTCCACCGCCTCCATCGACCAGGTGGCCCGCCTGGTCATGGACAAGCACCTGCGCCGTCAGCTGATCCGCTCCGGCAACGACGTGATCCGGCTGGGCTTCGATCAGAGCAAGCCCATGGAGCAGGTGCTGGACGAGGCCGAGCAGAAGATCTTCGCCATCAGCCAGGAAAAGCCCACCGCCGGCCTCACCCCAACAGCCGAGATCCTCACCAGCACCTTCAACGAGATCGAGAGCCGCTCCCTCGGCACCGCCGTAGCGGGCATCCCGGTCAACTTCTACGACCTCGACGCCATCACCCAGGGGCTGCAGCGCAGCGATCTCATCATCGTGGCCGGGCGCCCCGCCATGGGCAAGACCTCAATTGTGCTCAACATCGCCAAGAACGTGGCCCAGCTGCACCAGCTGCCGGTCTGCGTGTTCAGCCTGGAGATGAGCAAGGAGCAGCTCACCTACCGCCTGCTGTCGATGGAGGTGGGCATCGAGAGCGGCCGTCTGCGCACCGGCCGGCTGCAGCAGGAGGAGTGGCCCCTGCTGGGCCAGGGCATCAACAGCCTCGGCCAGCTGCCCCTGTTCATCGACGACAAGCCCAATTCCGGCGTGCTGGAGATGCGCTCCCTCTGCCGCCGCCTGATGGCCGAGCAGGGCAAGGAGCTGGGCCTGATCGTGATCGACTACCTGCAGCTGATGGAGGGCTCCACCCCCGACAACCGGGTCCAGGAGCTCTCCCGCATCACCCGGGGCCTCAAGGGCATGGCCCGGGAACTGCACGTGCCCGTGATCGCCCTCTCCCAGCTCAGCCGCGGCGTCGAGTCCCGCACCAACAAGCGCCCCATGCTGAGCGACCTGCGGGAATCGGGCTCGATCGAGCAGGACGCCGACCTGGTGTTGATGATCTACCGCGATGAGTACTACAACCCGGAAACCGCCGACCGGGGCATCACCGAAGTCATCGTCACCAAGCACCGCAACGGCCCGGTGGGCACTGTCAAGTTGCTGTTCGAACCCCAGTTCACCCGCTTCCGCAATCTGGCGGCATAGGCAAGGGATCCCGGCGAAAGTACACTCGCAGCATCCTGCTTCTCAGTGACTGAAGTTCCACCATGTGATGGATTTCAAGAGGATTGATCGGTTTTAATTCTGTCGTTATTCCCCTGGAAAGACGACCCCATGCAGGACGGGAGTAGGATGGGGAACGAGATCAACGGTGTGGGGCGCAATCAGTGGGGCATCATTCTTTCTTGTACTACGGATTTGCATTCTTCGCGATTATCCTCATTCGCTACATCCTGATGGCAGGTTTCGCCTACTGGCTGGTGTATCTCCGCACCGGAGGGAGTGCCGTTGCTGGCCGCCCGGATGTCCAGGCTCCCAGCAGCGCCGCCATGCGGGAGGACATCCGGCTTTCGGTGGTCTCCACGGTGGTGTTCGCCCTGGCCACCGCCGCCGTGATGATGTTCCAGGACCGGGGCATGACCCAGCTCTACGGCCGGGTCCAGGATCATCCCTGGTGGTATCTGGGGCTGAGCTACGCCGCCGTGCTCGTGCTCCAGGACGGCTGGTTCTATGTCACCCACCGGCTGCTGCACCGCCCAGCCCTCTTCCCCTGGTTCCATCGGGGCCACCACCGCTCCCGCCCCCCCACGCCCTGGACCTCCTTCGCCTTCGATCCCCTTGAAGCCCTGCTGCAGGCTCTCTTCCTGGTGGCCGTTGTGCTGGTGCTGCCGCTGCACTTCATCACCCTCATGGCCGTGCTCACCACCATGACCGTCTGGGCGATCGTGAACCACCTCGGACCCGACCATTTGCCCCTGGGATTTCCCCATCACTGGCTGGGGCGCTGGATGATCGGTCCGGCCCACCATTCGCTTCATCACCGCCGCCACGGGGTGCACTTCGGCCTCTACTTCACCTTCTGGGACCGGCTGCTGGGCACCGAGGACCCCGACTACGGGGCCAGCGTGAGCACGGGGGGAAGCGTGGCCCCGCTCCCCCCAGGCACAATGACAGCGGCCAGGGGCGCCTGACCCCCCCCCCACAGCCCCGGCCCGCTGACGCGGCCCCCTTCCTCCATGGCCCTGAGCGCAGATCCCACCGAACGGTTCGACCTGATCGTGGTCGGCGGCGGCCACGCCGGCTGTGAGGCGGCCCTCACCGCCGCCCGGCTGGGTGTGTCCACGGCCCTGTTCAGCCTCAACCTCGATCGCATCGCCTGGCAGCCCTGCAACCCGGCCGTGGGCGGGCCGGCCAAGAGTCAGCTGGTGCACGAGGTGGATGCCCTCGGCGGCGTGATCGGCCGGCTGGCCGACGCCACCACCCTGCAGAAACGGCTGCTCAACGCCAGCCGCGGACCCGCCGTCTGGGCCCTGCGGGCCCAGACGGACAAGCGCCAGTACGCCCGCCAGATGCTGCAGCTGCTGCAGCACACCCCCAACCTCGCCCTGCGCGAAGCGATGGTGACCGGCCTGGAGATCGAGGGGGATCCCGACGATGCCGACCGGGGCGGAGCCCGGGTGATCGGCGTCCGCACCTACTTCGGCAGCGTCTACGGCGCCGGGGCCGTGGTGCTGACCACGGGCACCTTCCTGGGGGGCCGGATCTGGGTGGGCAACCGCTCGATGGCGGCGGGCCGGGCAGGGGAGCAGCCGGCGGAGGGACTCACCGAGGCCCTGCGGGAGCTGGGTTTCCGCACCGACCGCCTCAAGACCGGCACCCCGCCACGGGTCGACCGCCGCAGTGTGGCCCTCGACCGCCTGGAGGAACAGCCCAGCGACGCGGCCGATCGCTTCTTCAGCTTCGATCCCAGCGCCCGGGTGAGCGGTGAGCAGATGGCCTGCCACATCACCCGCACCACGGCGGCCACCCACCGGCTAATCCGCGACAACCTGCATCTCACGCCAATCTACGGCGGCTTCATTGACAGCAAGGGCCCCCGCTACTGCCCGTCGATCGAGGACAAGATCGTGCGCTTCGCCGACAAGGAGAGCCACCAGATCTTCCTGGAGCCGGAAGGACGCGACACCCCCGAGCTCTATGTCCAGGGCTTCTCCACCGGCCTGCCCGAGGCGCTCCAGCTGGCCCTGCTGCGCACCCTGCCCGGCCTCAAGGCCTGCGTGATGCTGCGCCCCGCCTACGCCGTCGATTACGACATCCTGCCCGCCACCCAGCTGACCCCATCGCTGGAGACCAAGCGGATCCGGGGGCTGTTCTCCGCAGGCCAGCTGAACGGCACCACCGGCTACGAGGAGGCCGCCGCCCAGGGTCTGGTGGCCGGCCTCAACGCGGCCCGGCTGCTGGGGGGCCAGGAGCCGGTGCACTTCCCCCGGGAAGGCAGCTACATCGGCACCCTCATCGACGACCTGGTGACCCAGGACCTGAAGGAGCCCTACCGGGTGCTCACCAGCCGCAGCGAATACCGGCTGGTGCTGCGCGGCGACAACGCCGACCGCCGGCTCACCCCGCTGGGCCACCGGCTGGGTCTGATCGATGACCGCCGCTGGCGGCTCTTCCAGCAGAAACAGGAGGCGATCGATGGGGAGAAACAGCGGCTGGAGACCGTGCGGCTCAAGGGCTCCGACCCCGCCGCCACCGCCGTGGCCGCCGCCACCGGCGCCGGCATCAACGGCTCCATCACCCTGGCCGATCTGCTGCGCCGGCCTGGCCTGCACGGCGAGGATCTGGTGCGCCTGGGGCTCATCGATCCCCACCTGGCGGCCGACGTGCGTGACGGCGCCGAGATTGACATCAAGTACAGCGGCTACCTGGCCCGCCAGGAGCAACAGATCGAACGGGTCCGCCGCGGGCAGGGGCGGCCGATCCCGGCCGGGATCGATTACGCGGCCATCGGCACCCTCTCGGCCGAGGCCCGGGAGAAACTGGCGGCCGTCCAGCCCGGCACCCTGGGCCAGGCCTCCCGGATCCCAGGTGTCAGCCCCGCCGACGTCAACGCCCTGCTGCTCTGGCTCGAACTGGACCGGCGCCGCAGCCGGCCCAGCCCTCGTCAGAGTCCGGAACCATCGTTAAGCTGACGCACGCCTGACGCCGAGGACTGCAATTGAGCCCCTCTCCCCGGCGCCCCCTGCGTGGCATCCCCACGTCTCGTGCCTACTGGGAGTTGAAGGCCGAGCAGATGATGAACCGGGTGTTCGACCCGGAGGCGACCATTGATCTGGATGTGGAGGCGGAGGCCGCTCCGGCCCGGCCCCTGCCGGCACCCGCCCCCGTCCCCAGGCTCCGGGCCCGCCCGGCCCCACCGGCTCACCCACCGGCCCGCGCCGACCGCAACACCCTGCTGCTCACCGCCATGGGCGGGGTCTGCATGGTCAGCGTGGCCAGTTCCGTCCTCTATCTGACCCACTCCAGCCGCATGCAGCAGGCCCTCAGCCAGGAGCGCAGCCTGCTGCTGGTCGAACGCCTGCGCAGCCTCGGACCCGCCAATCCGACCCCCATCGGCTCCGGCACCGGCACCAACCTGGCCACCGGCGATCAACCCGTCCTGCCCCTGACGGGCGACCAGCTGCCGCCTCCCCCCGAGGAACCCTGGATGCAGCAGCTGTCCCAGCTGCCCCAGCAGGCCGGATCCCAGGCCCCGGTCCTGCGGGTGCCGGTGAGCCCGAAACTGGCCGCCGCCGCTCCCCCCGCCAGCGTCAATGGGGTCGCTGCCTCCGGGCGCGCTGCTTCAGGGGGTGGTGCCGCCGCGCCGGAACTGGTGGGGGTGGTGGGATCGGCGGGCCGCCCCGCTTCGGCCATCTTCCAGATGGGGGGCACCTCCACGAGCGTCAGCGTCGGTGAAGCGATCGGGGGCAGCGGCTGGCGTCTGCGCTCGGCCGAGGGGGACGCCGCCCTGATCGAACGGGGCGGAGAAGTGCGGCGGATCTCGATCAGCAACGGCTACTGACCCACGCCCCCTGCCGCCCATGAAGCCGACGTCCGGCAGCCTGCTGCGGTCTCCAGGTTTTCTCTGGGAGACGAGCGCTTCCGAGGAACTGGCCAGGTCGGCCGAGCGGGAGCTCACCGGCCCCTGGAAGCTGCTCCTGCTGGGGGACGGCAGCCCGACCCGGCATCTGCAGCTGCTCACCGGGTTCCCGGTGGAGATCGAGCTGATCGCCATGGCCGCGGAACCGGCCGGCTGTGCCGGTGCGCCGCCGCAGGTGGCCCACCTGGCGGAACCGCTGCTGCGACGCCAGGTGTGGCTGGCCTGCGGCGACAAGACCCTGGGCTGGGCGGAGAGCTGGTGGAACCAGGCCGAGGCGGAGGCCCATCTGCAGGATCGCCGACTGCCGATCTGGCGCAGCCTCACCGCCGGGAGGGCGGAGCTGTTCCGGGAAGTGGATGGCTTCGGCCAGGTGCAGGAACCCTGGCTGGAGGATCGCTTCGGCTGCGCCGGCCCCTTCTGGAGCCGCCACTACCGTTTCTTTCGCCAGGGCCGGGAGCTCACGGTGATCCGGGAAGTGTTCTCCCCGGCCCTCGAACGCTGGCTGGGGCCGGCCGACGCCGGGTTTGTTCGTAAAGACTCATCAATTCGGTAACGCCGTGTGGCGGTTTCCTGTTGACGAATTGACGCTTTTGGGTATGAGGCCAGGATTCATTTACTCGACACCGGATCATGAGCAGCCACCACAGCGCCAAGGCCCCCCCCCCAGGGGAGTGGCTCACCCTCACCGACCTGGGCCGCCGCTACGGGGTCTCCGCCGTCCACACCGGCAGGCTCCTGGTGACCGCCGGTCTGCGCCGCAGCAGCGGTGAACCCACGGCCGAGGCCCTGGCGGCCGGTCTGGCCATTCGTCCCCAGCCTGGTCATCACCAGGCCAGCCTCTGGCTGCACCAGGGCTGTGCCCCCCATCTGGAACGGCTGGGTCTGGTGCCCCAGGCCCAGCGCACAATAGTGAGCCTCTGGGCTGATCTGATCAGTGCCCTGCTGCAGGGGTCGCCGGCCATCAGCGTTTCAGCCGAGGAAATGGCCGACGACATCCCCCACGATCTGGTGAAACCGGTGAACCGGGAACTGCGCCAGCGGGGCTGCAGCTTCCGCGTGAGCCCGAAGCTCAGGACAACCGCAACGCCTGGGCCTGCTTGCTCGCCTGCTCGAGCATCTGACGCAGCCGATCTTCGTCCGTGTGGCTGAGGTTGGTTCGCAGCAGCCTGGCGTTGGGGGCATGGGTCCGCAGGCGCTCGATCAGCCGGTCAGGGGTGGCGTCGCGAAGGAGCAGACAGAGGGCTGCACTGCCGGGGGCCAGGGTTTCTCCCACCTCACGCATGAATCCGTCGTTGATGCCCAGATCGGAGAGGGAGCCTGAAGCGGCTCCCAGTCCGGCGCCCACCGCCGCTCCGAGCAGGGGGTTGAGGAACAGCAGGCCCACCAGGGTGCCCCAGAAGCCGCCACCGAGGGCGCCAGCGGTGGTGAGGTTGAGCGACTGGTGCAGTCGCACCTTGCCATCCGGCTCGTTTTCCACCACCACGGCGTCCTCGAGGGCGATCAGCTCCTCCTTCTGGATGTCCACCAGCTGACGCCGGACCTCATCAGCCTCCTCGAAGGAAGGGAAACCCACCACCACCAAGCTGCTCATGGCCGACATCGTTGCGTGGAAGGCCTCGTCCTAACCCAGATTCTGCCGGGGCGGGGTGTCGCCGGTCAGGGACGGCGGCGACTGGAGCGCGGCAGGGGACGGGAGCCAGGGACGACGGGGGGATCGGACTCCCGGGGGCCGGTGGCCTCCCGGCGCTCGGGGCGGTCCGGACGCTGCCAGCGGGGAAGGCTGAAGCTGGCGTCATCGGGCCATTCGCTGTCCTCGACCCCACCCGCGGCCGCGGCGGGGGGAGCCAGGGGGGCCGGAGGCTGGAAAGAAGGGGGCTGGAGAGACGGAGGCTGGAGAAACGGCGGCTGGGACGTCGTCGCGGCCCCCTCCCGCCCGCGGCGGGAGACCGCCTCCAGTCCCTGGCGGCGGGACCGGGGCGCGGGGGAGGGGGACGGCCCGCTGCGCCCCTCCTCCTGCCAGGGCTCGCGCCAGTCATCGCCATCCTCGAGCAGCCAGTCGAGGCGGTCCTCCACCCAGCGGCCCAGGTCATCGAGTCGCGGCCTCAGGGGGGCACGGCCTTCGCCCCGGGGCGCCGGACGACGCGTCCCCGGCCGGGAGCCGGACACCCCCTCGACGAACTGACGGCCGGCCGTCATCCAGCGATCCACCCTCTGGTCGAGGGGATCGCTTCCGGCACGGCCGCCCCGCTCCCGTTCTCCTGGCTCCCTTGGGCGGAGATCCCGTTCGTGGAAGTCGTGCTGACGCCCCTCCCTGGAGCGCCGGGGGCTCTGATCCATCGAATCCATTATTCGATGTTAGCGGCGCCGCCCGGAGAGCCAGTGCTCCCTGCCCAGGCCCACCAGGGCGATGGTGAGACCGCCCCACTCCAGGGCCCAAAGAAATGTCGCCATCGGCCCTGACTCCTGCCCCGGAACCTAGTCGGTGTTGCGTTCGAACACCAGCAGGCAGCTCGCATGCCACTGGCCGCCATGGAGCCGTTCGCAGCAGGGGCGGCAGGCCAGTCCCTGGCGGCGGCGCTGGTAGGGGGCCCGACGGTCGCAGCTCGGGCAGCGGGCGATCCAGCGGCTGGCGGCCACGGGCAGGGGATAGCGGTGCCGCAGGTTCACCGTGAAGTCGTCCTGGGAGCGGTTGATCCGCTCCATGCGCTCGCGGAAGCGGGGGCCGTGGACCTCCTGAACCCCCAGGATCCTGTCCACCCAGGCGTGGATCATCTCGTGACACAGGGTGCTCAGCGTCGCCTGCCGCGGCAGCGGTTCCAGCAGGGGTCGGGAGAGAACGATCTCGCAGAGGTCGCGGCCATCCGCCAGGCGCCCGCGCCGGTAGAGACCGGCGGTGCGGGTGAGCCGGCCATCGCTCCAGCGCAGGTCCAGCAGGGGCCGCCCGCCTGTGGCCAGCTGGCCGTCGAAGTGCTCGCGATTGAGCCGGTGGAACAGGGGCAGCAGCGGTTCCAGAGGCATCGGCCCATTCTTGTGGGGTCGTCCGTCAGACTCTGCAACGCTGCGAACGGATGCGACCACCATGGACTGGGTACTGGCCCGCGACATCGGCTCCAAGCTGCTGCTGGCAGGAGCCGGCGGCTTGCTTCTGTACTGGACCATCTCGGCGGTCCGGCTGGTGCTCAGCGCCCGGGGCATCAATCCGCTGATCAAGCAGTTCTTCACCCAGGTGGCCTCCGGTCAGGTGGACGGGGCTTACCTGCTCACCACCCGCAACTACCGCTCCCACGTCAACCGCCAGCAGTTCATCCGCTTCCTGGCCGGACTGCAGCTCAACAAGTACCGCAACCTCAAGTCCGGCCGGCCGCGACTGCAGGAGGGCCAGGTGATCCTCACGGTGAAGCTGAAGACCGACGGCAAGGAGGAGCTGCCCCTCGACTTCACCTTCGTGAAGGTGGAGGAGAGCTGGCGGGTGGATCGCATCACCCGGCTGGCAGCCGCCTGAACCGTGTCCCAGGAACGGGCGGAGGAACTGCGGCGACTGCTCAACCTCGCCGCCCATGCCTACTACGTGCTCGATGCTCCGGTGATGGAGGATCCGGTGTACGACCGGCTCTACCGGGAGCTGGTGGAGCTGGAAGCCGCCGATCCTGTGCTGATCCGGCCCGACAGCCCCACCCGGCGCGTCGGTGGGGCACCGGCCGAGGGCTTCACCAGCGTGGACCACCGGATCCCCCTGCTGAGCCTCGACAACGCCTTCTCGCTCGAAGAACTCGACGACTGGTACGGACGGCTGCTCAAGGTGCTCGACCGGGAGCCGGCGGCGGGGGAGCCCCCGCAGGTCCTGCCGATGGTGGGCGAGCTCAAGATCGACGGCAACGCCCTGGCCCTCAGCTATGAGCAGGGGCTGCTGGTGCGGGCGGCCACCCGCGGCGACGGGGAACGGGGGGAGGAGATCACCGCCAACGTGCGCACCATTCGCAGCGTGCCCCTGCGCCTCCAGCTGAAGCGGCCGCCGGCCTGGGTGGAAGTGCGCGGCGAGGCCTTCATCCCCGAGGCCGGCTTCGCCGCCATCAACGCCGAGCGCACGGACCGGGGCGAGGCCCCCTTCGCCAACCCCCGCAACGCCTGCGCCGGCACCCTGCGCCAGCTGGATCCGAAGGTGGTGGCCTCCCGGCGCCTGTCGTTCTTCGCCTACACCCTGCATCTGCCGGGCGACTGGGAGCCGGGGCCGGAGGATCCCGCCGTGCCCCGCGGCCAGTGGCAGGCCCTGGGCTGGCTGAGGGCCGCCGGCTTCCGCGTCAATCCGCACTGCGCCCTCTGCCCCGATCTGGCCGCCGTGAAGGCCTTCTGTGACCGCTGGGAGCAGGACCGCCGCGGCCTGCCCTACGCCACCGACGGGGTGGTGGTGAAGCTCGATGATCTGCGCCTGCAGGGCGACGCGGGCTTCACACAGAAGGCGCCGCGCTGGGCCGTCGCCCTGAAATATGCCGCCGAGGAGGCCCCCAGCCGCCTGCTGCGCCTCACCTGCCAGGTGGGGCGCACGGGGGTGGTCACCCCAGTGGCGGAGTTCGAGCCGGTGCCCCTGGCCGGCACCAGCGTCAGCCGCGCCACCCTGCACAATGCCGATCGCCTGGCGGAGCTGGATCTCTGCGCCGGCGACACGATCGTGGTGCGCAAGGCGGGCGAGATCATCCCGGAGGTGGTGCGGGTGCTGAAGGAGCTGCGGCCGGCGGGGGCGGCCCGGCTGGAGCTGCCCACAAGCTGCCCGGAATGCGGCTCGGTGCTGGTGCGGGAGGAGGGGGAGGCCGCCACCCGCTGCGTCAACAACGGCTGTCCGGCGATCCTGCGGGGCTCCCTGCGCCACTGGGTGAGCAAGGGAGCTCTCGACGTGGACGGCCTGGGGATCAAGCTGATCGAACAGCTGGTGGACCGGGGCCTGGTGGCCTCGATTCCCGGTCTGTACAGGCTCGACGCCGCCCTGCTGGCCAGCCTGGAGCGGATGGGGGAAACTTCGGCGCGCAAGCTGGTGGCGGCCCTGGAGGCCTCGAAGGCCCAGCCCTGGCATCGTCAGCTCTACGGCCTCGGGATCCGCCACGTGGGGGAGGTCAACGCCAAGGCGCTGGCCCGGGCCTTCCCGGCCGCCGCCGACCTGGCCGCCGCGGCCGCCGAGGCGCCGGAGCAGCTCACAGCGGTGTTCGGCATCGGCCCGGAGATCGCCCAGTCCCTGCAGCAGTGGTTCGCCACCTCCGCCAACCAGGCCCTGCTGGGCCAGCTGCGGGAGCTGGGTTTCTCCCTGGCCTCGGCCGAGGGCCCCGACGATGGCCGCCAGGAGACGGCGGGTCCCTCACCCCTGGCGGGCCAGACCTTCGTCCTCACCGGCAGCCTGCCCTCCCTCAGCCGCTCCCAGGCCCAGGCCCTGATCGAGGCGGCCGGCGGCAGGGTGAGCGGCGCGGTGAGCCGCAAAACCAACTATGTGGTGGCGGGCGAGGAGGCCGGCAGCAAGCTGGCCAAAGCGGAGGCCCTCGGGGTGGCGGTGCTCGACGAGGCGGGGCTGCGGGCCCTGCTGGGGGCCGAACCGGCCTGACGGCCACCGCCGTCAGGCTCCCATGGCCTGGGCGAATCCTGACCGGCCACCCAGAGTGGGACTGGCCCGACTCCGCCCGGAACCATGCGACGACGGCAACTGATCCTCGGCAGCCTGGTGGCGGTGCTGGGCTGGGGGGTGGCCCGGGCCCTGCCGCCGGGGACGCCGACCCTCCAGGCCCTGGCCGCCGCCCGGGGGCTGCGCTGGGGCGCCGCCGTCACCAACGCGCAGCTGCAGGACCCCGGCTTCCGGAATCTGGTCACCACGCAGGCGGGGCTGATCGTGCCGGAGTCGGAGATGAAGTGGGATGGGCTGGAGGCCACACCAGGCCGTTTCGACTTCAGCGCCCCCGACCGGCTGCTGGGCTTCGCCCGCGAGCACGGGCTGGCCATGCGCGGCCACACCCTGGTGTGGCACCAGCAGTTGCCGGACTGGGTGCAGACGTTGCCCGCCGAGGAGCTGGACCGGGCCCTGGCGACCTACATCAGCACCGTGGTGGGGCACTACCGCGGGCAGTTGCAATCGTGGGACGTGGTCAATGAACCGATCGCCGATGACGGTTCCGGCCTGCGCCGCGATCTCTGGCTGGAACGGCTCGGCCCCGACTACATCGCCAGGGCCCTGACCCTGGCCCACCGGGCCGATCCAGGCGCGGTGCTGGTGATCAACGAGTACGGGCTGGAGGGAGATGACCCCAAAACCGCCCGCAAACGGCAGAGCTTCCTGACCCTGCTCCGGGACCTGCGCCGGCGCGGCGTCCCCCTCCATGCCGTGGGGCTCCAGGGCCACCTCTATGCCAACGGCAGTGGCCCCACCACCTTCGCCAGCCTGCCGGCCTTTCTGCGGGACCTGGCCGCCCTGGATCTGGACATCTTCGTCACCGAACTGGACGTCAACGACCGGGAGCTGCCGGCAGCCATCCCCGAACGGGACGCGCGGGTAGCGGGGGTCTACGCCGGCTTCCTGGCGGCGGTGCTGCCGGAGCCGCGGTTGAAGCTGATCACCGGCTGGGGATTGAGTGATCGCTTCACCTGGCTGAATCAATTCTTTCCGCGGGCCGATGGGTTGCCGCAACGACCCCTCCCCTTCAACAACCGAGATGCAACCAAACCGGCGACCGCGGCGATCCAGGCGGCGCTCCTCAGGAAGTGAAGCGAGCCAAACCTCACCGCTAAGCCAAGCCGATCAGAGCCTTTCCGTCGTTGAAGTCGAGTTGAAACCCCATGCAGCGTTAATACAGATACCAAGCAAGATGCATACCATCGATCAAAGACGCGAAACGTAGATTTGGCCCCTCCATCCACCGGCGCGATCCAGGCAACGCCACCTTCGGAGCTGGAAAGTCGCGCCCTTGAATTCAAACCGCTGTCGAGTGGGGTCGTCGCCCCGCAAGCGTTCGATGACGGGACGGAGTCTTCTGAAGACGCCATTCCCCGCTCGCGCCGTGCCGATCTGACGATCCTGATGGTCTCCGCCGGCCTGCTCTTCGCCGCGGCGGCCATCGTCATCAATTTCTTCACGGCACGGTCCCGTGATGCGGTCATTAACGCCACTCCCATCGTGCTCAGCAGCCCGGTCAGCGGCACCCTCACGGCCCTCTCCGTCCGCGCCGGCACGGAAGTCGCCGCCGGGCAACAGCTGGCTATGGTCGCCAACCCGATGGCACGGCGCGATCAGCTCGCCGCCCTCGAAACCGAGGTGGAAACCGCCAACGGACGCCTGAGGGATCTTCGGGACCGGCGCGATCTGCAGCAGAAGCTTGTCGCCAGGCTCGGCCGGGATGTGGAGCGGCAGCGCTCCCTCGAAATCCGCCGCAACCGCAGCGACCGTGACGATATCGGCTTCAGTCTCGACCGGGCCAGGAAGGAACTGGCCTTCGCCCGCCGGGAGACGCAGCGGCAGGAGGAGTTGTTCCGGGCCGGCGCCGTGGCCGCCAACGTGGTGGACCGGGCGCGCACCACCGAACTGCAGCGGGCGCGGGAAGTCCGGGGACTGGAATCCCAGTTGGCCGGCCAGTCCGCCGTCTTGCAGGCCTCCATCAACGATCTGACCCTGCGCAACAACCGCAGCGGTTCCGATCCGGTGGTCCGCCTCCAGGAGGCAGCCCTGGCGCTGGAGAAGGCCGAAGGAGAACTGCGGACGCAGGGATATCAGATCGAAGGCCTCAAACGCCAGCTGACGGTGGCCCGACGGGAATGGCAGGAGCGCAACCGTGCCCTTCTGATCAGCCCCCGGCGCGCCGTGGTCTGGCAGCTGGAAGCCCAGAAGGGGGACTCGGTCACAGCACAGCAGAAGGTGGTGCAGCTGATCGATTGCAACCAGCGCTGGCTGACCACCACGGTGGCGGAAAGCGATCTCCAGCGGATCCGCCTGGGCAGCAAGGCCAGCATCTCGCTGCTGGGCAGCCCGCAGCGGCTGCGCGGCGAGGTGATCGCCATCCGTTCCGGCCTCGGCCGGGTTCAGCTCGGTGAGGAGGCCCCAGTGCCCGTGCCGATCAATCTGGCCCGGGAGAGCCAGGTGAAGGTGCGCATCCTCAACGACTTTCCGGCGCCTCCGGGGGAATTCTGCTACGTGGGTTTTTCGGCCCGGGTCAGCTTCGAGCGATGAGAAGCCTCGATTCGCTCGCGGTGCCGGGGGGCTCCAGGCGGGTGTCGCCCTGGGTGTGGAACCTGCTGATCCTTTCCGTGACGGCCCTGGTGGCGGCCCTGCTGCTGGCGAATCTCCAGTTTTCCGGGGTGGCCACGGGGATCCTCAATCCTCTGGCCTTCCGCGTCCTGCCCGAGACATGGCAGATCAGGGACATGTGGATGGATGTGATGCTGCCGGTGTGCGTCGCGGTGGCCATCTGCCTGGGGGTGAATCATCTGCCCCGGCGACCATCGGCCTATCTGCTCACCTCCCTGATCCTTGCCCTGTTCACGCTGCGCTATTTCCTCTGGCGCGCCACCACGCTGAATCACAGCCATCCGATCAGCCTCGCGCTGAGTCTGATCTTCTTGCTCTGTGAAGCCAGCTATCTGCTGACCACGGCGCTGCAGTTCTATCCGGCCATCCGCTTCCAGCCCGAGCAGCGGCGGCGGCAAGCCGATCAGCTGATGGCCTGGACTGAACAACATCAGCCCAGCGTGGACATCTGGATCCCCACCTACAACGAACCGGAGCGGCTGGTGCGCCGCTGCATCCTGGCCTGCAGCAACATCCCCTATGCGAACAAGACGATCTACGTGCTCGATGACGGGCATCGTCCATCGGTGGCGGCCCTGGCGGCGGAACTGGGGGTGAAGTACCTGAGTCGACCTGACAACCTCTATCGCAAGGCCGGCAACCTGAATTACGCCCTGGCCCAATCGAGTGGTGATCTGATCGCGGTCTTCGATTGCGATTTCATCCCCTTCAGCCGCTTCCTCACCCGCACGGTGGGATTTTTCAGCGATCCCGAGGTCGCCCTGGTTCAGACGCCCCAGCACTATTTCAACGCCGACTTCCACAACCGCAACCTAGGACTCGACGTCCTTGTCCCCGATGACATGGACTATTTCTTTCACTATGTCCAGGTGTTGCGCGACCGCTTCAATGCGGTGGTGTGCTGTGGCACCTCCTACGTGGCCAGGCGTTCCGCCCTCGAGCAGATCGGCGGCTACGTGACCCATTGCATCATCGAGGACAATCAGACGGGAACACGGCTGCTCACCAGAGGCTGGCGGATGGTGTACCTCGACGAAATCCTCAGCCTCGGCGAAGTTCCGCGCAGCTTCCGCGACTATCTCGACCAGCGGCTGCGGTGGATGCAAGGAAACATGCAGGTGTTTGCCTCACCGAGGGAAATGCCCATCTGGAAAGCACTTGGTTTCTGGCAAAAGATTTTCTACGTCAATCTCTATCTGACTTTCTGGGCACCCCTATTCCGCGCCGTCTACATCATCTTCCCGCTCCTCTCGATGCTGGTCGGCTTCACGCTGATCGCCGCCCCACCCGTGGAGTATCTCGCCTATGGCCTGCCCTTCGTGATCCTGCTGTATTTCCTTCCCAGCTGGCAGACCAATGGCCATTACTTCCATTACTGGACAGAAGTCCATGAATCCCTGTTCTGCTTTCCGGCCCTGAAACGACTCTCCCAGCTGATCTTCCGTCCGTTCCGGACCGTCGGCGGGCTGGTCACGAACAAGGCGGTGCACCATCCGCGCCAGCATTTCGATCGATCCCTGGTCTGGCCCTTTCTCGCCTACCTGGCGCTTTTCTCCGTGGGCCTGCTGGTGCGTTACCTGCTGCCGCTGCTGGACGTTCGCTGGGCGCGGCCGATCTTCGAAGGGGAAAGCCTGATGCTCGCCTGGAACGTGTACAACGTCCTGCTGATGTTCATCTGCCTGCTCGCCTGCATCGACAAGCCGGTGCGGCGTCAGGCCGACCGCTTCCCCCTGGAGCTGATCGCCTGTCTCGAAATGGATGGGAAGGAGTACTGGGGTGTCACCAACGACGTTTCCGAGCACGGCGCCGGCCTGCTGCTCACCACGACGGGCCCCTTTGGCAGCAGCGCCAACGCCCATGCCGACGGCATGCTGCGGGTTCCCCAGTACAACCTCTGCATGCCGGTGCGGCTGGTCCGAACCACACTGCAGGCGGGCTATCCCCTGCTGGGCCTGCATTTCGTGCTGTCGGCCCGGGAAGCGGAGGCGGCCCTGATCCAGCTCATCTACGGCGAGAACGCCTGGTTCCAGAAACTGACCCGGGTCGGCAGCATCGATGCCCTGCTGCTGCTGATGGGAAGCGTCTTTCGAGCCGAGCCAATCGTCCGCCGCTACTGAGTCAAGGCCCCATCACCGCCCCCTGGCCTGCGCTGGTGATCCACATCCCCAGCTGGTCACCGATCGGCCCACCGGATTGGGTGAAGCGCTGGTGCGACCTCATCCGGAACCGGGCGGGAAGCGAGCGTTTCCTGTCGATCGGCCCCTTCACCCCCAGAATGCAGCCGAAAAGACAACGCCGTGGCCGTCGTCAGCCCCTTGGACTCTGACATCAGTCTCGATCGCCCCGGGCGTCCGTCCCGGCCACCGGTGGCGGCGGTGGAGCACGCTCTGCCAGAGATTCCCCCGGCCCTGCGCCGCCAGCTGGCCCGCCACGATCTGCTGCTGCCCCTGTTGCGTCGCTCGGTGGTCGCCACCGCCGTGGCGACCGTGACCCTCTCGGAGGAGGAACGCAAACAGGCCCAGCAGGCCTGGGGCGCCAGCCACGGGATCCGCTCCGCCGAGGATCTGCAGACGTATCTGGCGCAGAACGAGCTTTCGGAGGCCGACGTCCTCTGGCAGGCGGAGTTGCCGGCGAAGCTGGAGCGGCATTGCCGGGAGCATTTCCTGCACCGGGCCGAACAGCGCTTTCTGGCCCGCAAGAATCAGCTGGATCAGGTGATTTACAGCCTGCTGCGGGTGGAGGATGGCGCCCTCGCCCGCGAGCTCTATCTGCGGATCTCCGAAAGCGAAGCCGATTTCGCCGAGCTGGCCGCCACCTACGCCAAGGGGCCTGAACGCTCCACCCGGGGGGTGGTGGGTCCGGTTCCGTTGCTGCAGGCCCACCCGTCCCTGGCCGAACTGCTGCGCACCAGCCGCCCGGGCCAGCTGCATCCGCCCCTGCGCATCGATCGCTGGTGGCTGGTGGTGCGGCTGGAATCCCTCCGCTCGGCCAGCTTCGACGAAGAGATGCAGAAGCGAATGGCGCGGGAGCTGTTCGAGGAATGGGTGGAGCAGGAAGTGACCCAGCAACTGCGTCAGGGGGTGGCCCGATGACCTCCACCGCCCAGGGCCGCACCGAAAGGCTGATCGCCCTGCCGCCCTTCGACAATCTTTCCCCCACCGGCAGTGACCGGCTGCTGGCCGAGGCCAGCCTGTGCCGGTTCGGCGTCGGCCAGGAACTCAGCAGTTCGGGGAGCATCGGCGACCGGGTGCTGGTGGTACTGGAGGGCGAAGCCCGGCTGCTGGGGGAACGGGATGGTCGCCCTTTCACCCTCGAGCGGCTGGGGGAAGGCACCCTCGTGGGGCTGGTCTCCCTGCTGCGGGCGGAGGGGATCGAGCAGGTGAGCGCCGCCTCCGAGCTGCTGGTGGCGGCGATCCCGGACGCGCTGATGCTCGAACTGCTGCTGGCCGAACCCGGCCTGCGCCAGTGGTGTGGCCGGCATCTCTGGACGGCGGAGCTGCATCAGCTGCTGCTGGCGCGGGAAGGGGCCGACGCCGGCGGCTTCGATCCGGCCCTCTGGCGGGAGAGGATCGACCGCCTGCGCCTGCAGACCCGGGTCGTGGTGGCCCCCGCCGAGGGCAGCGTCGTGCTGGAGGCCGGCGAGGAACTGCTGCTGGCCAGTGCCAACGTTCCCGGGATGGCGCTCGGCTCGGTGCTGAGCGCAGCAGAACCGCTGCCCCAGCCCCGCCCCCCCCTGCCGCTGCGGCTGCTGGCCGTGAGCGGGGCGGCTGCCTGGCTGAGCACACCGGCGGCGACCCCGTTCCCGGCGCCGGGGCCCACCTCCGCCGAGGTCGAAGCCGGTGGTCACCCCCAGCCCAGCAGCCTCGACCTGGGCCAGGACCGGGCCGATCGGGGGCTGACCCTGGTGCGGGGTCAGGGTCCCCTAGAGGAGACCCTGGCCTGCTTCCAGATGCTGGGCAAGCTGCTGGGGCTGCCCTACCGCCGCGATGCGGTGGACAAGATCCTGCGCGACAAGATGCGCCGCGGCCAGCCGCCGGATCTGCAGCTCTGCGGCCAGATCGCCGCCATGCTCGGCCTGCTGGTCACCGGCGCCAAGGTGCCGGTGGCGTCGGCCACCCGGCTGATCACCCCCTGCCTGCTGCCGTGGAAGGAGGGCTTCGCCGTCGCCGTCGCCAGCAACGCCGCAGGCCTGCGCCTGGCTTCCCCGGCCGACGGCTGGGTGCAGCTGAAGCCGGCCCAGATCGCCGAGCACTATCCCGAGGGCCTGGAGCTGCTGCTGCTGGAGCGCAGCATCGACACCCCGGAGCAGACCTTCGGGCCGGGCTGGTTCTGGCCGGCCCTGAAGCGCTACCGGGGCATGTTGCTCCAGGTGCTGCTGGCCTCCTTCGTGGTCCAGCTGTTCAGCCTGGCCAACCCCCTGCTGATCCAGGTGATCATCGACAAGGTGATCTCCCAGCGCAGCCTCGACACGCTGCAGATCCTGGGCATGGCCCTGGTGGTGGTGACCCTGATGGAGGGGGTGATCGGCTCGCTGCGAACCTTCCTCTTCACCGACACCACCAACCGCATCGACCTGCGCCTCGGCGCCGAAGTGATCGACCACCTGCTGCGTCTGCCCCTGGGCTACTTCGACCGGCGGCCGGTGGGGGAGCTGGGCACCCGCATCGCCGAGCTGGAGAAGATCCGCAACTTCCTCACCGGCCAGGCCCTGATCACCCTGCTGGATGCGGCCTTCTCGGTGATCTACATCATCGTGATGGCCCTCTACAGCTGGCTTCTCACGATCATCGCCCTGGCGGTGCTGCCCATCCAGGTGGGCCTCACCCTGCTGGGGGCACCCCTGTTCCGCCGCCAGTACCGCCAGGCCGCCGAGGAGAACGCCCGCACCCAGAGCCACCTGGTCGAGGTGCTCACCGGCATCCAGACGGTGAAGGCCCAGAACGTGGAGATGGTGAGCCGCTGGAAATGGCAGGAGCTTTACGCCCGCTACATCTCCCGCACCTTCGAGAAGACCATCACCGGCACCTTCCTGAACGAGACCAGCTCGGTGCTGCAGAAGCTCTCCCAGCTGCTGGTGCTCTGGGTGGGGGCCACCCTGGTGCTGAAGGGGGAACTCACCCTGGGCCAGCTGATCGCCTTCCGGATCATCAGCGGCTACGTCACCCAGCCCCTGCTGCGCCTCTCCTCCATCTGGCAGAACATCCAGGAACTGCGGGTGTCCTTCGAGCGCCTGGCCGATGTGGTCGACACCCCGGAGGAATCCAGCGAGGCCGACCGGAGCCACATCCCCCTGCCGCCCGTGAAGGGCGACGTGGTGTTCGAGAACGTCAGCTTCCACTTCAACCCGGGGGGACCCGAGGTGCTGAGCAACATCGATCTGCATGTGCCCCCCGGCACCTTCACCGGAATCGTCGGCCAGAGCGGCAGCGGCAAGAGCACCCTGATGAAGCTGCTGCCGCGGCTCTATTCCCCCCAGAAGGGGCGGATCCTGGTCGACCGTTACGACATCGACAAGGTGGAGCTCTATTCCCTCCGGCGCCAGATCGGCATCGTGCCCCAGGATCCGCTGCTGTTCTCCGGCACCATCAGCGAGAACATCGCCCTCACCAACCCGGAGGCCCCGAGCGACGCCATCGTCGAGGCCGCCCGTATCGCCGGCGCCCACGACTTCATCATGGAGCTCTCGGCGGGTTACAGCACCCAGCTGGGGGAGCGGGGGGCCTCCCTTTCCGGTGGCCAGCGCCAGCGCATCGCCATCGCCCGCACCCTGCTGAGCCAGCCCCAGCTGCTGGTGATGGATGAGGCCACCAGCGCCCTCGATTACGACACCGAGCGCCAGGTGTGCGAGAACCTGCGCGAGGCGATGACCACGAGCACGGTGTTCTTCATCACCCACCGGCTCTCGACCATCCGCCGGGCCGATCTGATCGTGATGATGCACCAGGGGGCCATCGTGGAGACGGGCACCCACGAAGAACTGATGGCCATGAAAGGTCGCTACTACGCGCTCTACCGCCAGCAGGAGGCGAGCTGATGGCACGACCTCCCATTCCCACGCCGGGCAGCCTGCTGCGGCGGGCCCAGAACGGCCTCGAACGCAGCATCCACACCGACAGCGACGACGTGGTGCTGCAGCAGTCACGCTTCTGGGCCCGTTCGATCTCCTGGACGCTGATGGGCGTCACCCTGTTCGGCCTGGGCTGGCTGGCCTTCGCCCAGACCGAGGAGATCGTGACCGCCCCGGGCAAGCTCGAGCCCCTGGGCGTGGTCAAGGACATCCAGATGCCGGTGGGCGGTGTGGTGGAGGAGGTGATGGTGAAAGAGGGAGAGCGGGTGAAGAAGGGGCAGGTGCTGCTCCGGCTCGACACCGAGACCACCCTCGACCGCCAGCTGAGCATGCGGAAGACGATCCAGTACAAGGAGCAGCAGCTGCGGCTCAAGCAGGTGGAGCTCGACCGCTACCTGCAGTTCAACGACACCCAGCAGCAGGTGCTGGCCCGCAGCCTGGTGCTGGAGAAGGACGTGCTCGGACGCCTGGAGACCCTCAACAAGGAAGGTGCCACCGCCGAACTGCAGTACCTCTCCCAGCGCAACAAGGTGCAGGAGGTGGAGGGGCAGCTGCAGGAGACCAGGGTGGATCGCCTGCGCCAGCAGGCGATCCTGCAGCAGGGCATCCGGGAACTGAGCAGCGAACTGGCGGATCTGCGCAGCAAGCTCACCGAATTGAACGTCAACATCCGCTACCAGGCCATCCGGGCCCCGGAGGCCGGCGTGGTGTTCGAGCTCAAGCCCCGCTCCCGGGGCTTCGTGGCCCAGACCAGCGAACCGGTGATGAAGGTGGTGCCCTTCGACCGGCTGGAGGCGCGGGTGGAGGTGCCCAGCCGGGAGATCGGCTTCGTGACCGAAGGCAAACAGGCCGACATCAGCATCGACTCCTTCCCCGCCACCGATTTCGGCGTGCTGCAGGGCACGGTGCGACGCATCGGCTCCGATGCGCTGCCGCCGGATCAGCTCAACAACTTCTACCGCTTCCCGGTCGACATCAGGCTGAACGCCCAGCAGCTCAAGCTCAAGAGCGGCAAGGTGCTGCCCCTGCAGGTGGGCATGTCGCTCACCGCCAACGTCAAGCTGCGCAAGGTCACCTATCTGCAGCTGCTGCTGAGCGACTTCAAGGACAAGGCTGACGCTCTGCGGCAGATCTGAGCCGCTCCATCGCGACGTAGTGATCGTCGATGATCCGGGGCCGCAGACCGGCCAGGGCCTGCAGCGGCGGCAGCAGCAACCCGTCGAGGCCCCGGTTCACCAGAGCGCCGGCAACACGGAAGGCCCGCCGCCAGCGGGCCGACGGGGCGATGGCATGCAGGGCGCGCGGGTGCACCGGCCCGTCGATGCTCACCAGCCAGGTGGGATCCATCCCCGCCCGCGCCATCGCCACCTGAAAGCTGCGGCGGCTGTGGAAACTGACGTGCTGACCGTTGCCGAAGGCGTAGTACCACCAGTCCGGGGCTGGGATCTCGCCGTCCTGCCGCATCAGGGTGGAGAAGACGAACAGGGGCACGGTCCCCACCTGGCGACGCAGGAACTCCGGGGTGCTCGGCACGTGCTCGATCACCTCAAAGGCGGTCTTGCAGCCGATCGCACCATCGGCGGGAGGGTCGCAGAACGGGCGGATCAGCTCCATGGCCGCGTATTCGTCGGTGCCGTGGAAATCAAAGCCGTGGTCGCGCATCAGCCGCGGCAGCATGCCCAGGCCGGTGCCCAGATCACAGCCCTGCTCGCTGGGCCCGAAGCGGCCGAGCCGGCCGATCACCAGCAGCAGCCGCAGCAGGCGGGAGGCATGCAGGTTGCGGTCGACGTAACCGGTGTCGCCGTAGAAGGAATCCTCGTAGGCCACCGCCAGCCAGCTGGGGTCGCGCAGGAAGAGAAAGTCGCAGGCGGTGCAATGGGCGAGTTCAGCCTCCACCCGGGCCTTGCTCACCCACACCCGTCGCTCCAGGGTGAGATTTCCTCCGCCGCAGTTGGGGCAGGCGCCGGCGGTGGGGCTGGGGGGAGTCTCGGCCGTCACCATCGCTGGCCTGCATCGCAACCTGAGAGGCTACCCCGCGTACCTCCAGGGCCAGACGCATCTGGCGGCCCACCAGCAGCAGCACCGCCAGGGTGGCGCCCACCCCCAGCAGCCGCAGGGCCAAGGTGACGTCATTGGCCGGACCGGCCAGCAGCTCCGCAAAGCGCCCGGGATCGCCAGCTGCCGCCCCCAGGGAACAGAAGAGCACGGTGCCGGGGAGGATGCCGATCAGGCCGATCGAATAGTCCCGCAGGCTCACATCACTGAGGCCGTAGGCCAGGTTGAGCAGGCTGAAGGGGAAGGCGGGCGAGAGCCGGGTGAGCAGCGCCAGGGCCAGGCCCTGGCGGCAGACCTCCTGCTCCACCGCCAGCAGCCGCGGCGCCCTGGCCAGACGGCGGCGGGCCCATCCCCGCCAGCGACCGCGCCCCAGCAGGAACACCGCCTGGGCCCCCAGGCAGGCCCCGGCGAAGACCAGCACGCTGCCCCAGAACGGGCCGTAGAGCACCCCGGCCAGCATCGAGGCCCACACCCCCGGCAGCAGCAGGCTGACCCACAGCGCATAAAGGGGCACAAAAGCCACAGTCCCCACCGGGGTGCGCAGCCAGGGCAGCAGGTGATCCGGGAGCCAGAGCAGGTCCATGGGGCCACCGTATCGACCCTGCCTACGCTTGGGACCCGTGCCCGTGCTGCCATGGCTGACCCCTCGGAGCTGGCCCAGCAGGTCGCCCGGGGGGCCCTATTCCGCGGGCGCCACTGCGTCACAGGTGGCGGCGAACCCCTGGAGGCCGCCGTGAGCGGCACGGTGCTCCCGGCGGGCGGTGGCAGCACGATGGGTTGGCAGCTCTGCCGCAGCCGCCAGGAACTGGTGCGTTCGCTGCACAGCAGCGGCTCGCTGGGGATCGGCCTGGGCCCCCTGAACCTGCTGAACGCCAAGCAGGCGTTCCGCGACTCCCTCAAGACCACCAGCTTCAGCCTCTCGTTGGTGGTCTGGGCCCGCCAGGTGGCCACAGCACTGGAGGTGGGCCAGAGCCACCTGCTGGAGGGTGTCGCCGTGCCTGCCAGCGCCGCCGAGCTCGAGGCCTTCGTGGCCCTTTACGGGGATGGTTTCGTGGCGGCGGCGGAAGTGGGCGGGGAGTGCCACGGGGTGTTCACCTTCTATGCCCAGTCACGGGAGCAGGCGCGGATGGTGGAGCGGGAGTTCGAGGCAGGACTGGGCCTCGGCGGTCTGGCCCTGACCCCCGCCCTGGTGGAGACCGTGACGACGGTCGCCCGCCGTGCCGAGGTGAACGTGGGCTTCCGGATGCAGGTGAGCGGCAGCCGGGCACAGCCACCGGCTGAGGCCGCCTCCCTGATCCCCTTCGCCCGCGACTTCGCCGGGCTCCGCCTCGATCACCCGGCCCTGATCGGCGTGCGGACAAGGGGCTACGAGAGCGTGCCGGCCATCGGTGGCGCCTTCCAGCTGGTGGCCACCAACCGACAGCTGTTCAGCGGCGAAGGCCCTGGCGAGGGTTTTAGCGAGCGCCGCGAACGGCTGGAGGGCCTGATCCGCCAGATGGACTGGGTGGACGACACCTACCGGCTCTACGCCGTGCCGCCGGACCCGAGCCTCGCCGTCCAGCGCGCCGCCGCCAGGGCGGACCTGGGCGCCATCGACGCCTGCCTGGGGGCCTACGCCGCCGCTCCCACCGCTCCCTTGGAGCCACCGCCGCTGCCGTCCCTGGCGGCGGGCAGCCCCGAGTTGAACGTGACCCTGGGCGAGGAGGTGCCGATGGGGGGCAACGGCGGCACCCCCTTCGCCTTCCCCGGGCGGGCTGAGGCCATCCGCCAGCGGCGGCATCTGGTGGAAGTTGCTCTGCGCACCGGGTCGCGGGTGGATCAGATCCGGCTGCGCTACGCCGGCGAGGGGGATCCTCTCGAGGCGGAGGTCCATGGCGGCGGCGGCGGCGGTGACCGGGGCCGCCTGGAGCTCGGGGAGGGCGTGGTGATCCGCCGTATCGAGGCCCTCAGCGGCACCCGCGTCGACCGGCTGTTCCTCACCAGCAGCGACGGCCAACGGATCGGCGGTGGTGGTGATGCCGGCGATCGCCCGCTCGACTGGACGGTGCCGGCCGACAGCGTGGTACTGGGCTTCAGCGGCCGCTGTGGCCGCGAACTGGATGGCTTGCGGGCCATGGTGGCCCGCTTCGGGCCCCTGATCTGGCAGCCACTGGAGGTGGCGGCCGAGGGGCCCTGAAAGGCAATTGATCAGATCAGCGGCGGCTGCTGGATCAGATCCAACTGGCCACCCTGGACGAGGTAGCCGCTGCCCGCGAGGTTGCCGCTGGTGAGGTTATGGGCTTGCACATCGGCAAGGAAGAAGGTGCCGGCGTCGGCGCTGTAGAACTCGGAGACATCGATGATCCCCGAGGACTCCCAGTTGCCGAAATCGGCCGGATTGGGATCGCTCTGGGTGGGGGGAACAGCGCTGCGGTCGATCTGAGCCCAGCGCTCACTGGTGGCCTGACCCGTGACCGCGTCGAAGGAGGTTGGATCGACACTCCAGATGGATGCTTCCGTCTGGGCGAAGAAGTTGCGATCAACGGAGCGATCCTCCTGCACATAGATCAGGCCGTCGCCTGACCAGGTGAGGTTGTCGGGGTTGCGGATGATCGTGGCGCCGAAGCTGGCGGCATAGGTGCGTTCGGCATCCGTGTCGATCGACCCCGTGATCTGACTGGGATCAAAGCCCTTGTCGCCGTCATAGATCAGCCGCAGATCTGTGCCGTTGACCGGCCCGATCTCGCCGTCAGCATTGAAAGCGCCACTGAAATCAAGGGTGATCAGGTTGCCGAAGGTATCCGCCCCGCCAAAGGCCGAGTTGCCGGTGGTGGCGAACACCACCTGCTGGCCATTGAGGGGATTGACACTGGCATCTTCTAGGCGGCTGAGCTGCAGGGCGCCGAGAGCATTGGCCTCAGCCCGAAGCGCATTCTCATCCAGGGCGGCCACCTCCTCTCCACTGCCCACCAGCTGCCAGGAGCCAGTGGCGGCCGTGTTCAGCTCCAGGGCCTTGAGATCGGCGGAATCGGGCACTCCAACAGTGCCTGCGTCAGTCCCGAGCAGAGAAGTCGCCGTCGGCACCCAGGTGAAGAGATTGCCGCTGGTGGCGGCGAGGCCATTGCGCTCGAGGAAATCGGCATCCGCCGCCGACGACTTGGTGCCCACCCACAGGTAGATGGGGGCGGTGTTGTCATCCATCAGCAGCACCCCCACGGTGTTCATGCTGCCGGTGTCGACCTGAACGGCGGTTTCCCAACCGCCGCGGCCCAGGCCGGGCAGCGCCCAGATGGCCCCATTGGCGGTGTCCAGGGCCCAGAAAAGGCCTTCGTCGCTCTCTTCACCGGTGAGATAGATGGCGTCGACAAAGCCACGACCCTCGAAACGTCCTGCCTGCTCGAAACTGGAGGAGCAGAAGCGGCTGAAGCCCCCATTGATCTGGGCTGCAGCGGTTACCTCCATTCCATCGACGTCGTAGATCTTGCTATAGGCAATACCACCGGAGATCACGGCTGACTGATAGCCGTTGTCTGCATTATCGTCGACATCTTTGTCGACAATGAATTTGCTGACCCGGGCTCCGGTGAGGTTGACGCCGTCCACCGTGTAGCCGTAGCCGACCGTGTTGCCCAGCTCGCTGTTGACCAGCACGCTGTAGGTGCCGTCGCCATTGTCATAGGCACCGATGCCATCGAAGATGCCGGGGGGGGCATAGACACTGCCCGGCTCGAAGCCATTGGTGAACTCGCCGTTGGTGATCAGGCTCGTGATCGAAAGCTCGGGTCCGCCGGCCACGTCCTTGATCATCGTGGAAGCAAAGGTGCCAGCTCCTGCCACCGGCGGCGCGGCGATCAAGGCCTCAAGGTCGAACACGTCGAGGGTGTTCGACACCTCGTTGGACACGATCAGCTGGGACCGGCCGGTGGGGCTCTGCTTGGCCTCGACGATGTGCAGCCCCTCCGGGGAGATGCTGCCGGCGATCACGGTGCTGGTGACGAAGTTCACCGCGGCTGGATCGGTGACATCGAAGACGGCCAGCATCGAGCTGCTGGTGCGCTCCATGCTGACGATGGCGTAGCTGCGGCCCTTCATCTGGGCCACCACCACCATCTCGGGCTCGACTCCCTTGTCATCACTGCGGCCGTCGGCATACATGCCGGCGGCCACGGCAATGGTCTGCAGGGTGTTGCCGCTGTCCCAGAGCAGGGCGCCGGTGTCGGCGTCGAAAAGGCTGATGCTGCGGCCGCCGAAGGTGGTGATGCGATCGGGGCTGCCGGCCGTGGCGTCGTCCGTCAGCCGCCTGACCCGATTGGCGTTGCCGGAACCGCGCGCCTCATCGGTGTAGGTGACCACGACATCTGGGGCCGTGCCCTGGGTGTACTCGCGGCCATCGCCTTCGTTGGCCGTGACGAAATAGTCCTTGCCCTTGACGCTGTAGGCAGCGATGCCATCAGCCATGCGCAGACCTTCGTAGTTCTGGCCCAGCAGGGGCTTGAACAGGCTGGTGCTGCCGGTGGGGTTGTCCCGATCAGTCAGGTCGACAAGCTGGTTCTTGAAATCGACTGCGCCGAGGGCAAAAATCGTCTCAATCGAGTTGGTCTTGAGGTTGACCTTGGCAACGCCGTTGTTCTCCTGCAGGGTCACGTAGGCATAGTTGCCCAGGATCGAGACGTACTCCGGCTCGATGTCGGTGGCTTGGGTTGTACCGGCAGGGCCAGAGATTCGCAGCCCCGCGGGCAGGGTGAGTCCGGCGAAATCAAGCTCGGTGTAGGAGAACCTCAGATTCGCCTGACCCTTGATGTCGATGATGCCGATGCTTCCGACTGGATCCTTGCCGCTCTCGACGCCATAGCCCGTGATCGGCTCGCCCTCGTTGGCGATCACCAACTTGTTGCCCTTGTCGTTGAAGGCGATTGAGTCGGGCAGGTAGCCGACCTGAACGTCCTGCAGGAAGGTCAGGCCGCCCTCCGCACCCACGCGGTAGAAACGAATCACACCCTTGCCGCCATTGCTGGCGTAGTCGCTGGGGGAAAGGGCCACCGCCAGCAGATTGCCGAAACTGGCCACCGACTGGGAGTTGAAGCCCGTCAGCGTCACCCGCTCTTCCAGGGTGATCGCTGCCGGATCGGTGGCGTTGGTCACCTGCAGGGTGCCACCACCGCCACTGGAGACCACGAACATCTGCCCACGGATGCTCACGGTGGTGGAGATTTCACTCTGGAACTGCTCGCCCGTGGTCGCTTGGGGTGACAGGTCAAGACGTCCCAGTAAGGGTTGGGCCGGCGCCGGTTCAGGCCGACCAGGGAATGCCTTGCGGTTGGCCACCGCTGGTGCGGCAGGGCCCACGTACGCCTGACTGCTGGCGGTTAGCTCTTCGGGCAGGATCCATTTGTTGGCGGGACCCTTGGCTTTGCTGGAGGCAACCATGGAGGCGTAGGAATGTTCACTGAAAACAACCATCACCCAGACCCCCCACCACCCCGGTTAAGGATTGGGTTGGGAATCGGCAAAGAACACACCCCAATGTGATCCTGAACACGCGGGGATCACTTGCGAAAACAGAGAAATCCGGTGCGGATAGACGTCGGTCAGCCGCCCAGATCCACCAGCCGCTGGCGGGCCAGCGCCGCCTGGGTCTCGGCTTCGGCCAGGTTCGCCCGGCATTCGGCCACCACCTCGGGCGGCGCCTTGCTGGCGAAGTTGGGGTTGGCGAGGCGGCCGCCCAGGCCCTGGATCTCCTTGGTGGCCTTGGCGATGTCCTTCTCCAGGCGGGCGCGCAGGGCGTCGAGGTCGACCAGGCCCTCCAGGGGCAGCAGCACCTGCAGCTCGCCGCTCACCGCAGCCAGGGCCCGGGCCGCGGGCCGGGCCGCCGCCGTCGCCGGATCCAGCACGGTCACGCTCTCCGCCCTGGTGAGGGTGGTGATGTCGGCGGTGGCCTCGCTGAGGGTGGCCGCCAGGTCGGCGCGGCCGGTGACGAACAGCACCGGCGCCGGCTGGGATGGCTTGAGGCCCGCCACGGCCCGCAGGTTGCGCACCACCCGGATCGCCTCGATCAGCTCGGCGAAGCGGTCTTCCAGTCCCGCATCCAGGGCCCCCGGCTCCGGAACCGGCCAGGGGTTGAGGGCCAGGAAGGTGCTCTCGGGGGCCCCGGTGAGGCCATGCCAGAGCTCCTCACTCAGGTGGGGCATCAGCGGGTGCAGCAGCACCAGCAGCTGCTCCAGCACCTGGGCCAGCACCTGGCGGGCGGTGCGCTGATCGGCGAGGGCCTCCGGGCTGAGCGGCTCACCCTCGGCGGCGGGGCGGGGGTTGAGGCGCCGCTTGAGCAGCTCGATCGTCCAGTCGCAGACCTCGTTCCAGGCGAACTCATAGAGCCCCTTGGCCGCCTCGCCGAGGGCGTAGCTGCCGTAGCGCTGTGCGGTTTCATCGCTCACCCGGGCCAGCCGCGAGAGGATCCAGCGGTCGGCCAGCTGCAGCCGCTCCGGATCAGGGGCGCCGAGGGAGGCGGGCGTCTCGCCGCCCAGGTTCATCAGGGCGAAGCGGGTGGCGTTCCAGAGCTTGTTGGCGAAGTTGCGGGCCGCCTCCACCGTGGAGGAGCTGCCGCGGTCGCGGTCGTAGTCGAGGCGGATGTCCTGGCCGGCGCCGGCCACCTCGCGCACCAGGGCGAAGCGCAGGGCATCGGCGCCGTAGCGCTCGATCAGCGGCAGGGGGTCGATGCCGTTGCCGGCGCTCTTGCTCATCTTGCGGTTGTTCTCGTCCCGCACCAGGCCGTGGATCATCACGTCGGCGAAGGGCATCCAGTTCTGGCCGGCCCCGGCCGGCTCCATCGCCCCGGCCAGCATGGTCATGCGGGCCACCCAGAAGAAGATGATGTCGAAGCCGGTCACCAGCACGCTGGTGGGGTACCAGCGGGCCAGATCGGCCGCCGCCGGATCGGGCCAGCCCAGGGTGGAGAAGGGCCACAGGCCGCTGGAGAACCAGGTGTCGAGCACGTCCGGATCCTGCTCCAGCTGCAGCTCCCGTCCGGCGGCCCGGGAGCCTTCCCCGTAGGCCGTCTCAGCTTTCTCGTGGGCTTCGCCGGCGTCGCGCGCCACCACATAGGGCGTGGCCTCAGTGATCACACCGCCGGTTTCGCTGACCACGAACCAGGCGGGAATCCGGTGGCCCCACCAGAGCTGGCGGCTGATGCACCAGTCGCGGATGTCGGTGAGCCAGTCGCGGTAGACCTTCTCCCAGCGCTCCGGCACAAAGCGGGGCGAGCCGCCGTCGAGAGCCTCGCGGCAGCGGGCGGCGAGGGGCTCGGCACGGACGAACCACTGGGTGGAGAGCAGGGGCTCCACCGGCACCTTGCCCCGGTCGGAGAAGGGCACGCTGTGGCGGTGGGGCTCCACCTTCACCAGGAAGCCGCCCGCCTCCATGGCTGCCACCACGGCCTGGCGGGCCTCGAAGCGATCCAGTCCCGCGAAGTTGCCGGCGGCGGCATTCATGGTGCCGTCCTTGGCCATCACCGTGATCAGGGGCAGGCCATGGCGCTGGCCGATGGCGAAGTCGTTGGGGTCGTGGGCGGGGGTCACCTTGACGCAGCCCGTGCCGAAGGCCGGATCCACGTGTTCATCGGCCACGATCGGAATCGCCCGCCCCACCAGGGGCAGGGTGATCGTCCGCCCCACCAGGGCCGCGTAGCGGGGGTCGTCCGGGTGCACCGCCACGCCGGTGTCGCCCAGCATCGTTTCGGGGCGGGTGGTGGCCACCACCAGGTGGTCGCTGCCGCCTGTGGCGGGGCCGTCCGTGAGGGGATAGCGGAAGTGCCAGAGGTGGCCCTCCAGTTCCTTCATCTCCACCTCCAGATCGCTCACCGCCGACCCCGAGGCCGGGCACCAGTTGACCAGATATTCCCCCCGGTAGATCAGCCCCTGGTCGTGCAGGCGCAGGAACGCCTCCACCACCGCCTGATTGAGGCCGGGATCGAGGGTGAAGCGCTCCCGTTGCCAGTCGACCGAGTAGCCCAGCCGGCGCAGCTGGCCGACGATCGTGCCGCCGCTCTCGGCCTTCCAGCTCCAGGCCTTTTCCAGGAAGGCGTCGCGGCCCAGCTCCTCCTTGGGAATGCCCTGGGCCTTGAGCTGCTTCTCCAGCAGCGTCTGCACGGCGATCGAGGCGTGGTCGGTGCCCGGCAGGCAGAGCACGTTCTTCCCCTGCAGCCGCTGGAAGCGCACGATCGTGTCGATCAGGGCCGTCTCGAAGCCGTGGCCCATGTGCAGGCTGCCGGTCACGTTCGGCGGCGGGATCACCACGCTGAAGGGCTCCCCGGGGCCGGCGGGGTCGGGGTGAAACGCCCCCGCTTCCTCCCATGCCCGCTGCCAGCGCGCTTCGGTGGCGGCCGGGTCGTAGGTCTTGGGCAGGGCGGCCGCCACGTCGGGGGTCGCCGTCGGCGCAGGGCTGGTGGCGGGCGCGGCAGGGGCCTCGGTCACGGGGGGCAAGCCAGGTAAATTGGCCCATGCTCGCAAAGAGTCTTCGGAGAGGTCGGCGGCCATCGGCTCCGTGGCCACGAAGGGTGCAGGCTTCCGACTGGCGCATGTCTCTGCAGCGCTGGGTTTCGGCCGACCTGATCACGGCCGGGGGGGCGACCCACGGCGGAGGGCTGAAACAGGCCTCAAGGGAGACGACGGCGGGACGCTGATCGCCGATGGCAGGATCCTGAGACAGATGGGGACGAAAGCCATGGCTGAGGAGGCACGGCGGCAGCACCGATGGAACCGGTCGCTGCCTTCCGTGACCCTTCTCCTGGCGTTGCTGCTCGGGCTCGCCCTGCCAGCGGCATGGGCCCAAGGGGTCTCGCCCCCGCAGGACAAGAGTCCCGCCGCTTTCACGGCGGCCCCCTGGTGGGACCTCAGCAAGGCCTATGCCTGCGGGCGGCTGCTCTGCAGTGAGGTGGCCCTGCCTGCGGTTCTGTCCCATTTCAGAGGTGTGGATCCGATGGTGCTGACCATCCAGCCGGCGCCACAGGCCTCCCTGGGATCGCAGCGGGCGCTGGTGGAGGCCCGTTCCCGCACGGTGAGGGTCGGTGTCGACGGGATCGTCCAGCAGCTGTGGCGCCGGCGGAAGCGACAGCCCCGAGCCGAGGAGGCCTCCTCCCTCCTCTTCTGGTCGATCACCACGACCAAGCCGCTTCACCCCGACACGCCCCGGGTGGAAGTGGGTGTTCGCAATGATCAGATGGTGGTGTTCCTGGCGCCGAACGAAACAGAGAAACTGTCTCAGGTGACGATCGTCACGGTCACCGAACCGGATGCCAGGCATGCCGGCGAATCGATGCAGGAACTGGCCGAACGCTGGGGCCAGACGCTTCGTCTCGTCTTCAGTGAGGCTCTCTGGGGAATGGACTTCAACGCTCGCTATCCCCTGGCAAGGCAACTCCTGAGCCTGGTGATCCTGACCCTGACCGGTGGTGTCGTGCTGGTCGGCATCCAGATCTACAAACGTTTACGGCGGCTGCGGCACCGCCTGCGGCGGCTTCTGCAGACCATCCAGACCAGCAGACGTGAGGAGGCGAACGAGGCCTTCACGATGTCGGTGGCCACCCACGCCGACGGTCCTGGTTCGGCCGGCCTCGGTGATTCAGGCGGAGCCGACGGGACTCCGAGCCGAAGGACGTCTCGGCAAGGGTATTCCCTGGCCACCCTGGAGCGGCTTCTGGATCGGTTCATCGGCAACCGGGACCGCTTCATGGCGGAGCTGAACCGGGAGCCTCTGCTGCAACCCCATCGGATCCGTCAGGCGCTGAACCTTGCCAATCTGATGGCGAGAATCCTTCTCCTTGCTGGGCTTGTCTCAGCCAGTGTGGCGGGCGTGGGAGTGTTTCTGATCTTTCCCTCCACGCGGGAGGCCGCTCTCTTCGTGGCCCTCCAGTCTTTGGCCATCCCCCTGCTCTGGATGACGCTCGCCCTCGCCCAGCCTCTGCTGGAACTGGCGATGGATCAGGTCGTCAACATCTGGCGAACGGACGCTGAAGTGGCGGATCCGGGCTCGTCGAGGTACGGCCTGCGGGCCAGCACCTATTCCGAGATGCTGAAGATGCTGGCCGGTTTTCTGGTCGTTGCGGTGGGCCTTTACGGCACGATTCTGATCCTGGGGGTTGATCCGAGCCTCCTCGCGGGAGCTGGGGCCATCGCCATCGCCATCGGCTTTCTGGCCCGCAATCTGCTGGAGGACATGATCAGCGGCCTGATGATCATCCTCAACGACCGCTTCGCCATCGGCGATGTGATCCATGTGGGCGAAAAATCCGGTCTGGTTGAGGCGATCAATCTCCACATCACCCTGTTGCGAGGCGGTGATGGCCGTCTCACCTCCATTCCCAACCGCCAGATCAACGTGGTCGACAATCTCACCCAGAACTGGTCGAGGGTTGATTTCGACGTGCGCATCGCCGCCTGGATCGATGGCCACCGGGCCCTGGAAGTGATCGGCGCCACGGCTCACCAGATGTGGCAGGAACCGCAGTGGAAGGACCTGATCCGGGAGGAGCCGGCAGTGCTGGGCGTCGACGAGATCGGCCACGACGGCACCCTGATCCGGGTCTGGATCGTCACCCAGCCCCTGAAGCAGTGGATGGTGGGGCGGGAGTTTCGCCTGCGGATCCAGGAAACGCTGCGGAGAGAGGGGATTCCCCTCGGGATGCCCCAGCGTCTGGTTCACCTGCCCGCGGGCTCTGCCCTGCCGGCCATGCCGGAGGCCTGACCCTCACCGAGCACGGAGCCGGGCAGCGGCCGCCCTGCTCAAGGCGGTCCGGCCGCTGCGGCGAGCCGCTGTTCCACCCCCTAACGTCCGGCGATGGCCACCGCCGCCCCCCTGGGATTCCTGCCCCCCCAGCTCGATGGCCGGGTGCTGGCCGTCAGCCGCTGGATCGTGCCGCTCTGGCTGCGCTGGCGCAGCCGGATCACCCAGGTGCAGGTGGAGGGCATCGACCATCTGCTCAAGGCGTTCGTGCGCTTCCAGGCGGGAGAGAGCCGCCTGCTGCTGGCCTTCCGCCATCCCAGCCTCGATGACCCCGCCTGCATGGCCCGCCTGCTCTGGGTGGACCTGGCCCGGGAGGCCCGGCGCCGGGGCGTGCTCCTCGATCCGGCGCCCCACGGCCAGTTCCTCTTCGATCGGGGCATTCCCCTCTGGGCGGGGAAGGCGATGGGCTGGCTGTTCACCCACCTGGGGGGCAGTTCCATCCAGCGGGGCACGCTCGACCTGCCGGCCCTGCGCACGGCCCGGCAGCTGCTGCTGGAGGGCCCCCACCCCTTCGCCCTGGCGCCGGAGGGGGCCACCAACGGCCACAACGAACGGATCAGCCCCCTGGAGCCAGGCACAGCCCAGCTGGCCTTCTGGACCGCCGCCGACCTGGCCGCCGCCGGACGGCCGGAGTGCATGGAACTGCTGCCGATCGGCCTGCAGTACACCTTCATCGATTCGGTGTGGCGGCCGCTCGAGGACCTGCTGAGCCGGCTGGAGGCGGGCGCCGGTCTCAGCCCCGACGCCAGCCACGATCTGGCCGTGGCCGCCCTGCACGGGCGGCTGGTGCGGCTGGGGGAGTGCATGCTTGCGCAGATGGAGGCCTTTTACCGGGACCGGGTCCATCTGCCCATGCCGCCACTGGCGCCTGACGCGGAGGCCCAGGAGGACCGGGCCCGTTTCGGAGCCCGGCTGCAGCGGCTGCTGGATCTGGCCCTGGGCCGGCTCGAACAGTCCTTCCGCCTGGTGCCCAGGGGCAGCCTCTCCGATCGTTGCCGGCGCCTGGAGCAGGCCGGCTGGGAGCGCCTCTACCCCGATTCCGCCGACGGCCCGGAGGCACACTCCCCCCTGGGGCGGGGGCTTCAGGAACGGCTGGCGGCGGAGGCCGAAGCCCAGCTCTGGCACATGCGGGTGGTGGAGTCCTTTCTGGCGGTGAGCGGGCACTATGTGGCCGAGCACCCGAGCCAGGAGCGCTTCGCCGACACGCTGCTGCTGCTCTGGGACACCCAGTGCCGCATCCAGGGCCTGAGCGGCAACAGCCGGCCCCGGATCGGCCGGCGCCGGGTGCGGATCCGGATCGACCGGCCCATCGAGGTGGAGGGCAGGCTGGAGGACTACCGCCAGGATCGCCGCCGGGCCGTGCAGGCCCTCACCGACACCCTGGGGGAGCGCCTCGAGCGACTCATCGTGCCCTCCCCCCTGGATGGTGCGGTTCTGGATGGAGAGCCGCCGCCGGACGTCACTCCGCGGCCAGACGCCTGAGGTAGTCGTCGAGGCTGCCGGCGTTGATCCAGCCGGTGGCGATGGTCTTGGTGTGGTCCTGGCTGATCCGCCCCCGATGCAGGTGGGAGAGGCCGGCGGGGAAGACCGCCAGCCGACCCTGGACAGCCTCCACGTGGTGGTCCTGCCAGTGGAATTCGGTGCCGCCCTCCGGCACGGTATTGAGATAGAGGATCCAGGCCAAGACCCGGCGGATCGGTTCGGTGGCCTCCTCGCTGGTGTTCCAGTCGCAGTGCCAGCTGTGGAAGCCCTCCCCCGGGGCGTAGCGCTGCAGGTTGAAGACGGGATTGACGAACAGGGAGCGCTCGGGGCAGCACGCCAGGAACAGGGGCCGTTCGGCCAGGTAACGCTTCAGGCCCGCCGCCACCCCTCGCATGATCACGTCCGCCAGGCCGTGGGCCTCGGGATCGGAACGGTCATGCCACACCAGGCTGATGTCGGTCGAGATCTTGGCCGGGAGCGGGGCGGCAGCGGCGGCCTCCGCCCCGTCGACCATGGCGGCACCGAAGGCGATGCCGGGCCGCTGCAGGTCGACCCGGCGATCGAAGAAGGCCTGGGCTGCCTCCGCCAGTGCCAGATAACCCGGAGTCTCGTAGGTGGCGATCAGGCGCAAAGCATGTAGCAGCCGATAAGAGAAGTTGGCGGGACCGACGGCTGGACATCGGCAGCCGCAGGCCCGGGCCCTCCGGGAGGGCTCAGGGGGAGGTTAGGCCAGCCCGTGAGCAGAACAAGCCTGTCCAGAGAAAGGGAGCGAAAAAGCATCCCATGCCGCAGAAGCGACGCACAACGAAGAAGGAACGAGCGCAACATCAGAAGCCCGGGGAGAGTCTAGAAAGCATTCTCAGGCTTCTCAGAAGTATGAAATCCAACCATCGCAGTGACGCTTTGGCAGCCACAGTGACGGGACAAAAAAGCAAGTGCAGCCCTGGCTTGGGGCACGTTCATCACCATCTCCTGTATCGCCGGCTTCGTCTGCACGGTCGGAGCAAGGAGACAGGATTCGCCATGCCCATGACATTCATCGTCTTCTTGATGCTGATCGCAGGCCTGGCTCGCGAGGTCACCAGTGCCAGCAACACGCTGAACGCGCCCTCGAAGGTGATGGACAGGCGCAAGGCGCAGAAGCTGCTGCATACGGGCTGGATGCCATCATCGGCCAGCCGAGCAATCACGAGAACAGCCAGCTCCTGGCCACCAAGTCACAAGATGCCGCCAAGACAGGAGACCGCATCCAAGGGGTGGCCACCAACTCGGTTGACCCACCGTGACCGTACCCAATCAGTCCAGTGTGACCAATCCCATGGTGGCGGTTGAACCGGCGACCAGCCTCTGGCTGCTCAGCAATCCCGTCTTCGGTTTCGGCGATGACGTCAGCAATGGTCTGGGGACGTGCAGCGGCAATCCCTGCGCCGCCCCCGTGGTGACCGGCACCACGACGATCACCGGCGACATGACCGATGAAGACGTGGTCTCCATGGACAAGAACTGCGCCGATGTCAGCTTTCAGAGCGGCTGCCCCCACACCTGCTGGGTGCAACGGGCGGCGCATCCGGCCGCCGAGGCCCGCCCTGAGAGCGGCCGGGAAGACCTCGCAGCCGGGGCTGGGGTCCACAGGGGCGTGGAACTCTCCCGGTGATGGCACCCCGGCTCAGCGACAGGGATATCGAACAGGGTGGCCGTTACAGACGTGGCGGACGGCAGGGGATGCGGATCCATGCCGCCATCGTGACGAGCAACGGGCAAACTGCAGGGGCAACGTCCCTGGAGACGCCCGATGGCCCTCGACCTGAACGATCCGGAGCTCGAGTTCGCCGATCTCGTCACCGCTTACCAGAGCTGGGTGATGGCCGTGATCAACGACGAAAAGCTGGGCGGTGACAAGCTGCTCACCGACGACATCACCGATGACGCCCTGAACGCCATGCGCTTCCTGCCCGATGTGGTCACGAGCGCGATCGAAACCACCCTGGCAAGGGTGTACGACGTGGATCCCGACGAACTGGCCGAACTGCTCTACCCCGAAGACTGAGGGGCAGCTGCCGCCTGGGGGGACCCATCCGTCCCGTCTTCCGCCCCCTCAAGGGCACGCTCTGCGTGGCCGTGGGGTCAATCCCGATTGCCTCGACACCGAGCTGCAGAAGGAAATGCGGCAGCGCATGGCCCTGCTGAAGTCCACATTCCGCGCGGTGGCGTCGATGGGGATCGTCCTGGGAGCTGGTGCACGGGGTCTTCAACCGCACCGCGATCCTGGCGGTGCCGGGCGGCCAGTCGGCGGGCTTTGGTTGCTGTTTCAGGGTTCGGTCAGGCCCGGGCAGGTGCTCTTCATCGAGGGTGATCTGCAGGAGGTGCGCAGCCTCGCTCTGCGGGCGGTGGAGCTCTGGCAGGACAGGGACAAGACCGAACTGGGGATCCCCAACCAGACCTTCTTCACCACAACCACGGTGATCTCCACCGCCAGCACCCAGCCCCGGCTGCTGGCCACACCGGCCTAGAAGGCACTGCGGCTCCACTGCGGCGATTCCTCCATCGACTGTGTCCAGCGCTTCTGGATCGCCAATCCGATGGACAACGTCTCGATTTGCAGCGAAGTGCAGGCCGCCGGCTGGCTGATCGGCAGAAAGGAATCCGGCCGCGCAAGGGCAGTGCAGGCGAGGCGTTTCCCCTTCTTCCCGGCGACCCCATCCACCCGGGCCAGCACCGCTTCGATCACTGCGCCCGAGCGCCGTGGTCGCCCGTCGAGGCAGCGCCATCCACCAGCATTCGAACCACCCCAATCGGCGACAGAGCTGAATGGGCGGATAGGGAAACGGCGAGGGTAAGCCGAACCTGGCCTACCTGGCTGAGGGAACCCCGACCCGTACAATTCAATGACAGTCCCATCGCAATCCGATCATGCTCAAAGGTGCCGATCTCCTCGCCAGGGTGAAAGAGCTTGGCGATGCTTCCAAATCAGATCTGGTGCGCAGCTGCGGCTATGTGAGCACCAAGAAAGACGGCCAGGAGCGTCTCAACTTCACAGCCTTCTATGAGGCGCTCCTTGACGCCAAGGGGATCAACCTCGGCGATGGTGTGGGCAAGGCCGCCACCAAAGCCGGCCGCAAACTCGGCTACACCGCCAAGGTTCAGTTCAATGGCAACCTGCTCGTCGGCAAGGCCTACACGGCCATGCTCGGCCTGGAGCCCGGCGACGAGTTCGAGATCAAGCTGGGCCGCAAGGCCATCCGCCTGGTGCCGGTGGGTGGCGCTGACGACGAGGAGTGATCCTGCGGAACCCTCCCTTTTTAAGTGAAGGTTCATGTCTCAGACGTCTGTAGCGTTTGTTACTGAACTAGAAAAAACTTGCGGGGCAGGGAGACCGATCAACTTCCACAAGCCTCCGCGAAGCAGCCCTCTCGGGCCATTCCCGAGGGGGCTGTGCCATTGGAGGGGCTGGGCGTCGCCCCGACATGACCGCAAATGCACACGAAGGGGCAATCAGTCAATCAATCTGCAACTTTCTGTTACATTGCAGTCTGATGCGTGGTTTCACCCATGCCCTACCCCTTTTCCGCCGGCGGCTTCCCCACCCCGGGTCACTCCCCTCTGCCGCCTGAAGCCACCCTCCACCCCGGCAGCTTCGTTCAGCTCGCCTGCCGGCAGGGCGCCAGCTATCAGGTGATCAGCATCGATGACGAAACCGACAGCTGCTGGGTGCGGCGCTGGCCCCTGACCCGCCACGGATCCCCGGCCTTCTCGGTCTCCCAGCGGGATGTGCGCCCCCTCCAGGAGACGATCCTCTGAACCCTCTCCCCTTCGTCCTTTCCCGGAGCTTTCCATGATCCCGATCGGTTTCGTCGTCGCCTCCCGGCTCATCTGCCGGGCAGGCAGGCTCTTCCTGGTGGCGGCGTCCGTGGCGCTCGTCACCGAAGCGGTCGCCCACGCGACCCCCTGAGCCGGCCTCCCCACCCCCTGGGTAGCCTGATCCACTGGCCCCATGGACCCTCACCACTGCCCATGACCGAGGGTTCCACTTTGTATGAGCTGCTGCAGCTCCCCTTCATGCAGCGAGCCCTGCTGGGTGGCCTGCTGAGCGGAGCCCTGGGCGGCCTGCTGGGCAGTTTCGCCGTGCTGAGGCAGCTCTCCTTCTTCAGTGACGCCCTGGGCCATTCCGCCCTGCTGGGCATCACCCTCGGCATCCTGCTGGGCATCGATCCCACCCTGGTGCTGATCCCCTTCGCGGTGCTGTTCGCCCTGCTCACCAACCAGCTGGTACGGCGCAGCCGCCTGCCGGCGGATGCCCTGCTCAACATCGTCTACTCGTCCTCCCTCGCCATCGCCGTGGTGGCCCTCAGCGTCCTGCCGGTCTATCGGGGCGGCATCCAGCAGCTGCTCTTCGGCGACATCCTCGGGGTCACCTGGATCGATCTGGCCCTGATCACGGTCCTGCTTCTCGTCACCGCCGGCTACCTGGCCCTGACGCGACGGGACCAGGTGCTGCTCACCCTGGACGAACCCCTCGCCCTCTCCCGCGGCGTCGCCGTTTCCCTGCACCGGCTGTTGTTCCTGGTGCTGCTCGCCGTGGTGGTGGCCATCTCCATCAAGGCCGTGGGGGTGCTGCTGATCAGCGCCTTCGTGGTCATTCCCGCCTCCGCCTCCCGGCTGGTGAGCCACAGCTTCGGCAGCTACGTGGCCCTGGCCGCCGGCCTGGGGGCCACCTGTGCCGTTCTGGGCCTGCTGCTCTCCGGTGGCTTCGCCCTGCCCTCGGGTCCCTGCGTGGTGATCGCCCAGCTGCTGGGATTCCTCATCGCCCTCGCCCTGGCCCCCCTGCGCAGCCGAACCGCCTTCCCCTAGCTGACCGTCGCCGGCGCCAGGTGGCCCGTCTTCACCCAGATCAGGCAGCCGGCGCGGCTGAAGGGGGCATGCTGGCTGCCGGCCGGATTCCGCAGCCAGCTGCCGGCCGGGTAGGTGCCCAGCTCATCCTCGAAGACCCCTTCGAGCACGAAGATCTCCTCCCCCCCGGGATGACCGTGCAGGGGAAAGCGGCTGCCGGGCCGCCAGCGGACGAGGGCCACCGATTCCGGCCCGAAGCCATGCAGGGGCAGCACCGTGAGACCGGCGACCAGGCCGGGGTGCCACTCCGCGGCACGGGTGTCGATGACCACCCGCGACTGGTCGGCGGGGTCCATCTGCCGCAGTTTCACCAGGATGGTGCAGCCGGCCTCGCTGAAGGGGGCATGGGCGGAGCCCACCGGGTTGCGCACGTAGGTGCCGGCCCCGTAGTCCCCCTCGCCATCGGAGAAGACCCCCTCGAGCACGAGGACTTCCTCACCGCCCCCGTGGGTGTGGGCGGAGAAGCGGCTGCCCGGGGCATAGCGGACCAGGGAGGTGGCCCGGGCCACCTCACCGCCGTCGCGCTCCAGCAGGCGCCGTTCCACCCCGGGCTGGGGCGAGGCAAGCCAGGGCAGATCGTCACTGCGGACGACGGCCCGTCGGCTCAGATCGGCATGCAGGGCGATGGGGGCCTGGGAGACGGGCATGGCTCAGAGGGAACTGGTGAGCACCACTGGCCCCTCGGGCACCTGGCTGGTGGGGTCGCTCTCGACGCTGACGCTGACGCTCGAGGCCTGGCTGGTGGGGGCCAGGGGGATGGGCATGGCGACCTGGCCCCGGGCATTGGGCACGAAATGAACGCAGCCCACGGTGCGCCCGTCGACGGTGGCCCACAGCCGATAGGTGTGGTGGGGCGGCAGGGAGGGCAGGTCGTCGAGCATCAGCATGTTGTGGGTGCGGTTGCCGGTGACCAGCACCTCCCCCGATGCCCGTTCGCCCGGTCGCAACGACGCCAGGGGAAGCATCCGCCGCTGACTCGTCGGCGACGTCGGCATCTGCTGCTGGAGAGAAGCCAGCTGCTGACGGGTCTGGTAGAGCTCCCCGCCCACCAGCAGCAGGCCGATGCCCAGCAGGGCGGGCACCAACCAGGTCCGCACGGGACCGGGCCCGGCTGGGGGTTGCAGCAGCCGTCGGCGCAGGGCCGCCGGGGGCTGGGCTGCGGCCGGCAATGCCAGGGGCAGCAGGTCCAGGGTGGTGCTGAATTCCTGTAGGCGGAGGCGCAGCTCGGGCCGCTCCCGCAGCAGGGCCGCCAGTTGCTCCCGCTCGTCCTCCTCCAGGTCCCCCAGGGCATGGCCGGCCAGCAGCGCGTCGATGGCGGAGGGGTCGGGGGGAGGGGTGCTGTGGGGTGTCATGGTTGGGCGCAGGAGTCGTGGAGCAGGGCACGCAGACGGATGAGGCCCTGGCGGGCGCGGGTCTTGACCGTGCCGAGGGGCAGCTCCAGCAGGGCACCGATCGCCGACTGACTCAACCCCTCGTAGTAGGCCATTTCCAGCACCTGCCGTTGGCTGGCGGGGATGGCGGCCAGGGCGGAACGGACCCGCTCCGCCAGGTCCTCAGCCTCGGCACTGTCGTGGGGCGTGGGCACGGCCGCGGGGAACAGGTGCTCCGACCAGCGTTGCACCAGTTGCCAGCGGTTGGCGCGCTGCTGGATCCGGTTGAGCGCCATTGAGCGCGTCAGCAGCAGCAGGTAGGCCAGCACCGGACCCCTGTCGGGGTCGTAGCGGCCCTGCTGCCAGAAACGCAGGAAGACGTCATGGGTGAGGTCTTCCGCCTCGTGGGTCGAGCGGCAGAGCCGCAGGGCCAGCCGGTAGACGGGGCCGCCGCAGCTGTCGTACAGCTCCGCCAGGTTCCCGGTGGCGGCGCCCCGGTCGTCGAGGGGTCCCCGTGGCCGGGAACGGCTGGGGGGAGCATCGGCGTCGGAGGGGTTCAGGGCCAAGGTGGCATCCGTTTGCGTTCCCTTTCCTCCCTTACCGCCGAAGGGCTCGATCGGATGGGTCCGGATCCGCGACCGGTGAACACCCCGGCCAGCACCAGGGCCGCACCGGCCAGGGTCTGGCCGGTGAGCGGTTCCCCCAGCAGCAGGGCGGCACTCAGCACGGCCACGAGGAGGCTGAGGGAACCCCAGAGGGACACGACGGCGACGCTGCAGTGGCGGAAGGCCTGGCGCAGGGCCAGTTCCCGGCCGAGGTTGAGGGTGAGGGCGTAGAGACCGATCACTCCCACCACCCACCAGAGCCGCAGCAGCAGGAAATGGTGGGGCCCGAACAGCACCAGGGCGATCACTCCGAAGACCAGGGCGGAGAGCAGGGTGGGGACCCCGAGGGAAACCGCCGCCGGCCAGCCCCGACCGGCGATGGTGCGGCCAGTGACGGCCGAGCCCGCGAAGGCCAGCACCCCGACCAGGGCCCAGGCGAAGCCGGTCGGGTCCTCCATGGACCCGGTACCCATGGCCATGGCCGCCTGGGGCAGCACCAGCCCGGCGCCGATCAGCGGCAGGCTGAGCCAGAAGCCGGGGGGCAGGGCCTCCCCCAGCCGCCAGCGGGCCAGCAGGGCCGAGACGGGCAGCACCAAAGCGAACAGGAGGGTCTGGCTGATCACCGAGAGGGATTCCAGGGCGAAGTAATAGGCGACCGGGCCCAGAAACAGCCCCAGCACGGCGTCGAAGGCCAGCAGGCGCCGGTCGTCCGGCCCGAGCATCCCCAGATCGGCCACCACGGTGCGCCGACCGGGCCACAGGGCCGCCAGCCCCACGGTGAGCTGGGCCAGGAAGAACACGTTGCAGAAGCTGATCGGGTTTTCACCCCGCACCGGATGCTGCAGGCCGTAGTGCTGAAGTCCCTTCAGCACCGTGGCATCCAGCCCCCGCAGCAGCACGTAGAGACCCAGGGGGAACAGAGACCTGGCCCACGGCGGCCATGGAGGAAGTCGCAATCCGATGGGGAGCTTCATCGGTACCAAGCCCAGGTGGGGGCCGAGACGAACCTTCGCATGGCCTCCCTCTCCTCACACTCCGCTCCGTTCACCATGACTCCTCTCACCGGTTCCCTGCTGCGCCGCAGCATCTACACCGTGGTCACCGCCGCGGCCCTCTCCACCATGGCCCTGAACGCCGAGCCGCGCACCGGGGGCATGGGCGACAAGGCCGGCTCCGCCATGACCGCCCAGATGAAACCCAAGGGCATGGCCATGACCCAGGGCAGCTTCCGCAAGGCCGAGGCTCCCGTGAGCGGTGGTTTCTCCATCCACGAAGAAGGCGGCAAGAAGGTGCTCACCCTCAGCGGCGACTTCATGACCAACGACATGGCCCCCGATCTGAAGGTGGCCTTCAGCCCCTCGGCCACGCCCCTGGCGATGTCCAAGGCCCCAAAATATCCACTGAAGGCCGGCAGCTACACGGTGCTCGCCAAGCTCAAATCCAGCAAGGGCGCCCAGAGTTACGTCATTCCCGCCTCCATCGATCTGAAGGCGCAGAAATCGGTGCTGATCTGGTGCCAGAAGTTCAACGCCACCATGGCCTGGGCCCCCCTGAAGTCCTGACCGGCTCAGAGGCCGGCGAACCACTCATAGCCCCGGTCCTCCCAGGTGCCCAGCCGATCCCCCAGGCGGGCCGTCAGCTCGAGGCCGGTGACCCACTTGCTGAGCTTGTAGCCGAGCTTGATGGGGCTGGCGAGCCGCACAGGAGCGCCGTTGGCCACCGGCAGCGGCGCGCCGTTCATGTGGGTGGCCAGCAGGGTCTGGGGGTGGAGGGCGGAGACCAGATCCCAGGTTTCGAAGTACTGGTCGGCCGACCGGATCGCCAGGTAGGCCCCCAGGGGGGAGGGGTCGGCCAGGGCCAGCACGTCGGCGAGCCGCGGCCCCGACCAGGCCACGATCGCCGCCCAGCCCTCCACGCAGACGTGGCGCATGACGCACTCCCGCTGGGGCAGGGCCGCCAGGGCCGCCAGATCGAGATTCAGCGGCCGGCGCACCAGTCCCCTGACGGCGAGCCGGTAGGCGTCCGGGGCGATCCGGGGTGTGCCGTTGAAGCTGTTGACCAGCAGCGCTTCGGGCTGCACCTGGCGCCGGTCGAATTCCGGCACCGCTCCCCGGCCCTGGAGCAGGGCCTCGATCCGTTCGTTCAGGGGCTGGGTGGCCTCCCCCACCGCCTCACTGAGGCCGTTGAGGGCGCAGCCGCCGAGCAGCAGCGAGGACCCACCGCCCATCAGCAGGCCCAGGGCCTGGCGACGACCGAGCCCATCGGCAGGGGAGCTCATGGCTTCGGAGGCGGTGGGATCCTGCACTGTCCCCTCACACGAACATGGAGCGCAGCAGGCGCAGCCCGCCCACTCGCCAGGACAGAGCCACATGGGCCCCGAGCAGCAGGGCGATGGCGGGAATGGTGGCCAGATGGGAGATCCGCAGCACCTGCCAGCTGTCGTGCCCCGCACCTTCGGCGAAGGAGAACAGGGCCACCAGCCACCAGAACTGAGCTGGTTTGTACATCGCCAGGCCCGTGATCAGGCTGAAGGCCAGCACGATCAGCATCAGGGTGTAGGTGATCCGGTGGGCGGCCAGGCGCCGCTTCGGTGGATTGCCGCTGGCGCGCAGGGTGCCCACATCACCCACAGCGGCGAGGCGGCGATGGCGCCGGCGCAGCAGCAGGCCGATCCAGAGGCCGAGATTGGCGGCGTAGAGCCCCATGAAGCCGAAGTGCCAGTCGCGGCCGCCGGCCAGCCAGCCCCCCAGGGTGAACAGCTCCGGCACGGTGATCCCACCCCTCCCACCGAAGACAGGATTGGCGTTGTAGATCTGCAGCCCGCTGGCTCCCATCACCACCAGCACCACCAGATTGAAGGCATGGAAGGCCCGGGTCCAGAGAGGACCGTGGCGGACGGCTCCGGTGGGAGGGGCTGCGGAAGTGGTGAACATCGGAGAGCACGCCCGGATCCCTCGCCCACTCTGACGGGACTTCCCGGATGCCGCGGCCACCGTGACGGCGCGGGCCACTGGCGAGAATGGAGTTCTCATCAGCCTCGGAGGCCGGCGGGGTCGCCGTTCTCGGGGTGGTCCTGAACGCGGATCCGGGGTTCCTGCGCTTCCCGGTGCTCACCGGTTCGCTGCTGCCGGTGCTGCTGGCCCGGCAGCTCAGCCGGGGGGCGCGCAGTGCCGACGCCTGTCCGGTGCACTGGCTCCGAGGCGGGGAACGCTGGCGGCTCAGGGTCTGGCAGGTTCGTCCGTGGGGGCCGATGGCTTCCTGTCCGGGGCACCGAGAAGCTCGGGGTCGGGGAACATCTTCTTCGTGGGGTCCGTGCCGGGGATGGGCGCGGTCGGCGCCGGTGGGCGGTCCACAGGGCTCGGTTCCGGGGGCCTGGGCTGCACCAGCTGCTCGGTGGCCTCCGGCGGGTTGGGAGCGGTCTCCGGACCGATCACATCGATCGACATGCGCTGCACCAGCAGACGGAAGTTGATCGGCTGACGGCGGTTGATGAAGTTCTGCACCGCGGCCACCTGCTTGGGGGTGGGCAGGTTGGGCTTGCTCACCCGCACCGAGGCGGTGATCAGGGGGGGGTTCTGGCTCCAGTCGATGGAGGTGCCCATCAGCTCCGAGTCCTTGCCCAGGGTGATCGTGCGCTGGCGCAGGCTTTCGGTGATCGCCCGCTCCACCTGCTGCAGGGCCACTTCCCGCTGCGCCTTGGCCACCAGATTGAGGAAGCTGCCGGAGAGCGGAACCAGCAGCAGGGCCGTGAGCAGGAGGCTCATCAGTCCCAGCCGGCTGCTCCAGAGGCGGGTGCGCAGGCCGGGGGTGATCGCCGCCAGGGTGATCAGGCCGCCGCTGAGGATGCCCAGCAGGTTGGCGGCGAACAGCAGACCCGCGCCCCGGGCCGTGGACCAGTCGCGGGTGGCCAGCAGCAGGCCGAACACGCACACCGGCGGCACCAGGGCCACGGCGATGGCGGTGCCCGCCAGGGAGGAGACCGCCTTGCTGTGGACCTTGCCATAGATGGCGATCGCCCCTGCCACCAGGGCGATGGCGAGATCCAGCAGGTTCGGGGTGGTGCGGGAGAGCACCTCCGAGCCGTAGACGGGGAAGCCCACCACGAGGCCCAGCGTCCAGGAGAGCAGCACGGTGATGGCCACCCCCGCCGCCAGGGTGACCAGGGCCCGGCCCACCAGGGCGACCCGCCCCTGGAGAATCCCGAAGGCCGCCGCCCGCAGGGGCATGATCCAGGGAGCCACCAGCATGGCGCCGATGACGACGGCAGGGCTGTTGGCCAGCAGACCGAGGGAGGCGATCAGGCCCGCCCCCACGGTCAGGAACAGGTACACCTGATCGAGGCCGGCTTCCTGGTCGAGGTCCCTGGACAGCTCTTCGGCCATGGCCTCGGATCGCACGGTCATCGGTCCGCAAACCCGAGGGGAGCTGGAGGACTCCCACTCTGGACGCGATTCCCTCGGGGCCACAGGCCTCAGGTGGCCGGTGCCGAACCCGGCGGCGGGCAGGCCACGGCGAGGTTGAAGCGGGAGAAATCGATCCGGCGGCCGTCGCCGTGGTGCTTGACCAGGTCGACGAAGCAGCAGTCGAAGGCCAGCTGGGGCGAGGCGCAGGCGTGGCGGGCATGGACCGGCCGCTCCATGGTTTCGTCGATGCCGCGGAAGGCTACGAGCACTTCGGCGTTGGCCGCAGCCAGGTCTGCGGCGCCGAGGCCGTGCAGGGGACTGGCCGCGTCGATCACGTGCATGGCGGTCCAGGTGGGCAGGAACGTGGCGCCCTGCTCCCGCACCAGGGGCAGCCGGTGCAGACGACGCATCCAGAGCCCTTCAGCGCTGCGCTCGTCGATCGCCAGCACCGCCTGGAGCCGGGCCTCCAGGATCGTGTTGCGGCGCTCGCTGGCGATGCGGAACATCAGGGTGGGCACGCCGTTGCAGGTCTGTTCCGTGGCCACTTCCGAGAAGCGGATCCGGGCACTGCTGCGGGCGAAACGGGCGAAGGCCAGGCCGGTGGTCAGGGCAATGAAGATCAGGCCGAGAAAGGCCTCCACCGTGACCAGCAGATGCACGGTCAGGCTCGTGGGGTGGAGCACGCCGTAGCCGATCGAGGCGAGGGTCTGGACGCTGAAGAAAAAGGCCTCATCGAACCGGGCCCGGCCGGAAGCGGTGCCGCCGATGGCGACACACGACAGCAGCCTCAGGCGGCCTGAAGCTGGGCCAGCTGCTGCTGCAGCCGCTGCTTCATGCGGTTCTGAACCAGGGCGCAGAGCTCCTCCACCAGTTCGGCGTTGGCCCGGTAGATCAGGCGGACGCCATCGCGCTCACAGCTGACCAGCCCGGCCCGCTGCAGCTGGGAGAGCTGGCGGCTGATGTGGGACTGGCTGAAGCCGGTGGCTGCGATCAGCGAGGCCACATCGGTGGGGCCCTGGCGCAGATGGCAGAGCAACTGGAGCCGGGCCGGTTCGCTCAGCAGGCGGAAGAACTGGCTGAACTCCTCCAGCAGCTCGGGACTGGGCATCGATCCGGAACCGTCAGCACCCATCACAGCGGGATATGTGTCTAAAGCCATTATTGCAGGGGCCTCCCAGCCCTGGCGGGAAAGGATTTCAGCAGCCGCTTTTATGCGTGTATGGTCATAGCAGCCCACGCAGGTTGCTTCGATGGCTTCCGATCCCCCGTTCCCGCTCGCGGCCGCCGCCGGCGGCGCCCCTCTGCTGTTCCGTCAGCTCTTCGACGCCGAGACGGGCACCTTCACCTACCTGCTGGCCGACGTGGCCTCCGGCGAAGGGGTGCTGATCGATCCGGTGTACGAGCAGCACCCCCGCGATCTGTCCCTGGTGCGGGAACTGGGTATTGATCTGGTGGCCTGCCTCGACACCCACGCCCACGCCGACCACGTCACCGGCAGCTGGCGCATGCACAGGGCCACCGGCTGCGCCATCGGGCTGGCCGCCGCCGTCCGGGCCCAGAACGTGACCCTGCCCCTCACCCACGGCGACCGGGTCGGCTTCGGCAGCCGCCATCTGGAGGTGCGCGCCACCCCGGGCCACACCGACGGCTGCCTCACCTACGTGCTCGATGACCACGGCATGGCCTTCACAGGCGATGCCCTGCTGGTGCGGGGCTGCGGCCGCTGCGATTTCCAGCAGGGCAATGCCCATACCCTCTACCGCTCGATCACCGAGCAGATCCTCTCCCTGCCGGATCACTGCCTGCTCCACCCCGCCCATGACTACAACGGCCGCACCGTGAGTTCGGTCGCCGAAGAGAAGGCCTACAACGCCAGGCTCGGCGGCGGGGCGGACGAGCGGGACTTCGTGGGCTACATGGAGAACCTGCGTCTGCCCCACCCCCACCGGATCGCCGTGGCTCTGCCGGCCAACCTGCGCTGCGGCCGCCCCGTCGATAACGACCACGGTGAGGACGACGACTGGGGGCCCATCGAGCGCAGCTACGCCGGTCTGCCGGAGCTGGCGGCCGCCTGGGTGGCCGAGCACCGCGACCAGCTGACCCTGGTGGATGTGCGCTCCCCGGCCGAGGTGCTCGGGCCGGATGGCCGCATCCCCGGCAGCCTCGCCATTCCCCTGCCGGAGCTGGAGGCCCGGGCCGGCGAGATCCCCGCAGCCAAGCCCGTGGTGCTGCTCTGCCATTCCGGCAGCCGCTCGGCGCTGGCCACCCAGCAGCTGCAGAAGCGGGGGATGGCCCGGGTGGCCAACCTGCGCGGCGGCCTGCGGGCCTGGAAAACCCAGGGCCTGCCCCTGGAGCAGCCGCTGCCCGTGGAGGTCTGAGCCGAGCCAGCCCCGACCCGTCCCTGCACTCCTGCCCACCTCATCCCTGCTGCTTCGTCGCGCTCTCCACCACCATGACCCTCACCCAACCCTCCCCCCGGCGCTACGCCCCCCATGAGCTCACCACCCGCCACGCCCGGGGAGAGCTGACCGTGATCGACGTTCGCGAACCGATGGAATACGCCGGTGGCCACATCCCCGGCAGCCGCAACATCCCCCTCTCGCGCCTGGGCAGCACCGATCTGCCGGACGGGCCGCTGGTGCTGGTGTGCCAGAGCGGCAAACGCAGCCGCCGGGGCCTCAGCGATCTGCTGCGCCGCGGCCATGCCCACCCCCTGGCGGAGCTGGAGGGGGGCTTCGGCGCCTGGCAGGCGGCGGGTCTGCCCGTGGGGCGGCACGCGAGGGCGCCCCTGCCGCTGATGCGCCAGGTGCAGATCGCCGCCGGCGGCCTGGTGCTGCTGGGCGTGCTGCTCAGCCAGGTGGTGGCGCCGGGATGGATCTGGCTGAGCGGCCTGGTGGGCGCCGGCCTGATGTTCGCCGGGATCAGCGGCTTCTGCGGCATGGCCCGCCTGCTGGCGGTGATGCCCTGGAACCGGGTGTCGACGTGAGTGCGGAGACCCTTGTGGTCATGGGGGCCGGCGGAGCCCTGATCGGATTCCTGCTGGCGGTGCTCGGCGCCGGCGGTTCGATCCTGCTGCTGCCCCTGCTGATCTCCGGTGCGGGACTCTCCACCCGGGAGGCGGTGCCGCTGTCGCTCCTGGCCGTGACCCTGCTGGCGTTGGCCAATGCCCTGCCCTACGTGCGCCGCCGCCAGGTGGCGTTGCGCCCCGCCCTGGTCCTGGGCGTGCCGGCCCTGGGGGGCAGCTGGATCGGCGGCAGCCTGGTGAAGGCCGGGCTGGTCCCCGAAGCGGTGCAACTGGGGGTGTTCGCCGCCGCCGCCCTAGCGGCCTCCTGGCTGCTCACCCGTCGGCGCCATGGCCCATCGAGCACCGGCTCCGTCCACGCGCCCCGTCCCCACGGATCCCCCACAGCCCTGGCGGGGCAGGGGGTGCTGGTGGGCCTGCTGACCGGCGTGGCCGGGGTGGGCGGTGGCTTCGCGATTGTGCCCGCCCTGGTGCTGCTGGCCGGCCTGCCGATGCCCCTGGCCACCGGCACCAGCCTGGTGCTGATCGTCACCAACAGTCTGGTCGCCTTCCAGGCGCTGGGTCACTGGCCGGCCCAGGCCCTGCCGCTGCTGGTGCCGCTCCTGGCCGGTGGGCTGGTGGGAGCGATCGCCGGGCAGGGGCTGGCGTCCCACGTGTCGGACCGCCACCTGCGCCAGGGCTTCGCGGCCCTGCTCGTGGGCTCCGCCCTGCTCAGCGGCGCCGAAGCCTGGCATCGCCAGACCGCGACCCCCCGTGCGAACAACCACAGCCATCCCGTCAACACCTCCCTACAGGATCCCCACCCCATCCCCCACCCATGACCAACCTCTGCTTCCACTTCCGCCTGCACAGCCACCACGGCGGACCCGACCACGCCACGCAATCCCTCAGCGTCGACATTCGCAACGACGACAACGACCGTTGGCTGCCGCTGGAGCCCTCCCTGCAGACCCCCGGCTTCCGCCTCTACCTGCTCTCCCTGCTGCTCTGTCAGCACCACTACCTGGTGGCCAACGCCCTCGAGCGACACCTGCCCCTGAAGGCGGTGGACGGAGAACTCAGCGTGACCACCTCCTCCGGCTGGATGATCGAGTCGGTGAACGGCACCTTCCGGGTGTCCCTCGAGCCGGCCGCCGGCGAAGCGACGCCGGCCCTGGATCCCGATATCATCGCCTTCCTGGAGCGGCGCATGACGGTGTGTCCGGTGTCGCGGAATCTGCCGGCCAAGGTGACCAAGGCCATTGCGGTGGAGGCAGCCCTCCAGCCAGTCCTCGAGAACGCGGGCCTGGGATGAGTGGGGCTGTGGCGGCGATCCGGCCCTTCCGGGAGGCCGACTGGCCGGGGGTCTGGGCGGTGCTGGAACCGGTGTTCCGCGCCGGCGAGACCTTCCCCCACGACCCGGCGATCACGTCTGAAGAGGCTCACCGGGCCTGGATCGGCGCCGCCAGCGCCACCTTCGTGGCCGTCGACGCCGACGGCGCCCTTCTGGGCACCTACTACCTGCGGCCCAACCAACCGGCCCTCGGCGCCCATGTGGCCAATGCCGGCTATGTGGTGGCCGAAGCCGCCCGGGGCCGGGGCATGGCCCATGCGCTCTGCCGCCACTCCCAGCAGGAGGCGATCCGGCGGGGCTTCCGGGCCATGCAGTTCAACCTGGTGGTGAGCACAAACACCGCGGGGGTGGCCGCCTGGACCCGCAACGGCTTCCGCACCATCGGTCGGTTGCCGGGTGCCTTCCGCCACCCGCGGCTGGGGTTCGTGGATGCCCTGGTGATGTTCAAGCCCCTCGTGGCGGAGGGGGCCTGAGCGCTCCAGGGCTGAGGAGCGCTCAGGCCAGCAGGCGCACCGGATCGCCCACCGCCACCGGACCGGGGGTCACCACGCTCAGCCGGATGCCGGCCACCACCTTGTTGTGCCGGGCGGTGGCGCGCAGGATCTCCAGATCTTCCTCCAGCTCGCCCTGGGCCAGGGTGGTGACGACGCAGCGGGGACAACCGCCATCGACCCGCAGCACCAGCTGCGCGCCGATCTGGAGGCAGGCACCACTCCAGTCTTCCTCCACGAAGCCTTCCACCCCCTCGGGCGCGCTGATCAGCAGGTTGGGTCGGAAGCGCTCGACCGCGAAATCGAGCTGGGGTTCGAGCTGCCGCAGCCGCGCCAGGGTGGCGGTGGTCAGGGCATGGATGGGGCAGGCGTCGAAGAAGGTGCCCTCAGGCAGCTCGAGGGCGTTGGTCACGTCCTGGAAGGCGCGGCCTTCCACCGGCGGCCAGTACTGATCCAGGCTGGCCCCCTCCGGCGGCGTGTCCAGCAGGCTCACCCGACGACCGAAGAGCCCACTGAAGAAGGCACCGACATCGGCCTCCTCGCTGGAGAGCTCGGCGCCCTCCCCATCGCGGAGGGATCGGATCACGACGGGGGGCAGGGGGGCCGCCGCTTCGGGCTCGTCCCGATAGCGGGCGCCGTAGCCGAGCAGATCCTTCCAGAGGCGTGGATTCTTGGCACTGGCCACCCGGCCGCTGGCGTGGTCCCAGAGGGCATAGGCCCGATCCCCGCGGATGCCGCGGGCATCCACGTCCAGCCTGGCTGGAGATTCCCCCAGCATCGATTTGACCGGGTAGCGCCAGAGCGACTGCACCGTTCCCACCAGCTCCTGCACGTCCCTGCTCCCGCGGATGTGAAGTCACTCTGAAGGCCGGTGGGGACGCTTCCGGTAACAAGTCGTACGGTCCTCGGCCGTCTCAGCCCTGGTCCTGGGGCGTCAGTTCCCAGTGGTCGCCATGGCGGACCGCATCGGGGAGGCCATCCCCATCGAAGTCGATCCGATCGCCCTCCGCCGCTGGGGCCGGCCGGGGCTCACGGGCGGATGGGACCGCCACCTCCCGAGGCTGGCGGGACGGCACGGGGGCCCTGGCGAGTTCCGCCGCCGTGACGGCGAAGCCGGCGGCATGGGCGATGGAGACCGCCGCCGAGGCCACCGCGGGATCCTGGAGCAGCCGCTGCAGCCCGGAATCGGCCCGGACCCTGGCGAGGAAGACGACCCGGGGATCCAGGGACATGGAAAGGCAGCGGGAGCACCCATCCCTAGCATCGTGGAGTGAAGCGAGGCCTCACTGGTTGAGCCAGGTCTCCGCCAGGGCGAAATCCGCCGCAGGGAAGAAGCGGGCTTTGGCCGGGAGCAGACGGGACACCACCCGTTCCGCCAGCTTCTGCCAGGCCGCATCACCCACCACCGCCACCCGCCGCAGGGCATGGCGATGATCCCTGATCAGGGCCAGGTGCTGGCCCAGGGCACCCAGGCCGGCCCAGCCGTCGAACTGGCGCAGGTCCAGCAGCAGCCGCACTCCCTCGATCCCGGAGAACAGGGCATCGATCTCCTGCTCGGCCCTCTCGAAGGCGCTGGCTTCCAGGGAGCCGATCAGCCGCGCGGTCACCAGCGCGCCCTCCCGGGAGAGGTGGATGGTGCCGAGCGACTCGCCCAGCCAGCGGCGGGCGTCCTCCACCTCACTGTTGGCGAACAGGCGGCTGGGGCAGGGCAGGGCGACGGCGAACGCCTGCATGGCCAGTCGCAGCCAGGGCACCTCGGTGACGAGGGCCAGCCGTTCGAAGCCACTCCAGTGGCGCAGCGCCTCCTTGCTGTCCTCCCAGGCGGCCCCGAGTTCGTAGGCCTCGAAGTCCTCGCCCATGATCACCAGCAGCTTGAGCCTGTCGTGCTGCTCCAGGCCGTGCTCCAGGGCCGGTGTGAGCACGTTGGCGTAATCGGCGGCCGTGATCGTGCCGCGCATCCGAAAGCCCAGGGTGCCGTCGGGCAGGCCCTGCAGGGTGTCGATCATGGGCCCCAACCTCTTCTCGCTCAGTCTCAACCTTAGACAGACCCCGGATCAGCCCAGGGGAGACCCACCGTCCTCAGGGGCTGGCGAAGAAGCCGCGGGACTGGAGCCAGAGGCCCAGCACCACCAGCGGCAGCAGGAAGCCCGCCAGGAGCTGCAGACGGGGGCGCAGGCCGCTCCCCTCGGAAGGAACCTGAGAGGGTGCGGGCGTGCGCTGAGCGGCCTTCCCCGATCGCGGCGAACCCGGCCTCTGGCGACGCGTTCGCGAGGGCATGGAAAGTGGAGAGAAGGGACGGCCATTCTGATGGCCGGGCTCAGCCCTTCACCAGCGCCTGCTCGAGGGAGAGTCGATCACGCAGCTCCACGGGCAGATGGGTCCACTGCTGGGCGATCAGATCGGCCAGCTGGTCGCCGCTGACGAGGCTGATCCTGGCGAATCCCTCCTCCATGGCCGCGGCGGCGGCGGCGGGCTCGAAATCGGCCGTGGTGACATAGACACCATGACCTCCGAACGGAATGAGCTGGCGCAGCTGCCGCACCGCCTCGGCGCCGATCCGGGCGCCGAGATTGCCGCGGTGAAAGCGTGCATGCACCCGGATCCTGGCGGGCAGGGCCAGCCGGATCTCACCGCAGGCATCCACCACGTCCTGTCCGGGAGCCTGGTGCTCGCTCAGCTGGCAGTCCTCGAAACCGAGGGCCTCGAGGAGGTGGGCCACGAGTTGTTCGAACACGGGAAGCGGAAGCTGGAGCAACTCCTCCAGCACCACCCGGTGGGCCACCGTCCTGGTGACCGGCTGGGGGCGGGCCGGCGGCTCAGGGCGCTCGATGGCCCTGAGGAACTCCTCCTTGTGCTCGACCAGAAACACCGTGAGCAACGAGTGCATCCGGGTATGGGCAGGAACGTTCAGAAGGGTGCGGATGGAATTCCTGAACGAGGGGGAAAGGTCTTCCAGGCGGATCCCCTCGGCAGCCCAGGTCACGGGTCGACGGTGCCGCAGGGGGCATCCGTCCTCTCCGGTCGGGTCGTAATAGGGAGGCGCCTGGTCGACGAGGCCGTAGCGGAGGAATGCGGCGTCAGCCGTCGGGATGATCACATAGTCATCGGATTGAATCTCAAAAAGAAAACGATGAATCTCATTGACGTAATTGGAGAGGAGGATGGCACTCTGAACATCGGGAAAGTAACGCCGCACCAGGGTGAAGAGCTGCTCTCGGTTGCTGACCTTTCCGAGATCTTCGGCAATTTCACGCCAGCCGATGCCGACGTAACCACCCTTGAGGAAATTCTCTGCAAACATCCCACCGCCCGCGCGTACGCACCAGACGTTGGTCATTGGAGTGGCCCTGCGGGAAAGGTTGGCGACCAGCTCATCCGTGCGAGGCAGGAGAACTGGATGGACCCAAGTGCGCCATGATTGCGGCAGATGTGCGGCCAGCTTCCGACTGGAAACCTGTCGCCAGTGTCGCTGATCTTGTTGACAAACGCATCCACACGGACAACGAGGCGCAGGGGCCCAGGCTGAATTCCGCCAATCTTAAGGCAAAGCTCACCTTTTTCTAGCCCTTGACCTCCAGGCGGTGCACAGCCCGCTCCAGGGAGGGGGCCAGTCTCCGAAGTTCCTGCCGTCTGGGGCTCCAGACCTCGCCACTGCGCAGCTCATCGAGGCCGGCCAGCACCATGTCCTGTCCCTCGGTCTGCACCAGGTCCGCCAGGGACACCGTCAGCCTGCCGCGGAAGTAATGGGCGCGGAGCTGGGCATCCTGGTGCTCGAACCAGAACGGCAGCCCTTCCGCCTCCCAGCCGATCTCCTCCCGCAGCTCCCGTCGGATCGCCTGGTCGGGTGGTTCTCCCGGATCGAGATGGCCTCCGAACAGGCCCCAGAGCCCGGGATGGACGATGCCTGCGATGTCGTCGCGGAGCTGGAGCAGCCAGCGGCCCTCCCGCTCCAGCATGGCCAGGGCCACCGCGAAGGTCATGGTTGGGCGCAGTCCGCCACGGTTGAGCCCTTCTCGAACCTGCGGATTCTGCCCTGATCCGGTGCAGCCGGCATGGCGATGGCGAATCCAGGGTGATGAGCAGCATCCGGTTCGTCAACAACGTTCCCGCCCGGCTGTTCATGGCCGATTTCACCGGGCTCACCCAGCGCTTCCTCGGCCAGGAGAACCATGCGCTGCGCCTCAGCCGACCATGCCCGATGCCGGTTTCGAACCAGCGACATCCTGCTTGTAAGGCAGGCGCTCTACCGCTGAGCTAATCGGGCGCTGATCCATTTTGCCGGAAGGGCGCCCACGCCAGCGGCCCGGTATCTTCCGCTCAGCGTCCGTCCCCCGGCCATGGCCAGCGGCCGCCACCACGACCGCGCCACCCGGCTGCTGACCGTGCCCTTCGGGCTGCTCTGGTGGCCCGGGCTCGGACCCACGGGTGCCGTCGTGGCAGCCCTGGCCTTTCTGTTCGGTGGCCTCTGGCTGTCTCCCGATCTCGACACCCGCTCCAACGCCACCCGCCGCTGGGGGCCCCTGCGGCTGCTCTGGTGGCCCTACCGGCGGCTGCTCAGCCACCGGTCGCTGCTCTCCCACTGCCCCCTGCTGGGCACGGCCCTGCGGCTCCTGTGGCTGGCGGCTGTGGTGACCGCCATCGCCGCCGCCCTGCAGCCCCTGGGGGCCCCGGGCCCCGGGGAACTGCTGGAGCACAGCCGGGGGCTCTGGAACTCCCGAAGGCCCCTGCTGCTCGCGGCCCTGGTCGGCGTGGAGGCCAGCAGCTGGCTGCATCTGCTCCAGGACGGCGACCCGATCCCCCGGTTGCCGCGGCCCCTGCGCAGGCTCCTGCGTGACAGCCTGCGGTGATGGATCCCGACCTTTCCCCCGCCACCGATCCCTCCACCCTCGCCGCCCTGGCCGAGCTGGTGGCGATCGTGGCCCGCCTGCGGGATCCCGAGGCCGGCTGCCCCTGGGACCTGGCCCAGACCCACGCCTCCCTGATTCCCTACGTGCTGGAGGAGGCCCATGAGGTGGCCGATGCCATCCGCCGGGACGACGCCTCCCACCTGGAGGAGGAGCTTGGCGATCTGCTGCTGCAGGTGGTGCTCCACGCCCGCATCGCCGGCGAGCGAGGCGCCTTTGATCTGGCCGGCGTCGCCCGGGCCATCGGCGCCAAGCTGGTGCGCCGCCATCCCCATGTGTTCGATCCGGCGGCGGAGCGGGCCGCCGACCCCGAGGCCGTGCGCCGCAGCTGGGAGGCGATCAAGGCCGCCGAGCGGGCCGAAGCCCAGGCGGCCGCAGACCCCGCCGGCGTCAGCCAACCACCCTCCCCCAGCCCCCTGAGTGATCAGCTGGCGAGCAAGGTGCGCGGTCAGCCGGCCCTGGCCGGCGCCATGACCATCTCCCTCAAAGCCGCCGCCGCAGGCTTCGAGTGGGAGTCAATGGAGGGGGTATGGGCGAAGGTGCAGGAGGAGATGGAGGAACTGCGGCAGGCGGTGGCCAGCGGCGATCGGGCCCATGCCCAGGCGGAACTGGGCGATGTGCTCTTCACCCTGGTGAACGTGGCCCGCTGGTGCGGCCTCGATCCCGAGGAGGGTCTGGCCGGCACCAACCGCCGCTTCCTCGACCGTTTCTCCCGCGTGGAAGCCGCCCTGGGCGGTGATCTGGGCGGCCGTGGCATCGCTGAGCTGGAAGGCCACTGGCAGGCGGCCAAGGCCATGATCCGCGCCGAGCAGGGTGAACCGGGTCCCGCCAGCTGAGCCCACCGTTCCCGGGGGCCGGTGGGGAGTCTTCAGCCCTCCTCCGGAGCGGCCCCCTGGCGGCGGCCGCTCTTGATCGACCCCCGCTGCCGCTTGGCCTTCAGCCGCCGCTCCACCGAGCCCCGGGTGGGCCGGGTGCGGCGCCGGGGCGGCGCCGGCGGCGCCAGGGCCTCCCGCAGCAGGGCCACCAGCCGCCGCTGGGCCGCCTGACGGTTCTGCCACTGGGAGCGGTGCTCGGCGGCCACGATCACCAGGCCGGCGGGGGTGAGCCGGGCGGCCAGCCGCCGCAGGGCCCGCTCCCGAAGCGACGGCGGCAGGGCCGCGCTGGCGGCCAGGTCGAACACCAGCTCCACCCGGGAATCGGTCGTGTTGACCCCCTGGCCGCCGGGCCCCGAGCCCCGCGAGAAGCGCCAGCCCAGCTCGGCCGCCGGGATCACCAGACCGTCACCCAGGGGCAGATCACCGCTCACACCAGGCTCACTTCGCCGCTGCCGATGTCGAAGTAGGCGGCCTGGATCTGCAGCCGCCCGTCCGCCACCGCATCGCGCAGCAGGCCACTGCAGCGAGGCAGGTCGGCGGCGGCGGCGGCGGCGTTGGTGCGCACCGCCTGGGCCAGATCGGCACCGGGCTGGAGTGTGGCCCGGATCGGCGCCACCAGGTCTTCGAGCAGGGGCGTGAGCGGCTCTGTGGCCATGGCGGCGGTCACCGCGCCGCAGCCGCTGTGGCCCATCACCAGGATCAGGGGCACCGCCAGTTCCGCCACGGCGAACTCCAGCGAGGCGATGCCCTCGGCGAAGGCCGTGTTGCCGGCGCTGCGCACCTCGAACAGTTCGCCGGAGCCGCAGGCGAAGATCCACTCCGGTGCCACCCGCGAATCGGCGCAGCAGAGCACCGAGGCCCAGGGCCGCTGGCCGGCGGCCAGGGCATCGGGACGCACCTGGCAGTGGAGCGGCCAGGTGTCGTGCAGCAGGGTGGCCCGGTCGACGGGATCCTCGCTGCGCTCCGCCGCCTGCCAGACCCGGCAGAAGTCCCGGTTGCGGCGCAGCAGCTCCTGCAGGGGGTCACCGCTGGGGCGGCACACCGACAGCCGCTCCGCCAGATCGCCCTCGGCCGCCGCCGCTGCGCGGGGAGCCAGGGATTCGAGCACCAGGCCACCGGCCCCCAGGGCGGCAAACCGCAGCAACTGGCGACGGGAAGGTGCCATGGCTCCGTGACAAGGGGTGCTGCTGAAGGTTTAGCTGGAAAGCCACGAGCCAACCGCATGGGTCCTCTGCAGCCACCTGCCGCCCCCCGCTCCGGCGACGCCTGGGTGGACGAGGAGCTCGACGGCGTGCGCTACGGCCTGGCGGCCACCGTGGTGGAGGAGCGCATCAGCCCCTACCAACGCATCACGATCATCGACAGCCCGGCCTACGGCAAGGGTCTGCTGCTCGACGGTTGCTGGATGACGGCGGAACGCCAGGAACGGCACTACCACGAACCCCTGGTCCATCCGGCCCTCTGCGCTGCCGCTTCGATCGAGCGGGTGCTGGTGATCGGCGGCGGCGACGGCGGCACCGCCCGGGAGTGTCTGCGCCATGCCGGCGTCGTCCATCTGGACATGGTGGAGATCGATGGGCTGGTGGTGGAGCTGGCCCGCCGCCACCTGCCCTCCCTCGGCGGCGGCGCCTGGAGCGACCCCCGCTTCCACCTCACCGTGGGCGACGGCATCGGCTGGGCGGCCTCGTCCGCCGATGCCAGCTACGACGTGGTGCTGGTGGACGGCTCCGACCCGGCCGGACCGGCCGAGGGCCTGTTCAACCGCAGCTTCTTCCAGCACTGCCGCCGCCTGCTGCGGCCCGGCGGCGTGTTCGCCACCCAGAGCGAATCCCCCGAGGCCTTCCGCCAGGTGCACATCGACACCGTGCGACTGCTGCGCGAGGTGTTCGGCCATGCCGATCCCCTCTACGGCTGGGTGCCCATGTACCCCAGCGGCTGGTGGAGCTGGACCTTCGCCTGCCCCGACGGCCCCCGCTACCGGGAGCCCCTGGCCGAACGGGCCGCGGCGGTGGCCGGCGGCTGCGCCATCTGGTCGCCCCGCTGGCAGCGGGGCGCCTTCGAGGCGGTGCCCGCCTTCGTGGAGCGGGCGCTGGCGGCGACCGATGGGGACCAGCCATGAACAGCGACCTGTTCGACACCGAAGGCGCGATCTTCATGGGCGCCCGACGCGAGCCTCGGGGCTGCGCGGTGGGCCTGTTCGGCGTTCCCTACGACGGCACCACCTCCTTCCGTCCCGGCACCCGCTTCGGACCGGCGGCGATCCGGGAGGTGAGCAACGGCCTGGAGAGCTACGACCCCCAGCTCGACCTGGACCTGGAGGAGCTGGCCATCGCCGACCTGGGCGCCGTGGCGATCCCCTTCGGTGCCCCCGAGCCGGTGGTGGCGGCGGTGCGCCGGGCCACCGAGACCGTGCTGGCCCAGGGCCTGGCGCCCCTGATGCTGGGCGGGGAGCACTCGATCAGCAGCGGAGCGGTGGCGGCGGTGGCCGAGCAACACCCCGATCTGGCCCTGGTGCAGCTGGACGCCCACGCCGACCTGCGCCAGAGCTGGCTCGGGGCCCATCACAGCCACGCCTGTGCCATGCGCCGCTGCCTGGAGGTGCTGCCCAGCGGCACGCTTCGCCAGATCGCCATCCGCAGCGGCACCCGCGAGGAGTTCCGGGAACTGCGCTCCAGCGGCCGGCTGGTGCCGATCGAGGCCATGGCCCAGGCCCTGCGGCCCCTGCGGGGCAGGCCCATCTACCTCACCGTGGACCTCGACTGGTTTGATCCGGCCGTCCTGCCAGGCACGGGCACCCCCGAGCCCGGCGGCTTCCACTGGCCCGACTTCGCCGTTCTGGTGGAGGAGCTGCGCCACCACCATCTGGTGGCCGCCGATGTGGTGGAACTGGCCCCCCAGCTCGACCCCAGCGGCGTCAGCGCCGTGCTCGCCGCCAAGGTGACCCGCAGCCTGCTCCTGCTGCTCGGCCGAGGGCCCGCTCAGTAGCAGCAGGTGCCGCTGGCGCGCTGCTCCCGCAGGCGATCGTGCTGCTGGCCGATCAGCTGCACCGCGAGGGTTGGGTGGTTGTGGAGCAGGTTCAGGAAGCGCAGCCGATCCAGCCGCAGCACCTCCACCGGTGTGCGCGCGAAGGCATCGCTGCGGTGACTCAGTTCCCGCCAGGTGATGTCCTGGTAGCTGAACAGCTCGCCGGGGCGGTAACAGGTTTTTTCGCCCTGCTCACCCACCAGTTCGACAATGCCGCGACGCACCGCGTAGATGGCATCGGCGGCCGCTCCGCGGGAGAAGACGTGGGCACCGGTGGGCAGGGTGAAGGTTTCACAATCCACATGGACCGCCATCAGCTCGATGGGGGATGGGGATGCGGTGGTTCTGTTCAATTCAGGACACCTCCTGGTGCAGGGTGGACAACATGGTGCCTTCCTACAGCCGATCCCCCGGGGGTGCGAGGGGGCCGGGCGGGGAAATGACTGAGGAGCTTCGAATCGGCATCAACCGTAACGAATTTCCTCTTTTCTTCGGATTTCAGGCGAGGCCGGTGGCCAGGCTGAGCTGCTGGTTGCCCGCCGGCAGCCGGCCGGGCCGTTGCAGCCCCTCGGGGGTCACCACCGGAAGCCGCGGCGGACGGGCCGTCCAGTGATGGCACCAGAGATCCGCCACCAGCTCGGGATGGATGGGCAGCTGGCGGAGCTGGCACCAGCCCATCTCCACCCCGGCGGGAGGGGTGCAGTGGCGGCAGCTGCGGCAGTGGGGACGGTTGCCCATCCGGTCGACCCATTGGGCTGCTCAAGGTAGGCAGTTCTTCGCCCCTACACCAGTGGTGGAACCCGAATCACAGGCTTTCTTCGGGATTGCTGACGCGGTCGCCGCCCAGCAGCCTGCCCACCGGCACTCCATAGGATCGCGCCACCGTCAACCGGTGTCCCCTGGCCGGCCGGCAGTCTCCCTATGGATTCCTCTCCCCTGCGCCGCACCCCCCTGGCCGCCGCCGCCGTCGCCGCCGGCGCCCGCATGGTGCCCTTCGCCGGCTGGGAGATGGCCATCCAGTTCTCCGGCCTGGTGCAGGAGCACAACGCCGTGCGCCAGCACTGCGGCGTCTTCGACATCTCCCACATGGGGGTACTCAGCCTCCGGGGCGACGGCGCCAAGGACGCCCTGCAGCGGCTGGTGCCCACCGACCTGTTCCGCATCGGCCCCGGCGAGGCCTGCTACACGGTGCTGCTCAACGAAGCCGGCGGCATTCGTGACGACCTGATCGTCTACGACCGGGGCCGGGTGGCCGGGGGGGAAGGTCCGGAGAACGACAGCACTGACGAGCTGGTGCTGGTGATCAACGCCGCCTGCGCCGAGGCGGACACCGCCTGGATCACCGCCCAGCTGGCCCCCGAGGGGATCCGCATCAGCGACCGCAAGGGCGACGGGGTGCTGCTGGCCCTGCAGGGGCCGGAAGCCGCCGCCCGGCTCGAGGCCCTCAGCGGCGCCGATCTGGGCGGCCTGCCCCGTTTCGGCCACCGGGAACTGACCATCGACGGGGCGCCGGTGTTCGTGGGCCGCACCGGCTACACCGGTGAGGACGGCTTCGAGCTGCTGTTGGGCCGTGAGGCGGGCCTGGCCCTGTGGGAGCGGCTGCTGGCCGGCGGCGTCACCCCCTGCGGCCTCGGCGCCCGCGACACCCTGCGGCTGGAGGCGGCCATGCACCTCTACGGCAACGAGATGGATGCGACCACCACCCCCCTGGAGGCGGGCCTGGGCTGGCTGGTGCACCTGGAGATGCCGGCCGACTTCATCGGCCGCGCCGCCCTGGAACGGCAGACCGCCGCAGGGGTGAGCCGGAAGCTGGTGGGGCTGAAGCTGCAGGGCCGGGCCATCGCCCGCCACGGCTACCCGGTGCTGCAGGACGGACAGCCGGTGGGTGTGGTCACCAGCGGCACCTGGTCGCCGACCCTGGGGGAGGCGGTGGCGCTGGCCTATGTCCCGGCGGCGGCGGCGAAGCCCGGCACCGAACTGGCCGTCGAGATCCGCGGCAGGGCCGAGCCGGCGCTGGTGGTGAAGCGGCCCTTCTACCGGCGCGGCTGAGGGCGGCCCGCTCCACGTGGGAAACTCGCCCATTGATGTGTCCTTCTCCATGCGCAGCCACGGGTGCGGCGATCTGCGCAACGACGCCATCGGTACGGGCGTCCAGCTGTGCGGCTGGGTCGATCGGCGCCGCGACCATGGCGGGGTGATCTTCATCGACCTGCGGGACCGCAGCGGCACCGTGCAGATCACGGTGGACCCGGATCTGGCCCCCGCCGCCTTCGCCGTGGCCGAGCGGCTGCGCAACGAGACCGTGCTGCAGGTGGAGGGAAAGGTGCGGGCCCGTCCCGAGGAATCCCGCAACGAGCGGCTGGCCACCGGGGCGATCGAGGTGCTGGCCGCCGGCATCACGGTGCTCAATGAGGTGCGCGGCAACCTGCCCTTTCCGGTGTCGGTTCACGACGAGGAGAACACCCGCGAGGAGCTGCGCCTGCGCCACCGCTACCTCGATCTGCGCCGCGAGCGCATGGCCCGCAACCTGCGCCTGCGCCACGCCACCGTGCGAGCCGCCCGGGGCCACCTGGAAGCCGAGGGCTTCATCGAGGTGGAAACCCCCGTGCTCACCCGCTCCACCCCCGAGGGCGCCCGCGACTATCTGGTGCCCTCGCGGGTCTGCGGAGGCGAGTGGTTCGCCCTGCCCCAGTCGCCCCAGCTGTTCAAGCAGCTGCTGATGGTGGGCGGCATCGAGCGCTATTACCAGCTGGCCCGCTGCTTCCGCGACGAGGACCTGCGGGCCGACCGCCAGCCGGAGTTCACCCAGCTGGACATGGAGATGAGCTTCATGGACCAGGAGCAGATCCTGGCGCTCAACGAGGGCCTGATCGCCGCCATCTGGCAGCAGGTGAAGGGGATCGAGCTGCCGCGGCCCTTCCCCCGGCTCACCTGGCACGAGGCCATGGCCCGCTATGGCACCGACCGGCCCGACACCCGCTACGGCATGGAGCTCACCGACGTCTCGGACATCGTCCGGGACATGGGCTTCAAGGTGTTCTCCGGCGCCGTGGCGGCCGGCGGGTCGGTGAAGTGCATCGCCGTGACGGGGGGCAACGAGGCCGTCAGCAACGTGCGGATCAAGCCCGGCGGCGATGTGTTCCGGGAGGCCCAGGCGGCCGGCGCCGGCGGCCTGGCCTTCATCCGGGTGCGGGCCGGCGGTGAGATCGACAGCATCGGCGCCATCAAGGACAACCTCGACGCCGACAAGAGAGCGGAGCTGCTGGAACGCACCGGCGCCGCCGAGGGCACGCTGCTGCTGTTCGGTGCCGGCGACACGGCCACGGTCAACAAGGCCCTCGACCGGGTGCGCCAGTACCTGGCCCGGGAGCTGGGCCTGGTGCCGGCCGACCGGGACAACGACCGCTGGAACTTCCTCTGGGTGGTCGACTTCCCGATGTTCGAGGTCAACGCAGGCGAGAACCGGCTGGAGGCCCTGCACCACCCCTTCTGCGCCCCCAACCCCGACGACCTGGGCAGCGACCCGGCCGCCTGGGCCGAGCGGCTGCCCACGGCCCGCGCCCAGGCCTACGACCTGGTGCTCAACGGCCTGGAGCTGGGCGGCGGCTCCCTGCGCATCCACGATTCGGCCCTGCAGCGCCAGGTGCTGCAGACCATCGGCCTGCCCCTGGAGGAGGCCGAGCGCCAGTTCGGCTTCCTGATGGAGGCCCTCGACATGGGCGCCCCGCCCCACGGCGGCATCGCCTTCGGCATGGACCGGCTGGTGATGCTGCTGGCCGGGGAGGAGTCGATCCGCGACACCATCGCCTTCCCGAAAACCCAGCAGGCCAGGTGTCTGCTCACCCAGGCCCCCGCCGACGTCACCGACGCCCAGCTGGCGGAGCTGCACGTGGCCAGCACCTGGAGCGAGGAGAACTGAGCCACAAGCCGCTCGGCATGTCATGGCACAGGGATGGCGCCGGCGAAGCGGCCCAGGCCCTCGGCGGGTTAAAACGGAGTTAGTCCGCATTAACTTCATGGCCAGCAAAGCCCCCACGCCCCCTGCCATCGACATCGGCATCCCGGAGGCCCAGCGAAAACAGATCGCAGAGGGCCTCGGACGGGTGCTCGCCGACAGCACCGTGCTCTATGCCAAGACCCACGGCTTCCACTGGAACGTCACCGGGCCGATGTTCAACACCCTGCACCTGATGTTCATGGAGCAGTACACCGAGCTCTGGACCGCCCTCGACGAGATCGCCGAGCGGATCCGGGCCCTGGGCTTGCCCGCCCCCTACGGCGGCTCCACCTACTCCGGCCTGTCCTCCGTTCCCGAGTCGAAGGGGGTTCCCGCCGCCATGGACATGGTGCGGGAGCTGGTGGTCGGCCACGAGACGGTGGCCCGCACGATCCGCGACGTGTTCACCACGGCGGACGAGGCCAACGACCAGCCCACCGCCGATCTGCTCACCCAGCGGCTCCAGATCCACGAGAAGACGGCCTGGATGCTCCGGAGCCTCCTGGAGGGGTGAGCGTCAGCGGTGCCGCCTGCGCCGGCCCACGCTCGCTGGCGCGAGCAACGGCAGGCTCCGGTGGCGCCGCAGACGCCCCCCTGGAGCGTGAGAGAGCAGAGGGGCGGCCTGGGGGTCTGGAAAGGGTCGGTAGATTGGGTGATCAGCGCAGCGCCCGATGTCCGCACCGTCCGCCCCGCGGGGCCATGCCGCGAAGTTCGTCTTCGTCACCGGCGGGGTGGTCTCCAGCATCGGCAAGGGCATCGTGGCCGCCAGCCTGGGGCGGCTGCTCAAGTCACGCGGGTACAGCGTCTCGATCCTGAAGCTCGATCCGTACCTCAACGTGGATCCGGGCACGATGAGCCCTTACCAGCATGGGGAGGTGTTCGTCACCGAGGACGGCGCCGAGACCGATCTCGACCTGGGCCACTACGAACGCTTCACCGACACGGCGATGTCGCGCCTCAACAGCGTGACCACCGGCTCCATCTACCAGTCGGTGATCAACAAGGAGCGCCGCGGCGACTACAACGGGGGCACCGTCCAGGTGATTCCCCACATCACCGGCGAGATCCGCGAGCGGATCCACCGGGTGGCCGCCAACAGCGGCGCCGATGTGGTGATCACCGAGATCGGCGGCACCGTCGGCGACATCGAATCGCTGCCGTTCCTGGAGGCCATCCGTGAATTCCGGGGCGACGTGGGCCGCCAGGACCTGGCCTATGTGCACGTCACCCTGCTGCCCTACATCGGCACCTCCGGCGAACTCAAGACCAAGCCCACCCAGCACTCGGTCAAGGAGCTGCGCTCGATCGGCATCCAGCCCGATGTGCTCGTCTGCCGCAGCGACCGGCCCATCAGCACCGACCTCAAGGCCAAGATCGGTGGCTTCTGCGGCGTGCCGGCCGGTGCCGTCATCCAGGCCCTCGATGCCGACAGCATTTACGCGGTGCCCCTGGCGATGGAGACCGAAGGCCTGTGCCGCCAGGTGCTCGACGTGCTCTCCCTGGTGGACCACGACAGCGACATGGAAGGCTGGGCGGAACTGGTCAACAAGCTGCGCCACCCGGGGCCTGCCGTGAAGGTGGCCCTGGTGGGCAAGTACGTGCAGCTCAACGACGCTTACCTCTCGGTGGTGGAAGCCCTGCGCCATGCCTGCCTGGAGCGGGATGCGTCCCTCGATCTGCACTGGGTCTGCGCCGAGCAGATCGAGAGTCGCGGTGCTGACGTCCTGCTGCGGGGCATGGATGCGGTGGTGGTGCCCGGCGGCTTCGGCAACCGCGGCGTCGACGGCAAGGTGGCGGCGATCCGCTGGGCCCGGGAGCAGCGGGTACCCTTCCTGGGGCTCTGCCTGGGCATGCAGTGCGCCGTGATCGAGTGGGCCCGCAACCAGGCGGGCCTGGAGGGGGCCACCAGCGCCGAGCTGGACGGCGCCACGCCCCATCCGGTGATCCACCTGCTGCCGGAGCAGCAGGACGTGGTGGATCTGGGCGGCACCATGCGGCTCGGCGTCTACCCCTGCCGGCTCACGGCGGGCACCATGGCCCAGCGGCTCTACGGCCAGGAGGTCGTCTACGAGCGCCACCGGCACCGCTACGAGTTCAACAACGCCTACCGCTCCCTGTTCCTGGAATCGGGCTACGAGATCAGCGGCACGTCCCCCGACGGCCGCCTGGTGGAACTGATCGAGCTTCGCGACCACCCCTTCTTCACCGCCTGCCAGTACCACCCGGAATTCCTCTCCCGGCCCGGCAAGCCCCATCCCCTGTTCCGCGGCCTGATCGAGGCCGCCCAGCAGCGGCTGCCCCGCTCGCCGACCGAAGCCCTCGAGCATGTCGCCAACCGCAGCTACGGCTGAAGATCCGGCGGTCGTCGAAACCTTCCACTCCCTGCAGGGAGAGGGCATCCATGCCGGCCGCAGCGCCTTCTTCCTCCGCCTGGCGGGCTGCGACGTGGGCTGCCCCTGGTGCGACACCAAGCACTCCTGGCCGGAAGCGGCCCATCCCCGCCGCCCCCTGGCCGATCTGGCCGCCGAGGCCCGGGCCGCTGCGGCCGCCGGCGCCGCTTTCGTGGTGATCACCGGGGGCGAGCCCCTGCAGCAACCCCTTGACGCCCTCTGCGCAGCCCTGGGGGCCGTGGGCCTGCCCCTGCACCTGGAGACCAGCGGCGTGGGGCGCCTCAGCGGTGGTTTCGACTGGATCACCCTCTCCCCCAAGCCCCATCGCCTTCCTGCGACGGAGCTGCTGGCCTGCTGCGACGAACTCAAGGTGGTGGTGACTGGACCGGAAGACCTGGCCTTCGCCGAAGCCATGGCCGCCGCCGCCGGACGGCGGGCGCCGGGCCGAGCGGGCCCCCAGCTGCTGCTCCAGCCCGCCTGGGACCAACCAGCCGCCCGGGAACTCACCGTGGCCTATGTGCGCAGCCACCCAGCCTGGCGCCTCAGCCTGCAGAGCCACAAGTGGCTGGGGGTGCGCTGAGCCCCGGCCTCTGGCCGGTGACAGGTCAGAGGGGCAGGGCCGGCTGCTGCACCTTCTCCGCCTTCCACAGCCGCCAGCGCAGCTGCAGGTCCTGCGGGGTGTAGACCACGATCGGACGGCTGGCGTCGTAGGGAACCACGTAGGGCTTGCTGCCCATCGGCACGAACAGCTTCCGCTTCGCCTCGCCGGGGGGGCAGGCCATGCGGGTCGACACCATCGGTCCCACATCGCTCACCCGGTAGACACTGACGCCCAGGGCCTCCACCCAGCTGGCCCGGAAGCGGCCGCGGAAGGCCATCTGGTTGCAGTCGGCCTCCACCTCCCGGCCGGCGATCAGCTGCACCCGCCAGTCGCTGGGGCTGGAAGACAGGCGGGGATCGGCGGTGGGCGGCAGCACCCCGGGCAGCTGGATGACCCAGCGGGTCTGGCCGGCGGCCGGCAGGGGATAGGGCTTCAGATCCAGCCGGGGGATGGCCAGCGCCGGAGCCAGCCCCATCCCCAGCAGGAGCGGCACGGCGACGGCGGCTGCGGCGGGGCGCAGGGCATGGGCCATGGGGCTCCTCCGGCAGATCGGGGACGGTGGCCCCAGGATGGCACTCCTGAAGCCCCTCGGAGCACAGGAGCCGATCACGACGGCGGGCAGCAACGGGACAGGCACCGGGCGTCTCCAGAATGGGCGTCTTTCCCACCCGGCCTCCCATCGCCCGTCCCCTTGCGATCGCCCTGCTCTCCGGCGGACTGGATTCCGCCACCGCCGCGGCCCTGGCGATCGAGGCGGGCCACCGGGTGATCGGCCTCTCCTTCGACTACGGCCAGCGCCACCGGCGCGAACTCGCCGCCGCGGGCGCCCTGGCCGGATCCCTGGGTCTGGAGGAGCACCACACCATCAGTGTGAACCTGGCGGCCTGGGGGGGCTCGGCCCTCACCGATCCCACCATCCCCGTGCCCGATGAGGGAGTGAACGACGGGGAGATCCCCAGCACGTACGTGCCAGGGCGCAACACCGTGTTCATCGCCCTGGGGCTCAGCCTGGCCGAAGCCCGGGGCGCCGGCACCCTGGTGCTGGGGGTGAACGCGGTGGATTACTCCGGCTACCCCGACTGCCGTCCCGACTATCTGGCCGCCTTCCAGACCCTGGCCGACCTGGCCAGCAAGGCCGGGAGGGAGGGCCATGGGGCCCGCCTCTGGGCGCCGCTGGTGCACTGGGACAAGACCGCCATCGTCAGGGAGGCCCTGCGGCTGGGGGTGCCGATCGCGGCCACCTGGAGCTGCTACGGCGGCGGGGAGCACCCCTGCGGCCGCTGCGACAGCTGCCGCATCCGGGATGCCGCCCTGGTGGCGGCGGGGCGATCCGACCTGGCCAGTGGCGCCGCAAGCGCCGACGGCTGCACCCCCGGGGCCCCTTGAAGAGCGACCCGCTTGGCTGGCTGGAGCCCCGGGCCCTGGCCATGGTCCTGGCCGACCGCTTCGGTCAGGACGGGCTGGTGCTGCTCGACGGCGACGGCAGCCCCCTCGGCCGCCACGGCGTGCTGGGGGTGAATCCACTGGCCACGGTGTGCTGCCGGGGCCTGCCGGGCAGCGCCGGCGCGGCCGACCCCTTCGCCGCCCTGGCGGCCCTGCAGCAGCGGGGAGGCCCCTGGCTCGGCTGGCTGGGCTACGAGGCGGGCGCCTGGGTGGAGCCGGCCGACCACTGGCAGGACGCCGACATGGCGACCCTCTGGGCCGCCTGCCACGACCCTCTGATCCACTTCGATCGGGGCGAGCAACGGCTCTGGCTGGAGGGCCGCGATCCCGCCCGGCTGACGGCCATGACCCGGCTGCTCCAGGACCCTGCAACCCACGCCGCGGTCGTGGAGCTGGAGACCCGGCCGGACACCGGAGGGGCCATCCCGCGCAGCGACTGGCACTGGCACACCTCCCCCGAGCGCTACGCAGAGCAGGTGCGGACCCTGCGGGAGTGGATCGCCGCCGGGGACCTGTTCCAGGCCAACCTCACCGCCTGCTGCGAGAGCGTGCGGGAGCGGCGGGCCGATCCCCTGGCCCTCTACCGGCGCCTGGTGCGCCGCGGCCCTGCCCCCTTCGCCGGCCTGGCGGTGGCCGGGGCCGAAGCGGTGATCTCCGCCTCCCCCGAGCGCTTTCTGCGCCTGCACCCCGACGGGCGGGTGGAAACCAGGCCCATCAAGGGCACCCGGCCGCGCCACCACGACCCCGAGGCCGATGCCGCCAGCGCCGCCGACCTGATCTGCGACCCCAAGGACCGGGCCGAGAACGTGATGATCGTCGATCTGCTGCGCAACGACCTGGGCCGGGTGTGCGTGCCCGGGTCGGTGCATGTGCCCCAGCTGCTGGGCCTGGAGAGCTACGCCCATGTGCACCACCTCACCTCGGTGGTGATGGGCCGGCTGGCCGAAGGCCACGGCCTGGTGGACCTGCTGCGGGCCTGCTGGCCGGGAGGGTCGATCACCGGGGCCCCCAAGGTGCGCGCCTGCCGACGCCTCAACCAGCTGGAGCCGGTGCCGCGGGGTCCCTACTGCGGCTCCCTGTTTCACCTGGGCGCCGACGGCGGCTTCGACAGCAGCATCCTGATCCGCACCGTGCTGCAGCGGGGCCGGCGGCTGCGGCTGCATGCGGGCGGCGGCATCGTGGCCGACTCCGACCCGGAGGGCGAGGCGCGGGAGATGGGCTGGAAGATCGAACCCCTGCTGGAGGCACTGGCATGAGCGCTGACCGACCGATCGCCTGGATCGACGCGCCGGAACCCGGTGGTGCCTGGGGCGAACCCGACCGGCTCAGCCTGCCCCTGAGCGACCGCGGCCTGCTGCTGGCCGACGGCCTGTTCGAGACGGTGCTCGTGGAGCGGGGGCGCCCCCGGCTGCTGACGGAGCACCTGGAGCGCTGGCGGGCCTCGGCCGCCCTGCTGGGGATGGCGCCGCCCCCCGGAGCCGACCGGGTGATGGCGCTGCTGGCAGAGGCCGTGGCCCGCAGCGGCCTCACCGGTACCGCCGCCCTGCGGCTCAACTGGAGCCGGGGAGACGGCGGCCGGCAGCGGGGCCTGGCCCTGCCGGCCCCAGGGGAACCCCAGGGTCAGCCCCGATTCTGGCTGCAGCTGAGCCCCTGGCAGCGCCTGACCACGCCCGTGGCAGTGATCGTCAGCCGGCTGGAACGCCGCAACGCCGCCAGTCTGGTGAGCCGCTGCAAGACCTTCGCCTATGCCGGGGCCATCCAGGCCCTGCGGGAGGCCAGGGACGCCGGCGCCCAGGACGCCCTGCTGCTCGGGACCGGCGGCGACCTGAGCGGCGGCAGCAGCGCCAATCTCCTGGTGCGGGGGAAGGAGTTCTGGCGCACGCCGCCCCTGGCCAGCGGCTGCCTGCCCGGGGTGATGCGGGGCCGGGGCCTGGCCCTGGGCCTGTGGAGAGAAGCGCCCCTGGGGGTTGACGACCTGCTCGCCAGCGAGGGGGCGCTGCTGATCAACAGCCTCGGGCTCCGCCCGATCCGAAGCTGCGACGCCGCCGATCTGCCGCTGGCGATGGGTGCGGACGACCTCTGGAAGAGGCTGCTCCCGTCGTCATAGGTTGGCTCCAGCCACCAATGGTCACCTTGTCCGACGCCGTGGGGGACCGGGGGTCCCGGAAGCACCTTCTCGCCCTGGCCGCGGGCCTGGCCATGGGCCTGGTGGGCTGCAGCACCGGCCCCCGGGAGACCGCCATCCAGAACGCCAAGGCGGGCGATCTGCTGGTGGAAGCGGGCGGCAGTCGGGTGGAGCTCGTCAGAGCGTTCCAGACCGGCGCTGCCAACGGGCAGTACAAGGGTGTCGTGAAAGTCAGCACCGCCAATGATCCGGCGAACGTTCAGCTCCATGAAATGAGCGCCATCTGCAGCATCAGGGGAGAGCCCGGCTGGCCGACTTACGACAATCTTTACGGCAATCCCATCAACAATCCCAATGCCGAGAGCAAGTTTTCAGCTGAAGATCGCTGGCAGCGCCTGTTCCATTTTGACGGCAGAACTGAAAAGATCGGCAAGCTCGATTCGGATGGCTGGACTGCACGCCTGAAGGATAATCTCTGCCGTAAAGGCGACTTTGACGACACCGGAATAGCGCCGAGACCAGCAACATGAAGCGGTCAGCTGCCCCCTGATCCGTGCGCTGTCGCCACTTCAGTGGCGCGGGGGAAATGGCACCCAGGTCTGGTAACAATCGACACTTTAGAGCCGCAGTCCATCCTTTTGGATGGATGAGAAAATGCGCTTCGGTTCCTCGATGCCAAAAACACTCTTCTCCGTCGATCTCACCAAGCCGATGGATCAGCAGGACATGCCCGGTCACAACCGCTGGCATCCCGATATCCCTGCCGTCGCCTCCGTGAATCCTGGTGACGTGTTCCGGATCGAATGCAAGGACTGGACGGACGGTCAGATCAAAAACAACGACGACCCCAAAGACATTGAAGATGTCAACCTGGAAGTCGTCCACGTTCTCAGTGGTCCGATCTGGGTCAATGGCGCCATGCCCGGTGACATTCTGGTGGTCGATATTCTCGAGGTCGGTGCCCTTCAGGGTGATGAGTGGGGCTTCACGGGTATCTTCGCCAAGGAGAATGGCGGCGGCTTCCTCACCGACCACTACCCCAAGGCCGCCAAAGCCATCTGGGATCTCGAAGGTGTCTACACCTCCTCCCGCCACATCCCGGGCGTGCGATTCGCCGGCATCACCCACCCCGGCCTGATCGGCTGCGCTCCCTCCCAGGAGCTGCTGAACGAATGGAACCGTCGGGAGACGGAACTCGTGAACACAGCCCCCGACCGCCGCACCTACGGAGCGGGTCTTTCCGGCAGCGAACCGGTGCTGGCGGCCCTGCCCAATCCCAACAGCGCCATCCTTGGCACCCTCCCCTCCAGCGAGTTCGAACGCGTCGCCAACGAGGCCGCCCGCACGGTGCCGCCGCGGGAGCATGGCGGCAACTGCGACATCAAGAACCTCACCAAGGGCACCCGGATCTATTTCCCCGTCTACGTCGAGGGCGCCAAGCTCTCGATGGGCGACATCCACTTCTCCCAGGGAGATGGGGAGATCTCCTTCTGCGGTGCCATCGAGATGTCCGGCTATCTCGATCTCCACGTTGAGATCATCAAGGGCGGCATGGCCAAGTACGGAATGGTCAACCCGATGTTCAAGACCAGTCCGGTCGAGCCCCACTACACCGATTATCTGGTGTTCGAAGGTATCTCGGTGGACGAGTTTGAGGGCAAGCAGTACTACATGGATGTGCACATCGCCTATCGCAGGGCCTGCCTGAATGCCATCGAGTACCTGAAGAAGTTCGGCTACACCGGTGAGCAGGCCTACCTGCTGCTGAGCTGCGCCCCGGTGGAAGGAAGGATCAGCGGCATCGTCGACATTCCCAACGCCTGCTGCACCCTCGCCATTCCCACGTCGATCTTCGACAAGGACATCCTCCCCTGCTGATCTGCAGCGGTTGAATCGGGGGTCTGAGCATCAGGCCCCCATTTCTTTTGTCGATCCATACAGACCAGATCTCCACTCTTCCAGCGATGCCTGTCTACGAATTCAGCTGCAGCAACGGCTGCGAAAACTATGAAGTGTGGCGCCGCATCGATGAGCGCCAGAGCGACACCAACTGTCCCGAATGTGCCGCCGAAGGCACCCGCATCTTCACGCCGGTGATGTCCCTCACGGGGCCCCTGCGGTTGAAGCAGGAGCAATCGGAACCCCGCCTGGTGCGCAAGGAGTCTGCTCCGCCCACCGGAAAGCCCCGACTGAAGGAAAGCGGCACCCGCCCCTGGATGCTCAATCGAGGCTGCTGAGTCGCGAACGGCTAGACGGTCAGGAATTCCTGGATCACATCATCGGAGAGCTGATCCGTCTGGCCGCTCGAAACGATACCCCCCCGCTGCATGGCGTAATAGAAGTCGGACTGGCGTACGAAGTGGAGATGCTGCTCCACCAGCAGCACGCTGATCCCGGTCTCCTTCATGATCCGCTGCACGGCATGCTCGATGTCGAGGATGATCGAGGGCTGAATCCCTTCGGTGGGTTCGTCGAGCAGCAACAGTTTCGGTTTGCCCAGCAGGGCCCGGGCGATGGCGAGTTGCTGTTGCTGACCGCCGCTGAGATCTCCACCCTTGCGCTTGAGAAACTGCTCAAGAATCGGGAAAAGATCGAAGATCAGGGGATCGATATGACGGTTCTTCTCAAGCCCTCCTGGAAGGGCCTCCATGCCAAGCAACAGATTCTCCTTGACCGTGACCTGGGGAATGATGTCCCGGCCCTGGGAGACATAGCCGATGCCGGCCCTGGCCCTGCGGTAGGGGGGCTGGGTGGAGAGTTGGCTATCGCCGTACTCGATGGTGCCGGAACGCTGCTGAAGCAGGCCAATGATGGTCTTGAGAAAGGTGGTCTTGCCGACGCCGTTGCGGCCGATCAGACAGACCATCTTGCCTTCGTGGATGGTCAGGTCCACATTGCGGAGAATGTGGCTCTCTCCGTAATAGACATTCAGGTCGTTGACCTGGAGCAGGGGTGTTTCGGTGGTGGTCGACATGGGGGCGATGGTTATTGGTCGGATGGCGCGATTACTGTTCAGGCGGACCCAGGTAAACCTCGATGACCCGGGGATCAGCTTTGACCTTGTCCAGGGGGCCCTCCGTGAGCACCTGTCCCTGATGCAGCACGGTGACATCGAAACCGAGGTCGCGGATGAATTCCATGTCGTGCTCGATCACCACCACGGTGTGATCGCCCGCAAGGGACTTGATCAGCTCAGCCGTGCGAAGGGTTTCCTCATCGGTAAGCCCGGCAACAGGCTCATCCAGGAGCAGGACTTCCGGAGCCTGAGCCACCAGGGAGGCGATGGCCAGCCACTGTTTCTGGCCGTGGGAAAGGGATCCGGCCTTCACCGTGGCGAAGGGGGTGAGGCCCACATAGTTCATGATGCGATGGACCTCGTCCTTCGCTGACTGGGGCAAAGAGGAACCCAGCAGGCTGAAGGCGTTCTTGAGGGGGGAGGCGGCCAGTTCGAGATTGCGCAGCACCGTGAGGTTGTCGAAGACCCGAGGGGTCTGAAATTTGCGGCCGATCCCCTGACGCGAGATGCGCTGCTCCGATACCCCGAGCAGGGAATGACCCTTGAAGGTCACCGTGCCTTTGGTGGGCCTGACCTTACCGGTGATGACGTCGAGGAACGTGGTCTTGCCGGCGCCGTTGGGACCGATGATCGACTTGAGCTCACCTTTGTAGAGCTTCAGGCTGAGATCGGTAAGGGCATAAAAGCCATCGAAACTCACGCTGACGTCATTGAGTTCGAGTAGTGGTTCGGACATGGACATCGGAAAGGTGCGGAATCGAGAAGGCAGTCACAGAAGAAGGAGGAACAACATCGTCTGGCGGCCTAGTCCACGGCCACGGCCTCCTCGTCGAGTCGGGGATAGGTCTTGGCCTTTCTGGCGATGCCGAAGGCCGCCAGAAGGCTGCGGAGGCCACCGTTGGTGACCCAGCCATAGATTCCATCCGGCATCAGCACCACCACGAAGATGAACAGGGCACCCTGAACGAAAAGCCAGGCCTCGGGCAGGGCCTCACTCACCAGGCTGCGCAGATAGTTCACCAGGGTGGCACCGATGATGGGTCCCACCAAGGTTCCGCGACCACCCACAGCCACCCAGATGACCATCTCGATCGAAAAGGAGATCGACATGTACTGGGGTGAAACAATCCCCGACTGCACGGTGTAGAGAGCTCCAGAGATACCGCAGAGGGCTCCTGCCACGAGGAAGACGATGGTCTTGAAGGGGACGGGATTGAAGCCGGCAAAGCGAATACGTGTCTCATCGTCGCGGATGCCGATCAGGGCGTCACCGAAGCGTCCGCTGGTGAAATAGCGGCATACCAGAAAAGCCAGTGGCAACAGGATCACGGTGAGACGGTAGAACCAGACCTGCATCTCAGGCGAGCCGACCAGTTCACCGAACAATTGGGATGTGCTGGTCTTGAGGCCGTTGGTGCCGTCAAACAGCTTCTGCTGGCCGTTGAAGAAGTGAAAGAAGACCATCAACGCAGCCTGGGTGATGATCGAGAAATACACCCCCTTGATTCTGTTTCTGAAGATCAACCAACCCACCAGACCAGCCACCACCGCTGGGATCACCCAAAGGGCGATCAAGGTGAACACCGGAGACCAGAACGGTGTCCAGAAGAACGGCAACTCCGAAACACCGTAGTTTTCGAAGAATTTGGGAATTCCGTTGCCACCTGCCAGGCTCTTGGTGTTGAGCATCAGGTACATGGCCACCGCATAACCACCCAGGGCGAAGAAGATCCCCTGGCCAAGACTCAGCAGACCGGTGTACCCCCAGATCAGATCGATCGCCAGGGCCGTGATGGCCAGTGCGAAATAGCGTCCGAATAGGTTGAGCCGGAAATCGTCGAGGGCTGCCGGCAGAATGAACAGGGCAATCGCCAGCAGAATCCAGGGGACGAGTCGTTGGAAGAGTTTCAAGATGATGGCCTCCTGGTGGGGAGATGGAAAGGAAAACCGCAGGGGGTGGAGGTGGTCGGGTCAGGCATCGACCGAGCGACCCTTCTGGGGGAACATGCCGTTGGGACGGAACTGGAGAAAGACGATGATGAAGATGAACACGAGCACCAGAGACATGCTGGTGGTCGCAAAGAATTCGATCACGCCGCGGGCTGCATCAGGCAGGTCGGGGAAGATGGTGAGCAGCGTGCCCGAACCGATCACCGACTGGATGATGCCGAGCAGCAAGGCCGCCAGGACGGTGCCGAGGAGATTTCCCACCCCACCCAGCACGATCACCATGAAGCAGGAGACGATGTAGGCAGCACCCAGGTTGGGCCCCACCGATCCCAGCAGGGTGATGGCGCAACCGGCGACACCTGCAAGGCCGGATCCGATGCCGAAAGTGATGCTGTCAACGCGATCGGTGGGAATGCCCAGGCAGTTGCTCATCTGCCGGTTCTGGGTGACCGAACGGATGCGCAGACCCCAGACGCTCTTGTTGAGGAACCAGTAGGTGGCCAGCAGCAGCAAAGCTGACAGCAGGATGATGAAGATTCTCAGACCGGGGAGTTCGATCGTGCCGATCATTCCCCAGCTTCCCTGCAGCCATTTGGGTGCCGTCACATCAATGTTGCGCGGACCGAACCAGGCCTTGGAGAGGGGACGAATCTGATCAAAGAGGTTGACGGCAATCAGGCCGATGCCAATGGAAAGGGCCCAGCCCATTCCATTGAGATAGGTGAAGAAAGGCCGCTGGGAGAACTTGGCTCGCAGTAGCCTTGTGAGGAAGAATCCAACGACAACAGCAACAATGATGCCAAGCATCATGGCCGTGGAGATACTGCGAATCAGCTGAATGAGAATCAGGCTGACACCCCAGGTGGCGAGCAATGTTTCCAGGGGCCGGCCGTAAAGCTGCCGGATCAACGTCCTCTCCAGCAAGACGCCGATCAGGCCCGTCACGATGAAGGCACAGATCAATGAGATGGGGAAATACAGCTCAAAGATCACACCACCCATCGGCTTGAAGGCCGATTGCACCACATAGGTGACATAGGCGCCCAGCATCATGAACTCGCCGTGGGCGAGATTGATGACACCCATCAGGCCAAAAACGATGGCCAGACCAGTGGCCGCAAGCAACAGAACAGATCCGATGCTGAGGCCATCGAGGATCTGAGAGAAGAAGAGTTCCAACGGAATGAATGTTGAAAGTTAGATCCAGCATCGCTCTCGCGACGCTGGATCAGGTCGAACGGGATGGGCTTCGAACCGGAGGGAGGTGGTCCCCTCAGGGACCACCGTTGCTTCACGGATGGGCGGCCTGGGCCGAGATCACATCTTGAACTTGCCGGCGTCAGGACGATCGAGGGTCCAGTCGCAGGTGAAGCCCTTGGTCTCAGGAACGAACTGGTTCCAAGGGATCGGGGGGATCGCCTTGACGCTGTCGTACAGGATCTTGAACTGGCCGGTGGGCTCCGCCTCACCGATGAGCACGCGCTCGGAGGTGTGGTGGTTGGGGAACATCTTGATCTCGCCCTGGGGAGCGGCGAAGGTGATCCCGATCATGTCCGTACGGACCTTGTCGAGATCCTCGAAGGTTCCAGCCTTCTCGACGGCATTCTTCCAGAGGTACACCATGTTGTAGGCCGATTCCGCCGGGTCACCGGTGACCCGATCAGCGCCATACATCTTCTGGAAGTCTTCGGTGAACTTCTTGGACGCCGGGGTATCCAGGCTCATGAAGAAGTTCCAGGCGGCGTAGGTGCCGGTGGTGTACTCAGGACCGATCTGACGAATCTCTTCTTCCGCGATGGAGAAGGACATGATCGGATACTTGGCAGGGTCGATACCCGAAGCCTTGAACTGCTTGAAGAGGGCAACGTTGGAGTCACCGTTCAAGGTGTTGATGATGATGCCACCATCGGGGAAGGCTTTCTTGATCTTGGCGATGATCGGCGCCACCTCAGTGTTGCCGAGAGGGATGTAATCCTCGCCGACGGTTTCTCCACCAAGAGCCTTCATCTGCTCCTTGATGATGGTGTTGGCGGTACGTGGATACACGTAGTCGGAGCCCACCAGATAGACCTTCTTGCCGAGCTTGTCGGAGAACTTGTCCATCAGCCACTGAACCGCCGGTTCAGCCTGCTGGTTGGGAACAGCACCGGTGTAGAAGATGTTCTTGGAACATTCCTGACCTTCGTACTGGATCGGGTAGAAGAGGATGTGGTTCTTCGACTCATACACCGGCAACATCGCCTTACGGCTGGCGGAGGTCCAGCCACCGAAGACGACAGCAACTTTGTCGGAATCGATCAGCTTCTGCGATTTCTCGGCGAAGGTGGGCCAGTCGGAGGCGCCGTCTTCGGTGATGGCGACGATCTTGTAGGACTTGCCGCCAACCTTGACGCCGCCGGCATCATTGATCTCCTTGATGGCCATTTCCTCGACTTCTTTCAAAGTCGTTTCGGAGATGGCCATCGTTCCGCTGAGGGAGTGAAGGATACCGACCTTCACTTCACCGTCGAAATTGCCGCCGGATCCAGACTCACCTCCACAGGAAACGATGGTCACGCTCACGGCAGTTACGGCGAGAGCAGCTGCCAGTCGCCTTGAAAGATGCAGAGACATTGAAGCCTATTCAAGTTGAATTGTAGTCGCCGTAACCGACGGCAAGGTGAAAGGTACGGAAGGACGTGCTTAACCCTGGTATCCAATGAGACAAAAAGCGCCTCAGGGATTGCGGCGGTGCGGATTTGCACGCCGGGCCTCTGTCGATTTGTTGCAATGCTGACGTTTCTTCGTAATGGAAGTAAGCCGGCGACGAGGGGGATGGCCGGAGTTCAGGCGACGGCGAGCTCAGGCAACTGCCGCAACAGAAAGCTCTCGACACGATCGAGGCCTTCGCCGGTGCGCAGATTGGTGAAGCACCAGGGACGGCCCGACCGCATGCGTTCGGTGTCCGCTTCCATCACCGCCAGGCTGGCTCCCACCATGGGGGCGAGGTCGATCTTGTTGATCACCAGCAGATCAGAGCGGGTGATGCCAGGCCCGCCCTTCCTGGGGATCTTGTCGCCAGCGGCCACATCGATCACATAGATGCAGAGATCCACCAGTTCGGGACTGAAACTGGCCGCCAGGTTGTCGCCGCCGCTTTCCACCAGAACCAGGTCAAGGCCCGGGAAGGTCTCCTCCAGTTCCTGCACCGCCGCCCGGTTGATCGAACAGTCCTCCCGGATGGCGGTGTGGGGGCAGCCGCCGGTCTCCACGCCGCGGATCCGCTCGGGGGCCAGGGCCCCGGCGCGGGTGAGGAACTGGGCATCCTCCTGGGTATAGATGTCATTGGTGACCACCGCCAGCTGCAGCCGTTCCCGCAGCCGCCGGCAGAGGGCCTCCACCAGGGCCGTCTTGCCCGACCCCACCGGCCCGGCCACGCCCACCCGCAGTTTGCTGCCCATCGCCCGATCTCAGGATGGCTGCCATCCTGCCGCCGGCGCCCTCAGCTGCGAAACAGGCGGGAGTAGAGCTCCGCGTGACCCAGCTGGGCCAGGCCGGCACCGACGCCGCCGTTCCACAGGGCCTGGGGATCGGCGGCAGCCAGATCGGCGGCCCGGGCAGCGATGGAGGGAGCCAGGGCCAGCTGCAGCCGCTGAGCCTCGGTGGGGCCCAGCGGCACGAGCCGGACGGCGGCGCTGAGCTGGGTGGCCACCCACCCGTAGAGGTAGGCCTCCACCACCTCCAACGGGTCGATCCCCAGGGCCAGCCCCGCCCAGGCCCAGGCCGCGGGCCAGGCCAGACGGGGAGCCGGGCCGGCCGCGGCCGCCGGCGGGAGCGGCGGCAGGGGCAGATCCAGGTCGGACAGCAACTGCAGCAGGGAGCGGCCCATCTGGCGCAGCTGGGCCCGCAGCTCGGCCGCCTCCCTCTGGGCCAGCAACCAGCCATCGAGCTGGCGCACGGCCTCCCAGCCCTCGCCGTCGGGAACGTCGCGCCAGCGGGCCAGGGCGTCCATCAGCCGCGGCAGGCTGGAGGCCTCCAGGGCCAGCCCCCCCCGTGCCAGCTCCGCCCCGAGCCAGCGGCCCACCCCGTCGGCGTCGCGCAGGCTGCCCGCCTGCACCAGCACCTCCAGGCCCTCGGAGTAGCTGAACGCCCCCACCGGCAGGGCGGGACTCACCAGCTGGAACAGACGCAGCCTGCTGAGGCTCATGGCTGCTGCTGCGAGAGCGCCCGGGCGTGGGCGTGGGGATGGCCGTCGTGGCCGTGGTCATGGCCCTGGGAATGGCTCCCCCCGTAGGCACCGGCCTCCGGCAGGAAGGGCTCCAGGCGGCGCTCCAGCCGCAGGCCCGGCAGCTGCTGCAGCAGAGCCTCCAGCACCGGATCCTCCAGCAGCCGCAGGCCGTCCTCCCCCACCTGCAGCGCCACGTGACGGTTGCCGAGGTGATAAGCGGCCCGCAGCAGGGCCAGGGGATCGCGGCCGCTCACCAGCAACAGGGGCTCCGCAGCCGCCTCCACCCGCACCCGAAGCCGGCCGGCGGCATCGGCGAGCCACTCCCCCGGCTCGAGGGCCGCACCCCTGGGGAGCTGCAGCAGCAGGTCCTGGCCGCAGCGGCTGCGGCGGTGGCCCCGCAGCCGGGTGCGCTCATCGGCACTGAGCTCCAGCCGCAGCGGCTCAGGAGCATCCTGCTCACCGGTGGCCTGTCCCGGCGGCAGCCGGCCGATGAGCAGGAGGGGGTCCGGTTCCGTTTCGGCCATGGCCTGCGGTTCGGCGGCAGTTCAACCCCCAGAGTGTGACCCTTCGATCGGGGATCCGCAGGTCCATGGGCGACACAGCGAACGGCTGGTCCGGCACAGCCAGCCTGCGGTTCGCCCGCGGGGCCCGGGGCACCCGGCACCAGGGGGGCGGCACCGCGCCGCTGAAGGTGCAGCGGGCCTTCCAGGGGGCCGACGGCCGCTGCGAGCTGCCGGTCCTGCACACCGCCGGGGGGCTGGTGGGAGGCGACCGGCTCCACATCTCAGCCACCCTGGAGGCCGGCTGCCGGGTCCTGCTCACCAGCGTGGCTGCCCAGAAGGTGTACGGCTCGATCGGCCGCTCCCGCCGGGCGCCGGCGGGGAGCTGGGCCCGCCAGCAGCTGACCTTCGCGGTGGAGGCCGGAGCCGATCTGGAATGGCTGCCCCAGGAACTGGTGCTCTACGCGGGGGCCCTGTACGAGCAGCGCGCCCGGGTGACGCTCGCCCCGGGGGCGGGCTGGCTGGGGGGGGAGGTGGTGCGCCTGGGCCGGACCGCGGCCGGTGAGGAACTGGGCCAGGGGCGCTGGCGCTCCCTGCTGGAGGTCCGCCGGCTTGGGGCGACGGCCGACGGGCCCGACCGCTGGGAGCTGGTGGACCGGCTCGAGCTGTCCGGAGACGCTCTGGAGGAGGCCCATGGGATGGCGGGCCAGCCGGTGTTCGGATCCCTGGTGTGGGCGGCACCCCATCCCCTGCCGGCGGAGCGGATGCAGCGGCTGCTGGAGCTGTGCCGTTCCGATCGCGCGGGCCTGGAGGGTGAGATGGCCTGCGGCGCCCTCGACCAGGGGCTGGTGGCGCGCTACCGGGGCCCTTCCAGCACGGCCGCGCGCTTCTGGTTCGTGCGCCTCTGGGCCCGCATCCGTGCGGAACAGGGGCTGGCGGCTCCGGTCCTGCCCCGGGTGTGGCCCTTCCAGGAGGAGCCGCTGGCGCAGGCTGTCTGCGGGACCTCAGCCGATGGCGAGCGGTAGGGGTGGGGTGCGCAGCAGCACGTCCCCGATCTGATTCGCCAGCAGCGGGGCAGAGATGGCGGCAAGCTGCGGCAGCTGGGACAGGGCGTCGTAGGAGAGGCCCCGCTGTTTCAGCCAGTCCGCCCGCTCCCTGGGCGGCACCTCCAGCTGATCCATCACCGTTTCGGCCCTGTGGTGCAGCACCAGCAGCAGGGGGATGTAGACCGCGGCCAGCATCAGGGTGAAGACGCAGCTCCAGAAGAGCGTGACGCTGGAGGCCAGGGCTTCCAGCGGCTTCTCCATCAGCAGGGCGCTTGACCATTGCATCCAGGAGAACATGTGCAGCAAACCGGCCACCAGGAAAGCCGAGGCCACCACTCCCAACTGCCGGGCGTCCTTGATCCGGGCGGCCAGGGAGGCTTCGGTCCAGCCCCGGGGAGGAGCCAGGATGCAGAGGGGCATGACGGCACAGACCGAGGCCGGAACCACCACGCTCATCACATTGATGACGTCCAGCACCCGATGGACCCCGTCGAGGCGTCCGACGTCCAGCAGTCCGCTGCGGCTGAGGCTTTCGAAGGTCAGATAGAAGATCGCGCTGAGGGGATGACGCTGCATGTCCACGATCACCAGGTGCCCCACCCCGAGCACGCTGAGCAGGGTCGCCAGAGCCAGAAACGGAACCTGGGCAGCACCACGCACCCGGCTGCGCAGCTGCTGGATCAGGAGGCCAAGGGCGGCGGAGCCCACCACCAGATAGATCAACGCCGTGGCAGCCCAGGCCTGCCCCGCCTGGGTGACGGCGTGCCGCGAGAGATCGGCTGAGGGCGACTGGATGACGACGCTGTAGATCTCGTGGAAGGTCTGACCGACCAGCTCGAAGAGGCCGTGCCCCAGCGCCAGCACAGCCACCGGCAGAGTGCCCACGGCGAGGATCTTCAGCTCCTCCAGGGTCAGGGGAGCCCTGCGGATCCAGGCGGTTCCATCCGTCACAGAGGCTGACACGACCAACGGACTCCCGAACCCCATGACCTGAACCTTATGCAGGGTCGTCGGCCCCTTCCCATGCTCAGCCGGTCGTACCCAGAGATCATCCTCCGCCCGCGCGGCCTGAAAGGGCGTCGCTGGCTGATCCCAGAAAAAAGTGCGCGAGGAACCGGTCGCCGCGCCCGTCCCTGACAGGATGCCCCCGTTGCCGCCTGGTCCATGCACCTGACACCTCAGGAGAAGGACAAACTCCTGATCGTCACCGCCGCCCTGCTGGCCGAACGGCGACTGAACCGAGGCCTGCGGCTCAACCACCCCGAATCGGTGGCCTGGCTCAGCTTCCAGGTGCTCGAGGGAGCACGGGATGGCCGCACCGTCGCCGCACTGATGCAGGAGGGCACCACCTGGCTCAGCAGGGAGCAGGTGATGGAAGGGGTGCCGGAGCTGGTCCGGGAGGTCCAGATCGAGGCGGTCTTCCCCGACGGCACCAAGCTCGTGACCCTCCACGATCCGATCCGTTAGCCCCCCTCCCCCATGGCCCCGATCATCCCCGGCGAGCTGATCCCCGAACCCGGAACCCTCGAACTCAACGCCGGCCGGCCCGTGACCACCCTCTCGGTGTCCAACAGCGGCGACCGGCCCGTGCAGGTGGGTTCCCACTTCCACTTCCACGAGGCGAACGACGCCCTCCGCTTCGACCGCGACGCGGCCCGGGGGCTGCGGCTCGACATCCCCGCCGGCACGGCCATTCGCTTCGAGCCCGGCGACACCCGCGACGTGAACCTGATTCCTTACGCCGGCGACCGCCGGGTGTTCGGCTTCAACGGCCTGGTCAACGGCCCCCTCGACTAGGCCAGCCCCGCTCCTTCGTCCCTCCGTCCTCGTCCTTCCGTCCATGCCCTACCGCATCGACCGCCGCGCCTACGCCGAGACCTACGGCCCCACCAAGGGGGACCGGCTGCGGCTGGCGGACACGGAGCTGATCCTGGAGGTGGAGAACGACTTCACCACCTACGGCGACGAGGTCAAGTTCGGCGGCGGCAAAGTGATCCGCGACGGCATGGGCCAGGCCCAGACCCCCAGGGCGGAGGGGGCGGTGGACACGGTGATCACCAATGCCCTGATCCTCGACTGGTGGGGCATCGTCAAGGCCGACATCGGCCTGAGGGACGGCCGCATCTGCGCCATCGGCAAGGCCGGCAACCCCGACATCACCGATGGGGTGACCATCGTGGTGGGGCCGGGCACCGAGGCCATCGCCGGCGAGGGCCACATCCTCACCGCCGGCGCGATCGACACCCACATCCATTTCATCTGCCCCCAGCAGATCGAGACAGCCCTGGCCAGCGGTGTCACCACCCTGATGGGCGGCGGCACCGGCCCGGCCACCGGCACCAACGCCACCACCTGCACCCCCGGGGCCTTCCACCTGGCCCGCATGCTCCAGGCCGCCGAGGGCCTGCCGGTGAACCTGGGCTTCTTCGGCAAGGGCAACGCCAGCACCCCCGAAGCCCTTGAGGAGCAGATCCGGGCGGGGGCCTGCGCCCTCAAGCTGCACGAGGACTGGGGCACCACCCCGGCCGCCATCGACTGCTGCCTGACGGTGGCCGACCGCTACGACGTGCAGGTCTGCATCCACTCCGACACCCTCAACGAGGCGGGCTTCGTGGAGGACACGATCCGGGCCATCGGCGACCGCACCATCCACACCTTCCACACCGAGGGGGCCGGCGGCGGCCACGCGCCGGACATCATCCGCATCTGCGGTGAGGCCAACGTGCTGCCCAGCTCCACCAACCCCACCCGCCCCTACACCCGCAACACCCTCGAGGAACACCTCGACATGCTGATGGTGTGCCACCACCTCGATCCCCGCATCCCGGAAGACGTGGCCTTCGCCGAATCCCGCATCCGCCGCGAAACCATCGCCGCCGAGGACATCCTCCACGATCTGGGCGCCTTCAGCATCATCGCCAGCGACTCCCAGGCCATGGGCCGGGTGGGGGAGGTGATCACCCGGACCTTCCAGACGGCCCACAAGATGAAGGTGCAGCGGGGCTTCCTGCCGGAGGACGCCGCTGATCCCCGCGGGGCCCGCAACGACAACCACCGGCTGAAGCGCTACATCGCCAAGGTGACGATCAACCCGGCCATCGCCCACGGCATCGAAAGCCAGGTGGGCTCGGTGGAGGTGGGCAAGCTGGCCGATCTGGTGCTGTGGAAGCCGGGCTTCTTCGGTGTCAAACCGGAGCTGGTGATCAAGGGGGGCTCGATCGTCTGGGCCCAGATGGGCGATGCCAACGCCTCGATCCCCACCCCCGGTCCCGTGCACGGCCGGCCCATGTTCGCCGCCTACGGCGGCTCCCTGGCCGCCAGCTGCCTCACCTTCCTGAGCCAGGCCGCCCTTGAGGCCGACCTGCCCCGCAGCCTCGGGCTGAAACGGACCTGCGTGCCGGTGGTGCAGACCCGGGGCATCGGCAAGGCCCAGATGCGCAACAACGACGCCCTGCCGAAGGTGGAGGTGGACCCCCAGACCTACGAGGTGTTCGCCGACGGCGAACTGCTGACCTGCGAACCGGCCGAGGTGCTGCCGATGGCCCAGCGCTACTTTCTGCTGTAGCGCCGCTGGCGCATGGTTCGAAGGGCCACAGGCCACCGCATCAGCCGGATGCGGCCGCTTCACCGTTGCAGAGGTCAGCGATCACGGTACGAGGCTTCACAACTCGCAGAGACCTGCCACACGGTTGGATCAAGCGGGGTGACAGGGCCAACCGACCAGCAATAGCTGCCGGTATCAGGAGTTTTTTATCACTCCTCCAGCGCCCAATCCTCCAGATTCGGATCCCGGCGCAAGCCGCGGCGCTCCACCGCCAGGGTGGGCACCTCCGACAGGGGCGCGGCGAAAGCCACCCCGAAGGTGAGAGCGAAGTGGGCTCTGACGAACCAGCGCAGCTGGGCCTGCATGCGGATCTGCCTGAAACCCGGATGGGAGCGGAGGTCGAGCTGCAGCCACTGGCCCGCCTCCATGCTCTGGTCATCGGATGCGAGCAGACAGAAGCCGCCCTCACTCAGATCCAGGATGTCGGCAAGAAACCAGCGGCCGGAGGGCTGGCGGTCGGCATCGAGCCGGCGGATGGCGATGGGGCGGCAGCATTCAACAGCGTGACGCTCAAAGGCCCGATGCTCCTGGCCTGACGCTTCATCCTCCTCGGCCCTGAGGAGGGTGGCGGATTCGAAAGCAACCGTCGCCGGCAGGGGGCTGGTCTCCATGGGGGTCATGAGCACGTTTCCCTGCCTCTCCATCTTGACGTGCGGGCGCCGGGGTGGTCGGGTTTCCGCTGAATCGCCGGAGGAAATTACAGTTTCAGAAGGAGTTCGCCGGCCAGCCCCCCTGGTTTCGTAACAACGGCAACGGGTGAGGCCCCCGGCGGCACTGCAGTATCCATGCGCGCGGCAGGGTCTGGAATGTTCACTGAGTACAAACCAAGCCAAGGGTATGACGAGTACTTCAGCGCCACCGACCAGCCCCGGGCAGCTCTGAAGCCCCTGCTCTCCTCCCTGGGCCAGATGGGGCTCGATCAGCTGAACCGGAACCACGTGGCCGCCGGCATGCTGCTCAAGAGGCTCGGCGCCACCTTCCGGCTCAACGATTCCGACAGCAAGGGGGTGGAGCGGATTCTCCCCTTCGATCCCCTGCCGCGACTGATCGGGGCGCGGGAGTGGGAGCGGCTGGAGCGGGGCCTGGTCCAGCGTCTCGAGGCGATCGACCAATTCCTGGCCGACGTGTACGGCGATCAGAAGATCCTGGCCGACGGCGTGGTGCCCAGGTCCGACGTGGAGAGTTCCCAGGGGTGGCGGCCCCAGATGCAGGGCTTCCGGCCACCCCTGGGCCGGTGGTGTCACATCTCCGGTCTCGATCTCGTGCGCGACGGTGCCGGCACCTGGCGGGTGCTGGAGGACAACCTCCGCTGTCCTTCAGGGGTGGCGTACTTCCTCGAGAACCGGCGGGTGATGAAACGCATGTTCCCGAGCCTGTTCGCCGGCCGCACGGTCCAGCCCATCGACGACTACCCCTCCCACCTGCTCCAGACCCTGCGGGAACTCGCCCCCTGGACCGATGCGCCCAAGGTGGTGCTGCTCACCCCCGGGGTCTTCAACAGCGCCTATTTCGAGCACAGCTACCTGGCCCAGCAGATGGGGATCCAGCTGGTCGAGGGCCGCGACCTGGTCTGTGAAGGCGATCGGGTCTGGATGCGCAGCACCGCCGGCCTGGAGGCGGTGGACGTGATCTACCGGAGGATCGACGACGACTTCCTCGACCCGGCCGTGTTCCGCAGCGACTCGCTGCTCGGGGTGCGGGGCCTGATGGCGGCCTACGCGGCAGGCCGGGTGGCCATCGCCAACGCCCCGGGCACCGGCGTGGCCGACGACAAACTCATCTACGCCTACGTGGGCGACATGATCCGCTACTACCTGGGCGAGGAGCCGATCATCGAGAACGTGCCCACCTACCTGTGCTCCCGCCCCGACGAGCAGGTCTACGTGCTGGAGCACCTGGCGGAGCTGGTGGTGAAGTCGGTGGCCGAGGCGGGGGGGTACGGCATGCTCATCGGCCCCCATGCCGCCCAGGCGGAGATTGACGAGTTCGCCATCAAGATCCAGGCCGATCCTCGCAACTTCATCGCCCAGCCCACCCTGGAGCTCTCCACCGTGCCCTCCCTCAGCGAAGGGGAGCTCTACCCCTGCCATGTGGACCTGAGGCCCTACGTGCTGCGGGGCAAGGGGGCCTGGGTGAGCCCCGGCGGTCTCACCCGTGTGGCCCTGCGGCGTGGTTCGCTGGTGGTCAACTCCTCCCAGGGCGGAGGCTGCAAGGACACCTGGATCGTGGATGAAGCCCCATGCTGAGCCGCGTCGCCGACTCCCTCTACTGGATCAACCGCAACGTGGAGCGGGCCGAGAACATCTCCCGCTTCGTGGAGGTGAGCGAGGCGATGGCCCTGGACTGCCCCCCGGGCAGCGCCGAGCCCTGGCTGCCTCTGATCGAGGCCAGCGGGGATCGCCAGCTGTTCGACAGGCTCTGCCCGGTGGTCACCCCCGAGGCCGTGATCCATTTCCTGGTGCGGGAGGCGGAGAATCCGAGCAGCGTGCTGAATTGCATCGGCAGCGCCCGGGAGAACGCTCGCCAGATCCGGGAGGTCATCACCACCGAGATGTGGGAGCAGATCAACGACATCTACTGGAACCTGCAGGAGGAGAGTTTCTGGCAACAGCCTCCCCAGGAGCAGCTGCGGGAGATCCGCCGCGCCTGCCAGCTCTTCTACGGCATCACCGATGCCACCCTCAGCCGGGACCTCTCCTGGCAGTTCAGCCGCCTGGGGAGGCTGCTGGAGAGGGCCGACAAGACCACCCGCATCCTGGATGTGAAGTACTTCCTGCTGCTTCCCTCTCCCGAGGAGGTGGGAGGGGTCCTCGATGAGCTGCAGTGGATTTCTCTGTTGCGCTCCGCCGGCGCCTACCAGATGTTCCGCCAATCCAATCAGCAGGCCATCGAACCGAAGGCAGTGGCTGCCTTCCTGCTGCTCGATCCGATCTTTCCCCGCTCGGTCCGTTACTGCCTCGAGAGGATCAACGAAACCCTGCGTATCATCCGCGGCAGCTCCGTTCCCAGGCCCGCCGATGATCTGGAATGCCTGATCGGCCTCACTCTCGCCCACTGGAGTTTCACCAGAATCGACGAGCTCGTCTCCACTGGGCTGCACGAAGCCATCGACAACTTCCAGTCCAATCTGAATCGCCTTCATGAGCTGATCGAAGCCCGCTACTTCATCGCCCCGACGAGCGCCACCTCCAGTCACGAGCCGGCATGCGAGCCCGCATAACTCACACCTTCGACTATCGCTACAGCGCGCCGGTGTTTCTGGGCCCCCACCGTTTCTGCCTGAAGCCCCGGGGCCACGGTTTCCAGCGCCTGCTCCATTTCCAGCTCGCCATCACTCCGGAGCCGTCCCGGCTCTATCCCCTCGTGGCCGCCAGCGGTGACGAAATCCTGCGGGCCCGTTTCGATGGTGGCACCGACCTCTTCCATGTGCAGGCAATCAGCGAGGTGGAGACCCAGATGCCCCCGGCCCTGGCCACCTGCCTGGAGGACCAGGAGCCGCAGCTGCCCTACCCGGTGGGCCATCTGAACGGCGACCTGATGGGCTCCCTCGAGGGCTGGCTGCCCAATGGTCAGCACGACCCGGCCGCGGTGGACCTCGCCCAGGAGGCGCTGATGGGCAGCGACCAGCGCGGCCTGATGTTCCTGGAGCAGCTGGTGGAGATCATCAAGGACCGGGTGAAGTACACCCAGCGGCACGTGGGGCCGGCCTGGCCGGCGGGCCGCACCCTGAAGGAGCGGGTGGGCTCCTGCCGCGACCTGGCCATGCTGATGATCGAGGCCTGCCGGTGCGTCGGCCTGCCGGCCCGGTTCGTGAGCGGGTACCACCTGGTGGAGCCCCGGCCGAAGCAATACGACCTGCATGCCTGGGCGGAGGTCTACCTGCCGGGGGCCGGCTGGCGGGGATTCGACCCCAGCGGCATGGGCGCCGTCGACGACCGGTACATCACCCTGGCCACCTCCTCCAAGCCCATGCTCACGGCCGCGGTGAACGGCAGCTTCTCGGGACCCTCGGTGGTCGAGAGCGAACTGGCCTGGAACATCCAGGCGGAACTGCTCGATCCCACCACCATCGCCCCCGCCAGCCCCGCCGCCTCGCTCGAGGCCCTGCAGAGCTGACCCTGACGGCCCGCGTGCCGAAACGAAGCCTCCCTTAAGCTGCTGCCGCTTGTAGCCGATGGTGCAGCGGCAGGGTCACTCCCCAGGCCAGGACTGGTTCCACTCCGCCCACTTCGGCACCTGCCCATGGCCAGCTCCACCCCCATCTCCAGCCCCACCAAGGGGCAGGCCCTCATGGAGGCGATGCGCCGCCATCTGTTCTCCAGCCAGGCCAAGTCCGCCTCCCTCGCCACCACCCACGACCACTACGTCTGCCTGTCCCTGGCGGTGCGCGACATCCTGCTCACCAGCTGGGTCGACACGGCCGACACGTACACCAGCCAGCACGTCCGCACGGCCACCTACCTCTCGGCGGAATACCTGCTCGGGCCCCATCTGGAGAACAACCTGGTGAGCCTGGGCCTGCGGGACGAGGCCGAGGCCGCCTGCAGCGCCCTGGGGCTCAGCCTGGAGGAGATGCTGGCCGAGGAGCCCGAACCGGGCCTGGGCAACGGCGGCCTGGGCCGCCTGGCCGCCTGCTTCCAGGAATCCATGGCCACCCTGGAGCTGCCCGCCATCGGCTACGGCATCCGCTACGAGTTCGGCATCTTCCGCCAGCAGATCGGCCCCCACGGCCAGATGGAGAGCACCGACCCGTGGCTGGCCCGGGGCAATCCCTGGGAAGTGATCCGGCCGGAATGGAGCTATCCGGTGCTGATCGGCGGCCAGACGGTGATCGGCGTGGCCTACGACACCCCGATCCTGGGCTACGGCGTTCACACCGCCAACACCCTGCGGCTGTGGTCAGCCCAGGCGCCCGATGCCTTCGACTTCGCCTCCTTCAACGCCGGCGACTACACCCGGGCCGTGCTGCACAAGGTGCAGTCGGAAACCCTCTCGAAGGTGCTCTATCCCAACGACGAGATGGTGCAGGGCAAGCGCCTGCGGCTCAGTCAGCAGATCTTCTTCGTCTCCTGCTCCCTGCAGGACATGTTCCGCATCCTCGAGGGCCAGGGGATCCCGGTCACGGAGTTCCACCGCAAGTTCGCGGTGCAGCTCAACGACACCCATCCGGCGATCGCTGTGGCCGAACTGATGCGGCTGCTGATCGACGACCACGGGGTGGACTGGGACACCGCCTGGAACATCACCACCGCCACGATCAGCTACACCAACCACACCCTGCTGCCCGAAGCCCTGGAGGCCTGGGGCCTGGAGCTGTTCCAGCAGCTGCTGCCCCGCCAGCTGCAGATCATCTACGAGATCAATGCCCGCTTCCTGCGCACCCTGCGCATCCGCTTTCCGGGCCAGCCCGAACTGCTGGAGCGCCTGTCACTGATCCAGGAAGGACCGCACCGCAAGGTGCGCATGGCCCACCTGGCCGTGGTGGGCAGCCACACGGTCAACGGCGTGGCCGAACTGCACAGCAAGCTGCTGAAGGAGAACCTGTTCGCCGAATTCGCCCAGGTGTGGCCGGATCGCTTCACCAACATCACCAACGGCGTCACGCCCAGGCGCTGGCTGGCGGTGGCCAACCCCCCCCTGGCGGCCCTGCTCAACGACACCATCGGCCCCGACTGGTGCAAGGACCTGGACCAGCTGAAACGGCTCGAGCCCCTGGCCACCGACGGGGCCTTCCTGGAACGCTGGCAGGGTGTGCGCGAGCAGGCCAAGGAGCGGCTGGCGGCCACGATCCGGCACGACACCGGTGTGCTGGTGGATCCCGCCTCCCTGTTCGATGTGCAGGTGAAGCGGATCCACGAATACAAACGCCAGCACATGGCGGCCCTGCAGGTGGTGGAGCGCTACCTGCGGCTGCGCGCCGGTGAGGATCTGCCCCCCCGCACCGTGATCTTCGGCGGCAAGGCGGCACCGGGCTATGCCATGGCCAAGCTGATCATCCGCCTGATCGTGGGCATGGCGGAGATCATCAACATCGATCCGGCCATGGACGGTCGCCTGCGGGTGATCTTCCTTCCCAACTTCAGCGTCAAGCTGGGCCAGAAGATCTATCCCGCCGTGGATCTCTCCGAGCAGATCTCCACCGCCGGCATGGAGGCCTCCGGCACGGGCAACATGAAGATGTCCCTGAACGGGGCCCTCACCATCGGCACTCTCGACGGGGCCAACATCGAGATCCGGGAGCGGGTCGGCGACGATAATTTCTTCCTCTTCGGCCACACCGCCGAGCAGCTGGACAACATCAACCGCAACGGCTACCACCCGATGCCCTGGCTGGAGAACGACCCCCTGGCCAAGGAGGCCATCGACCTGATCGGCTCAGGCCATTTCAGCGAAGGCGACCGCGACCTGTTCCATCCCCTGCTGGCCAACCTCTGCAGCAGCGATCCCTTCCGGGTGATGGCCGACCTGGGCGACTACCGTCGTGCCCAGAACGATGTCGACGGCGCCTGGCGCGATGCCGGACGCTGGAGCATGATGTCCGTGCTGAACACCGCCCGCTGCGGCTTCTTCAGCAGCGACCGTTCCATCCTTGAGTATGCCGAGCGCATCTGGAAGGTGGTTCCGGTTCCCGTCAACTCCTGCAGCGTGATTCCCAAATAGTCCCCATGAGCCTCCCGCAACACGCATGAGCTGGCCCTCATGAGCTGGATGGAGAAGGTGGCCGAGGCAGCCGAATCCCGCCTCACCGCCGCCGGCATCCAGCTCACCCTCGGCGGTGAGCCCACCCTGGTGCCCCTCCAGCCGGAAGGGCCCGAATGGAGCGTCACCGCTGACGGTCCCACCAAGCTCCCCGTTGCCCGGGCCCTGGCCAGGGATCTGCAGGAGCGGGTCTGGCCCGGCAGCACCCTCCTGTACTGCCCGGGCAAGCGCTACGACGGGGAAGTCAATCCCCGCTGGGCTCTGCGCCTGTTCCTGGGCATCGACGGCGCCCCCGCAGTGCACTGGCCCGGCCCCTGCCAGCCTGGAACCGAGGGCAGGCCGCTGAGAACGACCGAAGCCCTGGCCTGGCTGGGGCGGCTGAGCGGCCTGCTGGGCGTCGCCCTGCAGCCGGTGCCCCTGCGGGACCCCCTGGATCCCGAACGCCGCGCCTGGGCCGCTCCCCTGAGTGTCGCCCCGCGGGATGAGACCGAGGAGGAGTCGGCGATCGACTGGCTGGCGGCCCCCTGGCCCCTGGAGCCTGGGCTGCGGGAACTCAGCGGCGCTCCCGGGCCCGCCGGCCTGCGCCTGCCGCTGGAGCACCTGCCGGAGGACTTGCCCCGCCAGGTGCTCACCCTGGAGGTCGATCCCCAGGGCTGGGAGCTGTTCCTGCCTCCCCTTGAGCGGGAACCCCTGCGGGTGCTGCTGCAGGCGGTGGCCGACAGCCTGGGCAGGCTGGCCGCGCCGCGGCTCAGTGGTGTGCTGCCCCATGACGCGGGCGAGCGCTGGCAGGTGCTGGGTCTGACCGCCGACCCGGGTGTGCTGGAGATCAACCTGCCCGTCTGCCATGGCTGGGGTGACTACCACCAGTGGCTGCAACGGCTGGAGGAGGCCGGCGCGCGGGTGGGACTGCGCAGCTGGAAGGCACTGGCCGACGGCCGCCAGGAGGGCACCGGCGGCGGCAACCATCTGCTCTGGGGCGGCCCTGACCTGGCCCGCCATCCCTTCTTCTCCAGGCCGGGCTGGCTGATGGGGATCCTGCGCTACTGGCAGCACCACCCGTGCCTGGCCTATCTGTTCTGCGGCCCCGGAGTGGGGCCCGCTTCCCAGTCACCACGGCCCGACGAGGCGATCGGCGACTGCTTCGACCTGGAGCTCGCCTACCGCGCTATCGAACAGGCTGAAGGGAGGCCTTCGGACGAGCCCTCCGGCGACCATCGGGGCCTGATCGGCGAGACCCTGCGCCATCTGCATGCCGACCGCAGCGGCAACAACCACCGCAGTGAGATCAGCTTCGACAAGTTCTGGAACCCCGGGGCCCCGGCCGGCTGCCTGGGGCTGGTGGAGTTCCGGGCCCTGGAGAGCCTGCCCCACATGGCCTGGAGCAGCGCCATCGCCCTGCTCTGGAGTGCCCTGGCGGCCCACCTGCTCGAGCCTGGCCACCGGCCGTCCCAGCTGCACGACTGGGGCTCGGCCCTCCACGACCGCCAGTTGCTGCCCAGCCAGCTGTGGGCCGATCTGGAGGGAATCCTGGCGGCCCTGGCCGCCGATGGCCTGATCCTGGATCCAGCGCCCTACCGCGCCATCTGGGAATGGCGCTTCCCTCCCCTGCTGCGCTGGCAGGCGCAGGACAGCGGCGAGACCGGCGAGGAAGCGGCGGCCCTTGTGCTGCGCCCGGCCCCCGAACCCTGGCCCCTGATCTGCGACACCCCCGTGCAGGGTGGTTTCACCAGCCGGTTCATCGATGGCTCCCTGCGCCGGTTCGAGGTGGAGGCCAACCCGTCCTTCCGCCGGGACTGCCGGCTGCTGATCAACGGTCGGCCCCTGCCGCTGCCCCCCGCCGACGGGGTGGAGTCACCGGTCCAAGCGGTGCGCTTCCGTTACCAGCGGCTCTACCCCTGTCTGCATCCGGCGATCGCCCCCCAGATGCCGCTGGAGCTCGTGCTTCAGACCCCCGACGGGGACTTCGGCTTCCGCCTGCATGAGGACGGACACAGCTTCGAAGCCTCTCCGGCTCAGGAGTCCGGGCCATCCCATGGGGCGGTGCCCTGGCAGGGGCGCCGCCGGTCCGGGGATCGCACCATCGACCTGCGGATCGGTTGAGGCCCACCGACGCTGAGAGCGCAGACCTGACGACCGGGAAGCATCAGGCAAGGAGGGAGATGGCCTGCATGGGCCTTTCACATCCCCTCACTTTTCGGCCTACAGACACATACGATCCCAGGCAAATCCTCAGCCAGAGGGAGATATCGGTGAAGGACTGAGTCGAGGCGGGAACATCCGTTCTTCCTTATGGTCATCACTCGAAGGGGCAACTAAACTCAACGGTCAATGGACGCATCAGTGCAACCCTTCTGGTTCAGCACCCCATCGGAACTGGGGCTGATTCCTTGCGTCGACAGCATTGGCGATGCCCTGCGTTTTGCCGCTGATCTCGGCAGCGATGATCTGGTCGTCATTGATCTGAGCAAGGGTCATTTCATCGATTGCAACCGTTCGGCCCACGAGCGTCTCGGCTATGGGCGGGAGGACTTTCTCACGCTGAATCCCGCCGCGATTCAGGCGGACGAGGAGCTGGCCCACGACCTGATGCAGGACCAGCTCCGGGTGATGCATCAGCAGCCGCGGGGCAGCTTCGCCACCCGTCACCGGGCCCGGTCCGGACTCTGCAGGGACGTGTCCGTGAGCTACCAGGTGCTGGAACTGAAGGGCCGGCTGGTGGCGCTGGTGAGTCACCGCGACCGCACCGAACTGGACAGTGCCCTGCGGGAAAGCGATCGGCTGGGCTCGTTGCTCAACGAAGCCGAACGGCTCACCCATGTCGGCAGCTGGGAGCTGAACCACCGCACGGGAGAACTGCTCTGGTCGAACGAGGCCTTCAACATCTTCGACACGGCCCGGGAGGTGACCGCCCCCTCCTATGAGGCGTTTCTCGAGAAGGTGCATCCGGAGGATCGCTCCCTGGTGGATGCCACCTTCCGGGAGTCGTTCCGCAGCGGCAGGCCTTACCGGATCCAACATCGGCTGCTGCTCGGCGAAGGGCGTCTCAAGGTGGTGCTCGAACGGGGGCGCACCAGCCTGGGCGACGACGGTGAACCCCTCTGCACCGTGGGCACCGTTCAGGACATCAGCGAACAGCACGAGATCCAGCAGCGGCTGGAGAGGATCGCCTTCGTTGATCCCCTCACCAAGCTGCCCAACAAGGCTGCCGCCGTTCGCCAGCTGGGACGCCTGCTGCGCACCGCCGGCAAGACGAACGGCATCGCCCTGATCAACCTCGACCTCGACCATTTCCAGTCGATCAACAACAGCCTGGGCCATGACATCGGCAACCGGGTGCTGCGGGCCAGCGGCTCCCGGCTGCGGCACCTGATGCAACCGGACGACTGGCTGGCCCGGCTGGGCAGCGACGAATTCCTGCTGCTGCGGCCCATGGCCAGGGCCGACCGGCGGGAGGCCCTGGAGTGGGCGGAGGACATCCGCCGCACCCTGGGCAACACCCCCGGGATGGGCACCGGCCTGGCGGTCCAACCCAGCGCCTCCCTCGGAGTGGCCCTGGCACCGGACCACGGCTCCGACCCTGACACGCTGCTGCGCTGCGCCAACACGGCCCTGATGGAGGCCAAGCAGAACGGCAAGAACCAGCTGCGCTTTTACACCCCGGAGATCAGCCTGCAGCTGCGGGAGCGGCTCGAGCTCGAGCTGCGCCTGGCCCGGGCGATCGACCGGGAGCAGTTGCAGTTGCATTACCAACCCCAGGTCGATCGGGGGGGGCGCCGGATTGCCGGTGCTGAGGCCCTGCTCCGCTGGCGGGATCAGAACGGCCGGATGGTGTCCCCGAACGTGTTCATTCCCCTGGCGGAGCAGACGGGCCAGATCCACACCCTCGGGCTGTGGGTGATCCAGGAGGCGTGCCGTCAGCTTCGCGACTGGCGGTGCCAGGGACTGCGGCCAGGCAAGCTGGCGATCAACATCTCCGCCCTGCAGCTGGGAGCGGAGAATCCCTCACTCAGTGAGCTGCTGTCCAGGTCCCTGAACACCCATGGCCTGGATCCCCAGAGTCTCGAGCTGGAGATCACGGAAACGGCCCTGCTCAACGATCCCGATCGGGCCGGCGAACAGCTCAGGGAACTCGCTGACAGGGGCTTCAGCCTGGCGATCGACGATTTCGGCACGGGCTATTCCTCCCTGGCACTGCTCCACTCCCTGCCGCTCGACAAGCTGAAGATCGACCGGTTCTTCGTTGACCGCCTCGGCAACGACCACGCCGACCTGGCCATCGTCAAGGCCACCATCGTGATGGCCAAGGAGCTGGGCCTGATGACCCTGGCCGAAGGGGTGGAAACCCGCGACCAGCTGATGAAGCTCCAGGAGCTCGGCTGCGATCAGTTTCAGGGACATCTGCTGGGGCGGCCGATGTCGGCCTCCTCGTTTGCCACCCTGCTGCGGGAGAGCGCGGTTTGAAAGGGATGGGGACCTACCAGCTCACGCCGTGGAGCTTGGGCAGGGGAGCGGTCTTGGAGGTGACGGCGAAGAGCCGGGGGATGCTGTGGCTGTTGTACACACGGAATTCACGCACCACGCTGGCCCCTTCCTCTCGCACCGCCTGGTTGAGCACCAGGGAGCCATCGGGATCGGAGACGGACCGGTGGAAGGTGCCGGGTGGAATGCGGAGGATGTCGCCGCCGCAGTCGAGGCGAACGATGTGGTACGGGTAATTCCAGCCCAGGTTGACCAGAAAGAAGGTGCGGCCACCGTGCATGGCCAACAGGTTGTCTTCCTGGTGGGGGTGGAGATAGAACTGCCAGCTGCCGGTCTCCGGGCAGTCGGGGGGGCTCACCGCCGGGCCGGAATGGACCACCAGATCCCTGGCGTTCGAGCCGGGCACCGTGATGTCGAAGAACCGCACCGAGGGGGTGTCACGGAACTTCTGGTATGGGATCAGCTCGAACATGGGCGCCGGGCGGGGACCATGTCCATGGGGGGGTGCCGGGTGCAGGCTCTCCTGCAGCTCTTCTCTCGGCGGAACGGTGGCGGTCATGGAAGCGGCTTCAAGAGAAGCCTCTGCGTTCAGCCCAGTGAACCTAAACCTGCACTGATCCCACCGTGAGATCGGATACGAAACCCTCCCGGCCGTAGGCCAGTTCGGTCGGTGGAGAGGGGCCTTCCTCAGCAACCTGCAACAGCCGATGGGAAGGCGAATCCCAGGGTTGCTTGAATGGTTGGTGAACATCATCCAGACATGCACCATGCCCATCCCGGTGACCTGGCTGCGGCTGGTGCTGGCTGGACTTGTTCTGCCTTCCGGCCTGGCTGCCGCCCCCTTCGCCGCCCTTGCCCAGAACCGGCAGCCTGTGGGCCGGCCCACCGTGTCGGTGCCCGCCTTCAAAAACACCGTGACCCAGCCCACATGGTGGTGGCAGGGACCGGTGGCGGATGATCTGGCCGCCGCCCTGGCCAACGAACTGCAGGGCACCGGAACCCTGCAGGTGGTGGAGCGGCGCCAGCTCAATGACGTTCTCTCGGAACAGGAGCTGGCCGAGCTCGGCATCGTCAGGAAAGGCCCCGATGCCGCCCGCAAGGGGCAGATGCGCGGCGCCCGCTACATCGTGCTGGGAACGATCACCTCCTACGACACCAACGTGGAGCAGAAGCAGTCGGGCAACAGCTTCGGCCTGCTGGGGTTCGGCAAGCGGAACGAGGAAGTGGAGACCAAGGATTACGTGGCGATCGACATCCGGGTGGTGGACAGCACCACCGGCGAGGTGGTCGGCTACCGCACGGTGGAGGGACGCGCCACCAGCACCGCCAGCGCCAGCAGCAGCGGGGTGAGTCTGCTGCCGGCGGCCGGCCTGGCCCTCTGGCTGGCACCCAACATGGGGCGTACCGGCCAGGCCCTCACCGGCGCCGCCGGCACCCTCAACTTCGGCGGCAACCAGGCCCAGGTCCAGCGCACTCCGGCCGCCAAGGCGATCCGGGCCGCTCTGGTGGATGCCTCCGACTACGTCAGCTGTGTGCTGGTGCCCCAGGGCGACTGCCTGGCCCGCTACGAACAGCAGGACCGGGAACGCCGCCAGCGCACCCGTGGGGTGCTGCAGCTGGACTGAGCCTCCGGCCCCTGGCCGGATCATTCAGCCGAAGGACCGGGAACGGCCCAGAGCAAGCACTCCCCACAAGGCCGTCCTTGGGCACCGCTGCGGTCTTGGGGCATCGCGGCTGGGGCAGTGGCGGAAGAGGGCGCCGTGGTTCACGCCCATGCGCCAGGCCACGGCGGCCGTGCCGATCTGGTCAGGGGCCCTGTCTGCGGCAAGGAAGGCTGCCTAGGGTGACGGGGCCTGAGGGGGTCGGCGCCATGGCCCGCCACGACCACAGTTTCGGCTTCGAGGCCGACTTCGTCGGCGACCTGCGCTGCATCCCCATGGCCGTGCGGCGCAAGCTGGATCTGGTGGGGGTGAAGCTGAAGCTGAGCCACTGGAGCCAGCTGGGCGAGGCCGAACGCCAGCGGCTGCTGGCCTGGCCCGATGACGATGGCGCCCTGGAGGCCCTGGACCAGTGGCTGAAGCAGCGCACGGCCGCGATGGCCGAGGGCGCCGCGGGCCGGCTGGAGCCCGCCAGTCACGCGTCCTGGCAGCAGGCCGAAGCGGCGCCTGAGGTGCTGCTCGCCTCCTGCCGCCAGCTGGGGCTGGTCCTGCCCCCCCACGCCTGGGGGCGCCTCGACGAGCTGCAGCGCTTCGCCCTGGTGAAGCTCAGCCATCCGGGCCATGAGCACCGCAACCTGCCGCGGGCCCTGGCCGAATTCGGCCTGGCAGACCCCGAGGGGGCCGGGTCGCCGGTATGAACGGCCTGCGGGCCTGCCTGCTCAGCGGTGGCGCCAGCCGCCGCATGGGCCGCGACAAGGCCCTGCTGCCCCATCCCGCCGGGGGCACCTGGCTGGAATTCAGCCTCGGCCGGCTGGCGGCCTTGCCGGTGCCGATCACCCTGCTGAGCCACCATCGGGCCCATCGGGATCTGGCGGCCCGCCACCGCGACGGGCTGGGAGACCCGATCGAGCTGCTGGAGGAGCCGGCTCCGCGGCAGGGGCCGCTGCTGGCCCTGCAGCGGCTGATGGACCATCACCCGGACCAGAGGCTGCTGCTCTGTCCGGTGGACATGCCCTGGCTGGAGACCGCCGCCCTTGAGGCCCTGGTCGCCGCGGCCGACAGGGCCGCTGCCACCGCCCCCGACATCATCCACCTGGCCCATGACGGCCAGCGCCTGCAGCCGTTGTTGGGGATCTATCCGGCCCGGGCCGGCCTCCGCCGGGGGCTGGCCGCCTTCACCGCCGCCGGCGGCCGGCGGCTGCAGGACTGGCTCCAGGAGGTGGAGGCGGTGGACGTGCTTCTGCCGGCCGGGGGGCTGCGCAACGCCAACCGGCCCGACGACGCCACCGGCCTGTGGCCCTAGCTTGCCTGCCATGGCGGAGCGTCCCCTGGATCTGCACGGCCGGCCCCTGGGGGTGCTGCGCCTGTCGCTCACGGCCCGCTGCAACCTGGCCTGCCCCTACTGCTGTCCCGACACGGAGGAGCCGCCCGGGCTGCTGACGCTGGCGGAACGCCTGGCCCTGGTGGAGGCGTCCGTGGGCCTGGGGGCGCACACCCTGCGGCTCACCGGCGGCGAGCCCCTGCTGCACCGGCCCCTGGAGGAGCTGATCGCCGCCCTGCAGCCCCTGCGGCAGCGGCAGGCAGATGATCCCCGCGGTGCCCTGCGGGAGATCGCCCTCACCAGCAACGGCGTGCTGCTGGGCGCCGAACGGGCCCGCCAGCTGAAGGCGGCGGGGCTCGACCGGATCACCCTCAGCCTGGATGGCACCGATGGCCCCACGGTGGCCCGCATGGGGGGCCTGGGGGGAGCGGCCGCCGGCGGCGCCGTGCTGGAGAAGGTGCTGGCGGCCATCGGCCACGCCCGTGACGCGGGCTTCGATCCGGCCCGGGGCGAGCTGAAGCTGAATGCGGTGATCACCCGCAGCGGCAACGCCGACCAGCTGCTGCCCCTGGCGGAGCTGGCCCGGGAGCGGGGGCTGGAGCTGCGCCTGATCGAATTCATGGATGTGGGCAACCGCAACGGCTGGAACCCGGAGCAGGTGCTGCCGGCGGCGGAGATGGTGGCCCGCATCGGCGCCGCCTGGCCCCTGGAGCCGGTGGGGCGGGCGCCCCACGGCACCGCCAGCCGCTGGCGCTATCGCGATCGGCCCGATGTCCACCTGGCGGTGGTGGCCTCGATCACGGCCCCCTTCTGCGGCGACTGCAACCGGCTGCGGGTCACCGCCGACGGGGTGGCCTACCGCTGCCTGTTCGCCGGCAGCGGCACCGACCTGCGCCCCTGGCTGCGGCCCCGGCCTGACCCAGCCCGGCTGCGGCAGGCCCTGGAGGGGCTGTGGCGCACCCGACGCGACCGCTGGAGCGAGGAGCGCCACGAGGCCCAGGGTGCCGAGGCGAGGCCGTCGCCGGCGGAGATGGCCTACCTGGGGGGCTGAACGGAGCGGGTACCCCGGTCCTGGATCAGCTGGGCCACCAGGCCGGTCCAGCCCGTCTGGTGGCTGGCGCCCAGGCCGGTGCCGTCGTCGCCGTGGAAGTACTCGTGGAAGAGATGCAGGGGCCGGCCTTCGGCATCGGTGAGGAAGGCGGCGGAGGGGCCGTAGGCCGGGGGCGGGCCGCCGTCGTCGGCGGGCAGGAACAGGCCGATCAAGCGGTCGGTGAGCAGGTCGGCGGCCTGCTGCAGGCTGAGCCAGCGGCCGGAGCCGGTGGGGCATTCCACCTGGAAGTCGTCGCCGGCGTAGCGGTGGAACTGGTGCAGGGCCTCGATCAGCAGGTGGTTGACCGGAAACCACACCGGGCCGCGCCAGTTGGAATTGCCGCCGAACAGGCCGGAGCGCGACTCCGCCGGCTCGTAGCCGACCCGGTGCTCCTGGCCTTCGAAACTGAAGACGTAGGGGTGATCGGCGTGGTGGCGGGAGAGGGAGCGGATGCCGTGGCCGGAGAGGAATTCGGCCGGATCGAAGAGGCGCTCCAGGATGCGCCGGAAGCGGTCCTCCGCCACGAAGCGGTTGGGGCTGAGGTAGGTGAGGGCGAGCAGGCGGCGGGCCTTCCGGCCCCGGGTCTCCATGCAGGCCACGTTGACCTTGAGATCGGGCCGGTGCTGGATGAACCACTCCAGCCGCTGCTTGAAGGCCGGCAGCCGATCGAGCACATCGGGCTCGAGGATGGCGATGGCGAACAGGGGAATCAGCCCCACCATCGAGCGGATCTTCAGGGGCAGGCGCTGGCCATCGGGAAGGTGGAGCACGTCGTAGAAGAAGCCATCGGCCTCGTCCCAGAGCCGGTTACCACCGCTGCCGTGGGCATTCATGGCGGCGGCGATGTAGAGGAAATGCTCGAAGAACTTGGTCGCCATGTCCTCGTAGACAGGGTTCTCGAGGGCCAGCTCCAGGGAGATGGTGAGCATGTTGAGGCAGAACATGCCCATCCAGCTGGTGCCGTCGGCCTGCTCGATGAAGCCGCCGGTGGGCAGGGGAGCACTGCGATCGAACACACCGATGTTGTCGAGCCCGAGAAAACCACCCTGGAAAATGTTGTTGCCCTCCGCGTCCTTGCGGTTCACCCACCAGGTGAAGTTGAGCAGCAGCTTCTGGAACACCCGCTCCAGGAATGCCCGGTCGCCCTTGCCGGTGCTGCGCTTCTCCATGCTGTACACCTGCCAGGTGGCCCAGGCGTGCACCGGCGGGTTGACGTCGTCGAAGGCCCATTCGTAGGCGGGCAGCTGGCCGTTGGGGTGCATGTACCACTCCCGGGTCAGCAGGTCGAGCTGGTGCTTGGCGAAGCCGGGATCCACCAGGGCGAGGGGAACACAGTGGAAGGCCAGATCCCAGGCGGCGAACCAGGGGTACTCCCACCCATCGGGCATCGACAGCACGTCGTCGGCATGGAAGTGCTGCCACTGGTGGTTGCGGCCGTGGCGATGCTCCGGCGGCGGCGGGGTGACCGGATCCCCCGCGAGCCAGTCGCGGATCACGTAGAGGTAGGTCTGCTTGGTCCACAGCAGCCCCGCGAAGGCCTGGCGCTGCAGCTCGCGCAGCCGGGACGGCAGGCCGGCCGGGATCAGGTCGGCGTAGAAGGCGTCGGCCTCCCGCTGCCGGGCCAGGACGACCGCATCGAACCCCGCGCCGAGGGGATCGTCCGTGAGCCGCTGATCCACCAGCCTCAGCCTGAGCACCCGGGTCTCCCCCGCCGCCAGGGACAGCTCGTAAAGCAGCGAGGCCTTGGTGCCGATCCCCTCCGGATGCACCGCGCTCCGGTCGCCCGCCACCACCCGGTCGTTGATGCCGTCCTTGACGTAGGGGCCGGGGTTGTCGACGCCGAAGAGACGGCGGGCGTTGGTGTCGTTGTCGGTGACCAGCAGCTCAGGCTGAGCATTGCCCGAGCCGTCGGAGGCGGCGGCGAGCCGCTCGGCGTGAAGCCAGTACGCCCCCATGGCGGGATGGCTGGCGGCCAGCGTGAGCCAGGGCACGGAGCTGGCCGCATCAGGGGCCGGCGGAGCCGGGCGGATCGAGGGCCGCGGGTCGTCGCCGCCCCAGCTCCAGGTGTTGCGGAACCAGAGGGTGGGCAGCAGGTGCAGGGTGTGGGGGTCGGGGCCCCGGTTGGTGACCCGCAGGCGAATCAGGATGTCGTCCGGAGCCTGCTTGGCGTACTCCACCTCCACATCGCAGAAGCGGTCATCGGTGAAGATGCCGGTGTCGAGCAGCTCGTATTCGGGGTCATCGCGGCCACGGCGGCCGTTCTCTTCGATCAGGTCCTCGTAGGGAAAGCGCCCGTGGGGGTAGCGGTACAGCGCCTTCATCCAGCTGTGGCTGGGGGTGCTGTCGCGGTGGATGTAGATCTCCTTGACGTCCTCGCCGTGGTTGCCCTGGGGGCCGGCCAGGCCGAACAGCCGCTCCTTGAGGAAGGGGTCGCGGCCGTTCCAGAGGGCGAGCGCGAAGCAGAGCCGCTGGTGGTTGTCGCAGAGGCCCAGCAGGCCGTCCTCCCCCCAGCGGTAGGCACGGGAGCGGGCCTGCTCGAAGGGGAAATAGTTCCAGGCGTCGCCGTCGGCGCTGTAGTCCTCCCGCACCGTGCCCCACTGGCGATCGCTCAGGTAGGGCCCCCAGCGGCGCCAGCGGGCCTCGCGACGATCGTCGGCGGCGAGCCGCTCCCTTTCGGCCGCCGCCCCTCCAGCCACTGGGGGGAGTTCAGCCGTCATGGCCTGCAGCCAGCGGGCCCCGCACCAGCACCGGCACCCGCTTGAAAGCGGGGGTGCCGCAGCGGGGGTCGATCACGGCCTTCATGATTGCGTTCACCTCCGGATAGAACATCAGCGCCGCACCCTCGCGGATCTCGCCGGGGATGATCTCCACCTGCTCCAGGGCGCCGGCTTCCCCCTGCACCGTCACCCGCTGGTGGGCCACCAGCCCGGCGCGGCGCAGGTCGGTCCGGTTCATCAGGATCGTCTGGCGGTGGGGCATGCCCCGGTAGGCATCGCCGGGCTTGTAGACGACGGTGTTGTGCTGGCCGTAGCTGCGGGCCGTGATCAGGGCCAGCACCAGACCTGCCTCCCCCGCCGGCAGGCCACCGAAGTGCTCCGGCTCCGGCAGGGAGAGCGCGGGCAGGGGAGTGACGGCGATCCGGGCCTTGCCGGTGGATGTGGGGAAACGGGGGGCGTCGAACAGGCGCCCCTCGACGCTGAACTCTTCCCGGGTGGCGTCGATGGTGGCGATCGGGCCGTAGCCGGGCACGGTGCGGCCGATCAGTTCCCGCACGTAGGCCGGATCCTGCAGCCGGCCCCAGTCGATGGGGTCGCTGCCCATCAGCCGCCGGGCCAGCTCGGCCAGGAAGGCCACCTCGCTGATCAGATCGGCACCGCGCAGGTGGGTGCTGCCCGGCTCGTTGAGGCGCACGTAGTTGTTGCCGGATTCGGTGGTGGTGCGGTGGGGCGTCTCGAAGCGGTTGAACACCGGCAGCACCAGGGTCTGGCGGGCGGCCAGGCCGTGGAAGTGACCCTGATTGGGCTTGGTGGCCAGATACAGGATCGTGTCGATGCGGCCCAGGGCCCGCCTGGCCTCGGCGGCATCGGGGTTGGCGCCCCAGAGGTTGCCGCCCAGGCACAGCAGGCTCTCCACCCGGCCGTCTGCGGCAGCCTCGATCAGGGCGCGGGTGTCGTAACCCGGCACCCGGCTGAGGGGGCGGCCCAGCAGCTGCTCGAGGGCCTGCTGCATCTCCGCGCGCAGCTTGACGGTGACCCCCATCGAGCCGAAGCCCTGCACGTTGGAGTGGCCCCGGATCGGCATGGTGCCGGCGCCAGGGCGGCCCACGTTGCCGCTGAGCAGGGCGGTGTTGGCGATGGCCTGCACGTTGTCGGTGCCGTTGGCGTGGTGGGTGATGCCCATGGCCCAGGCGAACACCACCGCGCGGGAGCGGGCGATCACGGCGGCGGCGTGCTCCAGCTCCTCGCGGCTCAGGCCGCAGGTGGCGGTGATCGCCTCCCAGCCGGTGGCCTCCAGCTGCTCCAGCAGCGGCTCCCAGCCCTCGGCGTGGGCGGCAAGGAAGTCGCGCCGCACGGCGCCGGCCTCCAGCAGGGCCTTCTGCAGGCCCAGGAACACGGCCGTGTCACTGCCCGGCACGGGCTGCAGGAAGAGGGAGGCGATCTCCGATCCCCGCGGCATCGAGCGCAGCGGGAAGGCGGGGGAGCCGAACCTCAGCAGCCCCACCTCGAGCACCGGGTTGATCACGATCACCGTGCCGCCCCGCTGGCGCAGCTTGATGAGTTCGTTCATCAGGCGCGGATGGTTGGCCGGGGCGTTGGAGCCCACCAGCACCACACAGTCGGCCTGCTGCAGGCTTGCCAGGCTCACCATCGAGGTGCCGGAGCCGAAAACGGCGTTGAGGCCGACGGTGGAGGGGGCGTGGCAGAGGTCGGAACAGTCGGCCAGGTTGTTGGAGCCCATGGCCCGCAGCAGCAGCTGCAGCAGATAGGCGGCCTCGTTGGAGGAGCGGCCGGAGCTGTAGGAAGCCACCCGCTCCGGCGGCGCCCGGAAGGCGGCCTCGGCGATCGCGAACACGTCGTCCCAGCCGATCGGTTCGTAGTGGCTGCCGCCCTCACGCAGCAGCATCGGGTGGCTGAGCCGGCCCAGCCGGTCGGCCTCCAGCGAGGAGAGCTGCTGCAGCTCGGCCAGGCTGCGGCGGCCGAACACCCCTTCGCCCACCGCCGGCTGCAGCTCGGCCATGATCGCCTCGACGCTCTTGAGGCAGCGCTGCAGGGGCTCGCCCAGTTCATCTCTGAAGCCGCCGTGCTGGCCGCCGGTGCCCCAGGCGCAGGAGAGACAGGCGCTGCGGTGGTTGAGGGTCTGCCAGAGCGTTGGGCCCCGGGGCGAGAGGGTGGCCCGGGCCCAGCCCTCGATCAGGGGCCAGCCGCCGCCCACCCCGGGGGTGCCGGGATCGGTGGCGCTGGGGCCGGTGGCGCTGGCGTCGTCGCTCATCGGGCCGGGCAGGAGATGCCCTTCACTCTGGCGGCTCTGCCGGTCGGTGGGGGAGCTGGGGGCCTGGGCTGGCCCCTGGCAAGTGCTGCGGCGGCCCCAAGGCAAAGGGTCCATCACCAGGCCAGGCAATGGGCCAGGCAAAGGCCTGGCAAGGGCCAATCAAAGGGGCGCCAGATAATCCAGGCTTATCACCAAGATATGCGACTCTTTCCTTACGCGGCACCCAACACGATTTGGGTGGAATTAAGGTCTCCGCTGCTTTACCAATACCCACCATGCCTCGCTGTTGAGATCCCTTGAGCCATCGGGGGATCCGGCCCTCAACCTGTTATCCGGAGCCGGCCAGAACAGAGGTGCCGCTGTCATCTGGACCCACGCCCGTCGGCGGGCTGGCCATCACCATCGCCGCCCCATCCCGTGCACGGCAAACCCATGCCGGCCGAAAGATGAGAACTGAAGATCCGGACGTTGTGCCTGACCTCTCTGGCCCTGAGTCCGACACGATCGATGAGCTTCTCTGATATTCTCTTTGCCCTGAATCGATACCACAACCAGAGGATTTGACTTGTCCGATTTCATCACGCTATTTCTCCAGCAGCTCCAGTCTCCAACCCTTGGCTTCCTGATCGGTGGCATCGTTGTTGCCACATTCGGCAGCCAACTGGCCATCCCGGATTCGATCTACAAATTCATCACTTTCTTCCTGCTGATGAAGATTGGGTTGAGCGGTGGCATCGCCATTCGTAATTCCAACCTTTCTGAGATCATTCTCCCGGCCCTGGCTGCCGTGGCGCTTGGCATCCTGATCGTCCTGATCAGCCGATTCACCCTGGCGAGACTGCCGGGAATCAAAGTCGTTGATGCCGTGGCAACCGGTGGTCTGTTCGGTGCCGTGAGCGGCTCCACCCTTGCAGCCGTTCTGCCCCAGCTGGATGCCGCAGGCATCAAGTACGAGGCCTGGACCGCTGCCCTGTACCCCTTCATGGATATCCCGGCTCTGGTGACCGCGATCGTGGTGGCCAGCGTCTACACCAGTCGAATGGCAGGCAAAGCATCGGAACGCGTTGAGATCTGGCCAATTGTGAAGGAAAGCCTGCAGAGCTCTGCCGTCACTGCGCTGCTGCTTGGTGTCGCCCTTGGCATTGCCACCAAACCCGAACCCGTTTATGAGAGCTTTTTCAATCCGTTGTTCCGCGGCTTTCTCGCCATCCTGATGATCATCATGGGGATGGAGGCAGCACAGCGCATGAATGAACTGCGGAAAGTGGCGCAATGGTTTGCCATCTATGCGTTCATCGCCCCCCTGCTGCACGGTTTTCTCGCTTTTGGACTCGGCCTTGTGATTCACAAGATCACTGGCTTCAGCATCGGTGGTGCTGTGGTCCTGGCCGTGATCGCCGCTTCCAGTTCGGATATCTCCGGTCCCCCGACCCTGCGCGCCGGCATTCCATCTGCGAATCCCTCTGCCTACATCGGCGCTTCCACCGCCATCGGAACCCCTGTGGCGATCGCCATCGGCATCCCCCTGTTCATGGGGCTTGCTGAGTCAATCCTTGGTATGTAGCCTTCGTGACAAGGCTGTTCACAACACTCCCCATCTGAGGTCATTCCCATGAGCCAGCAAATCTGCAAACTCGTCATCATCACAGAAGAGATTCTGTTGAAGAAGATCGCCAAGCTGATCAAAGAGGCCGGCGCTTCCGGATACACGGTTCTGGCGGCTGCTGGCGAAGGCAGCCGCAATGTTCGCTCCACCGGCGAACCCAGCGTTTCCCATAACTTCTCCAACATCAAATTCGAAGTGTTGACGTCCAGCCGCGAGCTGGCGGACGCCATTCAGGACAAAGTGGTGGAGAAGTATTTTGACAACTATTCCTGCATCACTTATATCACCATGGTGGAGGCTCTGCGCGCCCACAAATTCTGATCGGATCTGATCCGTGACTTCTTGTTCCCGGCTGTGTGCCTGCACATGGCTGGGATTTTTTGTTTCCGGGTGTCTTGGCTCTCCATGGTGCCGTTTAGGCTGTGAGCCCAACGGCTGTTTGGCGATGCACGACGTTCGCCAGCTGGAAGAACGCCTGCGGGTTGCCATGCTCGCCAGCGACGTCAAGGAACTGGATGTCCTCATCCATGACCGGCTTCTGTTCGTCGGTCCAGATGGCGGCGTCTACAGCAAAGCCGATGATCTTGCGCTCCATCGTTCGGGACAGGAGACGCTCACCAGAATCGACCTCATCGACATCCAGGTCGCGCTGCATGACGCAACGGCCGTTGCCGTGGTGAGGACGGAGATGGCCGGGGTGTTCAAAGGGCAGCCATTCGAAGGCTGCTTTCGCTACATCCGCACCTGGCTCCGCTCAGGTGAGGGGTGGCAAGTCATTGCTGGAAGCGTCTGCACCGCAGGCCCATGAGATTGCCAGGGACAGCAACGGAATTGTGGCCTATCCGTCGCCTGCAGAGCAACGCTTGCGCTCCTGTCCCACCGACAGCGGCCCCTGATGGCCACCCTCAGGCGGCGCCGACGCTCCGTTGCAGGATCAGGGAGAGGCCTGAAAGGGCCCCGGGAACTCAGCCCGAAATCCACAAAGCTTCGCGAACATAGCCTTCGCAGAAGGACAAGTCTGATCTCTGATCTGGTCATGTCTCTTCAAGGTGTCCAGAGGATGGCTTCATCTCCTGGGCAACAACACTTCTCGCGCTGTAAGAAAACGAAACAACTCCAGCTGGAAATGGTGATGGGTGACCGCCAGCCCGTCCGGCAGGCTGTCCAGAGGAGCAGAATCCCACGGATCTTGCTCGAATCTGCAACTTTATGGGCAGCCATCCCGGAGAGTGATCGGAACATGAGGCCCATGAAGTTCGCGACCGCAGTGATCTACACCGATGACGTGGCAGCAACCCTGGCGTTCTACGTCCAGATCACCGGCATCGAGCCCACGCTCCACGACCGCGAACCCGGATTCGCGCTCCTGGGCGCCGACCAGTCGGTGGCGATCGCCTCCCACGCAGCGGGCGCAACGGCGCTCACCCCACCCCGACTGATGCCCTGGGGGCAAACGGTGGCCTACGTGCAGGCTCCGGAGGGCACCATCATCGGCTTGCTGACGCCGGTAGCCGCATGAGCATCACGTTCCGGCAAGCGACTGCTCCGGAAGCGAAGATCGTGGCCGCTCTGGTGATGGCGCTGACCGAAGAGATCGGCACTCGAATGCAGGCCGACCCCTTCGGCCTCGATCTGGATGAAACCATCCAGCGCTGCAAAGAATGGATGGCCAACGACCTGTATTCCGCCATTCTTGGCTGGTCCGACGAGCGTCCCATCGCCGTGGCGACATTCACGGAAACCCATGCTCTCTATGCGGGAGGCAGGGTCGGCATCATCCAGGAATTCTATGTGGTTCCAGAGATTCGCTCGTCCCGCGTCGGAACGGCCTTGCTGGCGGCGGTCCGTGAGCACGGACGCACACGCCATTGGTCATGCATCGAGCTGTGCACGCCGCCCTTGCCGGAATTCGAGCGAACCCTGCAGTTCTACAGAACCAATGGCCTTGATCCTGTGGGCGGCAGAAAGATGCGCCAGAAGCTATGAGGTGTTGTGGCTGACAGCCCAGCGGCATGGCCTCCCCAGCCAGACCGCACCCCTAGGAGGCGCCGGCCAGCAGGGCATCCAGCCGGCCCTGGCGCTCCAGACCGTAGAGGTCTTCGCAGCCACCGACGTGGGCATCGTCGATGAAGACCTGAGGCACGGAGCGCCGGCCGTCAGAGCCCCGGGCCGCCATGGCGTCGCGGGCTTCCTCGTCGCCATCGATGACGTACTCCTCGTAGGCCACGCCCTTGCGATCGAGCAGGTGCTTGGCCCGGATGCAGAACGGGCAGAAGCGCCAGGTGTAGATCTCGACCTTGGGCATGGGCGGCACCGGATGGGGGGCGGAATGCTTTGATTCTGGCGAGTCGGACGCCCCTGGGAGAACCCCCATGCGTGATGGACTGCCCCCCGGCCTGACGGTCTACAGGCGCACTCCCAGCTTCGACGCCGCCACGGTGCCGGCGGGTCTGCTGGCGAACCACCGCACCAAGGAGGGCGTCTGGTCGCGGGTGGTGGTGCTTGAGGGCACCCTGCCGTTCCGGTTCCTGGAGCCCCAGGAGGAACTGGTGATGCTCAGCCCCGAACGGCCCGGGATCGTGGAGCCCACCCGGATGCACCGGGCGGAGGCGCCGCCGCAACTCACTTCCCCTTGTTCAGCTCCTTGTTGAGGATGCAGCCGGCGGTGGCGCCGATGGCCGCCCCGCCGAGCTTGTTGCCCAGACCCCGGCCACTGACCACGGCGCCGGTGAGGCCTCCGAGCACCAACCCGTTGCGGCAGCGGTCCCGGTTGGCTTCCTGGGCCCGTCGTTCGGCTTCGGTGGTCTGGGCAAGGGCCGGGGCGAACAGGGGGAACCCCAGCACCAGCAGGGGGAGAACAACAGCGATCGGCTTCTTCATGACGGGCCTCTCCAACGCATGGATCCAACGCTAACCAACGGGATCGGCCGGGCGGAAGGGCCCTGCCGCGCCGCCGCTGGACCCTGCGGAGCCGCCGCCGGTGCCTGCCGGGGACGGATGGCGCTGCGACACTATCCGAACCCCCTCCTCCTGCCAGGCCCCGGCCGGCTTCCCGCGATGCTCGCGATGCTGCTGCTGGCTCTGCAGGGAGGTGGGGTCGCCGCCGCCCCCGCAGGAAACGCCTGCCCGGAGGCCGTGGCCGGGGCCCAGGCCTCGCTGGTGGCCCGCGGGGCGCTGGTGGAGATGGAGCGCGGATCGAATGGCTCCCCCCACAACCCTCATCCGGGCAGAGACGCGCTGGTGATCCGGCTGGGGTCGACCCAGGCGCCTTTGCCGGTGCAACGACGCTCGGTGGCGGTGCTGACCGACGCCGCCTTCCAGGGCGCCATGACCAGGGATCTTTTCGCCGCCTGCCCGCAGCTGGTGGAGGTGACCTTCACCATCGCTGAAACGGACGAGGCCTCGACCCTGTTCCGGGGCGCCGATGGCGCAGTGCTGCGGGGGATCTGCCTTGAGATCGGCACATCGGACGCATGGCCGCCATGGGGGGAGCTCTTCTGCCCCTGAGGCACCGATCGGTTCACCCCAGCTCGAAGCGATCCAGATTCATCACCTTGGTCCAGGCGGCCACGAAGGCCTCCACGAAACGGGCTTCGGCATCGGCGGAGGCGTACACCTCGGCGATGGCCCGCAGCTGGGAGTTGGAGCCGAACACCAGGTCGACCCGGGTGCCGGTCCACTTCAGATCGCCCGTTTCCCGGTCACGGCCCTCGAAGGTCTGTTCGGCCTCCGAGTCCGCCTTCCAGGTGGTGCCCATGTCGAGCAGGTTGACGAAGAAGTCGTTGCTGAGGGTTTCAGGACGATCGGTGAACACCCCATGCCGCGACTTGCCGTGGTTGGCATCCAGCACCCGCATCCCGCCCAGCAGCGCCGTCATCTCCGGAGCGGTGAGGGTGAGCAGCTGGGCCCGGTCGACGAGCAGCTCCTCCGCCGAGGCCTTGAAGCCGGGCTGAAGGTAGTTGCGGAAGCCGTCGGCCCGGGGCTCGAGTACGGCGAAGGAGTCCGCATCGGTCTGCTCCTGGGAGGCATCCATGCGCCCGGGGGTGAAGTGCACCTCCAGCGTGTGGCCGCTCCGCTTCGCCGCTTCCTCCACCGCGGCGCAGCCGCCCAGCACGATCAGATCGGCCATCGAGACCTTCTTGCCGTTCTGCTGGCTGTCGTTGAAGGAGCGCTGGATGGCTTCGTAGACCTCCAGGGCCCGGGCCAGCTTGGCCGGCTGGTTCACCTCCCAGTCCCGCTGGGGGGAGAGGCGCAGACGGCCGCCGTTGGCGCCGCCCCGCTTGTCGGAGTTGCGGAAGGTGGCCGCCGCCGCCCAGGCGGTGGAGACCAGCTGGGAGATGGGCAGGCCCGCCTCCAGGATCCGGCCCTTGAGGGTGGCGATGTCGAAGGCATCCACCAGGGGATGGTCGACGGCGGGAACCGGGTCCTGCCAGATGAACGTTTCGGCCGTCGCCAGGCTGCCCAGGTAGCGGGAACGGGGTCCCATGTCGCGGTGGATCAGCTTGAACCAGGCCCTGCGGAAAGCCTCCGCCAGCTGGTCGGGGTGCTCGTGGAAGCGCCTGGAGATCTCCAGGTAGGCCGGATCGACCTTCAGGGACAGGTCGGTGGTGGCCATCATCGGCGCGTGGCGGCGGGCCGGGTCATGGGCGTCGGGTACGGCGTCCGCCGCCGCCGGATCGGCGGGCTTCCACTGCCAGGCTCCGGCGGGGCTCTTCTCCAGTTCCCACTCGTAGCCGAACAGGTTGTCGAAGTAGCCGTTGTCCCACTGGGTCGGGTTGGCGGTCCAGGCACCCTCCAGGCCGCTGGTGATGGCGTCGACCCCCTTGCCGCTGCCGAAGAGGTTGAGCCAGCCCAGGCCCTGCTCCGCCATGGTGGCCCCCTCGGGCTCCGGACCCACCAGGTCCTTGTCGCCGGCGCCGTGGCACTTGCCGAAGGTATGGCCACCGGCGATCAGGGCCACGGTCTCCTCGTCGTTCATCGCCATGCGACGGAAGGTCTCGCGGATGTCGCGGGCGGCGGCGAGGGGATTGGGCTCCCCGTTGGGGCCCTCCGGGTTCACGTAGATCAGGCCCATCTGCACGGCGCCGAGGGGATCCTCCAGTTCCCGGTCACCGCTGTAGCGCCGATCGCCCAGCCACTCGGTCTCCTGGCCCCAGTCGATGTCGCTCTCGGGCTCCCACACATCCTCCCGGCCGCCGGCGAAGCCCAGGGTCTTCAGGCCCATGGATTCGATGGCGCAGTCGCCGGCCAGGATGATCAGGTCGGCCCAGGAGAGCCTGCTGCCGTACTTCTGCTTGATCGGCCACAGCAGACGCCGGGCCTTGTCCAGGTTGCCGTTGTCGGGCCAGCTGTTGAGCGGCGCGAAGCGCTGGGTGCCCGAGCCCGCCCCGCCGCGGCCGTCGTAGATCCGGTAGGTGCCGGCGCTGTGCCAGGCCATCCGCACGAAGAAGGGCCCGTAGTGGCCGTAGTCGGCCGGCCACCAGTCCTGGGAGTCGGTCATCAGGGCGAAGACGTCCTGCTTGAGGGCCTCCAGATCGATTCCCTTGAACGCCTCGGCGTAGCGGAAGCCGCGGCCCATGGGATCGGCCAGGGGCGAGTTCTGATGCAGGATCGCCAGGTTCAGCTGGCGGGGCCACCAGTCGCGGTTGGAGAGGGCTCCCGCGCTGGCACCCCGGAGGGTGCCGTGCAGGAAAGGACACTTGCCGCCGGTGTCGGTCCCGGCCTGAACAGCGGTGCCTTCCATCTGTACGTCTGCGTAAGGGCCGATTTTAGGATTGGACCTTGCCCGGGTGTTCGCCGGCTGCCCGTGTCTTCATGGCCGACCCCCTCCCCGACGCCGTTCTGGCGGCGGTGTTCGCCACCACGGCCGAAGCGGAGGCCGCAGCGAAGCATTTCAACTGCAAAGGTGCTCACCGGATGGGTGACCAGTGGATGCCCTGCCGCGAGCATCCGGGTCCCTGAGGGTGAAGACCTGATGGTGAAGAAGGTGCCGGGTCGACGGCGCCGGCAACCGGTCCTTTCAGAATGGGGACCGCTGGCACCTGCTCTTCGCCCGAGCGATGCCGGCCTGGCCTGAGTCCCGCGCTGTCCCCATGAACGCCCCTGTCCGCGCCGCCGCCGGTCCCACGACCGGGTTCCTGGAGGAATCGCCGGGCAACCGTTCCGCCATGCGGCTGATGTGCGTACTGGCCCTGCTGGCCTCGATCGCCTTCGGGGCCATCACCATGGCAAGGAGCGCGCCGATCGTGAGCCGGGATGCCGGCGGTCAGGCGACTCTCACCTATCCGCCCCGGGACGAGACCGGCCTCACCCTCACCTTCGCCTTCCTGCTGGCGGCCTTCGCCCCCAAGGTGGTGCAGAAATTCGCCGAGCAGCGGCTCGGCGGCCTCAAGGGCAGCAGCCTGCGGGAGCTTTTTCTGGGCTCCGGCGGCGGCCCAGCGGCCGAGGCCCCCACCCAGGCCAGCTCCCCGGCGGAGGATCCCCGCCTGGGCCAGCTGCGGCAAGAGCTGGAGCGACTGCGGGCCGAGATCGGCCGCAGCCGCACCCCGATCCAGGTGACCCCGGCCGCCCCCGTCGCCGCGCCGGCCCAGGCCCTGAGCCCACTGGAGCGGATCCGGCTGGGGGGAAGCCTCTGATGAGCTGCCGCTGATGCCTTTCATCACCGCCCGGGAGGACGCGGGCCTCAGCCCCAGCCCCGCCGCCGCCGATGCCGATTCCTACGTGGCTTCCGGCAGCCGCATCGCCGTGGCCTGGGTGCGGCCGGCAGCCGCTGCGGAGCTGGCCATCCTGCGACTGGCGGGCAACTACACCTGCCCCGGCGGCACGGAGCCCTTGCTGGATGGCGAACAGCGCTACTTCAATCCCGACCGCTTCAGCATTCCCGACGACGCCTGGTTGCGGCAGCCCTCCGCCGTTCCCGGCCCGGACCCGCTGCCCCCCGAGGTGGCCCAGCTCAACCACCACTACGAGGGCTGCCGCCTGCAGGCCTATCCCGACCCCCTCACGGGGGGCGAGCCGATCACGATCGGCTGGGGCAGCACGTTCTACGAGGACGGCTCCCCCGTCCGGCTGGGGGATTTGATCACCCAGGAGCAGGCCGATGCGCTCTACGCCCACAACTGCCGGGAGTCGTTCTGGAAGGTGCTGGAGGCCACGATCCCCTTCTGGGGGGAGATGGATGATCGCCAGCGGGCCGCTCTCTGCAGCTTCGCCTACAACAACGGTGCCCGCTTCCATGGCGACGGTCACCACGACACCCTGGATCGCCACCTGCGCGCGCGTCGCTGGGAGGCCGTTCCCGGGGCCCTGATGATGTATCGCAATCCCGGCAAGAAGGTGGAGGTGGGCCTGGGTCGCCGCCGCCGGGCCGAAGGGCTGGTGTGGACCGGCATGGAACCCGTCGCCGCCTGCGCCCGGGCGGAGCGGGAGATCACCAGTCCGGCGGACTGCGAGGCCTGGGAACAGCGGCTCAAGCAGGCGTCGGCGGCTCCGGCCGCGAAGACCGTCGCGGTGCCTGCTCCCGCCGCCTCCGGCGACCGCCCGCCGGTGCTGCCCGGCATGGTGGGCCCCAGCAGGACGCCCCACGACTTCGGCTTCAGCGGCGCTGATTCCCATGTGGTGGTCAACGACGGCAGCGAGACCGCCAGGGCCTTCGACGTGGAGGGCCGGCTGCTCTGGGAGGTCCCGGCCCTGGCCCGCGGCCAGGGCCGGGAGACCCAGTACAAGGAGAACGCCACCGACACGCCGCCGGGCGTCTACCGCATCGGCAGGAAGGTGTACCGGGATTACGAGCAGGATCCCAGCCCCACCTTCTCGGCTGATCGCTGCAGCTACGGCTGGTACAGCTTCGATCTCGAAGATCTGGAGATGCAGGAACGACGCTTCGGCCGCTCCGGGATCATGGTGCACGGCGGCGGCACAGCCTGCGGCTGGCCCGGCGCCTGGGCCCCGCGCCAGCCCCTGCATCCCACCCTCGGCTGCGTGCGGCTCCACAACCAGGACCTGCGCGACAAGCTGCTGCCCCTGGTGGAAAAAGGTACGGTCTACGTGTCGGTGTACCAGGAAGCCTGAGCCCGCCACCCATGGCGATCGCCGATTACCTCAGCCTCGGCCTCGGTGCCCTGGCCGCCGGCGTGGGCGGCGAACTGTTCGTGCGCGGATCGGTGGGAATCGCCCACTGGGCGCGGCTCTCGCCGGGGATCATCGGCGCCACCGTGGCAGCCTTCGCCACCTCCAGCCCGGAGCTGTCGGTGGCCACCACCGCGGCCCTGCAGGGCAAGCCCCAGATCGCCCTCGGCGACGCCCTGGGCAGCAACGTGGTCAACGTGGCCCTGATCCTGGCCCTCACGGTGGTGATCGCGGGGCTGCGGATGCCCTCGGAAACGACCCGCCGCGACCTGCCGGTGGCCCTGGCGGGCCCGATCCTGACCGGGCTGCTGCTGCTGGATGGCACCCTCTCCCGCTTCGACGGCCTGGTGCTGCTGGGGGTCTTCTTTCTCTGGATGCTGCGGGTGGTGGTGGAGGTGCGCCAGCAGCGCAGCGCCGCCGAGCAGATCCTGGGGGAGCCGCGCGGCGGGGTGGCCGTGCTGCTCAGCGGCGCCGGCATGGTGCTGCTGCTGGTGGCCGGCAGGCTGGTGGTGGCGGGGGCCCGGGGCATCGCCCTGTCCTTCGGCATCGATGCCTTCCTGATCGGTGCCACCCTCGTGGCGATCGGCACCTCCATGCCGGAGCTGGCCACTTCGGTGGTGTCGAAACTGCGGGGCCACGACGAAGTGGGCCTGGGCACGATCCTCGGCAGCAACATCTTCAACAGCCTCTGGGTGGTGGGCGTGGCCGCCACCATCACCCCGATCCGCGTGCCCGGACGGGAGGTGGAGCTGGTGCTCGGCTTCGGCATCGGCGCCCTGCTGCTGCTGATCCTTCCCAACGGCTCGGGCTTCCTGGCACGCTGGCGCGGCTGGCTGCTGCTGACGCTCTATGGCGGCTACCTGGCGGCGATCGTGCACGGCCGGGTGCCCCACGGCTGAGCCGCCATCACCTCCGCCCGGCCGCTACTTCCGGGTCAGCTGAACGTTGATGGCTGCGCTGTCAGCGCCGACTTCGGCGTACTGGCCCTGGATCGTGTCATCCAGGAACCGGCCGCGGAACACCCCATCCTCGTCGGTGATCAGGATGTCGCCGTTGGGGGCGATCACGCCGTTCAGCACCTCCTTCTGGGCCGGCTCGCCTTCCCGTTGGTAGGTCTTGTAGCCGGTGAAGCCCTGGCCCTCCGCTTCCTCGACGACCAGCGTCTGGTTCTCCCAGCTGACCGGTCGGCCCTGCTCGTAGCCGGTGCCCGTCTGGGCCCAGGTTCCCTTCAGCTCGCCGGCCGACGGCACCCGGGCGGCTGGATTCGCCTGGCAACCTGCGCCCAGAGTGACCGCTGCCGCCATGCTGACGGCGGTGAACAGGGAGGAGATCCTGAAACCCATGGACAATCCCGGACGATGGCGTGAACCCCGGCCACCGTATCCACCAGCCACCGGCATGGGCCGGGGCCGAGCGGCAGGGTGATGGAGCTGCGGCGGGTTCTCGTGGGGCTGATGCCTGGCCTGGAGCGACTGCTGGGCTACCGGCGGGACTGGCTGCGGCCCGATCTGCTGGCGGGCCTCACCGTGGCCGCTTACCTGGTGCCCCAGTGCATGGCCTACGCCGAGGTGGCCGGGCTGGCCCCGATCACCGGCCTCTGGGCGATCCTGCCCCCCCTGCTGCTCTATGCCCTGCTGGGCTCCTCCCCCCAGCTCTCGGTGGGGCCCGAATCCACCACGGCGGTGATGACGGCCGCGGCGATCGGGCCGCTGGCGGCGGGGGATCCGGTGGCCTATGCCGGCCTCAGCAGCCTGCTGGCCCTGCTGGTGGGACTGGTGTGCTGTGCCGGGGCCTGGAGCCGGCTGGGCTTCCTGGCCGATCTGCTCTCCCGGCCGATCCTGGTGGGCTACCTGGGCGGGGTGGCCCTGATCATGATCGGCGGCCAGCTGGGGCGGATCTGCGGCCTGAGCCTGGAGGCCAGCTCGATCCCGGGTCAGCTGCGCGAAGTGGCCGGCCGGCTGGGGGAGATCCACGGGCCGACCCTGCTGCTGGCCCTGGGGGTGCTGGCCTTCCTGCTGCTGGTGCAGCGCCGCTTCCCCCGGGCCCCGGGCCCCCTGCTGGCGGTGCTGCTGGCCATGGCGGTGGTGGCGGCGGCCCATCTGGAGCAGCGGGGCGTGGCTGTGATCGGCGCCATTCCGGCCGGTCTGCCCCACCCGACGCTGCCCCAGGCCCCCGCGCCCCCCCAGCTCCGCTATCTGCTCACGGCGGCGGTGGGCATCGCCCTGGTGGGCTACTCCGACAACGTGCTCACAGCCCGGGCCTTCGCCGCCCGGGGCGGCTACCGCATCGACGCCAACCGGGAGCTGCTGGCCCTGGGGGCCCTGAACCTCGGCACCGGGCTGCTGCAGGGCTTTCCGGTGAGCAGCAGCGGCAGCCGCACCGCCATCGGCGACTCCCTCGGCAGCCGCTCCCAGCTCTTCTCCCTGACGGCCTTCGTCGTCGTGCTGGCGGTGCTGCTGTGGCTGCGGCCGCTGCTGGCCCTGTTTCCCACTGCGGCCCTGGGGGCGATCGTGATCTACGCCGCCCTGCGGCTGATCGACATCCCGGAATTCCTGCGGCTGCACCGCTTCCGGCCCAGCGAGTTCCGGCTGGCCCTGATCACCCTGGCCGGGGTGCTGCTCACCGACCTGCTGACGGGGGTGGGCGTGGCGGTGGGGCTGTCGGTGATCGATCTGTTCGCCCGGCTGGTGCGGCCCCATGACGCGGTGATGGGCAGGGTGCCCCAGCTGGCCGGGCTGCACGACGTGAACGACTGGGAAGGAGCCCGCACCATCCCGGGCCTGGTGCTGTTCCGCTTCGATGCTCCCCTGTGCTTCGCCAACGCCGAGCACTTCCGCCAGCGGGTGCTGGAAACGGTGGCCGCCGAGCCCCAGCCGGTGGCCTGGTTCGTGCTCAACGCCGAAGCGATCGTGGAGATCGACATCACTGCCGCCGACGTGCTCGAGGAACTGCACCGGGAGCTGACGGCCCGTGGCATCACCTTCGGGATGGTGCGGGTCAAGCAGGACCTCTACGCCCAGCTGGAGCGGGCCGGCCTGGTGGAGCGGATCGGGGAGCGGCTGTTCTTTCCCACCCTGCCGACGGCGATCGCGGCCTTCCAGGGGCGGGCGACGCCGGCGCCTACCCCATGAGAACCGCGGCGCAGCGGCACCAGCTGGTGCTGGCCGGGGGCGGCCACAGCCACGTGCTGGTGCTGCGGCGCTGGCTGATGCGGCCGGCCTCCAGGCCCGCGAACACCCGCATCAGTCTGGTGAACCGCCACGGCACCGCCCTCTACTCGGGCCTGCTGCCGGCGGTGGTGGCGGGGCTCGAGCCCCGCGAGGCCGCCGCCATCGACCTACGCCGCCTCTGCGGCCTGGCCGGCGTCGCCTTCCTGCAGGCGGAGATCACCGGGCTCGACCCGGCGGGCCGGGAGCTGCACCTGGCAGGCCGGCCGCCCCTGCGCTTCGACCGGCTCAGCCTCGATGTGGGTGCCGTCACCGCCATGCCGGAGCCGATGGCGCCTGGGGAGGCGATGGCGGTGAAGCCCCTGGAGCCCTTCCTGGCCTGGGCGGAGCGGCGCCACGCCGGCGAACCGCTGGTGATCCGGGGCGGTGGCGCCGCCGCCGTGGAGCTGGCCCTGGCCTTCCGGGCCCGGGGGCTGGCCTGCCGCCTGCTGTTGCGGGGCGAAACGCTGCACCTGGGCTCGGCGGCGGCGAACCGGGCCGGGGAACAGCTGCTGGCCCAGGCCGGCATCCCCATCCAGCGCCAGGCCCCGGCCGGAGCCCGTGCCGATCTGGCCTGCACCGGCAGCCGCGCGCCCGCCTGGCTGGCGGCCGCCGGCCTGCCGGTGCAGCCGGAGAGCGGCCGGGTGCTGACCCAGCCCAGCCTGGAGGTGATCGGCCATCGGGATCTGTTCGCCGCCGGCGACTGCGGCCTGATCGCCGACGATCCTCGGCCCCCCTCAGGAGTCTGGGCCGTGCGGGCGGCGCCGGTGCTTGCGGAAAACCTGCGCCGCTGCCTGGCCGAGCCGCCGCGGCCCCTGCGGTCCTGGCGGCCCCAGCCCCGCGCCCTGCAGCTGCTGGGCGACGGTGGCTGGCACCCCGGCGGCCCCCGGGCCCTGGCCTTCTTCGGCCCGCTGGCCCTGGGGCCCGCCGGCTGGATCTGGGCCTGGAAACAGCGCATCGATCGGGCCTTCATGGCCCGCTTCACCCAGCTGCGGCCGATGGCCCCGGCCGCCATGGCCTGTCGGGGCTGCGCCGCCAAGCTGGGCGCCGCCCCCTTGCATGCCGCCCTGGCCCGGCTCGCCCCGGATGGCCTCGCGCCGCTGGCGGACGATGCCGCCCCGGTGGGCCTCAGCGCCGGGGGTGATCTGCTGCTGCAGAGCGTGGACGGCTTCCCGGCCCTGGTGGATGACCCCTGGCTGAACGGCCGCCTCACCACCCTGCACGCCTGCAGCGACCTGTGGGCCAGCGGCGCGGCGGTGGAGAGCGTGCAGGCCCTGGTGACGGTGCCGGAAGCCGGCGCGGAGCTCCAGGAGGAGCTGCTGCTGCAGACCCTGGCCGGTGTGCAGTCGGTGCTGGAGCCCCTGGGGGCGGCCCTGGTCGGCGGCCACACCCTGGAGGGCCGCGACGGGGCGGGCCTGGCCCTGGCCCTGACCGTGAACGGGCGGGTGGCCCCGGCCGGCCACTGGCGCAAGGGCCCCCTGCAAGACGGCGATGTGCTGGTGCTGAGCAGGCCCCTCGGCAGCGGCGTGCTGTTCGCCGCGGCCATGGCCGGCGCCGCCGCCCCCGAGTGGATCGAGGCGGTGCTCGAAACGCTGCAGCAGTCCCAGGCGCCCCTGGTGGATCTGCTGGGGGCCCACGGCTGCGGTGTCTGCACCGACGTGACCGGCTTCGGCCTGCTGGGCCACCTGGGGGAGATGCTCGCCGCCGGTCCCGGGGACCTGGACGTGGTGCTCGACGGTGCCGCCGTTCCCGCGCACCCCGGCGCCCTGGACCTGCTGGGGCAGGGGTTCGCCAGCAGCCTGGCCCCGGCCAACGCCACCGCCCTGGCCCTGCTGGAGGGGCCGGTGCGGCTGCAGGGGGCCGCGGGCAACAACGCCCGGGAGGCCGCGCTGCGGGGGCTGCTGATCGACCCCCAGACCTGCGGGCCGCTGCTGGCGGCCCTGCCGGCGGAGCGAGCGCCGGCCGCCCTGGCGGCACTGCAGGCGGCCGGGTTCACCGGGGCCGTCCTGATCGCTCGGGTGCGCAGGCGGCGGCAGGACGCGGAAGGGCCACCGCCACGCACCCGAAGAGCAAGCCGAAGGAATGGGTGAAGGACAGCAGCGGTACCGAGGCCCGGAAGCCATAGCGGAGGGAACCGGTGGGGAAGTCCCGCAGCCGTAGGGTCAACGTTCCGATCATCTCCACCGTCAGGAACAGCCCCCAGGCGTCATGGCGTTGGGAGGACATCAGCCCAGGGGATCGATCGGGGCACGGGCCGCCTCAGGACGCAGGCTGGTGGAGCGGCTGTTCTCCTCCTTCCTCACCATGCAGCGCAAAAAGGAGAGGTCTCAGCGGCCACCGCCGCGAGCGTACCGGTCGGCAAGAGGTGCTCCGACCCTGCGGATGACTTCCAGCAGCAGCAGGCTCAGGCAGACCAGAGAGAGCGGGATGAGCGGTTCGCTGTAGCGAGGGATGAAGTGAGAGAACAGCCCATAAAAGAGGAAATAGCCCACGGGAACAATGGAAATCAGCACCCATTCGGGTTTTCGCCACATGACTCCGAGCGCAGGCATCGCCAGCAGACTGGTCATGGCCAGGCCATTGGCAATGACACCGAACCAGGTCATCTGGTTCCTGAAGGTCCATAAGGCTTGCCAGGACAGCGGCAGGCTCACGAGCACATGCTTAAGGGGAGCGGCCCGAATGCGATCGAGGGCCACGCCCTGCTGAACGACATCACCGGGAGTCTTGATGCCACTCATGACGGTCTGGGCACGGATCTGGGCAGGGAGAACACGCTTGCCGATCTGGTAGAAACTTTTCACATCTCCTTCACGCCCCTCGGCGAACGCGCGCTCATCGCACGGCAAGCTCCGGGACAGACGCTCCAGTGACCCCCCGCACTCGCGCTGCGTTTCCGAAAAGCCCAGATAAGGCTCGAAGAAGTCCTTTTGTAATCGTTCCGGTGCGAAGAAATAAAAGGCTCCCCGAAACTCATGAGGTGTCATTTGATTGTAAACGGATCGGATCATCAGGACGTCGGCCCCTCCTCTGGCGATGGCAGGTTTTCCGAACTCAATCAAGTTGCGTGCCACCCAGGGGAGAACGGCCAGAGCGAAGCCAAGAGCAACACAGAGACCAAGGGCCAAAGACCTGCGCCTGGAGTGATTCAGCAGGAACGGGATCAGGGGCAGCAACACCAGCGCCAGGTAGCTGCCCGAGGCCTTGGTAAGCACCAGGCCTCCGAAAACAAGGCCGGCCAGAATGGCCCAACCACTGTGGTGACGCTGCCGGAGCAGCACGAAGGCCAGGGCCGTGAGAGTCATCATCAAGGCCGCCGGCAGCTCGGTGTTGAGTGTGGTGAGTTGATCTGCGGCGAATGCGTTATCACTGAAGTAGATCACTACGACAGCGACCAGATGGGCCAGCCATCCAGGACGGATAAGGCGCACACACAATCCCCAGAGCGAGAGAAATAGCGCCAGAAGATAGACGAGATTCACCTGCATCGTCCTGGTCAGCAGGTCTGGATCCGCCACAAGGTCTGCATACGGAAGACCCACCGGTGCTCGCACCAGCCACTTCAGATGGGCCGCCAATATCCAGTTGGGCAAGGGTTCGCGGCGATACCCCGCCTCAACGGGATTCAGGGACTCCCCATACACTCCGTGCTGCCACAGGTTCATTGCACTGCGCAGGTTCTGGCTGGCGTCACCTCCAATGGAATCCACCCGCAGACTGATCCAGCCTTGCCACACAAGAAACAGGCTGAGTCCCAGCACAAGGAGCGGCAGCAGAACGGCCAACCCATGCAGGAAGCGATGCCGTGAGGGGGACCTCGCAAAATGCCTCACCTCAGACAAACCCCATGGATGTAACATTGTACAAAATCCCCAGCGAAGGCCAGACGTGAGCAGCTGAAGCTCCCACCGGCAGCCAACACCGGAAACCATCAAGGTCGCGGCAGAGACGGGAAAGGCTCAGCGATCAGGCCAGAACCATTCCTCAACATCTAAGGTGAGGCTATTGCGGGATGAATCCACTGCCATGCTGGCCAACATCGTCATACCATGTTACAACGAAGAAGGTGCCATTGCGCGAACGGTTGAGGACCTCCTGGGTCACCTCAATGAGCATGGTCTGGATGATGTTGAAATCATCGTCGTCAATGATGGATCCTCGGACGGGTCGGAACGTACGCTCAATCAGCTGCTCGTCGCCCACCCGGACCAGCGCCTGAGGGTGGTTCACCATCGCCGCAACCTCGGCTACGGAGCAGCTCTGAAGAGTGGAATCATGCGATCCAATGCTGAGTACATCGCCATCACGGATGCCGACGGCACCTATCCGAACCACCGCATTCCGGAATTGATCCGCCTGACTGCGGAGCACGACATGGTGGTAGGAGCGCGCATCGGGGAGGACGTGACCTACTCCAGGACGCGCTCAATCCCCAAGATGATCCTCGTGCCATGGGTGTCCTTTCTGTGTGGAGAGCACGTTCCTGACATGAATTCAGGGCTGCGCGTCTTCCGGCGCGACCTCGCGCTGAAATTCCTGAAACTCCTCCCCGATGGATTCAGTTTCACCACGACCATCACGATCTGCTTTCTACGGAATCGCCACGATGTGGCATTCGTGCCGATCAGTTATACCAAGAGAATCGGCAAGAGCCACATCAAACCGATCCGAGACACGCTTCGATTCGTGCAGCTGATTGCTCGCACAGGGATGTACTTCGCACCCATGCGGCTACTCGTTCCCATCGCCGTCCTGCTGGCCTTTCTGTTCCTGGCCAGCGGCTTCTATGACGCTCTGGTACTCGGCAACCTCACGGACAAGACGATTCTTTTCGCCATCTCAAGCTTGAATATCTTCATCTTCGCCATGCTGGCGGATATGATCGATAAACGCAGTTAATACTGCCTCTGAGGAAATCTTACGCCATCCCAACTGAAGCCATCCTTCTTCATCATCCAGAGCCCTGGGGTTTCGCTGGAAAGCCAGGCTGACCACCAGCAGGAAGGCGCAGATGGCCACCAGCACCGCAGGAGAATCCGCAAGAGTGATCAGACCATTGGCAGGCAGAAAGCCGATCCACAGCGAGGCCTGGGTCTGATCCTCACGGGAGCGGCCGAGAGCGAAGCCCACCCTGGCGCTCTGGAGCTTCAGGGGGAGGGTTTCACCAGCAGACGGCCGGGTTCGCCTGGGCGGCCCTGATCGGACGGGTGCTCAGGCGGCAGCCGGATGGTTCAGGACCACCAGCCCCCGGCTGACCAGCTCCAGGGCCGCCGCCGCCGCCCCCAGACCGCCCAGGTCGACGGCGCGGCAGGCATGGCCATCCAGGCCGTGGTCGTAGCAGCGGTCGTAGTAATCGAGCATCTGCCGGCAGGCGGAGGCCCAGTCGCGCTGCCCGATCGCCTCCAGGGCTGCCGCCGTGCGCTGGGGCCCCAGCCGCCGGGCGATGCGCTGGGTGGCCTCCGCCAGGGCGAGGGGGTCCTGGGCGCCGTAGATGGTCACCAGGTGAGTCACCCGCTCCGCCAGAGGGCGCTCCACCGCCAGCACCGGCGCGGCCTTCATCTGGCGCCAGAGGCCGGCGGGGATGCGGCAGCGCCCCACCATGGCGCTTTCAGCCTCCAGCCAGATCTGGCCGGCGCCGGCCATGGGGGCCAGCACGGTGGCCAGGCTGTTCTCGTAGTGCTCGCTGGTGGGCTGCTCCGGCAGACCCAGGCCGCCGAAGCTGCTGCCCCGGTGGTGGGCCAGCCCCTCCAGGTCGACCACGGCCGCCCCCAGCTCCCGCAGGGCCAGCAGCAGCTCGGTCTTGCCGGTGCCGGTGCGCCCCCCCAGCAGCCGCAGGGGCCAGGGCCGCTCGAACAGCTCCAGCACCCAGTGCCGGTAACTCTTGTATCCCCCCTCCAGCAGCACCACCGGCAGCTCCAGCTGCCCCGCCAGCCAGGCCACGCTGGCGGAGCGCATGCCGCCGCGCCAGCAGTGCAGCCGCAGGGGCGCACCTGCCGTGCGCTCGCTCCAGGCGGCCAGCTCCGCCGCCATGGCGTGCATCCGGGGCCCCACCAGGGCCAGGCCCCGCAGCACGGCGGCCTGGCGCCCCTGCTGCTTGTAGAGGGTGCCCACCTCGGCCCGTTCCGCGTCACTGAACAGGGGAAGGTTGCGGGCACCGGGGATGTGGCCCTGGCGGAACTCGGCGGGCGTGCGCACATCGATCAGGGCGCCGCCGCCCGCCAGGAAGGCATCAATGGGGAGGGAAACCACCATGGCGCTGGGCAACGGGAGGGGGCGCCGGACGACGGGGAGGGTCGCGCGGATGGCCGCGGACCGCAAAGCCATAGTGGGCCAGAGGACGACCCTGCTTGCCAAGCCTTTCCATGACCTTTCGGCTCCGTGTCGCCGCCACCCTGGTGGGCGCTTCTCTGGCTCTGCTTCCCCTGCTGGCGCCACCCGCCTCGCCCCTGGCGGCGCTGCTGACCCCGGCCGCGGCCCAGCAGAGCCAGAAGGTGCTGCGCATCGGTGCCATCCCCGACCAGAAGCCTGAGAAACTCAACCGCCTCTATCCCCTGGTGGCCGATGAACTCAGCCGGCAGCTGGGGGTGAAGGTGGTCTACGTGCCGGTGGTGGATTACGCCGCCGCCGTGAGCGCCTTCCGGACCGGTGGCCTGGATCTGGTCTGGTTCGGCGGCCTCACCGGCGTGCAGGCCCGACTGCAGAAGCCCGGCGCGAAGGTGATCGCTCAGCGGGACATCGACGTGGCCTTCCGCACCATCTTCATCGCCAGCACCCGCAGCGGCCTCAAGCCCCTGAACTCCCAGAAGGGGCTGACGGAACTGAAGGGCAAGCGCTTCACCTTCGGCTCGGAGAGCTCCACCTCCGGCCGGCTGATGCCCCAGTACTTCCTCGGCCAGGCTGGGGTGAAACCCTCCGACTTCGCCGGCGGGGCGCCGGGCTTCAGCGGCAGTCACGACGCCACCATCGCCCTGGTGCAGAGCGGCGCCTATGACGCCGGTGCCGTGAACGAACAGGTGTGGCGCGCCAGCCTGCGCGACGGCAAGGCCAACCGGGCCAAGGTGATCCCCATCTGGAAGAGTCCCGGCTACCCCGATTACCACTGGATCGCCCAGCCCGACCTCGACAGGCGCTTCGGCAAGGGCTTCACCAGCAAGGTGCAGAAGGCGATCCTGAGCTGGCGCAGCAACGACCCCACCCAGAAGCAGATCCTGGCCCTGTTCGGCGCCCAGCAGTTCACCGGCGCCGACGCGGCGGCCTACGGGAAGATCGAGCAGGTGGGACGGCAGATCGGCAAGATCCGCTGATGGCCGCGGGCCGGCGGGCGGCGGGTCTGGCCCTGGCTGCCCTGCTGGGGGCGGGAGCGCCCCTGTCGGCCGCCCCCGGGCCCTGCGTCCCCGGGGGCGCCTGGGTGGAGCCCAGCGCCGCGGGGCCCCGACCGCGCGCTGCAGGGACCCTGCTGGATCAGGCGGCGGCGGGATCAGTACTGCTGCTGGGGGAACGCCACGACAGCGCCGACCACCACCGCTGGCAGCTGGCGACGCTGCAGGCGCTGCTCAAGCGGCGACCCGACCTCAGCCTCGGCCTGGAGATGGTGCCCCGGCGGCGGCAGCCGGTGCTCGATCAGTGGTCGGCCGGGGAGCTCGACGAGGCCGCGTTCCTGGCGGCCCTCGACTGGCCGGCGATCTGGGGCTACGACGTGGAGCTCTACCTGCCGATCCTGCGCTTCGCCCGCGACCGGCGCATCCCCCTGCTGGCCCTCAACGTGGACCGGCAGCTGGTGCGCCGGGTGCGCCTGGAGGGCTTCGAGGCGGTGCCGCCGTCCGAGCGGGAGGGGGTGGGGCGGCCGGCGCCCGCCAGCGAGGCCTACGTGGCTCTGCTGCACCGGCTCTGGCAGCACCATCCCTTCGTGCCCACCCCGGGCCACCGGCTGCCCGGGGTGGAGGATCCCTCCTTCCGGCGCTTCGTGGAGAGCCAGCAGCTGTGGGACCGGGCCATGGCCCAGGCCATCGCCGACCAGCGAAGGCGCCGGCCCGGGGCGCTGGTGGTGGCGCTGATGGGCAACGGCCATCTGGCGGGAGGCTTCGGGGTGCCCCACCAGCTGCGGGCCCTGGGCATCGCTGAGCCGGCCTGGTTCCTGCCCTGGGACGCCTCCCTGAACTGCGACACGCTCCGGCCAGGGCTGGCCACGGCGGTGTTCGGCATTGACCCCGGCCCACCGGCGGGTCTGACGCTGGGGGTGTACCTGGAAACCCACCGGGGCCGGGTGGAGATCCATCAGGTGGCCCCGGGGTCGCTGGCCGATCGCTCCGGCCTGCTGGTGGGCGACGTGATCACCGCGATCGATGGCCGCCCGGCCACCAGCGCCCGCCAGGTGATCGACGCCGTGGCCGCCCATCCCCGGGGGCTGCCCCTTGTCCTGACGATCAGCCGCAACGGGCGGGGCGAACGGAGGGAGATGGTCCTGCCATCGCCAGGACGGCAGCCGACGGCCCCGGCAAGCCTCCCAACCTCCTAGTATCGATTTATACACTCCCGCTCCGTGGGGGCCAGTGGTTATCCCTGCTCGGTTCGGCGACCGGCAGACCATGCGGCCGCCTCCCCTGAGCCCACAGAAAGGATCCGAACCCCTTGACCGTTCCGCCCCGGGCTATCGGCGCGCGCCCATCGGGGCGCGTCCTGGCCCAGCCGCAGGCGACGCCCGCCCCGCTGACCGCACCCATGGCAGCGGTGGTCTACTGCGAAGGACAGTTCGCCAGCGCCGACGGCAAGACCGCCCACGGACTGGTGCGTCACAGCGCCGATTACCAAATTTTGGCCGTGATCGACAGTCAGGCTGCCGGCCACGACGCCGGTGAGCTGCTGGATGGCCAGTGCAGTGGCATCCCGATCGTGGCCGATCTGGCGGCCGCGTTCCGCCTCGGCGGCCCGGCCCCGCGAACACTGATCTATGGCATGGCTCCTGCCAATGGCCTCTACAGCCCCAGCGACCGGCAGGTGCTTCTGGCCGCCATGGCGGCTGGTCTGTCCCTGGTCAGCGGCATGCGCGAGTTTCTTGCCGATGACCCTTTCTTCGCCGCCTGCGCGGCCCGGCACCGGGTGACGATTCAGGACGTGCGCCGGCCGCCGGCCCTGCAGGATCTGCGGCTGTTCAGCGGCGCGATCGGTGGCGTCACCTGCCGGCGCATCGCTGTGCTGGGCACCGATGGCGCCATCGGCAAACGCACCACCGCCACGCTCCTGGTGCAGACCCTCAATGATCACGGCATCCATGCGGCGCTGGTGTCGACGGGGCAGACCGGCATCATCCAGGGCGGCCGCTACGGCCTGCCGCTCGATGCGATTCCCTCCCAGTTCTGCTCCGGTGAAGTGGAGGCCGCCGTGGTGGACGCCTTCAACAGCGAGCATCCCCAGGTGATCGTGATCGAAGGTCAAGGAGCGCTCAGCCATCCGGCCTATCTCTCCTCCACCTTCATCCTGCGGGGCGCCCAGCCCCAGGCCGTGATCCTGCAGCATGCGCCAAGACGTCGCCAACGCTGCGATTTCCCCGGCGTGGCCATGCCCACGCCCCACAGCGAGATCACCCTGATCGAGGCCTTTGCGCCCACCCGGGTGATCGGCCTCACGCTCAACCACGAGGGCATGACCGCGGCCCAGATCTCCGCTGCGATTGCCCTTTACGAGGCGGAACTGCACATCCCCGTCACCGATCCACTCAGCGGCTCCCCCGAAGGCCTGGTGCAGATGGTGGTCAGGGCCTTCCCCGAACTCGGCTCGGAACTGGCGGCGATGGCGTGAGCGCCCCGCGGCTCGAGATCGCTCTCGACCGCCTGCGCCACAACGCCGTCACGCTGGTGGGTCACCTGTCACGCCATGGGATCACGGTCACGGCGGTCAGCAAGGCCTGCCTCGGCAGGCCGGAGATCGTGGGCACCTGGCTGGCGGCCGGCGTGACCTCGATCGGCGACTCCCGCATCGAAACGCTGGAGGGACTGGCCCGCGGCGGCCTGACGGCGCCGACGCTGCTGATCCGTACCCCGATGCTCAGCCAGGTGGAGCAGGTGGTGGCCCATGCCACCAGCAGCTGCAACAGCGAACCGCTGCTGATCCAGGCGCTGGCGGCGGCGGCCCAGCGTCAACAGCGGCGCCACGGCGTGCTGCTGATGGTGGAACTGGGCGATTGCCGCGAGGGCCTCCTGCCCCGTGATCTGGAGGCCGCCGCCAGGCTCACCCTGAGCCTGCCGTCGCTGCGACTGGTGGGGATCGGCACCAACCTGGGCTGCCAGCACGGGGTGGTCCCCGATGCGGCCAACATGGCGGAGCTCTCGGCCCTGGCGAACGCCCTCGAAGCCCGCCTGGGCATCGGGCTCGAGCTGGTGTCCGGTGGCAATTCGGCCAATCTCCCCTGGCTGGCCCAGGGGGGCACCCCGGGGCGGATCAACCATCTGCGGTTGGGGGAGGCCCTGCTGCTGGGGCGGGAACCCCTGGCCCGCACGGCCATCCCCGGCCTGCACACCGATGCCTTCACCCTGGTGGGGGAGCTGATCGAGGTGAAACGCAAACCCAGCTCCCCCTGGGGGAAACAGGGTCTCACCAGCTTTCAGGCCTCGGCCCCACCGCCGGCGCCGGACCGGGGCCTGCGGCAGCGGGGTCTGCTGGCGCTGGGTGTCCAGGACATGGATCCGGCGGATCTGGAGCCGCCGGCGGGCGTGTCGATCGTGGGGGCCAGCAGCGATCACCTGGTGGTGGAGGCGGAGCGGCCGCTGCGGGTGGGCGAGGAACTGCACTTCCGGCCCGGCTACAGCGCCCTGCTGCGGGCCATGACCAGCCCCTTTGTGGTCAAGAGATACAGCGGCGGCGACCGGTGGCTCACCAGGGCAGCAGCTGACCGTTGGCGTGCCAGAAGCTGCCGGACGTCTCAAGGCTGAGGGCGTCGATGCGGGCCAGCAGGCCAGCCACCGCCTCCTGGGGGCTGATGCCCCGCTCGCTGAAGCCGGTCATGCGGGTGCGCACCAGGCCGGGGTGGAGCAGGGCCACGGCGATGCCGCGGGGCGCCAGGTCGATGGCCAGCGACCTGCCGGCCATGCAGAGCGCCACCTTCGACATCCGGTAGCCGTAGGAGCCGCCGGAGCTGTTGTCGGCGATCGAGCCCATGCGGCTGGTCATCAGGATCACCCTGGCACCGGCCGGCAGCTGGCCCAGCAGGGCCCGGGTGAGCGCCAGGGGGGCGATGGCGTTGACCTCGAACTGGCGGCGCAGGCTCTCGGTGTCGAGATCCTCCAGGCCGGTGCGCTCCAGGATGCCGGCGTTGTGGATCAGCACGTCGATGGTCAGGCCGTCGAGCCGCTCCACCAGGCCGGCCACGGCGGCCTCGGAGGTGAGGTCGACCCCCGCCTCGATGCGCACCCCCAGGGCCTCCAGCTCCGGCGACGGGGTGCGGCACACGGCCAACACCGTGTCGCCCCGGGCCTGGAGCTGGCGGCAGTATTCGAGGCCGATGCCGCGGTTGGCGCCGGTGATCAGATAAGTGGCCATAGGAACAGTCTCAACCCTCCTCCCAGCGAAAGCCCTGGTCGTCCCAGGCCTTCGGATCCTCGATCGGTTCGAGGTGGGTGAGCACATCACTGCGGGGCAGGGCCGCCGCGATCTCCCGCTCCAGCCGTTCACAGAAGTCGTGGCCGGCCTGCACCGTCCAGCGGCCCGGCACCAGCACGTGGAAGGCCACGAAACGGCGCGAACCCGCCACCCGGGTGCGCAGGGCATGGAAGCGGATCTCCTCCGTTTCATGGGCGGCGAGCAGCGCCTCCAGCCGACCGTGCTCGTCATCCGGCAGGGATCGGTCGAGCAGGCCGGAGGCCGTTTCGTGCAGCAGTTTCCAGCCGGTGACGATGATATTGAGAGCCATGGCGATGGCGATCAACGGATCGAGGATCGTCAGACCGGTGACCTTCACCAGCCCGATCCCCAGCACCACGCCGAAGGAGGTCCAGACGTCGGTGAGCAGGTGGTGGGCGTCAGCCCGCAGGGTGATCGAGTGGAAGTGGCGGGAGGCCCGCAGCAGCACCCAGGCCACCAGGCCGTTGAGGGCCGTGGCCACCAGGGAGAGGGCCAGGCCGATCCCCAGCTGCTCCAGCGGCTGCGGCTGCAGCAGCCGGCCCACGGCGGCAAAGATGATCGCCAGGGCCGCCAGCACGATCAGCACACTCTCCAGACCGCTGGAGAAGTATTCGGCCTTGAAATGGCCGTAGTGGTGGGTCCGGTCGGCCGGTTTGGCGGCCAGACTCAGTGCCCAGAAGGCCCCAAGGGCCGCCACCAGGTTCACCACCGATTCCATCGCATCGGACAGAAGGCCCACCGATCCGGTGAACCGCCAGGCCGCCGTCTTCAGCACGATCGTGGCCACGGCCGCCGCCACCGACAGCAGAATGAAGGAGCGGGGAGACGCGAAGGCCATCGGGATGGGATCGGCTGTCAGCCGTCGTTCCGTTCGACCACGAGCAGCAGGCCCCCCATGATCGAGAGGTTCTTGAACAGCGCAATGCGCTCCTGCGGGTCCGCCACATCGTTGTGGAAGAGCAGGGTTGTGGGCACCAGGAACAGCAGCAGCAGCAGCGCCCCCAGCCGGGTCCAGTAGCCGCTGATCACCAGCGCCGAACCCACCGCCATCAGCGCCATGGCCGCCGCCAGCAGCAGCGGTGCGAACGGCAGCCCGCGGGCCGCCATCATCCCGGCCACCCCGGCGAAGCCGCTCAGCTTGCCGATCACGGCATGGACGAACACCAGGCAGAGCAGCACCCGGGCGATGCGGGTGAGCAGGGAGGGCCGGAGCCGGGGAAGGGATGTCATCGGCGAAGTCGCGGATGACTGGATTCTGGTGGCCGCCGGCGAGGCTGGGGGCAGACGGCTGCCATCGTGGGTCGACGCTCTGCTGCCACCACCTGCCATGGCCGCCGGCCCGCCCACCGCCGTGCTCGCCCTGCGGGGGATCCGGGTGCCCGGCCGCGAGCGGCCCCGGGTGGAGGACGTCGATCTGAGCCTGGCCCCCGGGGAGAGGGTGGCCCTGCTGGGGGCCAGCGGTGCCGGCAAGAGCACATTGTTGGCGGTGGCCAACGGCCTGCTGGCGCCGGCGGCAGGCACGGTGCTGTGGGAGGGCAGGCCCCCCGCCCGCTCGCGCCGCGGCCGGCGCCTCCAGCAGGCACGCATCGGCACCCTCTGGCAGGACCTGCGCCTGATTGAGGAGCTGACCGTGCAGCAGAACCTCAATGCCGCCCGCCTGGCCCGCTGGGGCTGGCCCAAAGCGCTGCTCAACCTGCTGCTGCCGCTGGAAACGGAGGCCTGCGCCGCGGCCCTGCGGGCGATGGACCTGGATCCGGCCCTGCTCGACCAGCCGGTGACGGCCCTCTCCGGCGGCCAGCGCCAGCGGGTGGCCATGGCCCGGCTGCTGCGCCAGGAGGCCACCCTGCTGCTGGCCGATGAACCCCTGGCCAGCCTCGACCCCCGCCTGGCCAGCGAACTGCTGGCCCTGCTGCTGGCCCAGGCCAAAGCGCCCCGGGCCCTGCTGCTGAGCCTGCACCGGCCCGACCTGCTGGCCGGTTTCGATCGGGCCGTGGCTCTCAAGGGCGGACGGGTGGTGTTCGACGGGCCCGTGGACCAGCTGGACGAAGCCCGGCTGGCGGACCTCTACGGCGGCGCGCCGCCGTGAAACCGGCCGCACCACTGCTGATGCTGCTGCCGGCCCTTGTGCCGGTGCCCCTGGCCGTGCTGCTGCCGGGCCTGACCCACGGCGGTGGCTGGGATCTGATCGGCTCCTTCGCCGCAGCGGCGGTGACACCGTCGCTGGATCCGCTGGTGCTGGGCTCGCTGGTCCGTGGCCTGGGGGTGACCGCCGGCATGGCCCTGCTGGGCTGGGCAGCCAGCCTGGTGCTGGGTCTGCTGCTCGGTGTGGCCAGCTCCCGCACGGTGTGGCGCACCCTCACCGGCACCGCCCTGCCGGCCTCGCTGATCCGGCGACTGCTGGCCATCCCCCGCTCCATCCATGAACTGATCTGGGGCCTGCTGCTGCTGCAGCTGGTGGGGCTGCAGCCGGCGGTGGCGGTGCTGGCCATCGCCCTGCCCTTCGGCGCCCTGGTGGCGCGGGTGCTCAGTGATCTGCTGGATGCGCTGTCCACCGCCAGCCTGGAGGCCCTGCGGGCATCTGGCGCACCGGCGCCGGCGGCCCTGCTCACCGCCCTGGGGCCGGCCCTGCTGCCCGGGGTGCTCAGCTACGGCGGCTACCGGCTGGAGTGCGCCCTGCGCAGCGCCACCCTGCTGGGGGTGTTCGGCCTGGGGGGCCTGGGCACCGACCTGAAGCTGAGCCTGCAGTCGCTGGAATTCCATGAACTCTGGAGCGGCCTGTGGCTGCTGCTCGCGGTGATGCTGGCCCTGGAGGGGAGCGTGAGCCTGCTGCGCCGCCGCTGGCTGGCCCCCGGCCGCTTCGTGCTGGCCCGCCGGGGCGTGGGCGAGCGCAGCCGGGAGATGCTGCTGGCCACGGCGGCCCTGCTGCCCCTCTGCGCCCTCGTGGGCCACCGGCTGGGGGTGGATCCTTCGGCCCTGCTGGCCTGGCAGCCCCTGCCGGGACTGGGGCAGGGCGACTGGGCCACCACCCTGGCCCTGCCCTGGCCCCGGCTGGTGGGGGGCACCCTGCTGCTCACTGTCCTGGCGGCCACCCTGGCGGTGGGCCTGGCGCCGCTGCTGCTGCTGCTGGTGGCGCCCCGGGCCTGGGCGCGGCGGGGGCTGCAGCTGGTGTGGGCCCTGGCGCGCCTGTGGCCGCCTCCGCTGAGCGCCCTGCTGCTGCTGTTCGTGCTGCAGCCCGGGGTGGTGACGGCCGCGCTGGCCCTCGGCTTCCACAACCTGGGCGTGCTGGGGCGGCTGCTGCTGGAGAGCACCGACGATGCCGACCCGGCTGCCGAGGAGGCCCTGGCCTGCGGCGGCAGCGGGCCCCGGCTGGCCCTGCTCTATGGGCGCTTCAGCGGCCTGGCCCGCCCCTACCTGGCCTACGGCGCCTACCGGGCCGATGTGATCCTGCGGGAATCGGTGGTGGTGGGCCTGGCCGGAGCCACCGGCCTGGGCAGCCAGCTGCTGGAGAGTCTGAGCTCCTTCGCCTGGGACCAGCTGCTGGCCCTGGTGGCGGCCTACGCCGTTCTCACCCTGCTCGGTGAGGACCTGAGCGACCGGGCCCGGCGCCGCTGGCTCGCCGTGGCCTGATGGCCCATGGTGAGACCGCCGCCGCGACGCCCGGATGCCTCCAGCCCCCTCCAACCCCGGTGAGGGCGCACCCGCCTTCACCTATCGCTTCCTGCATCGCATCGAGCCGGCGGGGGTGGAGCGGTTCCTGGCGGTGCAGGAGAGGCTGATGAGTGCCGCTCACCGCTACCCCGGCTTCGTGGCGGAAACCGTTCCCACCCCCCTGGGACGGGAGTCGCACGGGCAACGGCTGCTCTACCAGTCGGAGCTGAGCTTCGCCTCCCCGGACGCTTTCATGGGCTGGATGGATTCCCGGGAGCGGCGGGCCCTGCTCAGTCCGGCCGAGCAAGGCGGCTACCGCTATGAGGGCAGCAGCGACTGGGACGGCTATGCCCAGTGGCTCCAGGGCAGCGTGGACGGGGAGCTGCCGGCCTGGAAGGTGAACCTGATCGTGCTGCTGGTGCTTTATCCCAGCGTGATGGTGCTGGGGGTGCTGCTGAAACCCCTGCCCCTCGATTTCCCCACCGCTCTGCTGCTGGGCAACGTCTGCAGCGTGGCCCTCACGGGCTGGCTGCTGGTGCCCTGGGCCAGCCGGCTGCTGCAGCCCTGGCTGGAGGGAAGCCTCGGCCGGCGCGGCCGCTCCCTCACCCTGGCCGGGATCCTGCTGGCGCTGGTCCTGATGCTGCAGCTGTTCCGGACCCTGCCGGCCACCCGCGTCGCCTGAGAGCCTGGGCGACAGCGGCAGTGGGGAGCCGGACGCCCGGGATCAGTAGCGGACCCGGTCGGGCTTGGCCTGGTAGGCCTTCCAAACGTCCACCGCCTCCTCGCGCAGCACCTGGGTCAGCTTGATGGAGCGCTGTTCCTTGGGCAGGGCCAGCTGCTCGTAGATGGGGCGATCGTCGAAGTCGCCGTATTCGAAGGCATCCTCCACGCTGGCGGCGTAATACACCTCATCGATGCCGGCCCAGTAGCAGGTGGCCATGCACATCGGGCAGGGCTCGGCGGAGGTGTAGAGAATGCAGCCGGGCAGCTTGAAGCTCTGCAGGGTGATGCAGGCCAGCCGGATCGCCTCCATCTCCCCGTGCCAGGTGGGATCGTGGCTGGCCACCACCCGGTTCATGCCGGTGGCGATCACCTGGCCATCCCTGACGATCACCGCACCGAACGCCCCACCGGTGCCGTACTCCAGGGCCGCTTTGCGGGAGAGTTCGATGGCCTGGCGGATGAACGTTTCGTGATTCGCCGTTGATGCAGCCATGCCTTCTCTCTCCTTTGATGGTGCGGAAGCCATGGCTCGCGCCGTTTCACCGTACCGTCGCTGGTGATGCCAAGCCCACTCCAGCCCAGCACCGAAGCGGTGGGGATGGCCCTCGCCGCAGCCCTCCTGATCGGACCCAGCGCCTTCGCGGCAGCCCCCGCCACTGCCGGTTCCCCTGGGGCGGCAGCGGCGACGATGGCGCCGGTGGCAGCACCCCTGCCGGCCTGGCTGGAGCGGCGGATCGCTCAGCTGGCGGCCCAGCCACTGGGCAACCCACCCCAGTCGGTGTGGCGCTACGTGTACCGGGGTCGGGTGGTGTATTACCTGCCGCCCCAGTGCTGCGACCAGTACAGCGTGCTGCTCGATGACCAGGGCACGGTGATCGGCGCCCCGGACGGGGGCCTGACCGGGCGAGGGGATGGCCGGGCAGCCGACTTCCATGCCGTGCGCTCCCAGGGCCTGCTGCTGTGGCGCGACCCGCGGGGCCAGGGCCCGCAGGCGCCGCGCTGATCAACGCAGGGCCGCCAGCTCCAGTCCGTCGGCCAGGGGGATCCCTTCCTGCTGGAGGCGGGCCACCAGCCGCCGGCGCAGCTCCCGGGAGGCGGCCCACTGCTCACCCGCCACGGTGGTGAGCAGCACGCTGACGGTGATGCCGAGGGGGCCGGTGGCGCTCACGCCCCGCAGCAGGGGCGGCGCCAGCAGGCGGGGAGCCCAGGTGGCGTCACAACGGAAGGCCTCGAGCACCTCGGCCACCACCGCCAGCGCCCGGTCGATGCCGGGGCCGCGGTGGGAGAGCAGCAGCGTCACCTCCTTGCCGGAGCGCAGCTTGGTGTGGTTCACCACCCGGTCGAAGGCACTGTTCTGGATCACCGCCACCCGCTGGTCGAGGCAGCGCAGCTGGGTGCTGAGCACCCCCACGTCCACCACGTCGCCCTCGAGGCCGCCGATCTCCACCCAGTCGCCGATGGCGTAGCGGTCTTCGATCAGCACGGCGAGGCCGGCGGCGAAGTCGCGCAGCAGCCCCTGGAACACCAGGGCCAGGCCACCCAGCAGGGCACCGCCGGCCAGCAGCAGGGAGGCGGAGGCCTCCCGCACCCCGGGGATGTCGACCAGGATCCAGAGCACCGCCAGGTTCAGGCTGGTGAGGTCGATCAGGCGATGGATCACCCGCACCAGGTTGCGATGCCGCTGCTCCCGCCGCGCCTGCTCCTCCACCGCCGCCCGGGCGCCGTCGGCCCACTGGTTGAGCAGGAAATTGGCCAGGGAGCGGCCGATCAGGGCCACCGCGGCGAATACGAGGAGCTTGAGCCCCCCCAGCAGCGGCTGGAAGAGGAGCTCCAGGCCCAGGGGCACCTCCCCGGGAACGGCCATCACCGCCAGGGCGACGACGGCCGTGAGTTCGACCAGCACCAGCAGCAGCAGCAGCTGCCCGAGCAGGCGCCAGCGTTGCCGCGAGGGGTCGGCGGACACCCGCAGCCGGTTGCGGCGCCAGAGGCAGAAGCTGACCGCCGTGAGCGCGAGCAGCAGCAGCTCGAGCAGCAGCAGGGTGCGCCAGCGCCGGACGAGGGCCTCAGGCCCCGTCGCCTTGCGGGCATAGAGCAGACGGCTCTCGAGACGGCGGCGCCAGCGTTCGGCCAGATCCCAGGCGTTGGTTCCGTTGAGGGCCGCATCGGCATAGGTGACCGTGAGCAGGGACAGGGGCTCGCTGCGCTCCGGCACCACCGCCTCCAGCACCACCTCGCCACCGGGCAGGCGGCGCCGGTTCACCGTCACCTCGGGATGGCTGCCGCGGCGTTCCTGAAGGGGGGAATTCACGCAGGCCCGGTCCTGCCGATCCCCCAGCACCCGCAGCAGAATCCCCTCCGCGATCCACTCGCCGTCGCTGCACAGGGCGGTGGGGTCGTAGAGGAGGTCGAGATTGCCCTCGATCACCTGAGCGCGACGGCTGGCATCGGGGGCATCGCCCTGATCGCCCACCACCGGGGCCGCCACCGTGAGGGCGGGGATCCCGAGGATCCGCACCTTGGCCTGCTCGTAGCTGCCCGCGGAGAAGCGCTGCCCGGGGGCGTCCCGGTCGGCCCCTGCCGGCGTGGATCCCTCCAATGCAGCGGGGCTCACCGCCGGCCGGGCGGGCAGGGCCAGCAGGGCCGCCAGCAACAGGGCACCCACCCCCAGCAGCAAGGACCGCAGCCGCCGCAGGAGGGAGGCCGCCATCAGTGCTCCATCAGCCTTGGCAGCAGCTGCACCAGGTTGCAGGGGCGGGTGCTGGTATCGAGCTGGGCGCGGATCAGCCGGTCCCAGGCGGTGGTCACCGCATCGAGGGAGCCGGGCAGCACGAACACCACCGTGCCGTTGGCCACCCCGGCCAGGGCTCGGCTCTGCAGGGTGCTGGTGCCGATGGTCTCGAAGGAGAGCACCCGGAACAGCTCGCCGAAGCCCTCGATCGTCTTGTCGAGCAGGGGCGCCACCGCCTCGGGGGTGCCGTCCCGGCCGGTGAGGCCGGTGCCGCCGGAGCTGATCACCACCTGCACGGCCGGATCGGCGATCCAGCGGCTGATCTCGGCCCGGATGCGGTAGCGGTCGTCGGGCACCAGGGTGCGCTCCAGCAGCCGGTGGCCGGCGACGTCCAGCCGCTGCTGCAGGGCATCACCGGAGGGATCCTCGGCGAGGGTGCGGGTGTCGGACACCGTGAGCAGGGCGATGGCGAGGCTCAAGACCGGGGCAACGGCGGCCTCGCCATTGTGAAGGGCCCGCCGGATCAGGGCGGGATCCCCGGCAGCTGGTGGGCCTGCCAGCGGCCGCCCGCCTTCTCTGCCACCAGGGGGGTGAGCGTGATCCGCAGCGGCGTGCCGGCGGCCACCTCGACCCGCAGGGCGGAGTAGGCACGGCGCAGGGAGGAGCCCCGGCCGCTGCGGCCAAGAAACAGACGGGAGCGGGCCACGACGCGCTGGTCGCCGGGCGGCCCCTCGCGCAGTTCGGGGCCCTCCGGCCGCTGGCGGCGCAGGCTGTAGCCGCTGCCGCCGCAGATCACCCAGGGGATGCCAGCATCGCCGTGGCCGGTGTCGGCGGTGCGCAGCACCTCCAGGCAGTGGGCATGGCCGCTGAAGGCCAGATCGATCAGAGGGCGGCCGGCCGGGAGGTCGCCGAGGGCCGCGGCCACCCGATCCAGCGCCTGGCGCAGCCGGGCTCGCACGGCGAGGGTCTGGCCCTGGTCCCACTTGCTCGCCTCGGTGACGTAGGGGGGGTGGTGCAGCACCAGCAGCCGGCCCCGCACGGCCGGGTTGCGCCAGGAGGCGATCAGGGCGTCGGCGAACCAGTCGAGCTGGGCCTGGTCGACCACCACGGGACCGCCGGCGAGCTGCTTGTCGATGTCGCGGATCTGCTCATCCAGCTGCTCGGCCTTGGCGGCCCGATCGTCGAGGGTGTCCTCGTCGGCCCCCCACTCGTCGAGGGAGCGCAGCAGGGCCGCCCGCTCGGCGTCGAGGACGCGGCGGCGGTGGCGCAGCCCGTCGTCCTCCCGGGGCCCCGCCGGCAGGGGCTGGTTGATGGTGTTGGAGTCGAGGGCGAACACGTCGACCCCAGCCCAGCGGAAGCTGTAGTGGCGGTGGGGCAGCCGGGTGAAGCGCCCGGGCCGGTAGCCGAGGCAGCGGGTCCCGTCGGCCGTGGCGGTGCGGGTGGCATCCAGATGGTCGCCGAGGCGGTCCTCGGGCACGTCGGCGAGCATGTCGAGGAAGGCACGGGCCCAGGCCTCGCCCACGTAGGACCCGTGCCAGCCCACGTCGAGGTCGATCCAGGAGCGCATCAACCGGCGCAGCGGCGCCGTGAGGCCGGAGAGCAGGCCCAGCGGCAAAGGCAGGTCGTAGTAGTCGTGGTTGCCGGGCACCGGCAGGAACGGCACCCGGAACACCAGCTGGTCGTAGCGGAGCCGGCGCCAGTCCTCACCGCCGACGATCCACTCCCGGTAGGGACGGATGAAGTTGTTGCTGTACTGCTCGCTGGAGCCCACCTGGTAGACGACGTCGCCGGTGTGGAGCAGGAAACGGGCATCGCCGCCATGGGCGAGCAGCTGCTCGGCCACCCGCCGCTGGGGGCGATCGCGGCGATGGCGACCGGTGCCGCTGTCGCCGAGCACGAGGAACGCGAAGGCCTCCGGCTCTCCCGGATCCCCCTCGATCGCCAGGCGGCAGGGGTCGATACCGCGGCGGGCCAGGGCGGGGTGGCCCCAGCGCACCCGCTCCTCCATGCGGCGGATCTTGGTGGCGACACCCGCCTCGGAGGCGAGGTTCACAGCGGCGGCAGCGGTGCGAACACCGTCAGGGCGCCGGGCAGGCAGGTGAAGGTCACGGGGTTGGCTGCCACCATCTCGCCGTCGATCACCAGCTCCTGGGGCGGGTCGGTGCTGATCGTGAGGTGCCTGGCCCGCAGGCAGAGCAGGTCGGGACGGTTGGTGGGGGACTGAACCACGGCGGAGGCCAGCAGGGAGGCGAGGGCGTTGAGCCCCGCCAGCCGGGAGGCAGGGGAGGCGATGGTGACCTCGAGCAGGCCGTCGTCGGGGATCACCCGCCCGAATCCCTGGGCCAGCACGGAGGAGGCGGGGGCCACGTTGGCCACGGTGATGGCGGCGGCCTGCAGCTCGGTGACGGCCCCATCGATCTCGATGCGGGCCTGGAACGGCTGCTGGGCCACGAGCTGCTGGGCGCCGGCGAGCATGTAGGCCAGCAGGCCGAGCATGGACTTGAGCTCCCGCGTGGCCCGATCCACCATGCCCGCCTCGAAGCCGAGGCCGGCCAGCAGGGTCATGGGCACGTCGTTGCAGCGGGCCGCATCCACCACCACGGTGTGGCCGGCGAGGATGGTTTCGCAGGCGCCGACCAGGTCGGAGGGGATGGCAAGCGCCGCGGCGAAGGCGTTGGCGGTGCCGCGGGGAATCACCCCGAAGGGAATGCCGGTGCCGGCCACTGCCCCCGCCACGGCCGACACGGTGCCGTCGCCACCACAGGCGATGATCATCACCGTGCCCGCTTCGCCGAGGGCGCGCGCCTGCAGCAGGGCGACCAGCTCCCGGGTCTGCTGGGCCGGATCGCCCTCGGGCCGGGTCACCAGCACGGTGAGCTGCAGCTGGGGCTCGAGGATCGAGCGGATCAGGGCCAGGTCGCTGTTGGCATCCCCCTGGCCGGCCACGGGATTGAACAGCAGGTAGGCGGAACGGCCGTGGGCCAGGCCGCGCAGGGCCAGGTCGGCGCTGGCGGCAGTGAGAGCCAGGGGCACTGCGGCCTGCTCACAGGCGCGCAGCAGCAGCCGCAGGTCGGGTGGCGGCCCGGGGAGAGCCTGCGGATCGAGAAAGGCCACCACCAGGGCCGCCTGGCCGTCGAGCACGCGGGCGGCGATCTGGATGTCGCCGCCCTCGGCGAGGGCCGCCACGGCCGTGACCGGCAGGGCCGCCGTGCGCGCATTTTCCTGCAGCCGGCGGGCCAGGTCGGCGGTGACGAGCAGGGGCAGGCCGGCCACAGCCAGGGCCTGCCGATCGAGCCAGTCGAGCAGCGCCTCGACGCGCGATGCGCTCGCCAGCAGCACCAGGGCATGGGCCATCACTGCTGAGGCTAGGACTGTGCAGGGAGGATCTGAACGACAGGGCGAATGTTCGCCCAGGCTGGGGGGTGTCGCCGCCGCCCTTCCATGGCCCGTCCCGACCAGCGCCTGGCCGCCAACGTGCCAGGGGCGTTCTACGTGGATGGCAGCTGCATCGACTGCGGCACCTGCTGGCAGTTCGATCCGGCCCACTTCGCCCCCACCGGCAGCACGTCACATGTGTGGGCCCAGCCGGAGGACGACGCGGCCACCCGCCAGGCGCTGCTGGCCCTGCAGGCCTGCCCGGTGGCGGCGATCGGCGCCCCGAAGCAGCTGCTGGCCCAGACGCCGGCCGATGGCTTCCCGGCCCTGGTGACGGCCCTGCCGCAAGGCGAGGTGCACTACTGCGGCTGGGCGTCGCGCAAGAGCTTCGGGGCGAGCAGCTGGCTGATCACCCGGCGGCGAGCGGATGGCCGCCCCGACAACGTGCTGATCGATTCCCCCCGCTGGAGCGCCGCCCTGGCCCGGCGGATCGAGGCCCAGGGCGGGGTGAGCCGGATTCTGCTCAGCCACCGCGACGACGTGGCTGACCACAGCGCCTGGGCCGATCGCTTCGGCGCCGGGCGCTGGATCCACACCGCCGATGCGGACGCGGCCCCCGAGGCGGAACATCGCATCGAGGGCACGGAGCGCCAGCAGCTCGACGACGACCTGCTGGTGGTGCCCGTGCCGGGGCACACCGCCGGCTCGGTGGCGCTGCTGTTCGCCGGCACGGTGCTGTTCAGCGGCGACCACCTGTGGTGGGGCGTGGATCCAGCGGGGCTGGTGGCCTCGCGCCGCCACTGCTGGTGGAACTGGCAGGAGCAGCTGCGGTCGGTGGAGCGGTTGCGCGATCTCGACGTGCGCTGGCTGCTGCCGGGGCACGGCCGCTGGCACAGCTTTGTGAAAGGGGAGTGGGAGCTGGAGCTGGAGAAACTGCTCCGCCATCTCCATCGCTGACGACCGTCACAGCAGAGGCAGCCGCGTTGCACCAAGCGCTGCGATGGTGCCTTTGCCGGCTTGTTGCCTTCCTTCGCTGGCGTTACGGTGCCCCGACCCGTTCAGCACCCCCGTGAGCCTCACTCCCACCCGCGCCACTCCGGGGGCATCCCCACAGCACGGTGGCAGCCAGGTTCCATGGCTGGCTGTTCTCCTCAGCCTGATGCCCCTGGCCCTGCAGGTCGGCCCTGCCAGGGCCGAGAAGACGGACCTGAATCCCACCATCGAGCAGATGTGTCAGGGGATGGCCGGGCTCAACACAAAGATCGGCGCCACCGCTGCACCCGGCACGCCGATGGGGAAGCTGATGGAGACGAATCTGTCCCTCTCCGTGGCGCAATATGAAGCGCTCTGGTCATTGATGAAACTCACACCCACCACCACCTGCCAGTCGTTGTACTGAGGGCCATAGCGGTCGGTGCTCTCGTTCAGGCACTTGCCACCGGCGGGCACCTTTCCACGACGGGAAACAAGTGGACCTACACGCTGCGGCCGAATCCAGTCGGCATGGAGATCAACTGAGCGACAGACAGCGTGTGCCTCGGAGCAGGGGGGAGACCTGATCGGCCCTGACAGAATGGTGATCGTCATCCAGTGAGGCGGTGGAGACGCCACGACGGACGATGAACGTGCTCGTATTCGGCAATTCGGGTTCCGGCAAATCCACCTTCGCCGGCGCTCTGGCCCGGGTCCATGGGCTGGCCCACCTGGATCTGGACACCATCGTGTGGGAAGCCGACACGGTCGCTGTGGAGCGCCGACCGGCAGACGTGCGGGCGTCGCTGGAAACGTTTCTGGCCTCCTACCCGCGCTGGGTGATCGAAGGTTGCTACGGGGAGCTGGTGGAAGTGGCGGCCGGCCGCTGCACCGAACTCGTGTTCCTCAACCCGGGCCTTTCCGCCTGCCTGGACAACAATCGGCGCCGGCCGTGGGAGCCCCACAAGTACGCCACGAAGGAGGCCCAGGACGCCATGCTCGCCGATCTGCAGGAGTGGGTGACGGGCTACTACCAGCGGCAGGACGCCTGGTCCTACACCGATCATCGCCGCCTCTTCGAGGCATTCACCGGCCCCAAGCGGGAGATCACCAGCACCAAGGCGGCGGATGAACTCAGACAAGCAGATCCGGTCCAGGAGCAACCAGGAGGCCTGCCCATGAACAGGACGGCCTACAACAGCATTGCCACCCAGTGGGATACAGCCCGCAGCGGGTTCTACGGGCGGGAGCGTGACTACATCGAGGCGGTGCTGTCGGCGGCACCGCCGGGCAGCACCCTGCTCGACCTGGGCTGCGGGACGGGGCGTCCGATGGCGGAACACATCGTGTCCCGGGGGCGCCGGGTGCTGGGAGTGGATCAGTCGGAGGCGATGCTGGCCATCGCACGCCGCCGGCTGCCGCGGGAGCAGTGGCGGCTCTCAGCGATGGAGACCTACAGGCCGGCGGCAGGTTTCCAAGGGGCCCTGATCTGGGACGCACTTTTTCATCTGCCGCGGACGCTGCATGAACCGATCCTGCACCGGGTGGTGGACGCGCTGCCCTCAGGCGGCAGGCTCATGCTCAGCGTGGGTGGCTCCGCCCAGCCCCCGTTCACCGATGTCATGTTCGGCCAGGAGTTCTCTTACGACTCCCATACACCGCAGCAAACGGAACTCATCCTCCGGGGCCTAGGGTGCCGCATCATTCTCGCGGAGGTCATGAACAAGCCCGATGGGAAAAGGGACAAGGGCCGCGATGCCATCATTGCCGAGAAGGCCTGAACTTCGGCCATTGAAAACTGCCAGCAGATCAGCCATCACGGAACTTCAAGGCTTGCGTAATCTGGGCCCGAAGAGTGCCGCCTGGCTGGCCGGCATCGGCATCACCAGCCGCGCCGAACTGGCACAGGTGGGAGCGATCGAGGCCGATGCGATTCAGGGCGCCCTGATGGACTGCGACTGGCGAGCGCTCCCTCCGGAATTTCGCCGGACACTCGTGCTGGAGTTCAGCAGCATGAAACTGAAAACCCTCCAGAGCTGAGCTCCCACTGCCTCTGAAGCAGACCTGCAATCAGGCTTTCAGCAGACAGACCGAGAGCAGCACCGGGATCTCCCGCGCCAGCCCTTCGGGTTCCAGCCGCTCAGGCCGGTCGACCATCACCCCATGCAGGAGTGATCGGATGGTGCACTGGAGGGGAACGCCTGACAGGGCTGGGCGCCGCCTGTTCGGCAGCCTGCAGAACGACCTCGTGCTACGCCCACGGACCGGGTGAAGGGATGCCCTCCGTCAACATCCAGATCACCCGCGGCGCCACCCGGGAGCAGAAGGGGAGAACTGGGGCTTCTGCGGCCTGCTCACCGACGACTGGACGCGGCAGGCCTGATGGACCTGGCGCTTCAAGCCGCTCCAGCCCGCGCTGCACCAACCCAATGGGTGGAGACCAAGGCGTCGCCGCAGGTGAGTCCGGCAGTCGGATCGCCAGGCTGTTCCGCCACGCCGATGCCCGGGTGTTCACACCCGACGGCCGGGCCCTCTCGCTTGAGGAACACCAGCGGCTCCACACCCGCTGGACCGACGAAACGCACGAGCTCGGCCCCTGCGCTCTCACCCCCGTTTCCGCTGACCCCCAGCGCGTTCGTTCGGATCACATCCGTCGCCGGGGAAGACTGGATCATCGAGAGGCGTTTAGTTGGCAGCCATTGCTTTGTTTGTTATCACACAACCTTTTTCCATCTCCTGCCGGGATCGGCGCAGGTGGTGATCTGACGACGGCTGTGGCGATCCCTTCAACGCTGTTCGCGTCCAACCAACCGCCTGTCCCGGGGGACGCTGGGATCGTGGCCACCGTCGGTCACGCTGGAGTCCCACCAGCAAGGACGCCATGGCCAGCCAGCAAAGCGCCGTCGCGGCCATGGTGCGCGTGCGCCTGTTCGCCGCCCTGCGGGAGCGGGCCGGCTGGTCCGAGCGCAGCCTGCCCCTGGCGGCCGACGGCTGCCCGCTGACCCCCGCCGACCTCTGGCGGCAACTGGCCCTGGGCGAGGCCCCGCCCGGGCAGGCCGCCGAATTCCCCGCCACCATCCGCGTGGCCATCAACCACGCCTTCGCCCCCGCCGACACCCCGTTGAATCCCGGCGACGAGGTGGCCTTCCTGCCGCCGATCACCGGAGGCTGAGCCATGGACGCGGCCACCACCAGCCGGCCCCGCCTTGAGGTGCGGATCCTCAGCAGGCCCTTCCAGCCCCTGGCGCTGCTGGAGGCCTGGCAGAGCCAGAGCGCCGCCACCGCCGCCGACAGCCCCGCCGCTGAGGGGCATTTCATCGGCCGCGTCCGCGGCAGCACCGCCAGCGGCGCCCCCCTGGAGGCCCTGGAGCTGGAGGACTACCCGGGCATGAGCGAGACCCAGCTTCAGGCCATCGCCGCCGCCTGCGCCGGGCGCCATGGGGTAGGGGCCGTGCTGGTGGTGCACCGGGTGGGGCGGATCCTGCCGGGGGAGGCGATCGTGCTGGTGGCGGTGGCGGCCGATCGCCGCGGCCCGGCGCTGCGCTGCGTGGCGGAGCTGCTGGAGGAGCTCAAGCACCACGCCCCCTTCTGGAAACGGGAGTGGAGCGGCGGCCACGGCACCTGGGTGGCGGGCAACACGCCGCTCTGAAGACTTCCTCCGCGGGGTGCAGAATCAAGCCTGGCCGCTTCGCCGCGGTGGCCGGGGAGAGGCAGGTGCCATGAAGTTCAAGGATTACTACGCCGCGCTGGAGGTGGAGCGGGACGCCAGCGCCGAGGACATCAAGAAGGCCTACCGGCGGCTGGCGCGGCGTTACCACCCGGATGTGGCCAAGGAAGAGGGCGCCGAGGACCGCTTCAAGGCGATCAGCGAGGCCTACCAGACCCTCTCCGATCCGGAGAAACGCCAGGCCTACGACGATCTCGGCCGCCACCGCCCCGGGGAGGAGTTCCACCCCTCCCCCGACTGGGAGACACGCTTCCGGCGGGACGGCGGCCAGCCGCAGGAGGTGGATCTGGCCGATCTGTTCGAGCAGATGGGCTTCGGCGCCGGGGGCTGGGGGCGCCCGGCGGGGCCGGTGCCCATCCGCGGCCAGGACCTGGAGGTGGCCACCGAGCTGACCCTCGAGCAGGCGGCCCAGGGCACCGAGGTGTCCTTCAACCTGAGCGTGCCGACCCTGCAGAGCGATGGCCGGGTGCAGCGGGAGACCCGCTCCGGCCGGATCCGGGTGCCCCGCGGCGTGATCGAGGGGGAGCGGCTGCGGGTGCCTGGTCGGGGTGGGGCGGGGATCGGTGGGGGGCCGGCCGGGGATCTGTATCTGGACATCCATCTGAAGCCCCACCCCCGCTTCCGGGCCGTGGGCCATGACCTCTATCTCGACGTGCCGATCGCTCCCTGGGAGATCGCCCTCGGCGCCGAGATCACCCTCCCCAGCCTCGATGGCACCGCCCGGGTGCGGGTGCAGCCGGGCATGCGCAACGGCCAGAAGCTGCGCCTGGCCGGCAAGGGCCTGCCCCACCGGCGCGAGGGAGCCGGCGATCTCTACGGTGTGCTCCAGATCGTGATGCCGCCGGAGCTCAGTGAGCGGGAACGGGAGCTGTTCCAGCAACTGGCCGACGCCTCGTCCTTCCACCCCCGCCTCCATCTCGAAGGAGTTCCCACCGATGGCTGACGATCTGCTGATTCCCGACGACAACGAAAGCCCGCTGCCCCTGGAGGAGTTGCTCTCCGCCTCGGGGCTGGTGCAGGAGGAGGTGATCGAACTGGTTCAGTTCGGTGTGTTCCAGGTGGCCGGGGGCAGTGAACCCACCTGGACTTTCCACAGCCGCACCCTCACCCTGGCCCGCCGCGCCGCCCGCCTGCGCGACGACTTCGGCCTCAATGTCTCCGGCATGGCCCTGGCCCTCACCTATCTCGATCGCATCGAAGCCCTGGAGCAGCGGCTGCGGGAGCTGGAATCCCAGCTGCCGCGCTGAGGGGCGGCCCAGCGGGGCCGGCTACAGACCCAGCTTGCGGCGGCCGAGCGCCATGTCAGCGGCGTAGCCGATCGCCGGCAGCAGCAGCACCGGGCGCAGGGGCAGCTGCACCACCAGGGCGATCCCCACCAGCCAGGGCAACAGCAGCAGAACCCCGAAGGCCAGCTGGGTGAAGCGGGAGCGGCGCGCCAGGCGGCCGGAGCCCTGCACCAGCCGGGGAACACCCTTGCCCAGGCCGTAGCCCAGCAGCACGGTCAGAACGGTAAGCAGGATCGCGCCCATGGCAGGGAGGCAGGCCCCCGGATTCTGGTGCGCCGCGGGGACGGCGAGGAGGCCCGGCAGCAGTCGATGCGGCTGGCCACGTCGGAGTCGCCCCAATGGAGCGAGAGGTGCCCGACTGGCCCGACTGGACGGCATGACCCTGGCAGGGTTTACGCCGGCAAGCCACGCCCCGCCGTGGTGGTGCAGGCGGACCGCTGGCTGCAGGCCCATCCCAGCGTCACGCTCTGCCCCTGGCCGCCCTGGGCGGTGTGGTGGGCCAGCTGGAGCCCCAGCTGTTGATCGAGCTGGATCTGGCCCTGCGGGGCTGGCTGGAGCTGCCGTGGAGGGGGCCGGTCGGCATGGCCAGCCAAACGAACCAAGACCTGACGAGGGGATGGCGGAACCTATCCCGTCCTGCGCCCGAACGCCAACAAACGGGCTGTCTACCCTGAACGCATCGGCTGCCGGCTGGACCTGTGACCACTGGATCGGATCTGGCCTGGGCGGATTGCCCTGCCGTGGAGAAGGATCCTTTGCGCGTCAGTGGTGCCTGGGTGTTTCGCGGTTCTCGGATTCCGGTGGCAGCCCTGTTCGAAAATCTGGAAGATGGCGTTTCCGTTCAGGAGTTCGTCGAGCTGTTCCCTGGCGTCAGTGTCGTGCAGGCCCGGCTGGTTCTGGAGCATGTCGCTAGGAGCACGGCCGCGACGGTGGTCTGAGTGCGGATCCTGTTTGATCAGGGGACACCCGTTCCCCTGCGCCGGTATCTGGATGGCCACATCGTTGCCACGGCTTACGAGTTGGGCTGGTCGACCGTCACCAATGGCGAGCTGATCCGGCTGGCGGAGCAGGAGGGTTACGAGCTGCTGATGACAACCGATACCAACCTTCGTTAGCAGCAGAACCTCCAGGACCGCAGCATCGCGATCCTTGTCCTGACCACCACCAGCTGGCCCAGGATTCGGCAGGCCACGGAAGCCGTGATGGCCGCTGTTGCGGCCACCAGGAGCGGCGATTACAGGGAACTGTTGATTCCCTGATGCCATCAACGGTGGGCATCACGCGGCTGGCAGATCCCGCTGGTTCCACGAGGATCCACCCATGACTCCGACCCTTGACCCCGACCCCCGCCTGCTCGACGGCCCCGACGCCGCCCCGGCCACCCTGCTGCTGGCCCATGGGGCCGGGGCGCCGATGCACAGCCCGTTCCTGGCGGCCATCGCCGCCGGGCTGGCGGGTGGTGCGCTTCGAGTTTGCTTACATGGCCCGGATGCGCGAGACGGGCCGCCGCCAGGGACCCGACCGGATGCCGGTGCTGCAGGAGGCGTTCCGCCAGCAGGTGCGGCTGGAGAGGGGCGTGAGCCCGCAGCGGCCGCTGTTCATCGGCGGCATGGCGATGGGCGGGCAGGTATGGGCGGGCGGGTGGCCAGCCTGCTGGTGGAGCAGCTGGGCTGGATCCCCAGCTGCGACCACAGCTTCAAGCCCACCAGGCGTTCGGGGCTGAGCTCAGTTGCTCCAGCAGCACCGCAGACTGACTCGTTTACTCCTCCTGCGGGGCCTATCGGGTCGGCAGGTTTCATGAGGATCTTCTTCCTCTCGGGTTCACTCGGCTTCATTCCCGATGGACTTGACTTAGCCGCACACAGACTAAGCTGATCCCATTGCGGGCCCTGGCCATGCAGGTGAACCTCCACGACGCCAAGACCCACCTCTCTCGCTACGTGGCCCAGGCCCTCGAGGGGGAGGAGGTGGTGATCGCCAAAGCCGGCCGGCCGCTGGTGCGGCTGGTACCCGTGCAAGAAACCTCAGAGATTCGCCGCGGCGGGTTCCTCCAGGGTGCTGCCGTGGCCCGAGCGGATCTCAAGGCCGACTTCGCCAGCGAGATCGACGCCCTGTTCGGCTGATCCCGCAGGAGTGACCCCCACCGAACCCCAGGCCCTGCTCCTCGACACCCAGCTGCTGCTCTGGTGGGCGATCGAACCGAAGCGGTTGCCCGCTGCTGTGGCCAGCCTTCTGGCAGATCCGGCCCAGCCGGTGGTGCTCAGCGTGGTGAGCCTGTGGGAGGTGGCCATCAAGTCGTCGCTCGGGCGAGCCGATTTCCAGGTGGAGGCTTCCGCCTTGCGCCTGGGTCTGCTTGGCCAAGGGTTCCGCGAGCTGCCAGTGCGCGCCGAACACGCGCTGGCCGTGCAGCACCTGCCCTGGATCCACCGCGACCCGTTCGACCGCCTGCTGGTGGTGCAGGCCCAGGTGGAAGGCCTTCGGATGCTCAGCGCCGATCGCACCCTGGCGGCCTACGGAGAGCATGTGGAGGCCGTGGGCTGATCCTCAGACCTTCACCACGGCTTGACCCGCCCTGCGCGGATGGTCTCGTCACCCCGACCTTGGGCCAACGCCTGCTACGAGGCTCAGGCGCGATGCTCCCCTCTGTTGTCGCCTCAGAGCTGGAGCATGTCGCAAAGGCTGATCGATCGCTTTCCGGCCGATCACGAGCGGCTGCGCAAGACCCTTATGTGGCCTCGCTGGAGCACAAGCCGATCGCTTCGCTGCTGGCCGAAGCGGTGAGCGAGATCCTCGCAAGCGACGCCGACCGGCGCCTGCTGTCCGCTGGCCTGGCCCCGGCGGAATGGACGGAGGGCCGGCGGCTCCACCAGGATCTGGCCATGACGGCTCAGGCCCCAATCTCCGCGCCACGGTTGATCGACGGCCCCGACACCGCCCCGGCCACCCTGCTGCTGGCCCATGGGGCTGGAGCGCCGATGGACAGCCCGTTCATGGTGGCCATCGCCACCGGGCTGGCCGCGGCGGGCTGGCGGGTGGTGCGCTTCGAGTTTGCCTACATGGCCCGGATGCGAGAGACGGGCCGCCGCCAGGGGCCCGACCGGATGCCGGTGCTGCAGGAGGCGTTTCGTGAGCAGGTGCGGCTGGAGAAAAGCGCCAGCCCGGAGTGGCCCCTGTTCATCGGCGGCAAGTCGATGGGCGGGCGGGTGGCCAGCCTGCTGGTGGAGGAGCTGGCCGCCAGCGACGGGGTGCGCGGCTGCCTGTGCCTGGGCTACCCCTTCCACCCGCCCGGCAAACCGCTGCAGCTACGCACCGAGCACCTGGCCGCCCTGACCACGCCCACCCTGATCCTGCAGGGGGAGCGGGACAGCTTCGGGCGCCGCGAGGAGGTGGAGGGCTACAGCCTCTCGCCGGAAGTGCAGCTGGGCTGGATCCCCAGCGGCGACCACAGCTTCAAGCCCACCCGCCGTTCGGGGCTGAGCGAGGCGGAGAACTGGGCCACGGCGGTGGCGTGGAGTGATGGTTTTTTGCGGGGGGTGCTGGGGGGGTGAGGCTTGCCAGCTCGATGCAGCGGAGACAAGAAGCTACGAGGGCTGCCATGCTGACCGGAGACTCGGACTCCTGGATACTGAAACCATGAAAGTGACCGTCGAGTTGTCCGAAACGGAGATGGCCGAAATCCTGGACATCACGGGTGAGCGCAAGAAGGGGCCCGCCATTCGCCGTCTGATGGAGGAGGCCCTGCAGCAGAGGCGCCGGGCCCAGGTGGCTCAGCGCTTCCTCAGCGGCGAGTGGGGCGTGGAGCTGGAAACCTTTGAGGCCGACCAGGAGCGCGAGCGCCAGCGGGCTCAGAAGTTCGCCTCATGACCCTGCTGCTCGACACCAGCCTCTGGATCGACTTCACCCGGGCCCGCAGCCCGGCCGCGCTGAAGCAGTTCATCGCGCCCTTCGTCCTGGACCCCGAGGCCCATCTGGCGGAGCCGGTGCTCTTCGAGGTGCTCCGCTCCGCCCGGCCCGAGGAGGCCCGCCTGCTGGAGGCGCAGTTCGCCACCTTGCCCACGCTCTCCACCCCCACGGACCTGTGGCAGCGGGCGATCGGCCTGGGCCAGGCCTGCCGCCAGGTCGGCCGCACCGTGCTGAGCCTGGATCTGCTGGTGGCCGCCGTGGCCCTGCACCACGACGCCGTGCTGGTGAGTTTCAATGCCGACTTCGAGGCCATCGCCTCGGTCTGCGAGCTGCGGCTGCAGCGTCTGGAGCGCCCCGGTTGATCGACGGCCCCTTCATGGAGGCCATCGCCGGCGGCCTGACGCAGCGGGGCTGACGGGTGGTGCGCTTCGAGTTTGCTTACATGGCACGGATGCGCGAAACAGGCCGCCGCCAGGGGCCCGACCGGATGCCGGTGCTGCAGGAGGCTTTTCGTGAGCAGGTGCGGCTGGAGACGACGCAGCACCCGGAGCGCCCGCTGTTCATCGGTGGCAAGTCGATGGGCGGGCGGGTGGCCAGCCTGCTGATCGATGAGCTTGCCACCAGCGACGGGGTGCGCGGCTGCCTGTGCCTGGGCTACCCCTTCCACCCGCCGGGGAAGCCGCTGCAGCTGCGCACCGAGCACCTGGCCGCCCTGCGCACGCCCACCCTGATCCTGCAGGGGGAGCGCGACAGCTTCGGGCGGCGGGAGGAGGTGGAGACCTACAGCCTCTCCCCGGCGGTGCAGCTGGGCTGGATCCCCAGCGGGGACCACAGCTTCAAGCCCACCCGCCGTTCGGGCCTGAGTGAGGCGGAGAACTGGGGGGCGGCGGTGGGCTGGGGGGATGGGTTTCTGGGGGAGGGGCTCAGCTGCTGAGCCCAGGCCTCTGGTGGCAGCTCCTGCCGGGGTCGGCCGGTAGGTAGGCGGAGCAGCTGGCACCAGCCATCAAAAGTGGCCCCTACTTCGCCGGAAGGCTGTCGTGAAAGACCCCCCCACCCACATTGAACTTTGAGGTGGTCATGGCGTGACCCTTACCGACTTGTCCTCGAAACAGGGGGACCCCCACTTGCGGCCGCCCACGAACTGCAGGTCAACATCGATCAGTCGCTCACCTTCGCCTGCTTTGACCGCCGACTGAAGCAAGCAGCCCAGCTGCTCCAGCTCAAGGTGTTGCCATGAGCGCCGGACCACCGAAGCATGGCGGACCTCCCTGATCCGCTGCATCAGCCTGGAGCCATCTCTTTCAGCAGATCTCCGCCTGTTCCCAGCGCATCTCCGGCGGCAACATCCTCCATCAACCCTTACCCCCCAGCCACCCAGTTTTCAACATGCAGCCCAGGCACCCGGGCAAACTCGCGGCTGTTGTTGGTGATCAATGGGACCTGCTGGCTCAGGGCATGGGCGGCGATCATCATGTCAAGTGCGCCGATCGGCGTGCCACGGCGTTCCAGCTCCACGCGAAGGCCGCCGCAGGCCCAGGCGGCGCGCTCGTCAAAGGGCAGCAGTGTGAGTGGGGCCAGAAACAACTCCAGGGCCTGACGGTTGCGGGCTGAGCCACTCTTGGCCACACCAAAAGCCAGTTCAGCGGCCACCACACTGCTCAGGCCGATCTCACCCATGCGGTAGGACTTGAAACGCTCCAGCACCGCTGCTGGTTTGGCATTGATGATGTAAATACAGATGTTGGTATCGAGCAGGATCATGGGCTGATCGGCTCCCGGATCTGCTCTTCCGGCTGCTCACGCGTGATCACAAATCCCGGTTCAAAGGCCGCCAGTCCCGCCTCCAGGGTTTGCCATGGGTCATCCATGGGCAGCAGCAGCACCCCGTTGCCGAAATGCTTCACCACCACCTCGCTGCCACTGAAGCGATAGTCCTTCGGCAGTCGCACCGCCTGGCTGCGGCCCGATTGAAACAGACGTGCGGTGTCCATGGGCGCCCTTGATCAGGTAGCTACCAATGGTAGCTACTATTGGTGGCCATAGCGATCGTCCCGTGCCCTGCGGCGGGCCTATGGGCTCGATCCAGCCAGCGGCCGTTGTGTTGACTTCGATCTGTTCAGCGGCACCCAGGTGGCGTCCTTTGGCGCAAAGGTGCCGGGCTGCACCGGCCGGTCGCCGCGGAGGGCTGGAAGCGTTGGTGGCGGAGCAGGCAGGCCTGCGGAACCCCCCCTGCTGAGGCGCCGCAGCACCTGCGGGGCCGGCCGAGAAAAGCCACCCAGGCGGCCGATACTGAGCTGATCGGACTGGTGTGATGACGCACAGCTCGCATCGAACAGAGCCAGGTGCTCCGCGACAACCAGACCACCGGTGAGAGCCGCAGCAGCAGGCTCTGTTCCGGGTTCAAGGGGCAGAAGGACATGAGCTTGACCATTCCACAGTCCCTCACCCAGATCTTGAGCTGTCACTTGGATCTGGGCAGGTTTCAGGGCGTCTCTGAAGAGGCTGGACGCTGATCTGGGCGCGACACGCTCCTGGCAGGTCAGTGGTTGACGCGCATGGCCTCGGCTACGCAGGCCGCCTGGACGTGAAGTGCTGCTGTACGACATTCCAGGGCGAACAATCCCAGACATCAAGATGCGAACTGATCAGATTGGCCTGATTCAGAACCAGCTCACTGCGGCCAGGAATGGCAATGCGCGGTTGCCACGGCAAGGGGGTTGTCCAGTTCAGCGTCCAGCGGGTGTGGATGGTGTCATCCACCTGATCGATGGCATGCAGTTGTAAATTCACATCCTGAAACCATCTCTCAATGAATGCAATCATCCGCTGATAGCGAGTGATGCCGTGAAATTGCGTTAGAGGATCTTTGAAAAAGACGTCGGAGGCGTAGAGATCAAAACTCTGCTGGTGGGGAAAGGTTCGGTAGTCGCTGCGAAGCGCCGCCAGGATGTCCATAGGTGTTGATCGGGCGGCGGGCAAGACTGGCATGGACGGCAGGATCCTGGGCCGACTGGGACGCGGGCTACGACGCGCTGATGGTCTCGGACACCTCCTTCATGCGCAATCCGCACGACCACCGGCTGAGCGACACGAGCGACAGCCTCGATCTGCCCTTTCTGGCCGCCGGGTGAACCTGTCAGAGCGATGGTCGGGGGTCCGTGAGGGCCCGCCCCCTTCCTTCAGGGGCTCCCAGACCAGGATGCCGCCATCGGCCAGCAGGCTCAGATACAGCCTTCCGTCCTTCAGCAGGTAGGTGCGCACATAGGGCACCTGGGCGCCCAGACGCTCGCCCAGGCTGGGAGCCGGACAGAGGGCGCGGGTGGTGGCCAGGGGCCCGAAGCTCAGGCTGCCGCTGCCGGGATCGGCGGCCGCTCTGGCCGACCAGGTGCCCCTGGCGCGATTGCAGTCGAGGCGCAGCTGAGCCGTGCCGTCAGCGCCGAACAGAAGCGTGTAGCGGAAAGGATCGGCCGGCCGGGTGGTGCCCTGAGCGTCATCCATCGACTGGATCTCCACCAGGCGCCACTGGGATCCGGCCAGGGGAGCGGCAACGGGCCTGGCCCAGCTGGTGCCGGGCCCGCCGGGAAGCAGGCCGGTGGCGGCGAAGGTTCCGCTGGCCAGAAGCACGGCAACGACGGCTTGGCTCACCCCGGCGGGAACGCAGGCCTTGGCCATCAGGGGATCGCTGCTGCTTCAGCAGTAGCGGCGCCGGAGCTGCCCGTCCAGGCAGCCTTGGGGATCAAGTCCCGCCTGTGATCAGCAGTCGTAGACGCCCACCGCGCAGCGACGCACGGTGCGACGGCCCACCCCGGCCACGCTCACGGGCGTGAGCGGCCGGCCGACCCGCGCCATCGCGGGAGGGATCAAGGTGTTCAGAAGCCCTGCGGAAAGGGTGTGCAGCTGACCTGAGCCAGCCAGGCCCACGGCAACCAGCAGGATGGCAGTTCTCTTGATGTGGGTCATGGGTTACCTCCGTGTGTAGTTGCTGGGCAGTTCGCCCATATCCGTCATCTTTTTGATTTCATCATGGCTGATCTTCGTGGCACCCTCCGGTGGAACGAAGCTGAAGTTCAGGCCGACCGCCGCGGGGCCGGCCTGCCAGTTGCTGATCTGGACAATGTACTGAGGCGAACCGGGAACAAGCTTGGATGTGATCTGATAACGGCAGGGGAAGGGTCGATCTCCCTGGGCGATCCAGATCTGGTAATCCACGTCCTTCTTGCGGAAGGCGAGATGGTCACACTCAACGCCACCGACGACCCCGCTGCCGAGATCCTTCACATCGATGACACCGTCGGTGAGTTCGACGTAGGCCCTGGGAAGCAGCAGGTCGGCAGCGGGAAGGGGCCGGCGGTACGTGTCCTTGAGCTCATCCACCAGGGTCTCGATTGTTCCTTGAATCGGAACCTGCATGTAGACATTTCTGTCCTTGCCAAGGAGGGTGAACGTCGTCCCGTCGAAAACAGATTCTGTATTGATGAAGCCGTTGGAGCGGGTGGCGCGGATCTTCCCCGGCCGCGACAGCGACACCGTGCCGGAACTCGCCAGGGTGAGTCGCTGACTGTCGGTGGTGACAATCTCAAGGTCGGAGTCGTAACGGAAGGAAAGGGTCTGCTGAGCCGACACATAGTTGGTCATGCCCTTGAGCAGGGCCATCGCTTCAGCTTCTCCTGCCACAGCCCTGGAGGCTAATCCTGTGCACGCCACCACCGAGACGACGCTGACAGCGGCCCCACGGAGCAAGCCACGAACAGGACCTGCGGAAAGGGAAAATACTGACATTTTGTTAAAAATCTCACTTGCAGATACCAGCTGTGGTGACAGCCGGAGTGGCCACACAGATTCAGTACCAAGAGATTGCATTCTACGCCATCGCAGCCGTCATGAAATCTCCACAAAAGAAACAGCCCACCCTGGTCAACACCCTCTGAGCCACGCCAGGCTTCGGTGCTCAGCTCCGGCTTGGCTCAGCCGGATGTCCTGCCCCGCAGGATCCGCTCCCCGTCGCGGATGCCCAGCAGCCGGGCCACGGCGAGGAACGTCAGTGCGCCTGCCGCCCCTGCCGCCGCCAGGCGCAGCAGGGCCATGGGGAAGGCCTCCGACTGCGGCAGCACCCCGCCCATCTGCCAGAGGCTCCATGCCGCCAGAGCGGCGAGCAGGCCCGCCAACGTCTTGGCCAGCAGATCGCCGCTGAGGCTCCACCAGGCGATCCCCCCCAGGGCCCGCTCCAGGGCGATGGCCAGCAGCAGGGCGGCGAACAGATTCACGCCCACCGAGGCCAGCACCAGACCCGGTGCTCCGAAACGTTGCACCAGGGCCGCATCCAGGACCACGTTCAGGACGACGGAGGCCAGGCCGACGCGGAACGGTGTGGCCCCATCACCCAGCCCGTAGAAGACGCGCACCATCACATCGCGCACCAGGCTGGGCACGATGCCGATGCCGTAGATCAGCAGCAGCCCCGCCACCTGGCGGGTCGATTCCGGGTCGAAGGCCCGCCGCTGATACAGGGTGGCCACCATCGGCTCCGCCAGGGCCGCCACCAGGGCCGCAAGGGGAACGGCCACGAAGCCGGTGAGGCGGAGGGCCAGCGTCACCCGCTCGCGCAGCTGGGCCGGCTCCCCCTGAGCGGCCTGCCGGGCGATGGCCGGCAGCAGGGGGACCAGCAGCATGCTGGCCACCCATCCGCGCGGCGCCTGGACCAGCACCTCCGCATAGCCGAGGGCGGCGGCCACCCCCGGCAGATAGGAGGCGAAGATCAGATCCACCGTGGCATTGGCGCTTCCCAGCGCCGTCGTCAGGGTCGCCGGTGCCAGCAGGGCGAGAACCTTCCGCTTCGCTTCAGCGGCCGGCCGGTTGGTGCCGGCAGGCCGGGGCGGCGCCGGCTCGGCCGCACGCGGCAGGCGCCCCATCGCCAGCTGCTGCAGGAGCCACTGCAGCAGGGCTCCGAGCACCATGCCCAGGGCCAGGGTGCGGGACGCGGCCGCCATCCAGGTCGGTGAGCCCGGGGTGAACCAGCGCCCCTGTGCCATGGCCACCGCGGCGGCGGCGATCACCGCCGCACTGGAGAGCATCGGGCTGAGCGACGGGATGGCGTAGACACCGGCGCTGATCAGGCGGGCCATCGCCACCCCGATCCAGCCGGAAAGCAGCACGATCGGCGCCATCCAGCGCAGCTGCAACACCGCCAGCTGCCGTGTTTCGTCGCTGAGCCCCGGCGCCAGCAGCTCCAGCAGGGGCCCGGCCGCCAGCACGATCCCCAGGCTGAGGGGCAGCAGCACCAGGGTCAGGCCGCGCTGGGCCCAGCCGATCAGGCGTTGCTGGTCGAGCCCCTCGTCCTGGCTGAGAACGCTCACCAGGGCCGATTGCAGCGGCCCATTCTGGCCGCCCAGCACCACCAGGAAGAAGCCCGGGAGCATGGTGGCGAACGCAAAGGCGTCGGCCACCGCCCCGACACCGAACACCGCCGCCACCGCCATGGAGCGTGCCAGCCCCAGCCCCTTGCTCAGGGCCGTGGCGACCCCCACCACCCCGGCGATCCCCAGCAGGGAGCGACGCTCCCCCACCCCGCTCAGGGCCCGCCGTGCCGGCGCCGGCACGCCGCCACGATCGCGCCGATCAGATCCGGATAGGCCATGCCCGCCTGGGCCGCCACCTGCGCCAGCGACCGCTGCGGGTGCAGGGTGGCATCGGCGTTGAGATCCAGCAGGTGGGCGGTGCCGGCGGCGTCGATGCGGAAGTCGAAGCTGGCGTAATCGAGCGGACCGAGCAGCTCCACCAGCCGCAGGGCGCCGCGGCGCAGCGGCCGCAGGACGGGCTCGTTCAGGTCCACGGCCACCTTGATCAGGCCGCCCCGACGCTTGGCCGTCAGGTCGAGCAGCCGCTCCCCCAGCGCCGAGCCGTCAGCCGCCAGGGTTTCCACGGCGCCCAGCAGAGCGGTCCCCTCGCCCCCGTTGCCCACCACCCCCACGCTCACCTCCCGCCCGGCGATCAGCTCCTCGCACAGCACCGAGCCGCCGAAGTCCTGGCGCAGGCTGTCCACCAGCTGCCGCAGGGCCGCAAGCCCCCAGGCGCTCTCGAAGCGTCGCAGCCCCAGGGAATAACCCTCGCTGGCCGGCTTGAGGATCGAGACCGGCCAGTCCGGCAGCACCTGCACCGGTTCCGCCGGACCGATCAGACGCCAGGCCGGGGTGGCGATCCCGGCCCAGAGCATCACGGGCTTGAGCCAGTCCTTGTTGAGGGCCAGTGCCTTGGCGGCCGCATCAGCACCGGTGTAGGGAATCCCCAGGTGCTCCAGCAGCGCCGGGGCGATCGCGGTCCGGCTGCGGGAGAGGGCCCCCACCGACAGGTTCATCACCAGATCCGGCGCTGCGCCGCCCCCGGCCGTCCCGACCCGCAGCAGGGCGTCCACACCCCCGAGGCGCTCCACCCGGTGGCCCAGCTGGAGCAGGGCCTTTTCCACCGCATCCAGTTCCTCCGGCTCCCGCCAGTGGTAGTGGGTCTCCTCCCGGGCGGCGGGGCCGGCCAGCAGCTCGTCACGTGTTTCGTACAGCAGCCCGATCCGCATCACTGCTGGAGCCAGGTCGTTTCGGGGGTGATCGCTGCGAGGTGGAGGCCTTCGCGGCTGATTCCCCGGCGCACCTGATGCCAGCGGCAGACCAGCTGGCCATCCCGGCCCGGCAGCAGCCCGACCAGTTCCAGCTTGCCGTCGGCATGGGTGAGGATGTAGCGGAAGCGCTTCACGGGCCCGTTGCAGCGCCGGCGCACCGCCTCCACCAGCGCCAGACCGTCGAGGAGCGGCAGCTGGAAATGGGTGGCGTGCTGCACCGGCCGCGGATGGAAGAGGTACTGGGGCAGAACGCCGAGGCGATGCAGGCGTTTGAACAGCTCTGTGAGCACCTCGACGTCGGCGTTCACCCCCTGCATCAAGGGGATCTGGGCGGTCAGCAGACAGCCGCTGTCCTGCAGCGCCTCGATCGCCCGTTCGGCCGCGGGGGTGATCTCGCGGGGGTGGTCGAAGTGGCACTGCACCACGATCTGGAAGCGGCTCCGCAGCCGGCGCAGCAGATCGAGCAGGGCCGGGTCGCTGCTGAACCGGCTCGGCAGGAAGGCCGGCAGTTTGGTGCTGATGCGCAGCTGCCAGAGATGCCGGATCGGGGCCAGGGCCTCGAACAATCGCTCCAGGCGTCGGGTGCTGCAGATCATCGGGTCGCCCCCCGAGAGCAGCACGTTCTCCACTTCCGGATGGGCGGCCACATAGGCGACGGCCGCTTCGAGATCCTCGATCGTCTCCTTGGTCATCACGTCCCGGCTCATCAGCCGCCGGCGAAAGCAGTAGCGGCAATGGCCGGCACAGGCTTCGGTCAGCAGAAAGACGGCGGTCTGCTCATACTTGTGCTGCAGACCCGGCACGATCGTGGAGAGGGCTTCTCCGCTGGTGTCGAGGGATCCTTCGGGGCTCTCCTCCGCGGCGGTGGGCATCAGCAGCTGCCGCAACGGATCACCGGGATCGTTCCAGTCGATCAGGTCGGCGTAGCCGGTGGGCACAAGGAAGGGAAAGCGCTCGCCCGCCGCGGCCACCGCCGGCTGATCCGCCTCCGGCAGCGGCAACCCGGCGCCGGAAGGGTCAGCAGCGAGCGCCCGTGCCTGGCGCAGGCCGCTGCTCAGCTCGTCTTGCCACAGGACCATTGGCGGGATGCTAAGCCAGTCATCCGACCCGGCCAGAATGGCGGTTTCAGGGCGCCGTCATCGATGCCGTTGCCTGCCTGGGCCCAGCCTCTGCGGGCCTGCCTGCGCCAGGGGTGGATCGAATGGGGGTACCGGCGCCGGGGCCACCGCCGCCGCTTCGCGCGGCGCCTGAAGGGCCCCGCAGAAACCACCTACCCCTGGTGCTGGGGGACGTGCGTCACGCCGGTGAAGCGACGCGGTGGGGACTCGGCCGAGGCGGACCGGCTGCACAACATGCAGCGGGCGATCGACCAGCTGCACGGGGTGGTGATCCAACCGGGGGAGGTGCTGAGTTTCTGGCACCACGTGCCTCGCCCCTGCCTGGGCAACGGCTACCGCGCCGGGCCGATGCTCGTGGACGGTCGCCTGCGCAGCGACACCGGGGGGGGGCTCTGCCAGGTCTCCACCACCCTGTTCGGCGCCCTGCTGCGGGCCGGTTGCACCCTGCTGGAGCACAGCAACCACAGCACCGACGTGCATGGAGAGGATCGTTTCTTCGTGCTGGGGCAGGACGCGGCGGTGGCCTACGGCTTCAAGAACCTGCTGGCCCGCAACGACCACGCCGTGCCGCTGCTCCTGGCGATGCGGCTGCACCGCAGCGGCGACGGGCGGAGCTTGGAGGCCGCCCTCCTCGCCCGGGCCCCCTGTCCGCTCCAGGTGCGCCTCGACTCGCGGGTGATCGCCTGGCTGCCGCCCCCCGCCGCCGGTGGCCACCCTGGCAGCCGGGTGGAGACCCGCCGCTGGATGGCGACGGCCGGCCCCGGCGAAGACGACGCCCTGGGGTGGCGGCTGGATTACCGCTTCATCAGCCACTACCGTCCCCTGGCCACCCTGCCTGACTGAATGGCCATGACGGCTGCCGACGGGGCCTGCCTACGCGTGCCCGCAGAGCGGGTCGACCGCTTCATCGGCGCGATGCTGGACCGCCATGGCGTCCGCCCCGATGTGGCCGCTGTGATCCGCAGCCACCTGGTGCAGGCCCATCTCTGGGGCATCGATTCCCATGGCCTGCAGCAGCTGATCGGCTATGACCGCAGCCTGGGCAATGGGCGCATCAACCCCTCCCCCACGCTGCGTTTTGAAGCCACCCACGGGTGCCTGATGCGGGTCGACGCCGATCGCAGCCCGGGGCAGTACGCCGCGGCGCAGGCGATGGGACGGGCGATCGAGGTGGCCCGCACCACGGGGATGGCCGCCGTGGGCGTCACCAACAGCAACCACTTCGGCGTGGCGGGGGTCTACACCCGCATGGCCGCCGCCGCCGGCATGGTGGGCTTCGCCACCAGCGACACCAACGCCGTGGATCTGGCCCCCTTCGGCGGCTGCGCGGCCCGCCTGGGCAACAACCCCCTCTCCTGGGCGATTCCCTGTGGGGACACCCCCGTGGTGCTCGACATGGCGGCGGGCACGGTGAGTGGAGGCCGCATCCGCCACTTCGCCTACCTGGGCCTGCCGATTCCCCCCGGCTGGGCGCTCGACGCCGAGGGCCGCGACACCTTCGACCCGGCAGCATCTGCGGTGAATGCGCCGGGTTCCCCCAAGGGTTCCGGGCTGGCCTTCATCGCCGACCTGCTTTGCGGGCCGCTGCTGGGCACAGACGCGGCGATGTTCAAGCGCAAGGCGGTGCATGACGCCGCCAACGGCACCGGCCATCTCTTCTGGGTGCTTGATGGGGCGGCCTGGAACGGGCGGGCCGAGGTTGAAGCGCGGGTTGAAGCCGCCATCGCCGGACTGAAGGCCACCCCTCCCATCGATGCCGGTGATGAGGTTCTCTATCCCGGCGAACGGGAACGCCTCACCGAAAGGGAACGGCGCCGCGATGGAATCCCCCTGCCCCACGCCCTTCTCCAGGCCCTGGGCGAACACTTCGGTGACGATGCCACTGCCCTGCTGCGGGACGAGTCCTGAACCGGATCCGGTGGCTTGGCCTGTTCATGTTCCGGCCGAGAAGCCCACAGGAACGGCCTTACGACCAATGTGATGGCCGTGGCTGCTGAGACAAGCCGCCAAAGCTTGTGCCGCAGACAGGAGGGCGAGGAGGCTCTGCACGAAGACTGATCGGGAGACTGAAAGGTGACATCTTTAACCTGAAATACTTCCTGCCCGCACTGACTTGGGCCTGAGTTTTGCACATCATCCATTGTATATTGATCTCAAGGGGTTCAGTCAAGCAGGATGGCTCGTCGGCTTGTTTTTCTCGCTCGCTCCTTTGGCGGGGCCCTTGCCAGGCCTCCTATACCTGGTGAAGCGCGTTGATATCGGCGGTGAAACGGCCATAGCCATTCAGATCGTATTGTTTGGATTTCTTATTCTTTGCCATCATTATTACAACAAGAGATGGGCAGGGCTCGTCTCCGGAGCGGGTGCCTTGCTGTGGAGCCTGTCGGGATTTTTCAACGTCTATTCCTTGGCCGCTTGAGCTCCCCTTACACCCAGCATGTCATCACAGGACGAAGGCCATCGAACGATGAAAGTGAATTCGTGATAAGCTGTCTGCCTGAGCATTGCAATAGGAAGGCGTAAAATGCACATTGGAAACGCCAGTCTTTGGACCCTCGCGCTTGTTGCCGCTTCCAGCCTGACGGGTCTTCCAGCACGCTCGCAGGAAAAACGACCCACCACCAGCGTCCGTCCAATCGCTGAAGAAGCCTTCATTTACGGCTTCCCGATGGTCATGAACTATGCCATCTTCAACGAGTACTTCATCGATAGCTCTGGGCCCCAGTTCAAGGCCCCCATCAACCAGATCTACAACACGGCACGCGTCTATACCCCCAAGGACACGACGGTCGTCACTCCCAACAGTGACACCCCTTATTCCTTCGTCGCCATCGACCTCCGCGCTGAGCCGTTCGTGCTCTGCAATCCGAAAATCGAGTCATCGCGCTATTTTTCGGTTCAACTCATTGATATGTACACCTTCAATTACGGCTACATCGGCAGTCGTACAACGGGTAACAATCCAGGCTGTTACATGATCGCAGGTCCGAGATGGAGGGGAGAGAAGCCTGCCGGGATCGGCAAGGTCTTCCGCAGCGAAACCGACTTCTCGACTGCCCTGTTCCGCACCCAGCTGTTCAATCCTGCCGACATCGACAACGTCATCAAGATCCAGTCCGGCTATCGGGCCCTGCCGCTCTCGACGTTTCAGAACAAGCCTGCACCACCCGCCGCACCGCAGATCGCCTGGCCAAAGATCAACAAGCAGCTGGCTGATGCCGATCCCTTCACCTATCTGAATTTCGTCCTGGCATTCAGTCCGCCCATCGGTCCTGCGGCCGTGGAACGGCCCATGCGCGCCCGCTTCGCCTCCATCGGCGTTGCATCAGGCAAGCCCTTCTCTCTTGAGCGGCTCACACCGCAGCAGCAGGCAGAGGTCAAGACGGGCATGAAGGATGGGCTGGAAACGATCAGACAGTCCGTCGGCAGCCTTGGCAACGATGTGAACGGCTGGCGCATCGCCACCAAGGGCATCGGCGACCGCAAGGCCTATGGGGGGGATGACCTGCTCCGCGCCACCGTGGCCATGGCTGGCATCTACGCCAACGATGCGGTCGAAGCGATGTATCCGATCCTTTCCACCGACAGCGAAGGCAACAAGCCCGACACCAGCACCAACCGCTACACACTCACCTTTCCGGCCGGTCAGTTGCCACCGGTCAATGCCTTCTGGTCGGTGACCATGTACGACGGCAAGACGCAGTTGCTGATCGAGAACCCGATCAATCGGTATCTGATCAATTCGCCGATGCTGCCTGATCTGAAGAAAAATGCTGACGGCTCCCTCACCATCCACATCCAGAAAGACTCACCAGGCAAGGACAGGGAATCCAACTGGCTGCCGGCACCCGACGGCCCGATCTACATGGTGATGCGGCTTTACTGGCCAAAGGAATCGGCGCTCAGCGGAACCTGGAAGCCCCCGGCCCTGCAGCGCGTGAAGTGACTACCCCTTCCTGCCGGGAAGAATCAGCCCCTCGCCACCGGGGGGGCCTCTGACCATGGGCCAGTCGTTCGACGCCCTCACCGCCGACCACATCGCCTTCATCGCCGCCCAGAAGCTGTTCTTCGTGGCCACCGCCACGGCCGACAGCCGGGTGAATCTGTCGCCCAAGGGGATGGATGCGCTGCGGGTGCTCGAGGCGAGCCGCCTGATCTGGCTCAACCTCACCGGCAGCGGCAACGAAACCGCCGCCCACGTGCAGCTCTGCCCGCGCATGACCCTGATGTTCTGCGCCTTCGAAGGCAACCCTCTGATCCTGAGGCTCTACGGCAGCGCCCGCACCATCCAGCGGGGCGAGCCCGACTGGGACGAGCTCTACGCCCGGTTCGAGCCCCTGGCCGGCGCCCGCCAGATCTTCGAGCTGGCCATCGAGAAGGTGCAGACCTCCTGCGGGATGGCGGTGCCCCGCTTCGCCTATCAGGGCGACCGCAGCGACCTCGACGCCTGGGCCCGGCGCCAGGGCAAGGCCGGCATCGAGCGCTACTGGTTCCGCAAAAACCGCCGCAGCATCGACGGCCTGCCGGCACCCATCCCCACGCCTGCGGACGACGGCGCGGGCTGATGCGGGCAACGGTTCAGAGCAGCGGCAGCCGCAACAGCTGGGCCCACAGCTCCTGGCCCTCCTCCAGGCCGCCCAGCTCGGCGGGGATCTCCAGCAGCAGGTCGGCCCCCTGCAGCGAACCGATGCGGGAGGAGGCCTGGCTGCCCTCCACCACGGCCAGCAGGGCGCCATCGGCCGCCACCTGCAGCCGGGCCCGGGCCAGTTCCGGCCGGCCGGCGCCGCGCTTCAGCGGCGCCGCCAGCCGCACCTTCAGCCGCGGCAGCAGGCTCACCTCGCCCCCCTCCAGCCGCTGCAGGGCCGGCCAGAGCAGCTGCAGGGCCGTGATCGCCGCCGCCACCGGGTTGCCCGGCAGGCCGAAGAAGGGCCGCTCCCCCAGCCGGCCGAAGGCGAAGGGCCGGCCGGGCTTGAGGAACAGCTTCCAGAACCCCACCTCCCCCAGCTCGGCGAGCAGGGGCCGGATCCAGTCGCTGTCGCCGGCCGACACCCCGCCGGTGCTCACCACCACATCACAGCCGGCGGCCAGCTCCAGCAGGGCCCGGCGCAGGGCGGCCGGATCGTCGGCCACCACCCGCTGCTCGGCCACCGGGTAGCCCAGCCGCTCCAGCAGGGCCCGCAGCAGGGTGCCGTTGCTCTCCCAGATCTGGCCCGGCCCCCGGGCCGCACCGGCCCCCACCAGCTCATCGCCGCTGATCAGCAGCCCCAGCCGCGGCTGGGCGGCCACCTCCAGCGCAGCCACCCCGCAGCTGGCCAGCCGCCCCAGGGCCGCCGGGCCCAGGCGCACGCCGGCAGCCAGCAGCTCGGCGCCGGCGGCGACCTCCTCCTCGGGCGAACGGATCCAGGGGTTGGCACCCGCCTCCCCCGTGAGCCGGATCGTCCCGGCCCCGCCGACTTCGGGGGGCTCGGGGCTCACCAGCTCCTGGGGCAGCACCCGCCGGGCCCCCTCGGGCAGGGGCGCACCGGTGAGGATGCGGATCGCCTCCCCCTCCCCCAGGGCCGCTCCGAAGGGAGCCCCGGGGGCCGAGCGGCCCACCAGCCGCCAGCGGCTTCCCGGGCCGGGGGATTCGGCCTCGGCAACGGCGTAGCCGTCCATGATCGAGGCCCGGAAGCCCGGCACCGCCTCGGCGGCCCGCACCGGCGCGGCGCTCACCCGGCCCAGGCAGCGCGCCAGGGGCAGCCGCTCGCGCCCCTCCAGGGGCTGGAGCTCTGCAAGCACCCGGCGCCGGGCCTCCTCCAGGGGCAGGCCCTCGCGGGGAAACGGTTCAGCCACCGGCCGCCTCCGCCCTGGGCGCCGCACCGGGGTGCTCCCACAGCCCCTTGCGGCCCCCCTCCTTGCGCAGCAGCCGCACCGGCCCGATGGTCATGGCCGGATCGGCCGACTTGACCATGTCGTAGAGGGTGAGCAGGCCCACCTGCACCGCCGTGAGCGCCTCCATCTCCACGCCGGTGGCACCGCTGGTGCGGGCGCTGGCCTGCAGCCGCAGGCCCGAACCATCGGCCGCCGGCTCGATCAGCACCTCCAGGCCCGTCAGGGCGATCGGGTGGCACAGGGGAATCAGCTCCCAGGTGCGCTTGGCCCCCTGGATCGCCGCCACCCGGGCCACCGCCAGCACGTCCCCCTTGGCCGCCCGGCCCTCCAGCACCAGGGCCAGCACCGCCGGGGCCATGGCGATGTAGCCCTCGGCCACGGCGCGCCGGTCGGTGGCGGGCCGGTCGCCCACCTCCACCATGTGCACCTGGCCGGCGGCATTGAGGTGGGAGAGGCCGGGCTCGCTCATGGCGATGGGCGCAGTGGTCGGGGCTTCCAGCATGGCGCTCAACCCAGCGCCAGCAGGCAGCCCTCGGGCAGGGAGAGCACCAGGGGGCCCCGGGAGGCTGCCGGCGCCAGCGCGGCCCAGGCCCGCTGGCGCAGCTCCACCAGCACCGGCTCGCCGGCCCCCTCGCCGGCGCCGGCCGGCACCACGAACACGGTGACGTGCAGCGGCCCCTCGCTCACCCGCACCACCCGGCAGGGCCAGCTGTGGGCCGCATCCGGGGCAGCGCTGACGCCCAGCTCCAGGTGGTTGGCCCGCATGCCCAGGTGGGTCACGGCGGCGTGCAGGGGCTCCGGCGTGTCGAACGTCAGGCCCCAGGCCGGGGCCCGCAGCCCGGTGGACCCGAGCCGCTCCACGGCGGCCACGTTCTTGCAGCCGGTGAGCCGCGCCACCCCCACCGCCCCGGGCCGCTCGAACACCTCCCGACGGGGCCCGTGGCGCTGCAGGCCGCCCCGGTCGATCACCAGCAGCTCCTCGCCCAGCCGGTAGGCCTCCTCCACGTCGTGGGTCACCAGCAGGGTGGGCACCCCGGAGCGCTCCAGCAGCTCCTCCATCAGCTGCTGCAGCCGCCGCCGCCGGTGGGCGTCCTGGGAGGAGAAGGGTTCATCCAGCAGCAGCAGGTCGGGCTCACACACCAGGGCCCGGGCCAGGGCGGTGCGCTGCTGCTGGCCCCCCGAGAGCTGGGAGGGGTAGTGCCGGGCCAGCCCCAGGAGCCCCACCGCCGCCAGCTGGGCCGCCACCCGGGCACTGCGCTCCGCCGGCGCCAGGTGGGCCAGGCCGAAGCCCACGTTGGCCGCCACGCTGAGGTGGGGGAACAGGGCGTCGTGCTGGAGCATCACGGCGATGCGGCGCCGCTCCGGCGGCAGATCGATGCCCCGCCGGGCGTCGAACAGCACCCGGCCGTTGAGCGTGATCCGTCCTGCCGCGGGCCGCTCCAGCCCTGCCAGGCTACGCAGCAGCAGGCTCTTGCCCGCGCCGGAGGCCCCCAGGATCGCCAGCCGCCGGCAGGGGGTGTCCAGGGCCAGATCCAGCTGGAACGCCCCGTGGCGCTGCTGGAGCTCGAAGGCGAGCCGGAAGGGGGCGGGGGGGCGCAGGGACAGCGGCGGCGGCTGGGCGGCCATGGCCGGTGCGAGGGGTGGTGGGGGCTCCGCTGCGGCAGGGGGCGCGGCCTCCGGAGCGGCAGTCCCCCCCGTGATCGGCCGCCGGCCCCGGCCCAGGAACAGCTGCACCAGCGCCAGGCAGAGCCCGTTGAGCAGGAGCACCTGGCCGGTCCACAGCCAGGCCTGAGACAGGTCGCCCGCATCCACCGCCGCGTAGATCGCCAGGGGCAGGGTCTGGGTGCGGCCGGGGATGTTGCCCGCCAGCATCAGGGTGGTGCCGAACTCCCCCAGGGCCCGGGCGTAGCTGAGGCTGAGGCCCGCCCCCAGCCCCGGCAGCACCAGCGGCAGGGTGATGCAGCGCAGCACCCGCCAGGGGCCGGCGCCCAGGCTGCGGGCCACCCCCTCCAGGCCCGGATCCAGCTGCTCAAGGGAGGCCAGCAGGGTCCGGTACATCAGCGGGAAGGCCACCACCGCCGCGCTCAGCACCGTGGCCGGCCAGCTGAACACCAGCTCCAGCCCCAGCCGCGCCAACGGCTCCCCCAGGGGTCCGTAGCGGCCCAGCAGCTGCAGCAGCACGAAGCCCAGCACCGTGGGCGGCAGCACCAGGGGGGAGAGCAGCAGCAGGTCGGCGCTGGTGCGCCGCGGCCCGTGCCAGCGGCGCACCCGCTCGGCGGCGAAGAAGCCCAGGGGCGCCACCAGCAGCACCGCCAGGGCCGCGCTGCGCAGCGACAGCCCCAGAGGTGTCAGCGCCGCCCCCGCTTCCATCAGGGGACCCGGCCGGCCAGGGGCTCGAAGCCCTCGCGGCCGAACAGCGCCTGGGCCGCCGGGGTGGCGAGCGAGCCCAGGTAGGCCCGCGCCAGCCCAGGCTGACGGCTGGTGCGAAGCACGGCGCCGCTATAGCGGATCGGCGCGTGGCTGGCGGCCGGGGCCGTGGCCACCACCCGCAACCCGCCCAGCTGCACCGCGTCACTGCGGTACACCAGGCCGGCGTCCACATTGCCGGCCGCCACCGCCCGCGCCACCGCCCGCACCGAGCCCAGGGGCACCAGCTTCGGGGCCACCGCAGCGCTGAGGCCGTAGTGGGCCAGCACCTGGCGGGCGTAGTCGCCGGCGGGCACGGTGCCATCGCCGATGGCGATCCGCCCCACCCCCGGCCCGGTCAGGCCCGCGAAGCCCAGAGGGCGCCGGGGGGCCCGGGCCGGCACCACCAGCACCAGCCGGTTACCCAGCAGGTCGCGGCGGCTGCCGGGGAGCAGCAGGCCGGCCCGCTGCAGGGCCTCCATCGGCCGCCCGCCAGCGGAGAGAAACACGTCGGCCGGGGCCCCCAGCTGGATCTGCTGCTGCAGCAGGCCGGAGGCGCCGACGTTGAAGCGGGGCGCCGCCAGGCCCCGGGAGCGGGCGAAGGGCGCCGCCAGGGTCTGCAGGGGCCCGGAGAGGCTCGCCGCCGCGCTCACCAGCAGGGGCTCGGAAGCGGCCGCGGCCCGATCTCTGCCCCCACGGCCAGCCAGCGCCACCCCCACCAGACCCCCCATCAGCAGCGAGCCGGCCAGCACTGCCAGGCGCACACCGCGACCGGACGCAAGCAGGGCCATCGGCGGCCTCAGAAGGGAATCGGCATGGCCACATCGGCCGGCGGCGGTGCACAGGACACCACCCGCTCCCCCACCACCGCGCCCACCACCACGATCGAGGGGGAGGCGAAGCCCTCGGCCTCCACCCGGTCGGCCAGCTCCGCCAGGGAGGCCACCAGCTGGCGCTGGCCCCGCACGGTGCCCTGCTGGATCACGGCGGCGGGGGTGGCGGGGGACAGGCCGCCTTCGATCAGCTCCTCAACGATGTGACGCAGGTTGTGCAGACCCATGTAGATCACCAGACCGTCGCTGCTGCGGGCCAGGCCGCGCCAGTCGACGCCCGGCCGTCGCTTGTCGATCTCCTCGTGGCCGGTCACGAAGGTGACGCTCGAGCCCGCCCGCCGGTGGGTCACCGGAATGCCCGCATAGGCCGGGGCGGCGATGCCGGCGGTGACCCCCGGCACCACCTGCACCGGGATGCCGTGCTCCGCCAGGTGGGCCGCCTCCTCGCCGCCGCGGCCGAACAGGAAGGGATCGCCGCCCTTGAGGCGCACGATCAGCCGCCGCCGACCGGCCAGTTCGCGCAGCACTGCATTGGTGCTGGGCTGGGGCACCGAATGGTGACCGCGGCGCTTGCCCACGAAGTGTCGTTCGCAGTCGGCCGGCACCAGATCCAGCAGGGCCGTGGGCACCAGGGAGTCGTAGACGAGGGCGTCGCACTGCTGCAGCAGCCGGTGGGCCCGCAGGGTGAGCAGGTCGGGATCCCCGGGGCCGGCCCCCACCAGGTAGACGGTGCCGGGGCCGACGGAGGACGCGGCGGGCGGAGGCGCGGCGGTCATGGCAGGGCGAGCAGCCGCTCCAGCAGCACGGCCCGGAAGCGGGTGCGCTGCAGCAGGGGGCAGTTGAGCGGCGCAGGCAGGGCGTCCGTGAGCCGGTTGGCCGCCAGGGCCAGGGGCAGGGCAGGGCCAGGCAGGGCCAGGGTCGGATCCTCGCGATCGGACGCACTGTATGGAGTGGCGCGGCATCTGGCTCCGGTCACCGCCGCCAGGTGAGCCAGGTAGGCGGCCCCCAGCGGGCCCTCCAGCGGGTGATGCAGCAGCAGGGGCCCGGCCGAAGGCGCCCCGGCCCCCGGCGCTGAGCGTTCGGCCAGGGCGGCCAGTTCCTCCGCCAGGGCCCGCTGCCAGGTGGGCCAGGAGCCCAGGAACGGCAGCCGCCGCACCGCACCGCCGCGGCGGCAGCGCTCGGCGATCCGGGGCACGTCCTGCCGCACATGGGTGCCCGGCAGCAGGAACAGAGGCACCAGCAGCAGGGGGGCTTCGGCGCCGGCGCCTGGCACCGGCCCGGGTTCAGCGGCTGTGAGAACCTCCAGCCCCACTGGAGCGCCCCGCTGCCGTTCCAGCTGGCGGGCCAGCGCGTCCAGCTCGGCGGGAATCACCCCCCCGGCACGGCCATGGGCCACCAGCAGCAGGGGGCTTGCGATGATCCGGCCCATACCCCTCACCCTACGGAGCCCGCCGGCCATGTCGACGCCGACTCCCGCAGAGGAATGGACGGCCCATCGGCGGGAGCAGCAACGGCAGGCCCTGGGTGAGGATCTCTGCCGCTTCCGCGAACTGATCGCCGCCCTGGGCAGCGGCGAGCGCAGTGGCCGGGCCCTCAGCCGCGCCGAGGCCGGCGAGGCCCTCGACCACCTGCTCGACGGCCGCTGCACCGACGCCCAGGCCGGGGCCTTCCTGATCGCCCATCGGCTGCGCCGCCCCGAGCCCCAGGAGCTGGCCGGCATGCTGGACAGCTACCGCCGGCGGGGGCCGCGGCTGGGGGCCATCCCGCGCCGGGTGGTCAGTTTCGGCGTTCCCTTCGATGGCCGGGTCCGCTCCGCTCCACTGCTGCCCCTGCTGGCCCTGCTGCTGGCGGCGGCCGGCGCCGGGGTGGTGCTCCACGGCGGCGGTCCGATGCCCGTCAAATACGGCCTCAGCACCGCCGAGACCCTTGCTGCCCTCGACCTCGACCTGCGCGACCTGCCCTGGAGCGAGGCACAGCAGCTCTTCGCCCAGGAGGGTCTGGCCCTGATGCACCAGCCGCGTCACTTCCCGGAGGCCGAACGGCTGGTGCCGATCCGTGAGCAGATCGGCAAGCGTCCGCCGATCGCCACCCTCGAGCTGCTGTGGAGCTGCTACGAGGGACCGTGCCTGCAGGTGAGCGGCTTCGTCCACGCGCCCACGGAGGGGCTGGCCTGGGAGGCGCTGAGCACGGCCGGCCAGGACGACGTGCTGATGGTGAAGGGGGGGGAGGGGGGCGTGGAGCTGCCCAACAGCCGGGTGGCGATCGCCTCCCATCGGCGGGGCGGCGTTCCCGAGCGGCTGATCCTGCGGGCCCGGAACCATGGCCTCGGGGCGCCGGAGGTGGCGCTGGAGACTCTCCCCCAGTGGCGCAGCCAGGCCCACCAGGCCCTGAGGGCCACAGGTCCGCTGGCGAGAGGTCTGCTCTGGAATGGCGGCTTCCTGCTCTGGCGGGCCGGGATCCGCGACAACCTCGAGGAAGGGCTGCTTCTGGCGGAGCGGCTGCTGCGGGATGGGGCGGTGGAGAACCTGCACCGACAGCTCATCGCCCGCCTGGCCCTCAGGCCAGGGGGAAGGCCCCCAGCAGAGCCGCCACCCGATCCAGCAGGTTGTTGATCAGCCGCCGCCCCTGGTGTTCCGCAGCCTCGCCCCAGCGCGCCTGCCCCTCCCGCACCTGCTCGACGCCGTCGGGCCCCAGAGCCGTCCGCACCCAGGCGGCATCCTCCCGGAGCCAGCGCTCCAGGGCGGAGTCCGTCACCTCAACATGGAACTGGAGGCCGTGGGCATGGTGGCCGATCCGGAACATCTGCTCGGCGCACAGCTCCGTCGACCCCAGCAGGGTGGCCCCGGCCGGCAGCCGTATCCGGTCCCCGTGCCAGTGGAGCACCGGCGCGCCGGCCCCGAGCCCGGAGAGCACCGGTTCTTCGGCCTCACTCTGCGTCCAGTCCACCGGCCCCCAGCCCAGCTCATAGGCCCGCCCGGGGGGGTCGCCCGCCACCAGGGGCTCCACCCGCCCGCCGGCGGCGAAGGCCAGCAGCTGGGCCCCCAGGCAGAGGCCGATCACCGGCCGCTCGCAGTCCAGGCACTCCCTGAGCAGGTCCACTTCCGCCGCCAGCCAGGAATGGTCCGGTGAGCCGATGTCGGCCACCCCCATCGGACCTCCCAGCACCAGCAGGGCCTGGTCGGCCCCCAGGCGGGGCATCGGCTGTCCCAGGTCCGGCCGGCACACCGTCAGGCCCCAGCCGCGGCGTCCAGCCTCCTCGGCGAAGCGTCCCGGGCCTTCCCGCTCCAGATGCTGCAGCACCACCAGCTGAGTCATGGCCGTGCACAGGGCGGAGGTTGGCCCCAGCATGAGGTTCCCAGCCGCCGACGGCCAGGATCCATGGGCAGCGATCCCTCCAGCCTGCACCGTCTGCTCCGCTCAGCCATGGAAACCCCCGCATCGGTGCTGCGCTTCTGGTTCGAGGAGACGCCCCCCTCCGCCTGGTTCCGGGCCGGGCCGGAGCGGGACCGGGCCGTGCAGGAGCGGTTCGGGGACCTCACCGAACGGGCCCTGGAGGGGGGGCTGGCCCCCTGGGCCGGGAGCACCCCGGAGGCCCTGGCCCTGATCCTGGTGCTCGACCAGTTCCCCCGTCAGATCTGGCGCGATCAGGCCCGCGCCTTCGCGGGCGATCCCCGGGCCCAGGCCCTCACCCTGCGGGCCCTGGAGGCCGGCTGGATCGCGGCGGAGCCGGCCCCGGAACGGCGGCCGTTCTGGCTCATGCCCCTGATGCACAGCGAGGATCTGGCCCTGCAGGAGCGGGGCCTGCCCCTGTTCGAGAGCCTCACCGATGCCCGCACGGCCGACTTCGCCCGCCGTCACCATGCGGTGATCGCCCGCTTCGGCCGTTTCCCCCACCGCAACCAGACCCTGGGGCGCCCGAGCAGCGCCGAGGAGCTGGCCTTCCTGCAGCAGCCCGGCTCCCGCTTCTGACACCGATGAGCGACCCCCCCACCCCCGACACCGCCGAAGCCACGGCCCATCGCCTGGCCGGCGAGCTCTTCCCCTGGGACCTCACCCGGGCCCTGGAGCTGGCCCTGCTCAAGACCTTCTGCGTGCCCTCCATCTCCGGCCTGCTGGCCCGCACGGGGGAATTCGAACGCCGGCCGCGCAAGCGCTACGACGACACCGGCCTGATGGTGGCCGAACTGCTGCGCCATGGCCCTGCCAGCCCCGAAGGCGCCGCGGTGATCGAGCGCATGAACCGCATCCACGGCCACTACGCGATCAGCAACGACGATTTCCTCTACGTGCTCTCCACCTTCGTGGCCGAGCCGATCCGCTGGCTGGCCCGCTACGGCTGGCGGCCGCTCACGGCCCTGGAGCAGGAGCACCTGTTCCTCTTCTGGCATGGGGTGGGCGAGCGGATGGGAATCGCCGCCCTGCCGGCCAGCCTGGAGGCGCTGCTGAACCTGAACGAGCGGGTGGAGCGAGAGGCCTTTGCCCCGGCAGCCACCAACCGGCGCATCGCCGAGGCCACCCTCGCCATGCTTCTGGCCGACTGGCCCCCGCCCCTGCGGCCCGCCCTGCGCCGGGTGCTGCTGGGTCTGCTCGACCCCCAGACCAGCGAGGCCCTGGGCTGGAGCGCCGCCCCCGGCTGGCTGCAGGCCCTGGTGCTGCAGGGCCTGAGGGCCCGCAGCCGGGCCGCTGCCCTGGTGGCCGCCGGCCGTCGCGCCCTGGGCCGCCCCGCTCCCGCCCGTTTCTATTCCCAGCACCCCACCCCCAGCTACGGCGCCGGCTTCCGCCTCGAGCAGCTGGGCCCACCGCCCCTGCTGGAGGCCCTCGGGGAGACCCCCAGCGGTGACCCCTGAGCCTCCGCGGGGCTGCCCGGCCCGGCGGCCCTGGCTATGCAGGGATGGCAGATCCGCCCCTGCCGCCCATGGCCGCCCCGTTCCAGTCCCCCCACTTCGCCATCGCGCGCACGGAAGACGGCTGGATCATCGAGGCCCGGGTCACCAAGGATCTGACGGGTGACTGGCTGCTGAGCCGCCACGAACTGGAGGAGCTCCACGGGCTGCTGGAGCGGGTGATCGCCTCCTGAGCCCCTCCCTCCCCGACGATCCGATGTCCACCGACCTGGAAGCCACGCCGCCGGCACCGGGCCGGCTGCTGAATGTGCTGGGGGTGACCTTCGGCATCGCCGGGGCGGTGGGCGGCACCATCGGCGCCGGCATCCTGCGCACCCCCGGCCTGGTGGCGGCCCAGCTGGGCAGCGGTGGCTGGGTGCTGGCGGCCTGGCTGGCGGGCGGCCTCTATGCCCTGCTGGGCGCCCTCGCCGCGGCGGAGCTGGGGGCCAGCCTGCCCCTGGCGGGCGGCTGGTACGTCTACGCCCGCCGCTGCTTCGGGGACGCCGCCGGCTTCACCGTGGGCTGGATGGACTGGATCGGCCACTGCACCGGCATCGCCTGGGTGGCGGTCACCGTGGGGGAGTACGCGGCCTTTCTGCTGCCTGACCTCGAGGCCCATCAGAAGCTGGTGGGGCTGGCGGTGCTGCTGCTGTTCACCCTCATCCAGCTGCTGGGGGTGGAGGCCGGCAGCGGCAGCCAGAAGCTGCTGAGCCTGGCCAAGGCGGCCGCCTTCCTGGCGGTGGTGGCCGCCTGCTTCCTGCTGGGCGGACCCGACACCCGCGCCGCCGCCACCGCCGCCATCCCCACCGGCCCGGGGGCCCTGGCGACCCCCGCCGGCTGGACCGGCCTGGCGGTGGCCCTGGTGTTCTCCCTCCAGGCCATCGTCACCACCTACGACGGCTGGCACAGCCCCATCTACTTCTCCGAGGAGTTCAGCGAACCGGAGGACGACCTGCCCCGCTCCCTGATCGGCGGGGTGCTGGCGGTGATCGCCATCTACACCCTGTTCAACCTGGCCCTGATGCGGGTGCTGCCCCTGCCGGTGATCGCCGTCTCCAGCCTGCCGGTGGCCGACGCCGCTGCCCTGCTGTTCGGCGCCTTCGGCGGCCAGGCCATCACTGTGCTGGCGCTGCTGTCCTTGGCGGGGCTGATCAACGCCTCGATCATGGGCGCCCCGCGCATTCTCTACGGCCTCAGTCGCGATCGGCTGTTCAGCCCCCTGGTGGACCGGGTGAACCGCGGCGGCACGCCCACGGTGGCGCTGGTGCTCACCAGCCTGGCGGCGGGCCTGCTGGTGCTCGGCGGCGACTTCACCATCCTGCTGGGGCTGGCGGCCTTCCTCTACGTGAGCCTCTACCTGGTGGGGATCATCTGCCTGTTCGCCCTGCGCCTCAGGGAGCCGGAGCGGCCACGGCCCTTCCGGGCCTGGGGCTACCCCTGGAGCGCCGCCATCGTGCTGCTGGGATCGGTCGCCTTCCTGATCGGCGCCCTGCTCAACGACACCGCCAACAGCGGCTGGGCCCTGCTGCTGATCGGCCTGAGCGTGCCGGTGTTCCAGGCCACCCGCGCCCTGACTCCCGCCGAGGCGCCGTGACCGGCGCCTGGCCGCCGCCCTGGTGGGATGGCGCCCTGGCGCGGGAGATTCTGCAGCGCAGCGGCGAACACCTGCTGCTGGTGGGCACCGCCCTCGGCCTGGCCCTGGCGATCAGCCTGCCGCTGGGCCTCTGGATCAGCCGCCGGCCCCGCTGGGCGGGCGTTGTGCTGGCGGCGGCCAGCACGGTGCAGACGATCCCGAGCCTGGCGATCTTCGGCCTGCTGATCACCGTGCCCCTGCTGGGAGGGATCGGCACCAACCCGGCCATCGTGGCCCTCACCCTCTACGCCCTGCTGCCCCTGCTGCGGGGCCTGGTCACCGGCCTGGCCCAGGTGCCCCCGGGGCTGAAGGAGGCCGGCCTGCGGGTGGCCACCGTGATCGGCGTGGGAGTGGCCACGATCGCCGCCGCCATCGGCGCCGGCGGCCTGGGGGTGTTCATCTTCCGGGGCATCGCCACGGTGAACAACAGCCTGATCCTGGCGGGAGCCCTGCCGGCGGCCGCCATCGCCCTGGCCGCCGATGGCGGCCAGGGGCTGCTGGAGCGGCGCCTGGCCCAACGGCGGCCGAAGGCTGCGCGCCGCGGCGGCCGGCGGTCGCGACGGGTCGCCGGGAGCCTGGCGGCCCTCGCCCTGGCGGCCGTGGTGGGCCTGAGGCTGCTGCCAACGGCCGGCGGGGGCACGGTGCGGATCGGCAGCAAGAGCTTCACCGAGCAGCTGATCCTGGGCGAACTGCTGGCACAGCAGATCGAAGCCGACACGTCCCTGAAGGTGCAGAGGGATTTCGGCCTGGGGGGCAGCGGCCTGATCCACGAAGCGGTGCGCCGCGGCCGCATCGACGGCTACGTGGAGTACACCGGCACCGCCTGGACCACGCTGCTTGGCCAGACCCCACCTCCGCCGGAGACTCTTGATCCGGCGCGGAAGGTGTTCGAGGACACACGCCGGCTCTACGCCGCGCGCTTCGGACTCGCAGTGTTCCCCTCCCTGGGCTTCGAGAACAGCTTCGCGATCCTCGTGCGCCGGGGCGAGGCGAAGCGGCTGGGGATCGCCAGCATCAGCGCCGCGGCCCCCCACACCCCGGGCTGGCGGGCCGGATTCGGCTACGAATTCCTCAACCGGCCCGATGGCTTTCCCGGCCTGGTCCGTCGCTACGGGCTGCGCTTCGCCGGGCCGCCGGAGGCCATGGATCTGGGCCTCACCTACCGGGCCCTGGCCGAGGGGCAGGTGGACCTGATCGCCGGCGATTCCACCAACGGCCTGATCCCCGCCCTCGATCTGCAGCAGCTGACAGACGACCGCCACTACTTCCCCCCCTACGACGCCGTTCCGGTGTTCAACGCCGCCAGCCTGCGCCGCCACCCCGAACTGGAACCGGTGATCACGGCGCTGTCCGGCCGGATCCCCGCTGCCACCATGCAGCGGCTCAATGCCCAGGTCGACCTGGAGGGCCGCAGCGTTGCGGAGGTGGTGCGGGGCTGGCGCCTTCAGGAGGCCGGAGACGCCGGCTCCGCTTCCGGGCGGCGGTAGACCAGCACCGGCAGGGAGGTGTGGGTCAGCACCCGCTGGGTCTCACTGCCCAGCAGCAGCCCGGAGAGCCCCCGGCGGCCATGGGAGGCCATGAAGATCAGATCGCAGCCGTGGCGGGTGGCGGCCTCGATGATCGCCTCGCAGACCACCGGGTGCTCCCCCAGGTCCGTGTCGCAGCTCACGCCGGCCGCCTCGGCGATCGCCCGGGCCCGGTCGAGAAGGGACACGGCATAGGTGTGCTCCGCACGGCTGAACTGCTCCACGACGGCCGGATCGAGCAGCACCGGATCGCCGTACAGGGAGGCGTGGGGGGGCATCGCCAGGCTGGCGAGGGCGTGGAAGAAGGTGATCGTCGCCCCAGTGTCCCGGGCGAAGCTCACCGCCTGGCGAACCGTGTCCTCGGAGAGGTCCGAGCCGTCGGTGGGCACCAGCAGGTGGCGGAACATCGGCCTCGCCGCAAGGGAGTGGGGATGCGGCTCATGATCGCCCGTCCGGGGCGGCGGATCCCCGGCCCGCGAGGCGCCGCCGCAGCCGCCGGGCCAGCTCCGGGGCCAGGCGGTCGTGGTCGAGCGCCGCCAGGTCCTCCAGCCCCCCCGGCAGGCGGGCCAGCAGGTCCACCGCGGTGGCGGCCAGGGCAGGGTCGAGGTCCCCCACCAGGGTGACCAGGCCCTGGCGCAGGGGTTCCGGTGGCCAGGCCCCGAGCCCCACCGCCAGGCCCTCAAGGGCGGCCCGGCGCTGCGCCAGCGGCAGGGGAGCCAGGGCCCGTTCGAGCAGCAGGGGGAAATCGGCTGGATCGCGCTGGTGGCCCAGCAGCGGCAGCAGAACCACGCTGCGCTCCGAAGCCACCGCCGGGGCGTCCAGGGCCTCCCGCAGCAGGTCCCGGCAGGGGGGATGGCGATGGCGGCCGATCACCTCCAGCAGGCGGGGATCGGCCACGGGCTCGGCCAGCCACCAGGCCAGCAGCCGGGCCGCGGCCGGGCCGTCCAGCCGCTCCCCCAGCACGGCCAGCAGATCGGCGGCGGGCACCAGCCGGCCCGCTTCGACGGCCTGCAGCCAGGGCTCCAGATCGACGCCGTCGGCGCGCCGCAGGCCCTGCAGCCAGGTCCAGCGCTCGGGACTGCCGGCAGCGGGCAGCTGGAGCGGGTCCCAGCCACCAGCAGGGCCGCCAGCGGCGGGGGAAATCGGATTCGACATCAAGAAACTGTCGCCATTGCTACGTTTCATGCCACCGTCCCGATGGCCCCATCCGCCGGCGTTACAACCGAATCAACCCTTCCGCCAGGCTGGTGTCCCATGGTCGCCCATCCCGCCCCCGTCCTCGGCACCGGCACCATTCCCGACCTGGCGGCCAGCCCCAATGAACGCAAGCTGCGCCAGCTGGTGCTGACCCTGGCGGCCCAGCTGGCCGAAGCCCAGTTCGTCCAGGCCGACCGGCCCCGGGTGGAGAGGCTCTGGCAGGAGGCGGCGGCCCTGGAGATCGACCCTGAGCGCCTGATCCGGCTGCTCTACGGAGGTCAGGACCTGAACGATCGGCAAGCCCTGGCCACCATGGACCGGGCCTGGTCCGCGGCCGGCAGGGGCCGCCAGAGGATCGGGAAACCGTGGCTCAGGAGGCCGTGGCCCGCCTCCGGGCGCCGAAGTGCTCCACCAGCAGACCTTCCAGCACGTCACTGAGCTCGCTCAGGGGCACGCCCTTGTCGTGCAGTTCGGCCAGCTTCGGATCGCCGTCCATGGCACCGCCCAGGAAGATCTTGGCCGCCTCCACCATCTGGCCGTCCTGGCGGGCCTTGGCCCCCATCAGCCCGATCTGGCCCATGTAGGGCTGGCCGCAGGCGTTGGGGCAGCCGGTCCAGTGGGTGCGCACGGGGTGGGGCAGTTCCAGCCGCCGCTCCAGGTCGTCGATCACCGCCTGGGCCGTGCTCTTGGTGGGGATCAGGGCGAAGCTGCAGTAGCGGTTCCCCGTGCAGCTCACCGCTTCGGCCTGCAGGGTGCCGGGCTCCAGGCGGAACCGTTCCAGCAGGGGCTCGGCGCGCAGGGCCTCGAGCCGATCGGCCGGCACGTCGATGATCAGAGCGTTCTGGGCCTCGGTGAGGCGCAGTTCACCGCTGCCGTGTTCCCGTGCCAGACGGGCCAGTTCCAGCATGGTCTCGGCGTCGAGACGCCCCATCGGCACATGCAGTCCGGCCCAGTGGAGCCCTTCCTGCTTCTGGACCTGGATCCCCAGCCCGTCGCGGGGAGCCCGCTCCACCAGATGGGATCCGTCGTGGGGCAGCACTGCCGCGGACGGCGCCCCGGCCAGCGATGCATAGGCCTCCACCACAGCGGCCCGGTACGCCTCCAGCCCCAGGGCGTCGATCAGGTACATCAGCCGGCTCTTGTTGCGCTGGACCCGGTTGCCGTGCTCGACGTAGTGGTGCAGCACGGCGAGGGTGAAGTCGGCCAGCTGATCCGGCCGCAGCCACAGGCCCAGGGGGATGGCCAGCTCGTTGCGCTGGGCCGAGAAGAACCCTCCCACCATCACGGTGAACCCGAGCGGCGCCGCCGGATCCTGAGGATCGGGTGCGGGCAGGTAGGCCAGATCGTTGTGCAGCAGGAAGCTGTCGGGGGCACCGCCCACCGCCACGTTGAACTTGCGGGGCAGGTTGCGGAGCCCATCGTCCGCCAGCATCCGGGCCTGGATCGCCGCAACCAGCGGCCGGGTGTCGATCAGCTCCTCCGGGTCGATGCCGGCCAGGGGGTTGCCGGTGACGTTGCGGGGGTTGTCGTGGCCCGACTGGCGGCTGGTGAGCCCGACCCGCTCCATCGCCGCCATCAGGGGCGCCATGTCCTCCAGCAGCAGGCCGCGCAGCTGCAGGTTCTGGCGGGTGGTGATGTCGGCGCTGCCATGGTCGCCGCAGCGGTCCACCGCATCGGCCAGCGCCTCGAGCTGCTCGGCGCGGATCACGCCGTTCGGCAACCGCAGACGCACCATGAAGCGGCCGGGGGTGACGGGGCGGAAGAAGATCCCCAGCCACTTGAGCCGGATGGTGAGGGTGGCCTCGTCGAGGGATTCCCAGCCCTCCGCGGCCAGCTCGGCCAGCCGAGGGGCCAGGTCGAGGCCACAGAGGTCGGCCTTGGCCTGCTCGACCTTGCTGAGCTTCGGCTGGGGCGGGTTGGAAACGTCGGTGCTTGTCATTCAGAAACGGGGAGTCCGCAGGGCCAGCCGTGGGGAGGGGCTCTGCCGGAAGGGAGAACAGGGGCGAAGCCGCTTCGGCAAGCGCCTCAAGCCATGGAGGAAAGACGCTGAACCGAGGACGCCGATGAGAGCTGCGTCGTCGGGGAGGCTGGGCTGTCGGGGTTTGCCAGCGGGAGCGCCAGAGAAAGCTGCGCAGGCCGCGGATCAGTGAAGATTTAGTTTCCGGGATCGCTTCGTCCTCTCGTGTCGTCCCTGTTACCGAAATCGGCCAGGCCCGAGTCCGACGCCTCGGCGCCTGGATCGGACGCCCCGGAGGACCGGCGCCTGGCCAGGCTCCAGGCCCTGGGCCCCGCCCGGGCACGCTTCCGCGAGCTGATCGGCAAGGTGGGCAGCGGTGAACACACCAGCACGGGACTGGATCGGAAGGAAGCCGCTGAGGCGATGGAGCTGATGCTCAGGGGGCTGGTGGATGACGCCCAGATGGGTGCCTTCCTGATCGCCCATCGCATCCGCCGGCCCCATCCCACGGAACTGGCCGGCATGCTCGACAGCTACCGGCGTCTGGGGCCGGTGCTGGAAACGCCGGGACGGCGACCTCTGGCCTTCGGAGTGCCGTACGACGGCCGCAGCCGCACCGCGCCGCTGCTGCCGCTGGTGGCCCTGGTGCTGGCCAGCGACGGCCTGCCGGTGGTGCTGCACGGCGGGGGGGCCATGCCGGTGAAGTTCGGCATCACCCTCGCCGAACTCTTCGAGGCGATCGGCATCCCGTCGACCGGTCTGCCGCTGGGCGAGGTGCAGGGGCGTCTCGATCACCATGGACTGGCCCTGACCCATCAGCCCGACCATTTCCCGCTGGCCGAGCGGCTGGTGCCGGTGCGGGATGCCATCGGCAAACGGCCGCCGGTGGCAAGCCTGGAGCTGCTGTGGACGCCCCACCGCGGCGACCACCTGCTGGTGAGCGGCTTCGTCCATCCCCCCACGGAGAGCCGGGCCTGGCAGGCCCTGGAGGCCTGCGGAGAAACCGATGTGCTCACGGTGAAGGGCCTGGAGGGGTCCACCGACCTGCCCACCTCCCGGGCCGGGATCACCGCCAGGGTGCACCGGGGCGTGCCGGAGCGGATCCTGCTCCACCCCCGCGACCACGGCATCACCGCCGCCGAGGTGCCGTGGCAGAGCCTGGAGGTCTGGCGCACCCAGGCTCTGGAGGCCCTCCGCGGGGAGGGTGCCCTGATGCCGGCGCTGCGCTGGAACGTGGCGGCCTACCTCTGGTTCGGCGGCCGCTTCGAGCACCTCGAGGATGCCCTGGTGCAGGCGACGGCTCTGCTGAGGGCCCGCAGCGGCGAGCGCCTGCGGCGGGAGCTGGTGGGCTCGGACGACCGCTGAGCAGGCCGCGCGGACCTTCGGGTCCCGACACCCGGACACGTGTAGCAATGGCCACAGCCCAAGGCCCGCACCCAATGATGGGATGAACCCAGTGGTCAGCATCTGCGCCGCGCAAGAACCTGGGCGCATTCTTTATCGGAAGCCAGGGTTAATTCCTTATACCCTGATCCATGTTAGGCGAACTCTGGTCTTTTCAAGGACGATACCGAACCCTGCATCTCACCTGGTTCGCATTCTTCCTCACCTTCGTTGTCTGGTTCAACTTGGCCCCACTGGCCACCACGGTCCAGGCTGATTTCGGACTTTCCGTTCCCCAGATCCGAACCCTGGCCATCTGCAACGTGGCCCTCACGGTGCCGGCCCGGATTCTGATCGGCATGCTGCTCGACAAATTCGGGCCGCGCATCACCTATTCCACTCTGCTCGTCTACGCGGCCTTTCCCTGCCTGTTGTTCGCCACGGCGCAGGACTTCAATCAACTCGTGATCGCCCGCCTGCTGCTCTCGATCGTGGGGGCTGGTTTCGTCATCGGCATCCGCATGGTGGCAGAGTGGTTCCCGCCCAAGGAGATCGGTCTCGCAGAAGGGATCTACGGCGGCTGGGGCAACTTCGGGTCCGCCTTCTCGGCCCTCACCCTGGTGATCGTGGCCGGCTGGCTCTCCTTCTCCGGCGGCGCCGACCTCGGCGGTGTGGTGCTCAACTGGCGCGGCGCCATTGCCCTCACCGGCATCATCGCAGCCGTCTATGGCGTCATCTACTTCTTCAACGTCTCCGACACTCCCCCCGGCAAGACCTACCAGAAGCCCGCCAAGACCGCGGGCCTGGAAGTCACCTCCATGAGGGACTTCTGGGGCCTTCTCGGCATGAACGTTCCCTTCGCGGCGATCCTGGTCGTGCTCGCCTGGCGCCTGCAGAAGGTCAACTTCCTCGATGCCGGCGGCTACACCCTGGCCCTGCTGCTGGTGCTGGCCTGGTTCATTTTCCAGACCTGGGGCATCATCCGCACCAACAGCGATCTGATTTCCGGTGCCAAGACCTATCCCAAGGAGGATCGCTACGACTTCAAGCAGGTGGCTGTCCTGGAGCTCACCTACATCGTGAACTTCGGCTCCGAACTGGCTGTGGTGTCGATGCTTCCCACATTCTTCGAAACCACGTTCTCCCTGCCCAAGGCCACCGCCGGCATCCTGGCCTCCGCCTTCGCTTTCGTGAACCTGGTGGCCCGTCCCGGCGGTGGGCTGCTCTCCGATCGCCTCGGCAGTCGCAAGAACACCATGGGCTTCCTCACCATGGGTCTGGGGATCGGTTACCTGGTGATGAGCCTGATCAAGCCCGGCACCTTCACCGGCGGCGTGGGCATTGCCGTTGCCGTGGTGCTCACCATGGCCTGCTCCTTCTTCGTCCAGGCCGGGGAAGGGGCCACCTTCGCCATGGTGCCGCTGGTCAAGCGCCGGGTCACCGGCCAGATCGCCGGCATGGTGGGGGCCTATGGGAATGTGGGCGCCGTGGCCTACCTCACTATCTACAGCCTCCTGCCAGTGTGGATGGGCGGTGATACCAAGGACCCCTCACCGGCCATCGTGGCGGCTTCCAACAGCGCCTTCTTCCAGGTGCTCGGAATCGCAGGCCTGATCGTGGGGTTCCTCTGCTACTTCTTCCTCAGGGAGCCCAAGGGATCCTTCGCCGAGGAGCATGAGGGCGAAACGGCCGTGGCCCAGGCCTGAGCCAGTCGTCTGTCCGCGGAGGCCGGGGCAGTTCCCCGCCTCCGCCCCAACGCCCGGGAGATTCCCCTTTCCCAGAACGGAATTCGTCCTTGACGGTCCCCTGCTTCGATGGCTGAGACCACTGCCCCCACAGCCGCAGCCCGCACCCAGTGCCCCTACTGCGGGGTGGGTTGCGGACTGGAGATGCTGCCTCCCGCCGTGGCCGGGCAGAGCGTGCGCCGTGATGCCGAAGGCACGCCGATGTGGACGGCCCGCGGCAGCCGGACGCACCCCTCCAGCCTCGGCCAGGTGTGCATCAAGGGGGCCACGGTCGGCGAGACCCTCTCAAGGGGGCGTCTCAGCGAGCCCCTCTACCGCCCCAGCCTGGGGGAGGCCTTTGAGCCCATCGGCTGGGAGGCCGCCCTCGAGCTGCTGGTGGGCCGCATCCGCCACAGCCTGGCCACGCGGGGCCCCGGGGCGATCGCCATGTATGGCTCCGGCCAGTTCCACACCGAGGACTATTACGTCGCCCAGAAGCTGCTCAAGGGCGCCCTGGGCACCAACAACTTCGACGCCAACTCCCGCCTCTGCATGAGTTCGGCGGTGGCGGGGTACACCCGCAGCCTCGGCTCCGATGGCCCCCCCTGCTGCTACGAGGACCTGGACCACTGCAGCGTGGCCTTCCTGATCGGCACCAACACCGCCGACTGCCATCCGGTGCTCTTCCAGCGACTGGTCAAGCGCAAGAAGCGCCATCCCAGGAGCGTCACGATCGTGGTGGTGGATCCCCGGGCCACCGACACCAGCCGGGCCGCCGATCTCCATCTCGCCATCGCTCCTGGCACCGATCTGGCCCTGCTTCACGGCATCGCCCACCTGGTGCTGCGTGAGGTGGGCTTCGACAGCGACTTCATTGAGGAGGCCACGGATGATTTCGCGGCCTATGCCGAACTCGTGGCGGCGTGGACGCCCGCAAGGGTGGCAGCTCTGTGCGGCATCCCCGAAGAGCAGCTGCGTGCCGTGGCACGCCTCTGGGGATCCCGGCGGGGCATTCTCAGCCTCTGGTCGATGGGGGTGAACCAGCGGCGCGAGGGCACCGCCGTGGTGGGGGGACTGATCAACCTCCACCTGCTCACCGGCGAGATCGGCCGGCCCGGTGCCGGGCCCTTCTCGCTCACCGGCCAACCCAATGCCATGGGCGGTCGGGAAGCCGGAGGCCTGTCCCATCTGCTGCCGGGTTACCGGCTGGTGACCAACGGCGAACACCGGGCCGAGGTGGAACGGGCCTGGGGCTTCGCGCCCGGTTCGATCGCCTCCCGGCCCGGTCTCACCGCCTGGCAGCAGGTGGAGGCCATGGAGGCCGGCGCGCTCGATCTCTGGTGGGTGGCGGCCACCAACCCGCTGGTGAGTCTGCCCAACCTGGAGCGGGTGAAGGCGGCGATGGCCCGCTGTCCGCTGGTGGTGCTCAGCGAGGCCTATGCCGGCAGCGAGACGGCCCACTACGCCCACCTGCTGCTGCCGGCTGCCCAGTGGAGCGAAAAGGCCGGCGCCATGACCAATTCGGAGCGGCGGATCACCCACTGCCCGGCCTTCCGTCCGCGCCACGGCCAGAGCCGGCCCGACTGGGAGGTGTTCGCCGACGTGGGTCGGCGGCTCGGCTTCGAGGCGCAGTTCAGCTTCACGTCCGCCGCCGAGGTCTATGCCGAGTTCGCGGCCCTCAGCGCCGGTCGGGTGTGTGACGTCTCGGGCCTGAGCCACGACCTGCTAGAGCGCGAAGGGCCCCAGCAGTGGCCTTTCCCCACCGGCTCCGCACCGGACTCCGCCTCCAGGCGGCTCTACACCGACCAGCGCTTTCCCACCCCCTCGGGCCGGGCCCGCTTCGTGGCGGACCAGCCCCTGGGACTGGCGGAGCCCTCCTGCGACACCTACCCCCTGGTGCTCACCGTGGGTCGCTACCTGGGCCAGTGGCACACCATGACCCGCACCGCCAAGGTGGAACGCCTGCAGGCCATGCATCCGGAACCTCTGCTGGAGATCCATCCCCAGGATGCGGAGCGTTACGGCATCGAGGATGGCGCCCTGGCGGCCGTCACCTCCCGCCGCGCCGGCCTCACCGTCAGGGTGCAGGTGACCGATCGAATCCGCCTCGGCTCAGTGTTCCTGCCGATGCACTGGGGCTTCAACCAGGAACCGGCCTGTGAAGCCAATGCCCTGATGCATGAGCAGGCCTGCCCGATCTCCGGCCAGCCGGAACTGAAGGCCACGGCCGTCTGCGTGGCCCCCGCCACGGCCGGGGGCCACCCGGCCCATTGAGAAGTATCAAGAACTACAGAATGTCGTGACGGTGGCCAGGTGGCGCTGGGGCGGGCGGCGTTCGGTGTCATCGGCTGCGGACCTCTGCCCCCCGGGCCCTGCAGGATGCGCCCATCAATGAGTTGCTGCAGTGCGTCTGGCGATTTCCCTGGGTCTGCTTCTGGGCATCGGCCATGGCTGGCTGGCCTCCGACCAACGGCTGCAGACCACGCACCAGACCCCCGGGAGCTGGCTTCAGTCCGTCCGGCCCGCCCAGGCGCCCTTTCCATACTGAGGGGGTGCCGCCGAGTCCTCCCATGACCCAGATCAGGACCTCCACCCGCCCGGGTTCCACGCCCCTCGGTGTCGCAGCGGGTTTCCTGGGTGCCTTCGTCGTGGCCTCCCTCGCCGTCCAGCTGATTCGCGAAGCCCAGCCTGCCGCCGGCACCGCATCCGCCGGACCCGCCCCCGTGCTGGCCCACCAGGCGGCCCTCTGGGAAACCCTGGGCAAGCCCTGAACGGCTGAGGCTGACCCTCCGGATGTCGTGGGGCCCACTGATGCTGGGCACGATGGCCACTGGGCTGCTACCAGCTAGGGAGACCTCCGCCTTCGCGGCGCCGTCCCCCAGCCCGTGAGCCATGCAAGACCCCAACGGCAGCTTTCCGATTGATCTGGGAGCCTGGCGTCCCCTGGCCCTCGACCCAGCCGAGCCGCGGCTGAGCGCCGAACAGCGCGACACGCTGGCGGCCAACATCCGCCTCTGCCGCGACGCGATCGTGTTCTTCACCGCCACCGGCGCCGCCCGGGGGGTGGGGGGCCACACGGGCGGCCCCTACGACACCGTCCCGGAGGTGATGATCCTCGATGGCTTCTTCCGCGGGGCCCCCGAGCGTTTCCTGCCGGTGTTCTTCGATGAGGCCGGCCACCGGGTGGCCACCCAGTACCTGATGGCCGTGCTGCGGGGCCATCTGCAGGCCTCCGACCTGCTGCACTACCGGGCCGCCCACTCACGCCTGCCCGGCCACCCCGAGCTGGGCCTCACCCCGGGGGTGGAGTTCAGTTCCGGCCGGCTGGGCCACCTCTGGCCCTTCGTGAACGGCGTCGCCCTGGCCCACCCGGGCCGCACCCTGTTCTGCCTGGGCTCCGACGGCGCCCAGCAGGAGGGGGACGACGCCGAGGCGGCCCGCTTCGCCGTGGCCCACGGCCTGAACGTGAAGCTGGTGATCGACGACAACGACGTCACCATCGCCGGCCACCCCTCCGAGTACCAGAAGGGCTACGACGTGGCCCGCACCCTCGGCGGCCAGGGTCTGGTCACCCTGGTGGGCGACGGCGAGGACCTCGACGACCTCTACGGCCGACTCTGCACCGCGGTGGCCAGCGATGGCCCGGTGGCGGTGATCAACAAGCGGGCGATGGCCGTGGGTATCGAGGGGCTGGAGGGCTCCACCCACGGCCATGACGTGATCCCCGTCGACCTGGCGATCACCTACCTGGAGCAGCACGGCCAGGACGCGGCCGCCGCCTATCTGAAGGCCATCGAAAAACCGGTCAATCCCTACATCTACCTGGGCTCGAGCACCCACACCGCCGCCAACCGCAACATCTTCGGCGACACGGTGGTGTCGATGCTCGCCCCGATGGAGGCGGCCGAACGCAAGACCACGACCCTCTGCGTGGACAGCGATCTGGAAGGCTCCTGCGGGCTGGCCCAGATCCGCAAGGCCTATCCGGAGATCTTCGTCAGCGGCGGAATCATGGAGCGCGGCAATTTCTCCGCCGCCGCGGGTTTCGGCATGCAGAGGGGGCGGCAGGGGATCTTCGCCACCTTCAGCGCCTTCCTGGAGATGTGCATCTCCGAGATCACCATGGCGCGGCTGAACGGCGCCCATGTGCTCTGCCATTTCTCCCACGCCGGCGTGGACGACATGGCCGACAACACCTGCCATTTCGGCCTCAACAATTTCTTCGCCGACAACGGCCTGGAGGACGACCATCACCCCACCCGGCTCTACTTCCCCGCCGACGGCGGCCAGATGAAGGCCTGCGTGGAGGCCGTGTTCCACGATCCCGGCCTGCGCTTCGTCTTCTCCACCCGCTCCAAGGTGCCCGACCTGCTTGATCGGGAAGGGCTTCCCCTGCACGGTGAGGGCTACGTGTTCGAACCGGGCCGCGACGAGGTGGTGCGCGAGGGGGATGCCGGCACGATCATCAGCTTCGGCGCCTGCCTCTACCGGGCCCTGGATGCGGTGGAGAAGCTGCGGCTGGAGGGCATTGCCATCCGGTTGATCAACAAGGCCAGCCTCAACGTGGTCGATGAAACGATGATGGCGACCGTCGGCAACTCGCCCTTCGTGCTGGTGGTGGAGTCCTTCAACCGCCGCACCGGCCTGGGCAGCCGTTTCGGCACCTGGCTGCTGGAGCGGGGGTACCACCCCAGGTACGCCCACCTGGGCACCTGGCGGGAAGGCTGCGGCGGCCTCTGGGAGCAGATCCCCCATCAGGGCATCGACAGCGACGGGATCCTCAGCCACGTGCGCGCCCTGCTCGCCTGAGCGGACCGCAGGGCGTTTTCACCTCAACGCCCTTAACGGGCCCTTGAGGCAATCGTTCTAGTGTTCAGAACGCATCAAGAGGAGTTCAGGCCCATGGTGTCCACCTCCCTTCCCGCCGGAACCACGACCACCCCCCCCGATGCCGAGCAGGAGCTCAACCTGCTCGACGCCTGGTGGCGCGCCGCCTGCTACCTGGCGGTGGGGATGATCTACCTGCGCGACAACCCGCTGCTGGCGGAACCGCTGCGCCACGAGCACATCAAGACGCGACTGCTGGGTCACTGGGGTTCTTCCCCGGGCCAGGCGTTCCTCTGGGCCCACGCCAACCGGGTGATCCGCCGCCACGACCTCGACATGATCTATCTGTCGGGGCCGGGTCACGGTGCTCCGGGCGTGCTGGGCCCCACCTATCTCGATGGCAGTTACAGCGAGGTGTATCCGGACAAGAGCCGCGACACCGAGGGGATGCAGCGCTTCTTCAAGCAGTTCTCCTTCCCCGGCCACATCGGCAGCCACTGCACCCCGGAAACCCCCGGTTCGATCCATGAGGGCGGTGAACTGGGCTACGTGCTCTCCCATGCCTGCGGGGCGGTGTTCGACAACCCCGACCTGATCGCCCTGGCCTGCGTGGGCGACGGGGAGGCCGAGACCGGCCCCCTGGCCACCTCCTGGCACATCAACAAGTTCCTCAATCCCATCGGCGACGGGGCGGTGCTGCCGGTGCTGCACCTCAACGGCTACAAGATCGCCAACCCCACCCTGCTGGCGCGGATTCCGCGGCAGGAACTGGCCAGCCTGATGCGCGGCTACGGCTGGGATCCGATCTTCGTGGAGGGCAGCGATCCGATGCCGATGCACCACGCCATGGCAGCGGCGATGGAGCAAGCGGTGGGCCGCATCCTTGAGATCCGTGCCCAGTGCCGCGCCAGCGGTGAAGCCGTGCGTCCCGCCTGGCCGATGATCGTGCTGCGCTCCCCCAAGGGCTGGACCGGTCCTGCCGAACTGCATGGCAAGAAGCTTGAGGGCTTCTGGCGTTCCCACCAGGTGCCGTTGCCCGCACCGAACACCGATCCAGAGCAGCTGAGGATGCTTGAGGACTGGATGAAGAGCTACCGGCCCTGGGAGCTGTTCGATGCCGGGGGGACCCTGATCCCGGAACTGCAGGCGCTTTCACCGCAGGGACCGCGGCGGATGGGCTCCAACCCCCATGCCAACGGAGGCCTGCTGCGGCGCAAGCTCCGCCTGCCTCCCATCGAGAGCTACGCCGTGCCCGTCGAGGCACCCGGAGCCACGGAAGCGGAGAACACCTACCCCCTCGGGGAGCTGCTGGGCGACATCATCCGCGCCAATCCCGATTCGATGCGGGTGTTCGGCCCCGATGAAACCGCCTCCAACCGCCTGCAGGCCATCTACGCGGTGAGCAAGAAGGTGTGGATGGAGGACTTCCTGCCGGAGGATCTCAACGGCAGTGAACTGGCCCGCGAGGGCCGGGTGGTGGAGATGCTGAGCGAGCACACGCTGGTGGGAATGATGGAGGGCTATCTGCTCACCGGTCGCTACGGCTTCTTCCACACCTATGAGGCCTTCGCCCACATCATCGCCTCGATGTTCAACCAGCACGCCAAATGGCTGGAATCCTGCAACCTGCATGCTCCCTGGCGTGCCCCGATCGGACCCTGGAACTGCCTGATCTCCTCCACGGTGTGGCGCCAGGACCACAACGGCTTCACCCACCAGGACCCCGGCTTCATCGACCTGGCCGGCAACAAGAGCGGCGAGGTGGTGCGGGTCTACCTACCCGCCGACGCCAACTGCCTGCTGGCGGTGGCGGAGGAGGCCCTGCAGGACACCAACGTCTGCAACATCATCGTCTCCGACAAACAGAAGCACCTGCAGTACCTCACCATCGAGCAGGCCCGGCGCCATGTGGCCAAGGGGATCAGCATCGTCCCCTGGGCCAGCAACGACGACCAGGGGACCGAACCGGATGATCCCGATGTGGTGATGGCCTGCGCCGGCGACGTCCCCACCAAGGAGACCCTGGCGGCGGTGGAGATCCTGCGTTGCGAGATCCCCCACCTGCGGATCCGGGTACTGAACGTGGTGAAGCTCTTCGCCCTCACCCAGCCCAGCGAGCACCCCCACGGGCTGAGCGACCGGGACTTCGACACCCTGTTCACCACTGACCGGCCGGTGATCTTCAACTTCCACGGCTATCCCTGGCTGATCCACCGGCTCACCTACCGCCGCACCAACCACCCCAACTTCCACGTGCGCGGCTACAAGGAGAAGGGCAACATAAACACGCCCTTAGAACTGGCGATGAAAAACCAGATCGATCGTTTCAATCTGGTGATTGACGTGATCGACCGGGTACCCTTCCTGCGCTCCCGTGCGGCCCACGTCAAGGAGCGGATGAAGGACGCGATCCTGTCGCACAGAGAGTATGCCCATCTCCACGGCACCGATGCCCCGGAAGTGACTGACTGGCGCTGGACCCTGCCGATCGCCGAGGACTGATGACAGGCGCCGCCACTGCGGGAGCGGTGGGACATGGGGAGGTTCTGGTGCTGAACACCGGCAGCTCCAGCCTCAAGGCCTCCGTGCTCTCACGCTCCGGCGCCTGCCTCTGGAGGGAACAGCGCAACTGGAGCGCAGCCGCTCAGGAGGCGAACGCCCCGGAGGAGGGCCTGGACGAGGTGCTCGAAGGCTGGCTTCCCGAGGCGCTCACACCCTGGGGTGATGGGCTGGTTCTGGCCGGCCATCGCGTCGTCCATGGCGGCGAACGTTTCACGGCGCCCATCCGCCTCAATCCTGAGGTGCTGCAGGCGCTGGAAGAACTGGTGCCCCTGGCTCCGCTGCACAACGGTCCGGCCCTGCGGGTGATGCGTTGGCTGGGGGGCTGGAAACCCGATCTCCAGCAGTGGGCCTGCTTCGACACGGCCTTCCACAGCACACTGCCACCAGAAGCCCACACCTATGCAATCCCGGCCAGCTGGCGCGAAGCGGGCCTGCGACGGTTCGGCTTCCACGGCCTCAACCATCAGCATGTGGCCGAAACCTTGGCCCGACTCCGGAACGATCCGGACGGCCGTGCTTCCCTGCGGCTGATCAGCTGCCACCTCGGCGCCGGCTGCTCCCTCTGCGCCATCCGGGGGGGGCGCAGCATCGCCACCACGATGGGCTACACCCCCCTTGAAGGGCTCGTGATGGCCACCCGCAGTGGTTCGCTGGATCCGGGGCTGATGCTGCACCAGCTGCGCCAGGGGCTCACGGTCGAGGCCCTCGATCACGCCCTGCGGCAGGAGAGCGGGCTGCTGGGCCTGTCAGAGCTGAGCGCCAGCATGAAGGACCTGCGCCTGGGCGCCGCAGAGGGCCACCGAGGAGCCCAGCTCGCCATCGAAGTGTTCCGCCACCAGCTGCTGCAGGGGATCGGGGCGATGGCCGCCTGCCTGGAAGGGGTCGACGTGATCGCCCTCACCGGTGGCATCGGCGAAAACGACGCGGCGCTGAGGGACGAACTGGAGCAGCGGCTGGCCTGGTTGCAGCCGTTCGAGCTGGTATGTGTGCCTGCCGATGAGGAGGGCGTCATCGCCAGGGATTGTCTGGCGGCCGCGGCCCGGAGCCACGGACCGTGAGGGGAAACGGATGCTTCCTCAGGCGCGCCGCCAGGATTCCCGGTGCATCCAGCTGATCCAGTCGGCGGAGATCTGCTTGGGGCAGACGGCCTCGCATTCCAGGTTGCTGCTGCAGCTGCCGAAGCCCTCCTCAGTCATCCGGTCCTGCATGGCGCGGGCCCGGTGGCGACGCTCCGGCTGCCCCTGGGGCAACTGGCCCAGGTGGGCCAGCTTGGCGGCCACGAACAGGCTGGCCGACGCATTGCGGCAACTGGCCACACAGGCACCGCAGCCGATGCAGGCGGCCGTGTCGAAGGCCCCGGCCGCCTGCTCACGGCCGATCAGCAGGGCATTGGCTTCGGGGGCGCTGCCAGTGTTCACCGAGCAGTAGCCGCCGGCGACGATGATCCGATCGAAGGCGGAGCGGTCCACCGCGAGATCCTGGAGCACCGGAAACGCCCGGGCCCGGAAGGGCTCGAGCGTCAGCGCGTCCCCGTCGCGGAACTGGCGCAGATACAGCTGGCAGACGCTGGTGGCCCGCTGGGGCCCCTGGGCCTGGCCGTTGACCAGAAAGCCGCAGGATCCGCAGATCCCTTCGCGGCAGTCGTGCTCGAAGCCCACCGGCCGCTTCCCGGCGGTGATCAGTCGTTCGTTGAGCAGATCGAGGGCCTCCAGCAGCGAGAGGTCGGTGGACAACCCTTCCAGGGCATGGGTCTCGAAGCCGCCGGGGTCGGCGGGTCCGGCCTGGCGCCAGATGCTCAGGGTGAGGGAGACGGTGGGCATGGTCGGGCCGTGGAGGGCGCCGGAGCGGGCCTCGATTCTGACGGCCCGGCCCAGGCTCCCGGCACGGCGATGATGTCGTTCCACGTCATCCCTGCGGCCCGGCCCACGGCCTCCAAGAAGGAGGTGTCAGGCTCATGGAATTTTCAGGTTCAACGGCCCGAGTGTGGGTTGATCCGGTCCGTCAGGAAGCGTGAACGAGCATCGCAAGCTGGTTGTGGAACTTCGCCGGTCGATGGGGCGCCTGGAGGCTGCCCTGGGCACCATCAGCGATGCCCTGGTGATCACCAGCAGCGAGGGAAGCGTGCTCTGGTGCAACGCCACCTATGCCCGGCTGGTGGAGCGGGCGCCCCCCGGGCTCCTGGGGGAGTCGATCTACGACCAGCTGCCCCGCGACTGCGACAGTGCTCCGCTGCTCAACCCGGCCCAGGTGAAGGAAGCCGGCGATCAGGGCGGCCAGATCACCAGGGTGCTGCAACGCCACAAGCTGCGTGCCCTGCAGATCGAATGGAAACCGGTCTGCACGGAGCGGCTGCGGCCTCTCATCTTCTGCTTCCGGGATGTGAGCGCCCTGCTCTCCTACGAGCAGCTGCGGGTCGAGGCGGAACGGATCGAGCGACGCCGCCAGCAGACCGAGAATCTCAACCAGGCCCTGGAGCTCGAACGCCTGGCCCTGGCCACCAAGGTGATGGAGTGTCCGGTCACCGGGCTGCCGAACCGCCGCGGACTCCATGTCAGCCTCAATGCCGCCCTCAGGGCCCAGCGGGAGAGTGGCGGCCGCATCACGATCCTGTTCTGCGATCTCAATGGCTTCAAGGAGATCAACGATCTTCACGGCCATCAGGTCGGGGATGAGCTGCTGATCGAGATCGGGCGCCGGCTGCAGCGGGCCCTGCGCCACGGGGACATCCTGTCGCGCCTGGGAGGGGACGAATTCGTGATTCTCACGATGGGGGTCTTCGATCAGGGCGATGCGCTCCAGATGGCCATGCGACTCATGGACGCCGTGGGACAGCCCTGGTCGGTGGAGGATCACACGATCCGGCCCTCGATGAGCATCGGCATCAGCCTCTCGGACGATCCGGAGATCGCGATCGACGAACTGATCCGCCGTGCCGATCTGGCGATGTACGAAGCGAAGACCAGGAGCGCCCAGCCCATCTCCTTCTACCAGCCCTCCATCGACAGGAAGGTGAAAAAGAACATCCACCTGCGCCATCAGCTGGAGGACGCGATCCTGCACGAGGCCATGTTTCTGGCCTATCAGCCGATCGTGGATCTGCGCGATCTCAGGCCGCTGGGCATGGAGGCCCTGCTGCGGCTCGGAGGCACCGCCTCGCCGATCGCGACCCCGTCGGAATTCATTCCGCTGGCCGAACGCACCGCCCTGATCCTGCCGATCGGCCGCTGGGTGATCGTGGAAGCCCTCAAGCAGCTCAACACCCTCCGCGCCGGTGGTTCGCCGGTCACGATGGCGATCAATGTGAGCCCGCTGCAGCTGAAGGAAACCGGCCTGTGCGACTTCTTCCTCACCCAGGCGGAACATGCCGGTGTGGACCCGTCCTGGACCGCCATCGAAGTCACCGAAAGCATCCTGATCGAACATCCCGACCTGGCCGCCTCCGAGCTGCGCCGGTTGCGCGAAGCCGGCGTCAAGGTGCACCTCGACGACTTCGGCACGGGGTACTCGAGCATGTCCTGGCTGGCACGGCTGCCGATCGACACCATCAAGGTGGACCGGAGTTTCATCGCCGATTTTCTGGTCAACCACCGCAAGGCCGTGGTGCTCGAGGCGATGATCCGCCTTTCCAACGACCTGGGCCTGGGCCTGATCGCCGAAGGCATCGAGACCAGCGAGCAGCACACGGGCCTGCTTGCCCTGGGCTGCCATCAGGGGCAGGGATTCCTCTTCGGCCGGCCCGAGCCCGTCATCGGTAGTTTCGCTGCGTTGGCCTGACGCGCTCGTACACCAGCGGCTCGGTGTGACGCACTGGTGTCTGCCCGGCTCGATGTTCCCAGGCGGCGATGTGGGCGAAGCGATCGTCATCCCGCAGGGCTTCCCCCTCCGCTGTCTGGTGTTCCTCCCGGAAGTGGGCGCCACAGGATTCCTGCCGCTCCAGGGCATCCCTCAGCATCAGATCCGCCAGACCGAAGAAATCCTCCAGCCGCAGGGCTTTCTCCAGTTCTCCGTCAAGGACTCCGCCCTGCTCGGGAACGCGCACGTCGCTCAGGAAGCACTGGCGCAGATCCTCCAGTGCCGTGAGGGCCTCCGTGAGGCGATCCCCCCGGCGGCTGATGCCGCAGGCTTCGATCATCAGATGACCCAGCCTCCGGTGGAACAGGTCCACGGGTTGGGTTCCCCCGCTGCTGCCCAGCGCCGTGATGCGCCCCTGCACCGCCGCCAGCGCCTCACGACAGGCGGGATGGTCGGTCGGCAGCTCCTCGCCCGGCCGTCCGGCCAGCCAGGCGGTCACCGTGGCCGGGGCGATGAAGTAGCCATCCGCCAGGCCCTGCATCAGGGCACTGGCCCCCAGCCGGTTGGCCCCGTGCTCGGAGAAGTTGGCCTCACCGAGCACGAACAGACCGGGCACCGAACTCATCAGGTGATAGTCGACCCACAGCCCGCCCATCGTGTAGTGGGGCGCGGGGTAGATCCGCATCGGCGTGGTTCTGGGGTTGTCGCCGGTGATCCGCTCGTACATCTCCAGCAGGTTGCCGTAGCGGGCCTCGATCGCCGTGGCGCCATCCCGGTCGAAGGCCTCGGCGAGATCCAGGTAGACCGACCGCCCTCCGGGACCCACCCCCCGCCCCTCCAGGCACAGCTCGCGGGCCCGGCGCGAGGCCAGATCGCGGGGCACCAGATTGCCGTAGGTGGGGTATTGGCGCTCCAGGAAGTAATCCCGCTCCGCCTCCGGGATGGCCGCGGCCGGCCGGTCGTCGTCCGGCCGCAGCGGCAGCCAGATCCTGCCGTCGTTGCGCAGGCTCTCGCTCATCAGGGTGAGCTTGCTCTGGTGGGCGTCGCCGCTGGGAATACAGGTGGGGTGGATCTGGGTGAAGCAGGGGTTGGCGAAACAGGCGCCCCGCCGGTGGGCCTGCCAGATGGCCGTGGCGTTCGACTTCAGGGCGTTGGTGGAGAGGTAGTAGACGTTCGAATAGCCCCCGGTGGCCAGCAGAACCGCATCGGCGCTGAGCACCTCCAGCGCGCCGGTCGTCTGGTGACGGCAGACCACACCACGGGCCACGCCGTCGTGGACGATCAGGTCGAGCATGTCGCGACGGCAGAGCAGCTCCACCCGCCCGGTGGCCACCTGGCGGAGCATGGCCTGGTAGGCGCCGTAGAGCAGCTGCTGGCCCGTCTGGCCGCGGGCATAGAAGGTGCGGCTGACCAGGGCGCCGCCGAAGCTGCGGTTGGCCAGCGTGCCGCCGTACTCCCGGGCGAAGGGAACCCCCTGGGCCACGCACTGGTCGATGATCGCGCCGCTGATCTCCGCCAGCCGGTGGCAGCCGGCCTCCCGGGCCCGGAAGTCACCCCCCTTCACCGTGTCGCGGAACAGGCGCTCGACGCTGTCGCCGTCGTTGGCGTAGTTGCGGGCGGCGTTGATGCCTCCCTGGGCCGCCACCGAGTGGGCCCGGCGGGGACTGTCGTGGTACGTCACCACCTGCACCCGGTAGCCCTGCTCGGCCAGGCTGGCGGCGGCGGAGGCCCCCGCCAGGCCGCTGCCCACCACCAGGATCCGCAGCCGCTGCTTGCGGCTCGGGCTGATCAGCGGAAGGTTCTCACGGCAGCGCTGCCAGGCGGTGTCGATCGGACCAGCAGGGAGGCGCGGATCCAGGCGCGGGGAGCCGTTCATCCGCCGGCCCCCGCCATCACCGCCGGTCTCAGCACCAGGGCCACGGGAATCAGCGTGAAGCCAGCTCCCAGCAGCAGGGCCAGCCCCCGGCCGGCCAGGCGCAGGCTGGGGGCGGTGGCCGGGGCCAGGAGCCCCAGCCGTCGGGCGGCGCTCTCACCGCCATGCAGCAGGTGCATCCCCAGCGCCGCCCCGGCAGCCACGTAGAGGGCCAGGCTCCAGGGAGAGGCCAGCGCGGCCCGCACCGCGGCCAGCTCCGCACCCGCCGGCGGCCGGTCCCAGCGCAGCTGAGCGAGGTGCAGGATCAGGAACAGCGCCAGCACGGCTCCGCTCCAGGGAATGGCACGGGCCGCCAGCGCCGCCAGGGGTTCCCATGGCCCCTGACGACGACTGCGCAGCGGGCCCGCGACCGGCCCCCTGGCCTGGCGGTTGGCCAGGACCCGCCGCAGGGAAAGCAGTGGATGGCCCAGAACCGCCGCCGCCAGGACGACCTCGATCCAGGGGAGCCAGGCCTGCCGGTGCAGTGAGTCCGCATAGCGCTCAAAGGCCGCCGGATCCACCAGGGCCACGGCCACGCCACCCAGGTGGAGGGCCAGGAAGAGCACGAGCGCCAGGCCGGAAACGGCGATCCAGACTCCCTTGATCATTGGATGCAGGTTGACGTCCCGTGCATCGGAGGTGCCGGAAAGCGCATCACCTCGACCCTACGATGGGTCAGCCAGGCCTGGGGGGACAGCGATGAAGCGGCCCGGCACGTCGCCTCTGGTCAGCGTCATCGTTCCCAACTTCGAGCACGCGCCCTTTCTGCGCGAGCGGCTGCGCTCCATCCTCGAACAGTCCTTTCAGGATTTCGAACTGATCGTTCTGGATGATGCCTCCCAGGACGATTCGCTCCAGGTCATTCGTGACACCCTCCGGGACCATCCCCACCGACTGATCCGCAACCCTGTCAACTCAGGCCAGCCCTGCTCCCAGTGGCTGAATGGGCTGCGCCATGCCACGGGTCGCTATGCATGGATCGCCGAATCGGATGACACCTGCTCACCCCTGTTTCTGGAGCGATTGGTGCGTGCCCTGGAAGAGGGCTGTGTGCTGGCCTACTGCCGGACCACCTCCATCAATACTCAGGGCGATCCCTTCTCCACGGATTTTTTCTGGCCGGACACGTTTGATCCCGTGCGCTGGCGCTCCCCGTTCACGCTCGGCGGAGCCGACCTGTGTCGTGCCTACATGGCCCGCGGCAATGTGATCGCCAATGCCAGTTCCGTGGTGTTCCGCAAACCCGATGACTCCCTGCTGGCCGCTCTGGAGCAGGCCGTCGCGGGCAGACGCTGCACCGGGGACTGGCTGTTCTGGACCCTCTATCTGATGCGAATGGGGGGATCGGTGGACTTCGAATCCGAAGCGCTCTCCAGCTTCCGTTTTCACGAAGGAACCACCCGCAGCATCGCCAGTCGCCAGAAGGAAACAGGGCGTTTCGGCGAATACTCCACCGCCATCGCAACGATCCTGCGAATCACTCGCCCATCGCCGCGGTGGCACTGGTTTGAGGTGGCCACCAGCGGCGACTGGGACTGGCTTCTCAACGAATATCTCTTGCAGTACAGACCTTCTCTGAGCGAGAAGCTGTTCCTCCTGATCGTCCACGGCCCCCTGCGCCTGGGGCTGTACGTTCGCCTGCTCCAGTGCCCAGCTCTGCGTCGTCGCTACCTGCGCTGGCCCACCGCCTGAAGCCGATCGGAGCCGGTCCGGGGGCGGCGCCAGATCCTGCGGGTATCCTTCAGGCTTCCTGGAGGGTGCGTTGAGAGTCGCCTTCGCCCACTACAGCCAGGCGAACGACATCAGCGGCGTCACCACATGGGTGCTCACCCTGGCCAGGCGACTGGCGGCAGATGGTGTCCCCGTGGCCATCCATTTCGTGATCGCACCCGGGGAACCGCAAGGGGAGCCCTCCCTGTTCCAGGACCTGCGCCAACGGGGCATCCATGTGTCCTCGGCGCCGCGGCGGCCGACCCTCAAGGACGACACCCGGGAAACCCTTGCCTTCCTGAACCACTGGCAGCCCACGGTGTTCCTGCCGCAGTGCAAGCCGGCGCACTATGCGGCGGCGGCTGTGGCAGGCGCCTGCGGCCTTCCCTGGGCACTCACCATCCATTCGGATGACCCGGATTACTGGTCCACGGTCAGACAGTTCGGTGGATCCCGCGACGGAAGCGCCATCGTCAGCGTTTCGGAGCACATCCAGGGCGAACTGAATCGCAGAGCCCCCGATCGGGCGTCCAGGGTCATTCCTTACGGGGTGGCCATTCCCGAATGCACCACCACCTACCGGAATGATCCTTTCCAGGTGGTGTTCAGCGGCAGGCTCTGGGAGCACCAGAAACGGGCGTCCCTGGTGATTCAGGCCCTGATCGGCGCCTGTCAGGACCATGGGGCCATGCGGGCCACGTTGCTGGGTGAGGGCTATGCCCGCCGCGACTGCGAACGGCAGGTGGCCGAGGCCGGCCTCACCGCCAGGATCACCTTCACCGGATCCCTTCCGCCTTTCGAGGTCATGGCCCGGCTGCTGGAATCCCAGGCCATCCTGCTGATGTCCGATTTCGAGGGGCTGCCCATCGCCCTGCTGGAGGCGATGGCGGCGGGCGTGGTTCCGGTGGTGCGCCGCATCCCCAGCGGCATTCCCGAACTCGTGACCCATGAGCACACCGGCCTTCTCGTCTCGGAGGATCCCGGCGAGGCCGCGGCGGCCCTGGTGCGACTGGCCGGTGATGCCGACCTCTGGCGGCGCTGCTCCACGGCGGCCCGGGAGCGGGTGGCGCGGGGCAACAGCGCCGACACCAGCTACGCCCAGTGGCGCGAGGTTCTGGAGCAGCTCGACCGGCAGCAGGCCGCCGCCCCGTCCAGCCCCTTTCCTCTGGACACCCGCAGGATCCCCAGCCTTCGCCAAATCGATCCAGCGATGCACCAGGAGTACAGGAGAGCGGTTCCGCTGCGTGCGGCCTTCACCCAGGCCCTGCGCACCGGCATCGCCCGGTCCAAGCATCGGCTCAAGCGTCTTCTTCCCCCCCACCCCTGAGGCGGCCGCGCCGGCCAGGCCTTGCCCCCCGGCGTGGGAAGGTGCCCGGGATCCAAGGCCCCCTGCCGTGCGCCTCTCGCGCCCCTCCACCCTCCTCTGCGCCTTCCTGACGCTGCTCAACGACCGGCTGGGGGAGAGCATCGTGTTTCCGCTGCTGCCCTTCCTGCTGGCGGGCTTCACCGCCGACGGCCGCACCCTCGGCCTGCTGGCGGGCAGCTATGCCATCGCCCAGTTCGCCTTCACGCCCCTGATCGGGGCCCTCAGCGACCGCTACGGCCGCAAGCCCGTGATCACGGCCTGCGTGGCCGGGTCGGTGCTGGGGCTGGGCCTGTTCGCCCTCACGGTCAGCCTGCCCTGGAGCCGCCTCTGGCCGGAGGCGGCCGCCAGCGGCCTCCCCCTGGCCCTGCTGTTCGCCGCCCGGCTGATCGACGGGGTGAGCGGCGGCACCGCCGCCACCGCCGCGGCCGTGCTGGCTGACATCTCGACGCCGGAGCGGCGGGCCCGGGCCTTCGGCCTGATCGGCGTGGCCTTCGGGCTGGGGTTCATCCTCGGCCCGGCCCTGGGCGGGCTGCTGGGCGGCATCGACGTGACCCTGCCACTGCTGCTGGCGGTGGGCTTCGCCGTGCTCAACCTGGTGGTGGTGGTCACCCTGCTGCCGGAGACCCATCCGCCGGAGGCGCGGCTGCCCCTGCCACGCCATTGGGAACTGCAGCCCTTCGGCCAGCTGCAGCGGGTGTTCGCCAATCCCCGGGTGCGCCGGCTCTGCGCCGCCTTCTTTCTTTTCTTCCTGGGCTTCAGCGGCTTCACCGCCCTGCTGGTGCTCTATTTCAAGCAGGTGTTCGGCTGGGGGCCGGGCCTCTCCGCCGGGGCCTTCCTTGTGGTGGGGGTTGTGGCCACGGTGGTGCAGGGGGGCCTGATCGGTCCGCTGGTGCAGCGGCTGGGGGAATGGCGCCTCACCCAGATCGGCCTGGGCTGCGTCATGGCGGGCTTCCTGCTGGTGCCCCTGGCGGAGCGGGCGAACGCGGTGCCGGTGGTGTTCACGGCCGTGGCCCTGCTGGCCCTGGGCACGGGCCTGGTGACCCCGAGCCTGCGCAGCCTGGTGTCCCGGCGCCTTTCCGACGAAGGCCAGGGCGCCGCCCTGGGCAGCCTGCAGGGGCTGCAGAGCCTGGCCAGCTTCCTCGGCCCGCCCCTGGCGGGCCTGGCCTACGAGACCATCGGTCGCCGGAGTCCCTTCTGGCTGGGCATCCTGCTGATGGCCGTGGTGGTGTGGCTTGTGGCCGGCAGGGCCCCCCGTCAAGCGGAGGCAGCACCCTGAGGCTGCAGCCGCCATTGCTACGTTGCCTGCTTCCGTGGCCGTGGAGCCCAGCGCATGTCGTCGCAGCCGGTCGTCGCCCCTGATCTGTACATCAACCGCGAGCTGAGCTGGATCGACTTCAACCACCGGGTGCTCTCCCAGGCGCTCGATGAACACACACCGCTGCTGGAGCAGGCCAAATTCAGCGCCATCTTCAGCAACAACCTCGACGAGTTCTTCATGGTGCGGGTGGCTTCGCTGAAGTCCCAGCTGGAGGCCGGGATCTCCACCCGCAGCGATGACGGTCGGACCCCCCAGGAGCAGCTGGAGGCCATCCAGGCCAAGCTGCGGCCCCTGCTGGAGATGCAGCAGCAGCACTATCGCCACTCCCTGAAAACCCACCTGGCCGAGTACGGCGTCCAGCTGCTCGACTACCTGCGCCTCAACGAGCAGCAGAAGGCCTGGGCCGACGAATACTTCCGCAAGGCGATCTTCCCGGTGCTGACGCCCCTGGCGGTGGATCCGGCTCACCCGTTCCCGTTTCTCAGCAACCTCAGCCTCAACGTGGCGGCCCTGATCCGCGACCCGGACACCGGCCGCCAGCAGTTCGCCCGGGTGAAAGTCCCCCAGAAGATCCTGCCCCGCTTCGTGCCGATCCCCACCGACCTCAGCGGCATCGCCCCCTCCCCGGGCTTCACCGCCGTACCTCTGGAGCAGCTGGTGGCCTTCAACCTGCGCTGGCTGTTCCCGGGGATGACCATCGAGGGGCACTACTTCTTCCGGATCACCCGCGATGCCGACCTGGAACTGCGGGACCTGGAGGCCGATGACCTGATGGAGGCCCTGCAGGAGGGCCTGCGTAAACGACGGGTCGGCGGCGAGGTGGTGAGGGTCGAGGTGGCCGACGAAATGCCCGAGGAGGTGGTCCAGCTGCTGATGGAAGGCACCAACGTCGAGCCGGAGGACGTCTACCGGACCAACGGCCCCCTCGGCCTCGATGACCTGATGAGCCTGATGGCGATCCCCCTGAGCCAGCTGCGGGACGCCCCCCACAAGGGCCGCACCGTGCCGTCCCTGGTGCGCGCCCAGCGGAGCCAGCTGGAGGACGGTTCGATCAAGCAGGAGGAGTTCGAGAGCATTTTCTCGGTGCTGCGCCGCGGCGACGTGCTGCTCCATCACCCCTTCGACCTTTTCTCCACCTCCCTGGAGGAATTCCTCAACCAGGCCGCCAACGACGCCTCGGTGCTGGCCATCAAGATGACCCTCTACCGCACCTCGAAGGACACGCCCGTGGTGTCCTCCCTGATCCGGGCCGCCGAAAACGGCAAGCAGGTGATGGCCCTGGTGGAACTCAAGGCCCGCTTCGATGAGGACAACAACATCCAGTGGGCACGCCAGCTGGAACGTTCAGGGGTGCATGTGGTCTATGGCGTGCTGGGTCTCAAGACCCACACCAAGGTGCTCCTGGTCGTGCGCCGCGAGAAAGGGGCTCTGCGCAGCTACGTGCACATCGGAACCGGCAACTACAACTCCAAGACCTCCTCGCTCTACACGGACATCGGATTACTCACCGCCCGTGAGGACTTCGGCCAGGACCTGGTGGAACTGTTCAACTACCTGACGGGTTTCTCCAAGCAGCAGAGCTTCCGCAAGTTGCTGGTGGCTCCCGTCACCCTGCGCAAGGGCATGGAAGGCCTGATCCGCCGGGAGATCGAGCATGCCAGGGAGGGCCGGGGCGGTCACATCCGGGCCAAGATGAATGCGCTGGTGGATCCGGCCATCATCGCCCTGCTCTACGAAGCCTCCCAGGCAGGGGTGCGGATCGAACTGATCATCCGGGGCATGTGCTGCCTGCGGCCCGGTGTGGAAGGGGTCAGCGAAGGCATCAGCGTGGTGAGCGTGATCGGTCGCTTTCTCGAGCATTCCCGCCTCTTCTGGTTCGGCAACGGCGGGCAGCCGGAAATGTTCTTCGGCAGTGCCGACTGGATGCCCCGTAACCTCGATCGCCGCGTCGAAGCGGTGGCCCCCATCGAGGACCCGCAACTGCAGAAGCAGATCGAGGCCCTGCTGGAGCTTTACCTCAGCGATACGGGCGCCTGGCACATGCATGGCGATGGACACTTTTCACAGCGTCAGCACGACGGGGAACCACAACTGACGCAAGCCTTTCTCATGGAACGCTGGCGTGGCGGCTTGCCCATCGGGGTGAAAAGCGTAGCCACCACGACATAAGCAACGTTACTCAGCCAATACACAGAAAACCTTCCTGCTCGCACTGGTTTACGCCTTGCTGCGGTGCTACATTCCGGCCAAATTCATTCGGGAGCCTGGGGTGATGGGGACACCTCTGCATTCCGCCATCTCTCTGCTCAAGAGCAGTGGGGAGGGATCGTCCTCAAAAAGGACGAAACCCAGCGGCGGTTCTGTCAGCGCAAAATCAGCACCACGTCAGGGGGGTCGGCTCAGTGCCGATTCGATTGGCTGGTATCTCAGCACCATCGGCCGTGTGCCGCTTCTCACACCGGCCGAAGAAATCGAACTGGCTCACCACGTCCAGGCAGGCAAGACGCTTCATGCCCTGGCCGAGGAAGAGCTCACGCCGCGCCAGAAGCGCCAGGTGCGGATGGGTCAGCGGGCGCGCGACCGCATGATGGCTGCCAATCTCAGGCTCGTGGTGAGTGTGGCGAAGAAATATCAGAACCAGGGGCTGGACTTGCTCGATCTCGTCCAGGAAGGAGCCATCGGCCTGGAGCGGGCTGTCGACAAGTTTGACCCCGCCATGGGCTACAAATTCTCCACCTACGCCTACTGGTGGATCCGTCAGGGGATGACGCGCGCCATCGACAACAGCGCCCGCACGATTCGCCTGCCGATTCACATCAGTGAGAAGCTCTCCAAGATGCGGCGCATCACCCGGGAGCTCTCCCACCGGCTCGGGCGCCAGCCGAACCGGCTCGAGCTGGCCCACGCCATGGGGATGCGGCCCGAGGAACTGGAGGAACTCATCACCCAGAGCGCCCCTTGCGCCTCCCTCGACGCCCATGCCCGGGGCGAGGAGGATCGCAGCACCCTGGGTGAGCTGATCGCCGATCCGGCCAGCAACGAGCACTTCGACTCGATGGATCGCCATCTGCAGAAGGAGCACCTCGGCACCTGGCTGTCCCAGCTCAACGAACGGGAGCAGAAGATTCTGCGGCTGCGCTTCGGGTTGGAGGGCTCCGAGCCCCTGACACTCGCCGAGATCGGCCGCCAGATCAACGTCTCCCGCGAGCGGGTGCGGCAGCTGGAGGCCAAGGCGATCATGAAGCTGCGCCTGATGAGCAATCTCCACCAGGCCGCCTGAGCGACATCTCCCTGCTGGCGTTGGCAGCTTCTACGGTCCCCCATGGGTGGGCCCAGCCCATGGGGGTGGTGGCTGTGGCCGCCTGGCTGGCCCTGCTGAGTGGCGCGGCCCTGCTGCTCCGCCAGCGCTGGCCGGAGCAACGGGAATGGAGCCGCAAGCTGGTGCACATCGGGGCCGGTCCGGTGGTGCTGATCGCCTGGGCCTTCGGGGTGGATCGCCTGATCGCCGTTCCCGCCGCCGGAGCCATCACCCTGCTGGCGGCGCTCAACCACCGCATGAGGGTGCTGCCGGCCATTGAGGACGTGGAGCGGCGCAGCTACGGCACCATCGCCTACGGCGCCTCGATCACCCTGCTGCTGTGGCTCTGGTGGCCGGCCCATCCGGCCACGGTCGCGGCCGGTGTGCTGGTGATGGCCTTCGGGGACGGCCTGGCCGGCCTGCTGGGCCCCCTGATCCCCTCCCCCAGCTGGACCGTCATGGGGGAACGGCGCTCCCTGGTGGGCACCGCGGCCATGGCGATCGCCAGCCTGAGCGTGCTGCTGGCCCTGGCCCTGCTGGGAAGCGCGCCCGCACCGGCACCGGCCTGGATCGCCCTGATCGCCCTGCTGGCCACGGGGCTGGAGCAGTGGGCCCTGTTCGGCATCGACAACTTCAGCGTGCCCCTGGCAGTGGCGGGACTCTGGCAGGTGCTGGCCTGATGGAGCTGCTGGAGCGGGCTCTGCTCAGCCTGGTCCTGGTGGCGGGCCTGCTGCTGCTGGTGCTCGCCACACGCCGTCGGCGACTGCCGCCGCCGCCACGGGTGATGCCACTGGTGGCCGTGTTGCTCTGGTGCCTGCTCAGCGGCAGCACGCGTCCCGCCGGGCTGCGCTGGCTCGGCGCCGTGGACGAACTGGCCATCGCCTACGCCCTGATCGGTCTGCTGGCCTGGCTGACCCTGGAATGCCCAGCGGCCCTGGGCTGGTGGCGACCCACCGCCAAGATCCTGCGCGACCTGCTCAACCTCGGCCTGTCGGCGGTGGCCACCGTGCTGGTGCTGCAGCGCCAGGCCAACCTGAATCTGGTCGGTCTGGTCACCACCTCGGCGGTGCTGACCGCCGTGATCGGCCTGGCGGCCCAGGAATCGCTCAAGGATCTGTTCGCCGGCATCGAACTGCAGGTGGATCCGCCCTTCCGGGAGGGGGACTGGATCAGCGTCGGGGACGAGAGCGGCACGGTGGACTCGCTGCATCTGATGAGCACCCGTCTGCGCCGCATCGACGGCTCCACCGTGAACCTGCCCAACAACACGGTGGTGGACACCCCGATGCAGCGGTTCAGCCAGAACGGGCCGGTGGGCAACCGCTTCGGCATCGCCCTGGGCTATGAGATCCCGCCCGCCCGGGCCCGCCAGCTGCTGGAGGCAGTGATGGCCGACAACCCCCTGGTGCTGCAGGCACCGCCCCCGGAGGTCTGGATCCGCGCCTACGAGGACTCCCAGATCCGCTACGAGTTGCTGGCCTTTCATCGGGGCGCTTCCGAGGAGGAGCGGCTGAGGCTGCGCAGCGGCCTGCTGGAGCAGATCTGGTACGCCCTGGAGCGCCAGGGTTGGGAGCTTCCCTATCCGGTGCGGGAGCTGCAGCGGAGGGTCGCCCGCACGGATCCCTCCCACCCCGGCGGGGAGGATGCGACGCTCACGGGGGAACTGCTGCGGCGCAGCTGGCTGTTCGCCCAGCTGGATCCTGCCCTGGTGGATCAGCTGGCCAGCTCAGTGCGCTGCCTGCGCTTCGGCCCCGGCGAAACGATCGTCGCCGAGGGCCAGGAAGGGGATGCCCTGTTCCAGGTGGTGCAGGGGGAGGTGGAGGTGTTCAAGGCCGACGGGTCCCCCCTGGGGCGGTCCGTGGCGGTGCTGGGCAGCGATCAGATCTTCGGGGAGATGACCGTCTGCACGGGGGAGCCCCGCACCGCCACGGTGCGCTCCCGCAACGAGTGCGTGCTGCTGGAGGTGGAGCGGCACGACTTCCTGCCCCTGGTGGAAGCCGACGCCGGGCTGGTGGAGGCCCTGGCGGCGATCGTGGGCCGCCGCCGCACCGAACTGGAGAAGCTGTCCTCGCCCGATGCGGCCCGACGCCAGACGTCGATCCTGGAGCGGATGCGGCACCTGTTCGGCATCGAGGCCGACTGAGCTCAGGCCCGCAACGACTGTTCGCAGCGGATCTCCCAGTCACGCTGGGTACCGATCCCTGCCACCAGCAACCGGTCGGCGGGCTCCTCCCGCAGGCGCAGCTGCCACTGGCGGATCACGTCGGCCCGCTCCATCCAGACATCCAGCACCAGGCGCTGGATGACGTCCCCATCCCAGCAGCGGCCCCGGGCCGTGTCGAGGGCCCAGCCGAGCAGGTCGTCCAGCTGGAAAGGCCGGAATCCGCCATAGATCGGACCGGGAGCCGGAACAGGATCGCTGGGATGGGGAACCTCACCCGAAGGGGAAAAGGCGGACTTCTGCTCGAGATAGAACAACTGCAAGGGATCCGACAACCCGCAGAACTGCAGGAGATAGGTCATCAGCGGACCTCAATGACTTGCTGCTCTCAAACGTAACCAGGGTCAGTCAGATAGCTGTTCAGCAAGAACAGTTTGTTGCAGGAAATTGGATCAGCACTCTCACCTCCGGAGTGCCAATCCCCTGGTCGAACAGTCCGGAGCAGGGGTCAATCCGCCCAGTTCCCGATCGGGAAGACCGTCCGGTACTCAGGCCAGAGCCAGGGTTCGGGCCTGGGCCTGCTGCACGGCCTCGGCCAGTTCGACGAGCAGATCCAGCGTCGTGGCGAGGTCAATGCAGGCATCGGTGATGCTCTGGCCGTAGGTGAGCGAGGAGAGGTCGGCGGAAATCTTCTGATTTCCTTCCACCAGATGGCTCTCCAGCATCACCCCCATCACGTGGATGGAGCCGCCCTTCACCTGCTGGGCCACCTGGCGCAGCACCTCCCCCTGGCGGCGGTAGTCCTTGTTGGAATTGCCGTGGCTGCAATCCACCATCAGCCGGGCCGGCAGGCCGTCCCTGGCCAGCAGGGCCGCCGCGGCCTCCACCGCCTCGGCGTGGTAGTTGGTGCCGCTCTTGCCGCCCCGCAGCACCAGGTGGCCGTCGGGGTTGCCGGTGGTGGAGACGATGGCGGCCTGGCCCTCTTTGTTGATGCCCAGGAAATGGTGGGGGCGGGCCGCCGCCTCCATGGCGTTGATGGCCGTGGCCGCGCTGCCGTCGGTGCCGTTCTTGAAGCCGATCGGCATCGACAGGCCCGAGGCCATCTCCCGATGGGTCTGGCTCTCGGTGGTGCGGGCGCCGATGGCGGTCCAGCTGATCAGGTCGGCCAGGTACTGGGGCACCACCGGATCCAGCACCTCCGTGGCCGCCGGCAGGCCCATCTCCGCCAGATGGAGCAGCAGCCCCCGGGCCCGGCGCAGACCCGTGTTGATGTCGTAGCTGCCGTCAAGGTGGGGATCGTTGATCATCCCCTTCCAGCCCACGGTGGTGCGCGGCTTCTCGAAGTAGACCCGCATCACGATCTCCAGTTCGTCCCGGTGGCGGCGCTGGGCCTGGGCGATGCCCTCGGCGTATTCCCGGGCTGCGGCGACGTCGTGGACCGAGCAGGGGCCGACGATCACCAGCAGCCGCTGGTCACCGGCGTGCAGAATGGCCTTGATCCGTTCGCGGGCCTGCTGCACGGTGCGGGCGGCCTGTACGGACAGGGGCAGCTCCCGGTGCAGCAACGCCGGCGGCACCAGGGGGCGGGTTTCCACCACGTGGAGATCGGAGGTGGGGATCATGCGGCCGCCGCGATGAGTGGTCAGACCCCCCAGCCTACGAACCGACGTTCCTCGGCGCCCCTCACCTCTGAACTTCGCCACCAATGGCCCCGCCGACTTCTGCAGCGGTCGTCACCAAGCGGCGGGCCGGCAGGGAAGAACAATGGAACCATTGCCCATGCCCTGGAGTTCCGTCCCGGCACCCATCCACCGGCACCCCATCCATATGTCCGTCTCCCCGAGCCCCACCCCCCTCTCGCCCGCCGAACTGCTGCCCACCTACCGGGAGGCCGCCGCCACCCGCGCGGCCCTCGGCGTGCCCCCCCTGCCCCTGACCGCCGAGCAGACTCAGGCCCTCACCCAGCTGCTGGAGAAGCCCCCCGCCGGCGAGGAGGCCTTCCTGCTGGAGCTGCTGAGCGAGCGCATTCCGCCCGGGGTCGACGAAGCCGCCTACGTGAAGGCCGGCTGGCTCAGTGGCGTGGCCGCGGGCACGGCCACCAGCCCCCTGGTGAGCGCCCTGGAGGCCACCCGGCTGCTCGCCACCATGATCGGCGGTTACAACGTGGGCGCCCTGATCGCCCTGCTCTCCAGCCCTGATCCCGCTGTGGCCGCCGAGGCCGCCATTGGGCTGAGCCGCACCCTGCTGGTCTACGACGCCTTCCACGACGTGATCGAACTGGCCGAGACCAACCCCCTGGCCCGCCAGGTGGTGGACAGCTGGGCGGCGGCGGAATGGTTCACCGCCAGGGCGCCCCTGGCCGAGGCGATCACCGTGACCGTGTTCAAGGTGGAGGGGGAGACCAACACCGACGACCTCTCGCCGGCCACCCACGCCACCACCCGCCCCGACATCCCCCTGCACGCCATGGCGATGCTGGAGACGCGGATGCCGGAGGGGCTGGCCCTGATCGCTGAACTGAAGGCCAAGGGCCACCCCCTGGCCTACGTGGGCGATGTGGTCGGCACCGGCAGCTCCCGCAAATCGGCGATCAACTCCGTGCTCTGGCACATCGGCACCGACATTCCCCACGTTCCGAACAAGCGCAGCGGCGGGGTGGTACTTGGGGGCAAGATCGCGCCGATCTTCTTCAACACCGCCGAGGATTCCGGCGCCCTGCCGATCGAATGCGACGTGGCGGCCCTGGCCAGCGGCGACGTGATCACGATCCGGCCCTACGCCGGCACGATCGAGCGGGCCGAGGGCGAGCCCGGCGCCGGCGAGATCCTGGCCCGCTTCGAGCTCAAGCCCAGCACCATCGCCGACGAGGTGCGCGCCGGCGGCCGCATCCCCCTGCTGATCGGCCGTTCGCTCACCGACAAGGTGCGACTCCAGCTGGGCCTGCCCCCCTCCGAGGTGTTCATCCGCCCGGTGGCCCCCAGCGACACCGGCAAGGGCTTCACCCTGGCCCAGAAGATGGTGGGCAAGGCCTGCGGCCTGGCCGGGGTCCGGCCCGGCACCAGCTGCGAACCGCTGATGACCAGCGTCGGCAGCCAGGACACCACCGGGCCCATGACCCGCGACGAGATGAAGGAGCTGGCCTGCCTGGGCTTCTCCGCCGATCTGGTGATGCAGAGCTTCTGCCACACCGCCGCCTACCCCAAGCCGGTGGACCTCAGGACCCACGCCGAGCTGCCCGACTTCATCAGCTCCCGCGGCGGCGTCGCCCTGCGCCCCGGCGACGGCATCATCCACAGCTGGCTCAACCGCATGCTGCTGCCCGACACGGTGGGCACCGGCGGCGACAGCCACACCCGCTTCCCCCTGGGGATCTCCTTCCCGGCCGGCTCCGGCCTGGTGGCCTTCGCCGCCGCCATCGGCGCCATGCCACTCGACATGCCCGAATCGGTGCTGGTGAAGTTCACAGGCAAGCTGCAGCCCGGCGTCACCCTGCGGGACGTGGTCAACGCCATTCCCTACGTGGCGATCCAGCAGGGCCTGCTGACGGTGGCCAAGGCCGGCAAGAAGAACATCTTCTCGGGCCGGATCATGGAGATCGAGGGGCTGCCCGATCTCAAGCTGGAGCAGGCGTTTGAGTTGACGGACGCGACCGCCGAGCGCTCCTGCGCCGGCAGCACGATCAAGCTCAGCGTCGAGACGGTGAGCGAATACCTGCGCAGCAACGTGGCCCTGCTGAAGAACATGATCGCCCGCGGCTACAGCGACGCCCGCACCATGGCCCGCCGCATCAAGGCGATGGAGGCCTGGCTGGCCGATCCGGTGCTGATGGAGGCCGATGCCGACGCCGAATACGCCGCCGTGATCGAGATCGACCTGAACGAGCTCACCGAGCCGATCCTGGCCTGCCCCAACGACCCGGACAACGTCAAACCGCTGAGCGCGGTGGCCGGCGAGCGGATCGATGAGGTGTTCATCGGCTCCTGCATGACCAACATCGGCCACTACCGGGCCGCGGCCACGGTGCTGGACGGGGCCGGCACCAGTGCCGCCCGGCTGTGGGTCTGCCCGCCCACCCGCATGGACGACGAGATGCTGCGCTCCGAGGGCTACACCGCCAAGTTCGAGACCGCTGGCGCCCGCATGGAGCTGCCGGGCTGCTCCCTGTGCATGGGCAACCAGGCCCGGGTGGAGGACAACACCACCGTGTTCTCCACCAGCACCCGCAACTTCAACAACCGCCTGGGTAACGGCGCCCAGGTGTACCTGGGCAGCGCCGAACTGGCGGCGGTGTGCGCCCTGCTGGGACGCATTCCAGATCCGGCCGAGTACCTCGAAATCGCAGCGTCGAAGATCGATCCCCTCTCCGATCAGCTCTACCGCTACCTCAACTTCGACCAGATCGATGGCTTCGAGGATGCCGGCCGCGTCGTGAGCGTGGCGGAGGAGCAGAAGGTGCTGGCGGAGGTGTAGGGGGCGTGACTAACGCGGAAATAAGCGGCGCCCTGAAAAGGGCGTCCGGTGGAGGCCGAAGGCCCGAACGAACCTGATTAACTGGTCAGCGTTCAGGGCTGATAGTTTGCAGCTGGCCATATCTCATTAATTTCATCAGCTTGATGTTGAGCCGTAAATCGTTCCCAGACAACTCCGTTCACATCAGTATCCTGCGAGAACTCAGAAGCCACAGGGTCTTCCCAACCCAAGTGTCTTAGAGAGCCCGGCTCACAGGCAGGGTCCTGACGTACGGACATGTTTAAGAACTCCGTTCGCCACAGAGCATATTCGCCGGGAATGAAAGAACAGGGCTGTGCTCCCAGACGAACAGAGTAGTCCGCAATGGTTTGCTCTATATTGGCTGTAGAGATCGCCAAGTGAAGCTTCTTCATTGTTTTCCTTCTGAACTTGACCGCTGCCCCAGAGTGGCAGGCAAGAAGTGTAGAGCGTAAGCGGGGTGTTGGAGACGGCATGTCCACTCAAGGGGCTCGTCAGCCGTTCCTCCATGCCGTGACACTTCTTTGGAGTGCTTCCTGGGCAAGCGTATTGAGACTCTTCCCCTGTGCTTCCGCAGTCATCGCCAATGTCTCGTGCAGCTCAGGCGGGATCCGAAGATTGAACTTGCCTGAGAATTGCTTACGTGGAGTGATTCCTTGCTGCTTGCAGACCTCAAGAAAAACGTCCAATGACTTTTTGAACTCCCGTCGAAGCTCATCAGGGTTTGATCCATAGAAGTCCGCTCCTCCAGAAAGCCCAAGAATTTCCCCGCGGAACTGATCCGTTTCCTCGTCGTACTCAATTTTGGCGTGGTAGCCATCCACATTCATGAGAGTCATGGTGTCACTCCGTGTTCTTCAAGCCATTTGCGGATTGAAGCAACCGCACCCTTGTCGGTATCGGGCGATGGGTGAGGCCTTTGGAAGACCCTGACTTCGCCAACCAGAACGACCGCGACTCGGCTGCCCGCCCTCTCAGTGACATCCCCACCAAGCTCCAGAAACTGGGCTTCAATGTCCCTCCACGGCGAGCTGCCGCTGACGGGTCGGGAGACGATCAGCTCAAGGGTGCGCTGGTGCTTCCGCTTCATCCATGCATGGTACTGCCTCTCGGTACCAGGCGCCACTTCCGGTCAACGCCTTGCTGGATACGGATAACGCTTGCCATCACCTGGCCACGAGGATTTCATGCGATGAAAAGAATCATTTGGAGGTGGCCCAGGTGTATGGCATTGTTAAACAGCCGTCTCCGCCTCAACAGCAGGAGTAGCATGCAGTTGAAGTCCGAGCGCAGAGATAACCTTCAACACGGTTGCCAGTTCAGGATTCCCGCTTGAGGAGAGAGCCTTATAGAGGCTTTCCCGACCCAGTCCAGCTTCACGTGCTATCTGCGACATGCCCTTGGCACGAGCAATATCTCCCAAGGCAGCAGCCACCAGCCTTGGATCTCCATCCTCCAGAGCGGCTTCAAGATAGGCTGCCATGTCTTCACTGTTTGTGAAATGATTGGCTGGGTCCCAGACAGTTGTTTCGGTTTTGGTCATTTGCTCTCCCTAAAGGTTACGGGCAAGATCTTGGGCATGCTGGATGTCTTTCGCTTGAGAGCCTTTGTCGCCACCAGCGAGAAGAACAATAAGCATGTTGCCTTGGCTTATGAAATAGATCCGGTAGCCAGGGCCATAACGAATACGAAGCTCAGAGACACCTTCTCCGACTGGACGGACATCACCTGGATTCCCCAGGGATAAACGCCTGATTCGAATATCGATGCGGGCTTTTGCCGCGCGATCGCGCAGCCCACTGAACCATGCGGCATAGGCAGGAGTCTCCCGAATCTCCAGCATGCCACCATTGTATCCCCAGGGATACGGAGACGCAACCGGTACTCGGCCTGTCCAACGCGCCGATGAGCGGCGCCGAAGCGCGCAGCGCGGAGGCGTCAGCTCCATTGGCTGGCTAGGCGTCACTTCCATTCATCTATTTTTACGTGATTTAATGCAGCGGCAATACGCCTTAGCCAGCTCCTGATCGCTGGATATACTTCGAGGCTAAAGCCCCCCTCGTCGGCTACGTGGGTGTACGCATAGAGAGCTATATCTGCTACTGAGTATTGGCCACCCACAAGATAATCATTACTTTTGAGATGATTTTCAATGACGTTCAGGGCAGCGTAGCCCTGCGATGTCTTGGATTCCAGCTGAGCGTATTCTGGGTCATTCGGCCCAATCTTCCTTATCGAACGCCAGAATCGGACAGTTGCGATATTGGGTTCGTGGCTATATTGCTCGAAGAACATCCACTGAAGTGCCTTTGCCTGGTCAATTGTTTTCTTGGGCCATAATTCACTTCCCTGCGCCAGGAAAAAGAGAATAGCGTTCGACTCTGCAAGATATGTTTGGTCCTGCAATTGGAGTAACGGTATTCGTCCATTGGCGTTCTTGGCAAGAAACTCCGACGTTCTAGTTTCGCTGGCCAAGATATCAACGGGGATGTATTCATACGAGATTCCGAGATTCGCGAGAGCCAGTCGAACTTTGTAGCCGTTGCCAGATGGTGGGTAATCGTAGAGTTTCATCGCGGAAAATCGCTTTGCTGGTTCGCCGCTGGGCTTGGGTGACGCCTAACGCTCAAGATCAGCGGCGGGAAGTAGCCCAATGCTTTAAACAGGTATCTTTGGCCCCGCCCGCTGAATCTTGATGTTGGACAGCCGTTGAGTTCGTCACAGAAGGTCTTGCAATCCAGCTTTTGTAAGCTTGACATCACGAAGGATGCTTGCCAAAAGGCCAGGCCCCAAAGTTTCATTCGAGTGAACGGGAACAACTGTTGTTCTTCCGTCTGAGTGCTTCAGGAAGCGATGGCTACCTTTAACCCTGATTTCCTCAAATCCAATGCGCCTCAGAGCAGCGATCAGGTTCTTTCCTGAAATCGCAGAATATCTCGTCACACTTCTACCGTAACTCTCTGTACTCCTATAAAGTCAAGTGACTCAGGGTCAGTGCCTGCAACCTCAAGGCAAAGCTCAATGGCTTCCTTGATTCGCTCCATCAATTGATCAAGCGATTTGGCTTGAGTATGGCAACCGGGTAGAGCAGGGACTGTCGCCACGAAGAACCCTTCTGAATCCTTCTCGACTACTACATCAAACTGTCTAGACATCTAAGTCACCTCCTCAAGCACTGTAGCTGCTTAGCCACGGATTGGTACAGGAGCACCGCATACAGGTCGGTCCAACTTGTTATTCGGTGGTTTCTGTGAACCACGGGAGGGAGTGCTCGCTTTCCGTGAACCACAATTAAAACCAAGGGGCCAGGAGGAGATGAACCTGTTGTCGCAATGGAGTTTAGCGCCAGCGCCGAAGACTTGGCCATGGTTCACGGGTCCGATAACCACTTGTTGGGTCTGCTACATAATGTCCGCTGGGCTGCAAACTCCAAGCGGTCCTCGGTTGAGCACATGGGTATAGATCATGGTGGTGCTCAGGTCCTGATGGCCCAGGAGTTCCTGAATCGTGCGGATGTCCTGCCCCCGCTCCAGCAGGTGAGTCGCAAAGGAGTGCCGAAATGTATGGCAGCTGGCCGACTTCGTGACGCGCGCCTCGGCCACGGCCCGTTTCACGGCCTTCTGCACCAGGCTCAGATCGAGGTGGTGGCGGCCCTGAGTTCCTGAGGCCCGGTCTTGCCAGCGGTTCTGTTGGGGAAACAACCATTGCCAGCCCCACTCCACTGGTGATTGGGGGACTTACTCCCCAAGGCTTGGGGAAGGCGCACCCTCCATAGCCTCCGCAAGATCCTGGCGATGAAGACGCCGTACCTCCTCCAGATGGGACTGGAGCTTTTCGCCCACTCGCGAAGGCAACACTCTGCTGCCGTCGCCCAACCTGGCCATCGGTCTTGGGGCCGGTTCGGACCGAAAAACTTGGACACGAAGCTCCAGCCAGCGCCGCCAGCCGGGGCTCCAGGGGCTGACCTGCCACAGAGGCCAGGTCGCTCAGTTCGTGCACCCGTGGTGGCCGGCGATCGCTCAGCACGATCCAGGCCTTGAGCAGCTTCTCCACCACCTGCTGGGCGGTGAAGCCCCAGTCCTCCTCCGGATACTCAGGATTGAGCCCGATGCGCAGGGTGCGCAGGTGGCGACGCACGATCGCCAGCAGCAGGGCCGCGTCCTCAGCCGGCGACATAGAGCACCTTCCCCTCGCGGGCCACATCGCCGAACACGTGCCAGCGAGAGCCGCTCAATCGTTCGGCGTCAGCGGCCCCGGCCACCACGAGGTCCACCCTGACGCCGAGGGGCCCGAGAGTCTGGCGAAAGCGTTGCCAGCAGGCGGCTTTCTCGGCGGGGGTGAGCTGGGGCTGGCGCACGATCACCGGCAGATCGAAGTCGGAATCAGCCCGTGCCTCGCCCCGGGCCCGCGAGCCGAACGCCAGCACAGCCATCACATCGGTGTCGGCGCAAAGCCGTGACAGGGCCAGACGACAGGCCCCAGGTCCAGGCCGGGGCCGAGATCCAGCAGCGGCTGCAGCGCCCGTGGCGCGTGCCAGGGGATCGCCGGCGCCTGGAAGGGTGGAGCGGAGGCGGAGGCCATTGTCCAACGCTACCGCTCGTCTCGGTGGGGCGATGAACGGTGGGACCCAAGTCCTACTCGCCGCCGGGGACAGCCAGAAGCCGGCGCTGCTGCCGCCAGCGCAGCACCTGCCAGACCAGGAACACCAGCAGCAGGGGCAGCACCGCCACCAGCACCACGAAGCGGTAGCCGTCCGCGAGGGCGCCGGCTCCGGAGGCGGCCAGCACCTGCTCGGCCAGGTAGAGGCCGTAGAGCCCCATCAGCAGCCAGCCCTCCAGGCGGGTGATCACCCCGTTGGACCAGAAGATCGGCAGGCAGGCCAGGGTGGTGGCCACCATGATCGGCAGGTCGCGGCTGATCATCACCGGATCCACCAGCAGCCCCCGGCCCCCGGAGACCACGCCGCACAGGCCCAGGATCACCACCTGGTTGAGCAGGTTGCTGCCCACCACGTTGCCGATCGCCAGATCGGCCCTGCCCCGGTAGGCGGCCACCAGCGACGTGACCAGCTCGGGCATGGAGGTGCCGGCGGCCACGATCGTCAGGCCGATCACCGTCTGGCTCACGCCCAGGGCCACGGCGGCCGTGGTGGCCCCCTTCACCAGCAGCTGGGAGCCAAGCACCAGCAGCACCAGACCCGCCGCCAGCTTGATACCGGCCACCAGCGGGGTGGCCCGGTCGTCCCCATCCAGTTCATCGTCTTCGGAGGAATCTTCCGAGGCGGTGCGGATCTCCCAGACCAGATTCGCCACCATGGCGAACAGCAGGGCCAGGCCCGCCTGCCAGGTGATCCGCCCGGCGGAGGCCATCCCCCACACGGCCATGGAGATGCCCAGCAGCAGGGGCACGTCGCGGCGCACCAGCCGGCTCTTCACCCGCAGGGGCATGATCGCGGCGCTGGCGCCGAGCACCACCAGGATGTTGAAGATGTTGCTGCCCACCACGTTGCTGACGGCCAGGTCGGCGTCGCCCTGCAGGGTGGAGATCAGGCTCACGAACAGTTCCGGGGCACTGGTGCCCAGGGAAACGACCGTCAGGCCGATCACCAGCTGGGGGATGCCCAGCAGCAGGGAGAGGGCGACGGAGCCGGCCACGAACAGCTCGCCGCCGCCGAACAGCACCAGGATGCCGAGGATGATCTCAACGGAACTCGGCAGCGAGGGCATGGGGCGCCGTGGGAAAGCGCCCGACTCTAGGGATGGATGACGGTTCCACCCAGGGGCCGGCAGGGGCGGCATCGGCGGGCGCCCCGCCTGAGGTGACACGCTGGAACCTTCCGCCCAGCCCCCACCCCTGAACCAGGAAACCCTGCTGTTCCAGCCGGCCCGCCCGGCCGCCGGTGCCCTGCGCACCGTGCTGGCCTTTCCGAGCAGCTACTCGGTGGGCATCACCAGCCTGGGCTTTCAGGTGGTCTGGGCCTCCCTGGCGCGGCGCGACGACCTGGACGTGCGCCGGCTGTTCACCGACCAGGGGGATCCCCCGCACCGCCACTGCGACCTGTTCGGACTCTCGCTCAGCTGGGAGCTGGACGGACCGGTGCTGCTGGACCTGCTGGAGCGCCAGGGGATCCCCCTGTGGAGCCACCAGCGGGGGGAGGACGATCCGATCGTCTTCGGCGGCGGGCCGGTGCTGACCGCCAACCCCGAGCCCCTGGCGCCCTTCTTCGATGTGGTGCTGCTGGGGGACGGCGAGCTGCTGCTGCCCGCCTTCCTCGACGCGCTGGTGGCCGGCCGCGCCCTGCCCCGGGCCGAGCGTCTGCGGGCCCTGGCGCAGGTGCCGGGGGTCTACGTGCCCGGGCTGTACGCCCCCCGCTACGACGCCGATGGGGAGCTGCTGGCGATCGAGCCGATCGAAGCCGGACTGCCACCCACCATCGCCAAGCAGACCTGGCGCGGCCACACCCTGAGCCACTCCACGGTGATCACCCCGGAGGCGGCCTGGCCCTCCATCCACATGGTGGAGGTGGCCCGCAGCTGCCCGGAGCTGTGCCGCTTCTGCCTGGCCAGCTACCTCACCCTGCCCTTCCGCACCGCCTCCCTCGACGACGGCCTGATCCCGGCGGTGGAGACGGGGCTGGCGGTGACCCAGCGGCTGGGCCTGCTGGGGGCCTCGGTGACCCAGCACCCCCAGTTCGCCGACCTGCTGACCTGGCTGGATGCGGACCGCTTCGAGGGCACCCGGGTGAGTGTCAGTTCGGTGCGGGCCGCCACGGTGACCCCCCAGCTGGGGCGGATCCTGGCCCGGCGCGGCAGCAAATCCCTCACGATCGCGATTGAGAGCGGCAGCGAGCGCATGCGCCGGGTGGTGAACAAGAAGCTGGCCGGCGAGGAGATCTTCGCGGCGGCCCGCTACGCGAAGGAGGGCGGCCTCAGCGGCCTGAAGCTCTACGGCATGGCCGGCCTGCCCACGGAGGAGGAGGCCGACATCGAGGCCACCGCCGACCTGCTGGAAGCCCTCAAGAAAGCCACGCCTGGGCTGCGGCTCAGCCTGGGGGTGAGCACCTTCGTGCCCAAGGCCCACACCCCCTTCCAGTGGCAGGGGGTGCGGCCGGAGGCGGAGAAACGCCTGCAGCGGCTGGCCCGGCGGCTCAAACCGAAGGGCATCGAGCTGCGGCCCGAAAGCTACGGCTGGAGCGTGATCCAGGCCCTGCTCTCCCGCAGCGACCGGCGGCTGGCCCCGGTGATCGCCGCGGCCCGCGGCAGCCACGACAGCCAGGGGGGCTGGAAGAAGGCCTACCGGGCCGCGCGGGCCGGCGAGGTGGAGCTCCCCGCCGGCCTGCCCGTCGCCCTGCCGTCACCGCCCCCCTGGGAGGAGGTGGTCCACGCCACCTGGAGCGAGGATCGGGTGCTGCCCTGGGCCCACCTGGAGGGGCCCCTGCCGGCGGCCACCCTGCTCAGGCATCGGCAGGAGGCCCTGGAGGGCGATAGCAGCGCAGACCCGCCAGCAGCACCCAGCCCGCCACATTGATGCGGCTGTCATAGAAGGGAATGTCGGTGGCATGCAGGGCCACCAGCACCAGGGCGGCGGCCCACCAGGCCCGATCGAACAGGGCGCCGCCCGCCATGCCCAGCCGGGCGGCCCGAATCAGAAGCCAGAGCACCAGGCCCACCACCAGCACGGCGACCGGGACGCCGTGGCTCACCGCCAGATCGATCGGCAGGTTGTGGGGATGGCCATGCCAGTGGCCGGTGCGCATCGGGTAGATGACGCTGAAGGCGGCGGCCCCCCAGCCCAGCCAGGGCCGCTCGGCGATCAGGCCCAGGGCCACCTGCCACTGGGCCAGGCGGGTGATGGCCAGGGGGCGTTCGCCGGCGTACTCCAGGTCGATCAGCCGGCCCCAGATCGCCTGGGGCACCAGGGCACGGGCCGGCTCCTGCAGGGCCGCCGGCACCCAGGGCAGGGTGGCCAGGCCGATCACCGCGAGCAACAGCAGCAGCACCGGCAGCAGCCACACCCAGCTGGTGGGACCGGCCACCAGCGGCACGGCCAGCATCAGGGCGCCCCAGGCATTGCGGGAATCGGTCAGGAACACAGCCGTCACCAGGCCGGCGGCGATCACCAGCACCACCCCGCGACGCCGGCGGCCCAGGCCAGCCTCCAGCAGGGCGGCCAGGGTGAGGGGCCAGGCCAGAGCCAGCCAGGCCCCGGCGATGTTGGCGTAGTCGAACAGGCCCGCCAGCCGCTCCGACGGATTGCCCCCGGCCTTGATGTGCCAGATGATCAGCCCTCCCAGCAGCTGGAAGGGTCCGCTCCAGCCCCACCAGAGCTGGCCCAGACCGGTGAGGATCACCGGCACCGTGCCCGCCACCAGGGCCAGGGCCACCCGGCGACGGGCCGCCGGGGTGCTGAGGTAGGGCTGGAAGCCCCAGAAGCCCCAGAAAAAGGGCAGCCAGTTGCCCAGCCCCAGCCAGGCCAGGCTGCCGCTGGAGGCCTGGAAGCAGCCCAGCAGCATCAGCGCCGCCGCAGCCAGCAGCACCCCGTTGGCCCGGTCCGCCAGGGGCGGCCTGCGGCCGCGGCTGCCCAGGATCAGGGCCACCAGCAGGCACAGTCCGGCCAGGAAGGCGCTGCTGGCCAGCAGGAAGGTCCCCACCTGAAAACAGCGCCAGCCAAGGGGCGACGCTTCGGCCGGCCGCTGGGCCCGCAGGCGGTCGTCAAGGGCGGAAAGACGGATCAACGGAGCGGCAGCGGGGGACCGGCGGCAGGTCCCGTTCGACGGGTCAATCAAACACGGCGGTACGCCCGCGGTAGACCATCACCTGACGGCGCAGAAACAGCCGCACCGCCCGGGCCAGGGCCAGCCGTTCGGTGTCGCGGCCCTTGCGGATCAGGTCCTCCACCTCATCGCGGTGGCCCACGTGCACCGTGGCCTGGTCGATGATCGGGCCGCCGTCGAGTTCCTCGGTGACGAAGTGGGCGGTGGCGCCGATCAGCTTGACCCCCCGCTCCCAGGCCCGGTGGTAGGGCTGAGCCCCCTGGAAGGCCGGCAGGAAGGAGTGGTGGATGTTGATCACGGTGGGGAAACGGTCCAGGAAGGCGGGGCTGAGCACCTGCATGTATTTGGCCAGCACCACCAGCTCGATCCCCTCCTCCTCCAGCAGGGCCAGCTGGCCCTCCTCCACCTCCGCTCGGGTGGCCGGCGTGATCGGCAGATGCAGGAACCGGGCACCGAAATCGCTGGCCACCGGAGCCAGATCGGGGTGGTTGGAGACCACCAGGGGCACCTGCATGGGCAGTTCGCCCGAGCGGGTGCGCCAGAGCAGGTCCACCAGGCAGTGGTCCTGACGGCTGACGAAGATCGCCACCCGCGGCACCGCATCGGAGAAATGCACCTGGCCCTCACCGCCGAGGCGCCCCGCCAACGCAGCCACCGCCGGAACGATCGCCTCCCGGGGCAGACCGAAACCGGGGAGCGCCCACTCGATGCGGCTCAGGAAGAGGCCGGCGCCGGCATCGGTGTGGTGATCGGCGTGGAGGATGTTGCCGCCGTTGGCTGCCACCCAGCCCGACAGTTCGCTCACCAACCCGGGCCGATCGGGGCAGATCAGCTGCAGGATGGCGGTGGCTGAACGCATCGGCGGTCCCGGAACGGGTGGGCGGGGTGGCCATGCTGGCGCAGGGGGGCCGGTAAAGTCACGGCGCCAGCCTCGATACAGCACCGTCCCATGGCCGTCGCGTCGATCCCCACCCCCCTCTCCCTGTTGGGTGGCCTGCGCCGCCTCGGCCTGCTCGCCGTGGCGCTGCTGCTGAGCGTTTCCCTGGTGGCCTGCTCCGGTGGCCAGAGCCGCAAGCCGCCCACGATCAGCCCGGAGGACATGACCCTGATCGCCCGGCAGACCGAGGGGTTCCTGGCGGCGAAGGATCGGCTGCCGGAACTGGCGGATCTGGTCAACGAGCGCGACTGGGTCTTCACCCGCAATCTGATCCACGGCCCCATGCAGGATCTGGGCCGCGAGATGCTCTACATCAACCAGCGGCTGCTGCCGGCCGACCGGGCCGAGGCCGCCAAGCGTGCCACCCGACTGAAGACCTCCCTGGCCGACCTCGACGAGGCCGCCCGCCTTCAGGACGGTGACAACCTGCGCAAGACCTACATCAAAGTGGCTACTGGCTTCAGTGCCTACGCGGAGGTGATTCCGGCCGAGGCCGTCGCCATGGCCGAGGCCTTCGCCGCCGAAGCGAAGGTGACCAACCGCGTTCCGCCCGCTCCCTCCACCACCACGCCGGCCCCCCAGCCCCTGGCCACCGCCGAGAGCAGCGACGCCAGCGAATCCCCCGCGTCCTGAGCTGATCCTCACGGTCGCCGCCGGGCGGCTCCACCTTTGAGCAGCCCATCGTCACCCACCCGCTCCGAGACGGTGATCGTGGTGGGGGCAGGCATCGTGGGCCTGGCCTGTGCCTGGTGGCTTCAGCGCCGGGGCCATCAGGTGCTGCTGGTGGATCCGGCGGTGGGCGGCGCCCCGGAGCCGGAGGCCGGGGGACGCAGCGGCAGCCGGTCGGCCCTCGGTGTGCTGATGGCCGACCTGTTCCACCGGGACCGCGGCCGGGCCTGGGAGCTGCGTCAACGCAGCCTGCGGCTCTGGCACCTCTGGCGCACCGAACTGGGCCGGCGGGGGCACGACGTTCCCCATCGCGCCGGGGTGCTGGTGCTGGCGGCGGAGCCCGCCGAGACGGAGCGCCTGGCCCGGCTGGCAGCAGCCAAGCGGGATCTGGGGCTGCCGCTCAGGCTGTGGGACCGGCAACGTCTCGAGCCCCTGCTGCCCAGCCTGCCCCGGCCCTGCCTGGCCGGGCTCCATTCCCCCCGCGACGGCCAGCTCGATCCCGGAGCCGCCCTGGCCGCCCTGGCGGCAGATGGACAGGCGCTCGGGATGGCGATCCGGGCCCAGGCCGCCGCAGCCCTGGAACCCCATCGAACCGGCTGGCGGGTGGCCCTGGCCGGCGGTGGCCACGAGGAGGCGGCCTGGGTAGTGCTGGCGGCGGGCGGCGCCAGCGTCACCCTGCTTGAGAACCTCCAGGGGGCCGGAACCACCGGCGGGCCGCTGGAGCCGGTGCTGGGCCAGGCCCTGGAGCTGGAACTGGCGGCTCCCCTGCCGGCCGCGTGGCCAGGGACGGTGGTGTGGCGGGGCATCAACCTGGTGCCCCGGCCGGACCTGGAGGGAGGGAGGCGACTCTGGCTCGGGGCGACCCTGGAGCCGGGCCTCGGCGCCGATCCCGCCCGACTCGCCGATCTCCGCCACCTGATGGGCGCGGCCCCCGACTGGCTGAGCGGGGCCCGGGTGCTGCAGCGGTGGCAGGGCCTGCGGTTCCGACCGGTCGGCCGGCCGGCCCCCCTGCTGGAGCAGCCGGCGCCGGGGCTCCTGCTGGCCGGCGGCCATTACCGCAACGGCGTGCTGCTGGCGCCGGCCAGCGCCGCCTGGGTGGCCGACAGGATCGAGGCCGGCGGCGACCTGCCGTCCCAGCCTTAACCAGGCCTTTGGAGTCTCGGGTTACCTTCCCGGAGCTGCCCTGTTTCCAGTAGCGATGCCTTCCCAGACCACCCTGATCCGCCGATCCATGGCTGCCGCGATGGCCGTCGGCACCACCGGAGCCCTGTTGGCCGGCTGCGGTGGAGGCGGCAGCGTCACCCTCAACGGCGCCGGCGCCTCCTTCCCGGCGGCCATCTACCAGCGCTGGTTCCAGGATCTCGCCTCCCAGGGCGCCCAGGTCAACTATCAGTCGGTGGGATCGGGCGCCGGCGTGCGCCAGTTTCTGGCCGCCACGGTCGATTTCGGTGCCTCCGACGTGCCGATGAAGGACGACGAGAAGGCCCAGGTGAGCCGCGGAGTGGTTCAGATCCCCATGACCGCCGGCGCCATCGCCGTGGCCTACAACAACCCGGGCTGCGAGCTCAGGCTGAGCCAGACCCAGCTGGCTGACATTTTCTTCGGCAAGATCAGGAATTTCAGTGAGGTCGGCTGCGCTGCCAAACCGATCAAGGTGGTGCACCGCTCCGACGGTTCCGGCACCACCGCCAACTTCACCGCCCACCTGGCCGCCATCAGTCCGGCATGGAAGGCGGGCCCCGGGTCCGGCAAGACGGTGACCTGGCCCACCGGCATCGGTGCCAAGGGCAACGAAGGCGTCGCCGCCCAGCTGGGCCAGCTGGATGGGGGCATCGGCTATGCGGAAGTGGCCTATGTGAAGGGCGACCTCCAGGCCGCCGCGCTCACCAACGGCTCCGGCGAGCTCGTTGCACCGAGCACGGAGAGCGAGACGACGGCGCTGGCGGCGATCGATCTGGGACCGGAACTGACCGGCAGCAACCCCAATCCCACCAAGGGCTACCCGATTGTCACCTTCACCTGGATCCTGCTCTACAAGACGGGCAACGGCGAGAAGCTCGACGGCCTCAAGAAGGTGTTCGACTACACCCTGTCGGACAAGGCCCAGGCCATGGCTCCCGAGCTGGGCTACGTGCCTCTGCCCCCGTCGGTGATGGCGAAGGGTCGGGAGAAGCTGGCCAGCCTGGAGAAGTGATCCCGGCTCCACCCACGCGGCCATAAAAAAAGCCCCCCTTGCGGGGGGCCTGCCTCTGGCAGAGGCTCACTTGCTCTCGGTGAACTCGGCGTCGATGACATCATCGGCGGCCGCGGAGGTGCCGTTGCCATTGCCGCCGGGGGCGGCACCGGCGGGAGCACCTTCAGCACCTGCCTGCTGGTACACGGAGGCACCGGCGGCGTAGAGGGCCTGCTGGAGCTGTTCAAGGCTGGCCTTGATGGCCGGGGTGTCGTCCTTCTCGACGGCCTCCTTGAGGTCCTTCGTGAAGCCCTCCACCTTGGCCTTGTCCTCGGCGCCCACCTTGTCACCCAGTTCGCCGAGCTGTTTCTCGGCCTGGTAGACGAGCGTTTCGGCCTGGTTCTTCAGGTCGATCTTCTCGCGCTTCTCCTTGTCGGCGCTGGCGTTGGCCTCGGCGTCCTTGACCATCTTGTCCACCTCGTTGTCGCTGAGGGTGGAGGCCCCGGTGATGGAGATGCTCTGCTCCTTGCCGCTGCCCTTGTCCTTGGCGGTGACGCTGAGGATGCCGTTGGCGTCGATGTCGAAGGTGACCTCGATCTGGGGCACCCCCCGGGGGGCAGGGGGAATGCCGTCGAGGCGGAAGGTACCCAGCGACTTGTTGTCGGAGGCCATCTCGCGCTCACCCTGGAGCACGTGGATCTCCACGTTGGTCTGGCCGTCTACGGCGGTGGAATACACCTCCGCCTTCTTGGTCGGGATGGTGGTGTTGCGGGTGATCATCTTGGTCATCACGCCGCCGAGGGTTTCCACGCCCAGCGAGAGAGGGGTCACATCCAGCAGCAGGATGTCCTTCACCTCGCCGGCGAGCACACCGCCCTGGATGGCGGCACCCACGGCCACCACTTCGTCGGGGTTGACCGTCTGGTTGGGGGACTTGCCGGTGATCCGCTTGACCAGCTCCAGCACCGCGGGGATGCGGGTGGAGCCACCCACCATGACGATCTCGTCGAGTTCGCTGGTGGAGAGCTTGGCGTCCTTGAGGGCCTGCTCCACCGGCACCCGGCAGCGGTCGATCAGCTTGGAGGCCAGCTCCTCGAACTTCGCCCGGGTGAGGGTGAGGTCGAGGTGCTTGGGGCCTTCGGGTGTGGCCGTGATGAAGGGGAGATTGATCTCCGCCTGGGTGGCACTGGAGAGCTCGATCTTGGCCTTCTCGGCCGCCTCGGTGAGGCGCTGCAGGGCCTGCTTGTCCTGGCGCAGGTCGATGCCCTCATTCGCCTTGAAGCTGTCGGCCAGGTGGTCGACGATCACCTTGTCGAAGTCGTCGCCGCCCAGGTGGGTGTCACCGCTTGTGGAGAGCACCTCGAAGACGCCGTCGCCCACCTCGAGCACGGAGACGTCGAAGGTGCCGCCGCCGAGGTCGAAGACGAGGATGCGCTCGTTGCTCTTGCGATCCAGGCCGTAGGCCAGCGCCGCGGCGGTGGGCTCGTTGATGATCCGCAGCACCTCAAGACCGGCGATCTTGCCGGCATCCTTGGTGGCCTGGCGCTGGGAGTCGTTGAAGTAGGCGGGAACGGTGATCACCGCCTGGGTCACGGTTTCACCCAGATACTTGCCGGCGTCTTCGGCCAGCTTGCGCAGCACCTCGGCCGAGATCTCCTCGGGGGCGAACTGCTTGCTCAGAACCGGGCACTTCACCTTGACGTTCGCGCCGGCCTTCTCGACGCCGTAGCTCACTTCCTTCGATTCCTCGTTGACCTCATCGACCCGGCGGCCGATGAAGCGCTTGACGGAATAGAACGTGTTCTCGGGATTCATGACCGCCTGGCGCTTGGCGATCTGCCCGACCAGCTTGTCCTGGTTCTTCGTGTAGGCGACCACGGAGGGCGTCGTGCGGAAGCCCTCGGCGTTGGCGATCACCGTGGGCTTGCCGCCCTCCATCACGGCGACGCAGCTGTTCGTGGTGCCGAGGTCAATACCGACGACCTTGCCCATGGATAACCACCTCCTTGAGTGGATGAGATGCGGACTGAGGCCATCTTCCGCATCCGGGGCTGACCAGGGCGAGGGGTGGTTCCCGAACAGCTGCCGTACCGGGCAGCCGTCGCAGGCCAGTCGGAGCCTGGGATCCGGGGGGTCTACGGTCGGGCGGCAGCCGCCTCCGCAAGCCCATGGCGACCCCCCCGACAGCGACGGCGATCGGTGGCGGCACCGCCCTGGCCGGGGTGCTGGGGGATCCGGTGCGCCACTCCCTCTCGCCGGCGATGCACAACGCCGCCATCGCCGCCCTGGGTCTCGACTGGGCCTACCTGGCCCTGCCGGTGAAGGCGGCGGACCTGGCCGGGGTGCTGCTGGCCCTCGAGGCCCTCGACTGCCGCGGCCTCAACGTGACCCTGCCCCACAAGCAGGCGGCGGCGGAACTGGCAGGGGAGCTGACGCCCCTGGCGCGCCGTCTGGGGGCAGTGAACACCCTGGTGCGGCGGGAAGGGGGCGGCTGGCTGGGCACCAACACGGACGTGGAGGGGTTCCTGGCGCCGCTGCGCCCAGCAGGCGCGGTCGGCCACAAGGGGCGCCCCTGGAGCGCCCGCGAAGCTCTGGTGCTGGGCTGCGGCGGCAGCGCCCGGGCGGTGGTGGCGGGCCTGGTGGAGCTGGGGCTGGGCCGGATCCGGGTGGCGGGCCGGAACCGGACGACCCTGGCCCACTTCCTGGACATCTGCACCGCCTGGGCCCCCGGCCTGGAGCCCCTGCCCTGGGGACAGGAGCCGGTCGCTGAACCCGGGCCCCTGGCAGCGGCCCTGGCCCGCACCGATCTGGTGGTGAACACCACGCCGGTGGGCATGGCCTCCGGCTCCGACCCCGGGGCTGCCTCCCGTTCCCCCCTGCGGCCCGACCAGCTGGCGGCCCTGCCGCCGGGGGCAACGGTCTACGACCTCATCTACACGCCGAGGCCCACGGCCCTGCTGCGCCTGGCCCGCGAGCGGGGCTGCACCGCCATCGACGGGCTGGAGATGCTGGTGCAGCAGGGGGCCGCCGCCCTGCGGCTCTGGAGCGGGCGCCGCGACGTGCCGGTGGCGGCCATGCGGGTGGCGGCCCTGGCCCGGCTGGAGGGTCATTAGCCTGCGGTCACTGACAGAGCCCCCATGGAAGGTCCTCCGATCTGGCAGCGGCTGCTGGCAGCCCTGGCCTATCTGCTCCCCTTGAGTGACGCCCTGCGCTTCGGCCAGAGCCTGTTCGCCATGTTCCCGCTGCTCCAGTGGTTCGCCCTGCCGGCCCTGCCCCTGGTGGTGCTGGAGCGGGCGGTCCCCTTCGGTGGCCTGGTGCTGTTCCTGCTCCTGTTCCTGCTGGTGGTGCGCAATCCGCGGGTGCCCTATGGGATCCGTTTCAACGTGCTGCAGGCGATCCTGATCGACATCGTGCTGGTGCTACTCACCCTGGCCTTCGACACGGTGCTGGCCCCCCTGGGCGGCGGTTTCGCGCTTCGCACCCTCTCCAACACGATCTTCCTCGGCACTCTGCTGCTGGTGCTGTTCGCTGTGGTCCAGACCCTTAGGGGCAAGGAACCCGACATCCCCACCGTGTCGGAAGCGGTGCGGATGCAGCTCTACTGAGCGGCCCTGCGGGGTCGGCCCCAGTGCTGCGATAGGTTGCTGGATCCGTCGCTGGCGGGCCCGGTGCCCCTCAGCCCCTCCACAGGCGACCATGACGCAGCCCTATTACGAGACCATGTACATCCTCCGGCCGGATATTCCGGAGGAGGAGGTCGAGACCCACGTCGCCAAGTACCGCGATCTCGTCACCGAATCCGGCGCCGAGGTGCTCGACACCCAGATGCGTGGCAAGCGCCGCCTGGCCTACCCGATCGCCAAGCACCGGGAGGGCATCTACGTGCAGCTGAACCACAGCGGTGACGGCCAGCAGGTGGCGGTCCTGGAGCGGGCCATGCGCCTGTCCGAGGACGTGATCCGCTACCTCACCGTGATTCAGGACGGCCCCATGCCTCCGCCCCGTGGCACCCCCGGGGCTTCCGTGGACGTCGCCCCGACCGAAGCGGCAACGGCCTGAGCCGGGTTGTAGCCCCCTGATCACTGGGCGTAGAGTCCACCGAACGGGTGCTAAGGGATGACTGAGAGGGACAAGGAGGATGCCTTCTCCGGTAGGGAGGATCCCTCGCGTGCCGTGCCGGCACAGCCAGCCTTCAGCACGAACCGCTGGCCATCGAACCAGCCCGAGCCGCCGAGCGTGCTGACGCCCGGCCAGCCGGTGGCTCCGCGGCCCGCCCCTCCACCGGCCAGCTTCAGCTTCGGCGATCCCACTCCAGCCCTTGCCGAGCCGGTACCGGAGCCGCCCTCTCCGGCCCCAGCCGCCGAGCCTGCCGCCCCATACGTCGCGCCACCGCCGGACGCTCCCCGGCCAGCGCCCACTAGCCTGGCCATCACCACCACCGGGCCGGACCCGCAGCAACTGGAGATGGAGCTGGCCGCCGCCCGCGACGAGCTCAAGGCGCTGCACGAAATGCTCGAAGATCTGCCGGAGATCTTCGAGCGCAAGTTTCAGCAGCGCCTCACCACGGTGATGGAACACCAGAAGCATCTGTTGGCCGATAATCAGGCCCTGCGCGATCGGCTTTACAGCCTCAGCCCCGGCGATGCCGACGGCCCCGGCTCAGGCCGGGGCCAGCCCCGGCTGCTGCCCACGGTGGAGCGCAAAAAGGGCTGGGGTCAGGCGCTGAAGCGTGCCCTGAGGCTGGAGGGTCCTCAGCAGTTCAGTCGCCACGACGACGGGCGGCCCATAACCGCGTAGGCATCCCCCACACGTAGATGAAGCCCTCGGCGGCCCGGTGATCGAACAGGTCCTCGGCGCCGTAGGTGGCCATGTCGGGCACGTAGAGGCTGTCCATGGCGCTGCTGCGCCCCACCACCATCGCACTGCCCTTCTGGAGCCGGATCCGCACCAGGCCGTTCACCGTGGCCTGGGTGCGGTCGAGGAAGCCGTCGAGGGCCTCCTTGAGCGGTCCGAACCAGAGGCCCTGGTACACCAGATCCGCCCAGCTCATCTCGATCTGGCGCTTGTAGCGGAGCACATCGGCGGCCAGGGTGAGGCTCTCCAGCTCCTGGTGGGCCCGGATCAGCAGCAGCAGTCCGGGGGTCTCGTAGATCTCCCGGCTCTTGATGCCCACCACCCGGTTCTCGATCATGTCGAGCCGGCCGAAACCATGGGCCCCGGCCAGGTCGTTGGCCCGCCGGATCAGGGCCACCGGATCCAGCCGCTCGCCGTCGATGGCCACCGGGTTGCCCTGCTCGAAGGCGATCTCCACCACCTGCCCTTCGGCCGGGGCGTCGGCCACCGAGCGGGTCATGGCGAAGACCTCCTCAGGCGGCTCCACCATCGGATCCTCCAGGGGGCCGGCCTCGATGCTGCGGCCCAGCAGGTTGAGATCGATCGAATAGGGCGACCTCTTGCTCACCGGCGCCGGGATCGAACAGCGCTCGCCGTAGGCGATGGTTTCCTCCCGGCTCATGCCCCACTCCCGCGCCGGAGCCAGCACCTTGAGACCGGGCGCGAGGGCGCCGATGGCCACATCGAAGCGCACCTGGTCGTTGCCCTTGCCGGTGCAGCCATGGGCCACCGCATCGGCCCCCACCTCCCGGGCCACCTCCACCAGCCGGCGGGCGATCAGGGGGCGGGCAAGAGCGGTGGAGAGAGGGTAGCGGCCCTCGTAGAGGGCATTGGCCCGGATGGCGGGGAAGGCGAACTCGCGGATGAACGGGTCGATCAGATCGTCCACCAGGGAGCGGCTGGCGCCGGCCGCGAGTGCCTTGAGCCGGATCGGCTCGAGTTCGTCACCCTGACCGAGATCGGCGGCGAAGGTGATCACCTCCTTCACCCCCCATTCCCGGATGAGGTAGGGAATGCAGACGCTGGTGTCGACTCCACCGGAGTAGGCGAGCACCACCCTTTCGGCGCGCGGCGCACCGCCTGCCCCCTGCCGCCCCATCTCCGCCATCAGTGCCGCTCCTGCGCTGTTGCGTCCGATTCTCCCCCCTGGGGGTCCTCAGGCAGGCGCCAGCGGGCCAGCAGCACCAGGGCCATCAGCAGGGGCGGTCCCAGCACCAGGGCGGCCACGACGGCCGGCACGATCGGCAGGGGAAGGGGCCAGCGCATCCCAGCCGCAGCCAGCAGGGCACTGAGGACCAGGGCCAGGGACCAGAGGCGGCCCACATCCTGGACCTTCGAACGGGGCATGGCAGGAGGGGCCTGGGGCCCGGGCGGTAGGGTGGTGGATCGGTCCTTGACGACCCAGCCTGACGGCATGAGCATTCTCGACACCATCAACCCCTCCCTCACCCGCTACCGGCGCAACGAGCCAGCACCGGTGCTGCCGCTGCGGGATGAGCCTGACCTGCTGAGCCTGCTGGAGGCCAGCGGCCGCCTGGTGGCCGATGAGGAAACCGCCAGCACCGATGTGAGCACGGTGGAAGAGGAGGAACTCTCGGCTCTGATGGGCGAGAAGGAGGACTACAACCAGGCTGACGATCAGTCCGAGGAGAACTGGGAAGACTGACGATCTTCCGCCACAGGCCTCCCCTTCCGGCACCACCGATGGCATCCCGCGACGGCCGGACCCCGGCGGCCCTGCTCGCCCTGATCCTGCTGGCCGCCTGCCTGGCGTGCGACACGCTGGTGGCCAATTCCATGCTCACCCTGCCGCTGGTGACGGCCGCGGCGGTGAGCACAGTGGTGGCTGCCCTCGGGGTGCCGCGGCTGCGGGCGCTCAAGCTGGGCCAGGTGATCCGCCAGGAAGGTCCCCAGGCCCACCACAGCAAGGCCGGCACCCCCACCATGGGCGGCCTGCTGGTGGTGCCGGTGGGGGTGCTCGTGGGAGGCCTGATCAGCCCGGAGGATCCCCGCCCCCTGGCGGTGGCGGCGGCCACCCTGGCCTACATGGCCATCGGCGCCGTCGACGACTGGCGCAGCCTCACCCGCCGCACCAACACCGGCCTGAGTCCCCGGGGCAAGCTCCTGCTCCAGGCCCTGGTGGCGGTCGGGTTCCTGGCCTGGGCCCATCAGGGCGGCTGGCTGGGGGGCGGTGTGCCCGGAGATCTGGGCCTGCCCTTCGGCCGGGTGCTGACCCTGGGGCTGCTCATCTGGCCCCTGGCCCTGTTCGTGTTCCTGGCGGAGAGCAACGCCACCAACCTCACCGATGGCCTCGACGGCCTGGCCGCCGGCTGCGGCGCGGTGGTGTTCACCGGCATGGGGCTGCAGCTGATCCTGCGGGGCCACGGGGGCGATCCGGTGCTGGCCTCCTTCTGCACCGCCATGGCGGGCTGCTGGCTGGGATTCCTGAGCCAGAACCGGCATCCAGCCCGGGTGTTCATGGGCGACACCGGATCCCTGGCCATGGGGGCGGCCCTGTCGTCGGTGGCCCTCCTGAGCGACAGCCTCTGGCCCCTGCTGCTGATGGGCGGGGTGTTCCTGGCCGAATCCCTCTCGGTGATCCTCCAGGTGGCGGTGTTCAAGGCCACCAAGGGGGCCGACGGCCAGGGGCGCCGGCTGTTCCGGATGGCGCCGCTGCACCACCATTTCGAACTGGGGGGACTCCCCGAGCAACGGGTGGTGCTCAGCTTCTGGGGTGTCAGCCTGATACTGGTGCTGGTGGGACTGGTGCTGCTGCCCTGAGTCGCCGCCCCGCGCCGCCGAACGCTCCTTCGCACCCCGGGCCATGGCCTATTTCACCTGGAAGGAAACGGGACTGACCGCCGACTGCGCCAGTCTCGACGCCATGGCGGCGCGGTTCGAGGAAGCCGCCGCCCTGATGCGGCGCATGGCCGGCGAGGGCTTCCGGGTGGAGCGCCATCCGGAAGGACAGCGCATCACCCACCCCGATCCGGCGGTGTTCGAGGCCTACGGGTTCGTGAGCGAGGAATCGGCCGAAAGCCAGCTCACCCTGCTGGACGGGCCCGGGGTCTGACGCTGGCCGGGGTCGGGCCGAGGGGCGTCGATCAGCGGCGCATGTAGCCCACCAGCCACACCAGAACGAAGGCCAGGGAGGACACGCCCAGATAGATCAGAGTCCACTTCTGGAAGCCGGCCACATCCCAGCCGAAGGGCAGCAGCCCTTCGGCTGCATCCCCGACAGTGCTGAAGGCCAGGGGCCCGGGGGGCAGGGCCGTGAAGGCGGATGGAATGGAGTGAAGAGCCGGTGACATCGCGGCAGGTTAGGGGAAGGGACGGGCGCCGCGGCAGGATCTCCGCATCCGAATCCCCCGCCATGACAGCCGGCCCGACTCCGTTCCCGCGCACCGTGATGCTGCTGGGCAGCGGTGAACTGGGCAAGGAGGTGGCCATCGCCGCCCAGCGGCTCGGCTGCCGCGTGATCGCCGTCGACCGCTACGCCGGCGCCCCCGCCATGGCGGTGGCCCAGGCCAGCGAAGTGATCGCCATGACCGACGCCGACGCCCTGCGGGAGGTGGTGCGGCGCCACCGGCCGGACGTGGTGATCCCGGAAATCGAAGCCCTGGCCGTGGATGCCCTGGCCGGGCTGGAAGGCGAGGGCATCACCGTGATTCCCACGGCCCGGGCCACGGCGGTGACCATGAACCGGGACCGCATCCGCGACCTGGCCGCCACCGGGCTGGGGCTGCGCACGGCCCGCTTCGCTTATGCCGAAAGCGCCGCGGAGCTGGCGGCCGCGGCGGCCCCCCTGGGCTGGCCCGTGGTGGTGAAACCGGTGATGAGTTCCTCGGGCAAGGGCCAGAGCGTGGTGCGGGGACCGGAGCAGATCGAGGCCGCCTGGGCGGCGGCCATGGCCGGGGCCCGGGGCGCGGGGGAGCGGGTGATCGTGGAGGAATTCCTGCGCTTCTCCCTGGAGATCACCCTGCTGACGGTGCGCCAGTGGCAGGGCCCCACCCTCTTCTGTCCGCCGATCGGCCACATCCAGGAACGGGGCGACTACCAGTGCAGCTGGCAGCCGGCCCGGCTGGGAACGGATCAGCTGGCGGCCGCCCAGGCGATGGCGAAGGCCGTCACCGACGACCTGGGCGGAGCGGGTCTGTTCGGGGTGGAGTTCTTCCTCTGCGGCGAGCCCGGCGCCGAGGAGGTGGTGTTCTCCGAGCTTTCGCCCAGGCCCCACGACACGGGCCTGGTGACCCTGGTGGGCCAGAACCTGAGCGAGTTCGAGCTGCATCTGCGGGCCGTGCTGGGCCTGCCGATCCCGGAGATCCGCAGTCTGGGGCCGGCGGCCTCCAGGGTGATCCTGGCCGGGCCGGAGGCGGTGGGGGCGGCGGACGGGGAGAAGCCAGGCAGCGGCGAAGCACCCAGCTTCCTGGGGCTGGAGCGGGCCCTGGCGGTGCCCGACACCCAGGTGCTGCTGTTCGGCAAGCCCGACGTCCGACCGTGGCGGCGCATGGGGGTGGCCCTGGCCCGCGGCGACGACGAGGCCGAAGCCCGCAGCCGGGCCGATGGGGCCGCCGCGGCCGTGCAGGTGCGGACCAGCCGATAAACCGTCGTCACCACTGGTTTTTCAGCAGCCTGAGCTTTAAGGTGCGAGCCTGCGGGTAGCACCATGACCAAGGCCCATTCGCCCTCGAGGCCTTCCCCTTCCCCGAACACCCGGAAACGGAAGGAGATGGGCGCGGTGGCGCTGCCTGAGCCGACCTCGCACCGGGCCGATCCGAAGCATCGCCCCCCTTCCCAGAAAAAGGCCCGGCGTCTGCCCCTGCTGACCTTCGGGCTGGGGCTGGCCGTGGGGGCGGCGGTGGCCGGCCCCCTGCCGGGGCTGATCGCCCCGTTCCTGGCGGGTCTGATTCCGGCGCCCCGCAGCATCGGGGCGGTGCTCAACCCTCTCTCGATCGAGAATCGCCGCATCCTGGTGCTGGGCCGCGACGCGATCGGCGACAACACCGACGTGATGTTCACCGTCCAGCTCGACGGCGACATCACCCACATCACCCAGGTGCCCCGGGACACCTACATCGAATCGGAGCAGCTTGGGGTGGTGAAGGCCAACGCCCTGTTCGCCCTCGGCGGCATCGAAACCACCAAGCAGGAGGTGGGCCAGCTGCTCGCGACACCCGTCGACCGCTACCTGAAGGTGAACCTCGACGGGGTGAGCAAGCTGGCCGAAGCCCTCGGCGGCGTGGAGGTGGACGTGCCCAAGCGCATGTACTACGTCGACAATGCCCAGGGCCTGTACATCAACCTCTACCCCGGCAGGCAGCTGCTCAAGGGCGAGGATCTGGAGGGCTTCCTGCGTTTCCGCCACGACGAGCGGGGCGATCTGGGGCGGATGGAACGGCAACGGCTGGTGATGGCCGAGGTGTTCCGCAAGCTGGCCCAGCCGGCCACGATCACCAAGCTGCCTGCCCTGCTGGAGATCGCCGGCAACGACATGGTCACCGATCTCTCTCCGATCGAGATGACCCAGCTGATGTCAGCCCTCGGCAAGACGAAGCTGAGCACCCAGCGGGTGCCGGGCCGCCTCTACTGGCACAACGACCTGAGCTACTGGATGCCCGACTCCAACCAGGCCCACGCCAGCGGCAGCGGCGAGGTGGCTTTTCCCTGAGCCCGCCGGCCGGCTCGCGGGGATTCAGGCGGGGCCGGGGCGGTCGTCCGGATCTCTCCAGCCGGCGGTGAGCTCTTCCAGGAGCTGGGCCAGACCGTGCTTCCTGGGCAGGTCGGCTTCCGCCGCCCACTCGATCTCCCGGATCCTCCCGTCGTCGAGACCCAGCAGCTCCACCAGGCGGCGGTAGGCCACCCGTTCCTGGGAATTGATGCTGGACTCCTCAGGGGAGCGCCGACCCACCCGCACCATCATGTAGCTGAGCTTGAGGGCCAGCTCCCGGTCATCGCCGGAGCCGAGCTGCCCCACCAGATCAGCCAGGGCGGCAACGGGCAGCCGCTCCGCCAGGACTCCCTCCAGCGCCGCCTCCCCGAGGGGCGCGAGGGTGTCGCCGTGCACATGGCGTGCCACCAGCTCGGCCAGCAGCTTCCGCTCGCCGCCGGAGCACTCACCGTCGGCCCAGGCCACGGTGCAGACGATGCGGAGCAGAGCGGCCTGCTCCTGGGAGAGGGCTGCGGCGGGGATGGGCTCAGCCATGGTCAGGCGGCAATGGGGATGGGGGGATGCTGCTCCAGCACGTGGCGCAGATAGCGGCCGGTGTGGCTGGCGGTGATCTCGGCCACGGCCTCGGGAGTGCCGATGGCCACGATCTCGCCCCCCTTGTCGCCGCCCTCCGGCCCCAGGTCGATCAGCCAGTCGGCGCAGCGGATCACGTCGAGGTTGTGCTCGATCACCAGGATCGAGTTGCCCTTGTCGACGAGACGCTGCATCACGTCCATCAGCTTGTGGACGTCGTAGAAGCTGAGGCCCGTGGTGGGTTCGTCGATCAGGTAGAGGGTCTTGCCGGTGGCGCGCCGGGAGAGCTCGGTGGCCAGCTTCACCCGCTGAGCCTCACCTCCGGAGAGGGTGGGGGCGGGCTGGCCGAGCTTGATGTAGCCGAGCCCCACGTCCACCAGGGTGCTGAGCCGGTCGCCGGCCTGGGGGATGGCGGAGAACACCTCGGCGGCCTGCTCCACCGTCATCTCCAGCACGTCGGCGATGGTGTGGCCCCGGAAGGTGACCTGGAGAGTCTCCCGGTTGTAGCGGGCCCCTTTGCACACATCGCACTGGACATAGACGTCGGGGAGGAAGTTCATCTCGATCACGTTCACCCCCTGGCCGCTGCAGGCCTCACAGCGCCCGCCCTTGACGTTGAAGCTGAACTGGCCCACCTGGTAGCCGCGGGCCTTGGCCTCCACCGTGGCGGCGAAGACCTGGCGGATCGGGTCGAAGGCGCCGGTGTAGGTGGCCGGGTTGGAGCGGGGGGTGCGGCCGATCGGCGACTGGTCGATGACGATCACCTTGTCGATCGCCTTGATGCCCCGCAGCTCGTCGAGGCCGGCGGGGAAGGGCACCTTGAGGCCGAGGCGGTTCTCCAGGGCCGGGTGCAGCAGCTCGTTGACCAGGGTGCTCTTGCCGCTGCCGCTGACGCCGGTGACGCACACCAGCCGCCCCAGGGGGACCTCCACGTCGATGCCCTGGAGGTTGTTGCGGGTGCAGTTGACCAGGGTGAGCCGGCGGCTGCCGGCATCGCGGCGCTCCGCCGGCGTGGGGATGGAGCGGCGACCGCTGAGGTAGGCGCCGGTGAGGGAGTCCTCGGCACTGAGCAGGTCGTCGAGGGAGCCCTCAGCGACGATGTGGCCGCCGTGGACGCCGGCGCCGGGGCCGATGTCCACCAGGTAATCGGCGGCACGGATCGTGTCCTCGTCGTGCTCGACCACGATCAGGGTGTTGCCCAGGTCGCGCAGCTTGGTGAGGGTGGCCAGCAGACGGTCGTTGTCGCGCTGGTGCAGGCCGATGCTGGGTTCGTCGAGCACATAGAGCACACCGGTGAGGCCGGCGCCGATCTGGGTGGCCAGGCGGATGCGCTGGGCCTCGCCGCCCGAAAGGGTCATGGCGGGACGATCGAGGCTGAGGTAGTCGAGGCCCACGTCGAGCAGGAAGCGCAGCCGCATGCGGATCTCACGCAGCACCAGATCACCGATCTGGATCTGGCGGCTGTTGAGCAGCGGCTCGGACCCTTCGCTGGCACCGACCCCCATCAGGGCCTCGATGCGCTCCAGGGTGTCGGCCACGCTCACGGAGGTGAGCTCATGGATGGCGTAGGGCCCCACCCGCACCGCCAGGGCCTCGGGCCGCAGGCGCAGGCCATGGCAGCTTTCACAGGGCACCAGCTCCAGGTACTTCTCCAGCTTCTGGCGCATCGATTCGCCGCTGGCGTCACGCAGCTGGCGCTCCAGGATCGGCAGGATCCCCTCGAAGGGCCGCACGTAGCCCTCGCTCTTGCGATAGCGGCTGTCGGCCTTGATGGCGATCGGTTCCTGACTGCCCTGCAGCAGCACCTTGCGCTGGTCGTCGCTCAGCTGGTTCCAGGGGGTCTTGAGCTCGAAACCGAAAGCCTCGCCGACGCTGAACAGCAGGGAGAAGTAGTAGCTGTTCTCCTTGTCGCTCCAGGGGGCGATGGCTGCATAGACCGGCAGGGAGGGATCGGGCACCACCCGTTCCACGGTGAAGCGGCGCAGGTGGCCGATCCCGTGGCAGTCGGCGCAGGCGCCATAGGGGCTGTTGAAGGAGAACAGCCGCGGCGAGAGCTCCTCCATCACGGCTCCGTGGACGGGGCAGGCGAAGTTCTCGGAATAGAGGCGCTCCCGCTCCACCCCCTCCGGCAGCTCCTCACCGCTCTTGGGAACCACCTCCACCAGGGCCAGGCCCTCGCCGCGCTTGAGGGCGGTGCGCAGGGAATCGGTGAGCCGCTCGTTGATGCCCTCCCGCGCCACCAGCCGGTCGACCACCACCTCGATGTGGTGGGCATGGTTCTTGTCGAGCTCGATGTTGTCGGCCAGCTCGCGCACCTCGCCGTTGATGCGCACCCGGGCAAAACCCTCGGCCACCAGGCCGGCCAGCAGCTTCACGTGGGTGCCCTTCTTGCCGCGCACCACCGGGGCCAGCAGCTGGTAGCGGGTGCCCTCCGGCAGGGTGAGGATCTGGTCCACCATCTCGTCGATGGACTGGGGCCGGATCGAGCGGCTGCACTGGGGGCAGTGGGGTTCGCCGGCGCGGCCGAACAGCAGGCGCAGGTAATCCTGGATCTCGGTGACCGTGCCGACGGTCGAGCGGGGGTTGTGGCTGGTCGACTTCTGGTCGATCGAGATGGCCGGCGAGAGGCCCTCGATCGCATCCACATCCGGCTTGTCCACCTGGCCGAGGAACTGGCGGGCGTAGGCGGAGAGGCTCTCCACGTAGCGGCGCTGGCCCTCGGCGAAGATCGTGTCGAAGGCAAGGGAGCTCTTGCCGCTGCCGCTCACGCCGGTGAACACCACCATGCGATTGCGCGGGATGGTGAGATCGACGTTGCGCAGATTGTGCTGACGGGCGCCGCGCACCCGGATCACATCCTCGAGGCTGCCGCCTGTGAGGGTGCGCAGGGCGGAGTCCGCAGCGGGCGGGGCCGTCTCCCCTGACGTCCGGGAGGTGCCGTTGCCAGGAGCCGCGCTCTTGCTGGTGGATCCGGCGCGGGCACGGGGCATGGGGAGTGGTCGGCAGCCGATGAGTCTACGGGGGATGGTCCTGGGACAGGCTCACGCCAGGGCGGGCTGGGGTGAGGCCGCAGCGCAGAGGGCCTCGCTCACCTCCCAGAGGCGGCGGCACTGGCCGGCATCGAGGGCCGCCGGGGCGATGCGCACCTCGGTGGGCCAGCCCCGCAGGCCGCCCCACTGGTCGGGGCCGTAGTGGCCGCCGGGCCGGGCCTCCGGGGCGGTGGCGGCGAACAGCTGGGGCAGGGCCCCCATGGCGGCGCTCTGGAACAGGGGATCCATGAGCCGGTAGGCGAGGGGCTCGATCCAGGAACCGGTGGCGGCGATCGAGGCGGGCTGCAGGTTGGTGCGGGCGAAGCCGGGGTGGGCGGCCAGGGAGAGCGTGCCGCTGCCCTGAGCCGCCAGGCGCCGCTGCAGCTCAAGGGCGAACATCACGTTGGCCAGCTTGCTCTGGCCGTAGGCCCGCCAGCGGTCGTAGCGGCGCTCGCCCTGGAGGTCGTCGAAGGCGATGCGGCCGAAGTACTGGGCTCCGGAAGTGACCGTGACCACCCGGGCACCGGGCCGGTCGCGCAGCAGGGGCAGCAGGGCGAGGGTGAGGGCAAAGTGGCCCAGGTGGTTGGTGCCGAACTGGAGCTCGAAGCCGTTGCGGGTGAGCATGCGGGGCGGCGCCATCACCCCGGCGTTGTTGATCAGCAGATCGAGGCGCCCGTAGCGCTCAGTCACCGCCTTGGCTGCCGCCGCCACGCTGGCCAGGTCGGCCAGATCGAGAGGCAGCACGTCGAGGGCGCCGGTGGAGGCCGCGGCGGTGAGCAGCTCCTCGCGGGCTTTCTCCGCCTTGGCGCGGGAGCGACAGGCGAGCAGCACCGTGGCCCCTCTGGCCGCAAGGGCCCGGGATGTCTCCAGGCCCAGGCCGCTGTTGGCACCGGTCACCAGGGCGATCCGGCCGGACTGGTCAGGAATGGCGTCAGCGGTCCAGCGCATGGCGGGGAAAGGCATCGGCATTTAAATCGTAACGGAATGTGACGGAGCCCGATTCTCCTCCGAAGCTCCCCCCGGCCCCTCCCGCCGCAGCAGGAAGAAGAAGGGCTGCTCCATGCCGCGCAGATCCATCAGCCCCAGCACGGTGTCCTCATCCAGCTTGCGGAACACGTCCTGGATGGGGAGGTGGTCGTAGACCATCGCGGCGCTGGGCGTGCCGCGGCAGCTGATGATCCGCAGCCGGGCCCGGGGGTGGACCGTGGCGAGCAGGGGCAGCAGCAGCTGGAACAGGCGGCCGGCGAGCGCCGATCTCGGCAGGGGCACCCGGCCGATCAGACCCAGGGCTGGCCCGACGGCCTTCGGGTCTACGCAGACCCGGCCGCCACCCGGGCCGGTGAACACCAGCGGATGGACCGCCTCGGCACTGTCGAAGCGCTTGCCGTGCCAGTGGAACGCCTCCAGGACGCCGTCGAGGGGGTGGCCGGTGGGAACGCTCTCCCCCTTCCAGGCACCGAGCAGGAAGGGAATGTCGACAGGGGGGAGGGCGTCGAACTGGGCGAGGGCTTCGCTGGTGGAGGCCTGCTCCAGGGACAGGCGGCTCATCCTCTGGTCACCATGTTCGGATCTGGCGTCAGCTGGCATGGTTCAAGGCGCCAAGGCTTGGTGGGCTTCCCGCAGAAAGATCCGGCTGAACGGCAGGCTTGCGGTAGGGGCCTCAGGGAGAGGGCTGCGTTGATGTGTTTCCGATCGGCCGCTCGCGCTCAAGGACAAGCCTCCCCTCTCCGACTGACCTGACCAGGCTCACCAATTCTGGGGTCTGGGCACGCGGGTGCAGGTTGTTGTCGATGTTTTGCCTCCACCCAGAAGTGGATGGTCCGATTTTGTGATTTCCGTATTTTTTGACAGATCATCAATCCAGCAAAAGGGATAGCCGGCCACCGTGGCCTTTGATGTGATGATATCTCTGAAGCGGTTGACAGGTTTCCTTGACAAACCAAGCACTGATTTCGTAACGCTGAAATCAGCTGCAGGGTCGATGGCCGTGATGTTGGTCGTTTTGGATCCCTCCGACCCAACCGTGCAGCTCAGGTCGATCGGTGCTGCCGAAGCAGCGGGTGCAATGCCGAACACAACCGTTGCAGCGGCCAGAGCGGTCAGCTCAAAAAAACCTTTTGATTCGTGAGGCTCGCTCGATCCAACTTTCCCAAGTGTCAACGTCAGATTTCTTGGATCCCATCGATTTTCCCAATCCACGTGCTTCGCTTCACAGCGGCGGCACATCCTGGGGAAAGGCGGCGCCGCCGGCCAGCCCGGGCGCGGGCTCCGCCAGCTGGCGCTGCAGGCGCTCCAGTTCCTCGGCCTGCTCGGTCACGGTGCGGCGGGTCTGGGCGAGGCGGCCCATGCGCCGGATCATCGGCGGCACCGACAGCAGCAGGCCCGCCACCACCCCCAGGAAGAAGCTGAACAGCAGCACCAGCGCCATCGACTGGCTGGCCTGCCAGGAGAAGAAACTGATCGACACGACGGTGGCGTTCTGGAGCGCGAACACCATGGCCACCATGGCCAACAGCAGTGCCAGCACGGTGAACACCCTCATGGCCTGGTCCTGGGTGGGCGGATACCGCCTCCATCATGGACCGCGCCGCCAGGGCGGCCCGCTCAGCCCTGCTTCTCGGCCTGCTCCAGCGCCTGGCGCATGTCGGAGGAGAGGTCGGCCTGCAGGAAGGCGGGGGTTTCCGGAATCGCCATGCGGAAGTCGGCCAGGGGCTGGAGGGCCGCCTTCAGGTTCCGGCCGGAGCAGGCCAGCAGGTGGCCGCCGCCGCGGCGGTCGGCCGAGAGGAAATGCAGGTGCCAGCCCACCACGTTGACGGTCTGGAGATAGGTCGGGGTCCAGAAGCCCACCAGCACCCCCTCCACCTGCTCGAAGGCAAACAGGGTCTGACCGGCGGCCGCCTCCACCAGGGTGGCGGGCCCCTCGGTGGGGCTGTCGGCCCGCCCCACGGTGCGGGTGCGCACCGCCTCGAAACGTCCCTCGATCCGCACCGCGAAGAATTCGTTGTCGCTGCCGCGCTCCAGGTCCAGCTGGGCCTGCAGATCGGCCAGGCTGGCCACAGCTTCCAGGGTCACTTGGCGCTGGGGCAGGAAGTGGGTGATCACCGCGAACGGCACCTGGGCGTCCGCCGGAGCCAGCGCCGGTCCGTCCTCGCCCACCCGGTAAGTGGCGCCGTCCAGCACCACCATCTCGCCATCAAGGCCGGCAAAGGTGCCGAGGCCGAAATCGCCGTGCCGGCTCAGCTCGGCCACGGTGATCGCTTCCCCTGTCACCCCCTGCACCAGGGCACCGGTGGTGGAGATCTGGAACAGGGTGGCGTGGTCCACCTGCAGGGCATCGGCCAGGGCCGCCATGACGATGTGATCGAGCGTTTCCCCCGTCCGGGCCCGGCGTGCCTCCAGGGCGTCCTGAAGTGAGCGGGAGATGGCGCAGCGGAGCTCTGGCATGGGCGGGGGCGAACGGGCGGCGCGGGCCCAGCCTCGCTCCTAGCCTCAACCCCAGTGGTATCCGCCGTTCCGATCGATGAGCCTGCACGAACGACCGGCCACCCGCCATTCCCTGGAGGACGACATCTATTCGTCCTCCGATCTCTCCCGCACCCTGCCGAAAGCCCATTTCCCTCAAGGGGAAAGCAATCCCCGCGCCGTGTTCGCCGCCCTGCGCGACGAGCTGATGCTGGATGGCAATTCCCGCCAGAACCTGGCCACCTTCTGCCAGACCTGGGTGGAGGAGGAGGTGCACAACCTGATGGATCTGTGCATTGACAAGAACATCGAGGACAAGGACGAATACCCCCAGACCGCCGAGATCGAGGCCCGCTGCATCAACCTGCTGGCCGACCTCTGGCAGGCCCCCTCCACCGATCAGGCCATCGGCGCCTCCACCACCGGCTCCAGCGAAGCCGCCATGCTCGGCGGCCTGGCGATGAAACGCCGCTGGGAGGCCCGACGCCGGCAGCAGGGCCTGCCGATCGACAAACCCAATCTGGTGACGGGGCCGGTGCAGATCTGCTGGCACAAGTTCACCCGCTACTGGGACATCGAGCACCGCGAGATCCCGATGGAAGCGGATCGGCTGCTCCTCACCCCCGAAACGGCCCTCGCCTTGTGCGATGAGAACACCATCGGCGTGGTGCCCACCCTGGGGGTCACCTTCACCGGCCAGTACGAGCCGGTGCAGCAGCTCGCTGCGGCCCTCGATGACCTTCAGGCCTCCACCGGCCTGGACATCCCCATCCATGTGGATGCGGCCAGCGGCGGCTTCCTGGCGCCCTTCTGCGCCCCCGATCTGGTCTGGGATTTCCGCCTGCCCCGGGTGCGCTCGATCAACGCCTCCGGCCACAAGTTCGGCCTGGCGCCCCTGGGGGTGGGCTGGGTGCTGTGGCGTCAGGCTTCCGATCTGCCGGAGGAAATGGTGTTCTGGGTGAATTACCTGGGCGGCAACATGCGCGATCTCACCCTCAACTTCTCCCGGCCGGGAGGACAGGTGGTGTGTCAGTACTACAACTTCCTGCGCCTGGGCCGGGAGGGCTACCGCAAGGTGCATGACGCCTGCTACGCCACGGCCCGGTACCTGGCCGAAGCGATCGGCCGGCTGGGGCCGTTCGAGATCCTCTACGGCGGCGACGATCAGTCGGGCATTCCAGCGATCTGCTGGACGCTCCGGGAGGACAGCGCCGTGAATTTCAACCTCTTCAGCCTGGCCGATCGCCTGCGGGTGCGGGGCTGGCAGGTGCCGGCCTACACCCTGCCAGCCCACTGCCAGCACCTCACCGTGCAGCGCATCCTGGTGCGCCACGGCGTCAGCCGCGACCTGGCCGATCTGCTGCTGGACAACATCCGGCAGGCCCTGGACTTCTTCGAACAGCACCCCGACCACGCCGTGCTCACGGGCGAGGAGGCCTCTGGCTTCCACCACTGATCACCGTCCAGGCCTCCAGCACCTGGGCCACCGACCAGGCCTGGGCAGGGCAGCCCCGTGGCGTGTGGGGGGCATCACCGTCGAAGATCTCGCTGATGCTGCCCAGCCCGGCTGCGCCCAGGTGAAGGGCCATGGGCTCCAGGAATGACAGCGCCTGCAGCCGATCGCCATGCAGCCGGTAATGGGCCCGGGCGAAGGGCCCCAGCCACCAGGCCCACACCGTTCCCTGGTGGTAGGCCCCATCCCGCCGCCACACGTCGCCGCCGTAATCCCCTCGGTAGGCCGGATCAGCCGGATCCAGGGTGCGCAGCCCGTGGCGGGTGAGCAGCCGCTGGCCGCAGAGCTCCAGCACGCAGGCGGCCTGCTCCTCGCCCAACAGGGGCTCCGGCAGCGACAGAGCCAGCAGCTGGTTGGGCCGCAGGCTGGCATCGGGGCGGCCCGAGGGCCCGTCGATGACATCGAAACAGCAGCCCCGCCGCGGGTTCCAGAAACGCTGAAAGCCCGCCGCGGCCCGATCGGCCAGGGCCCGCCAGCGGCTGGGATCAGCCCCCGTCAGCCTGGCGAAGCCCGCCATGGAGCGCAGGGCGTTCACCCACAGGGCATTCACCTCCACCGCCTTGCCGTGGCGGGGGGTGATGGCCCGATCCGCCGGCTTGGCATCCATCCAGGTGAGCTGGGTTTCCCCCGCCCCGGCGCACAGCAGCCCATCGGCTGGGTCCATGCGGATCCCGAACCAGGTGCCGGCCAGGTGCTGGCCCAGGATCCCCTCCAGCAGGGGATACAGCTCCCGGACCAGGGCGTCGCTGCCGCTGGCGGCCCTGTGCTCCGCCAGCGCCTGGAAGAACCAGAGCGTGGCGTCCACCGTGTTGTAGGAGCCCTGATCCAGGGGCTGATCGGCCCGATCGGGGAAGCTGTTGGGCACCAGCCCGTGGCTGACGCAGGCCGCAAACGTGCGCAGGATCCGCTCGGCCCGGTCGCAACGGCCCGTCACCAGAGTGAGCCCGGCCAGGCTGATGAAGGTGTCGCGGCCCCAGTCGTTGAACCAGGGGTAGCCGGCGATCAGCGAAGCCCCCGCGATCGCAGCCGTCTGCGGCCGTTCCACCAGGAAGGCATCGGCGGCGAGCACCAGCTGACGGATCCAGGCGGGCGCCAGCGGCGCCAGCTCGGGCTGGGCGGCCTGCCAGCAGCGCAGCAGCTCGCCTTCGTGGTCCCGGCGCTCCGCCAGGGCCCGCTCCCCATCGAGGGGCGGCGTTTCCTCCGTGCTGGCCACGACGGTGACGGAGGGGTTTTGATCGCTGAGGGTGACGCGGAGCGTGGCCACCCGCAGGTGCTCGGCCATGCTCGCCAGCCCCCGCTGGGCCTCGGCCGTCAGGGGCCCCACCTCGGCCCAGGCCGGCGGATCCTCCAGCCACCAATGGCCCCGGTCGCTGCCGACGACGAACGGCTCCCCCTGCTCCGGCCGCACCCGCAGACCCCGAGCCAGCGGCTCCAGGGCCAGCACCGGCCGCCCGCCACCGTGGTGGGAGCGGTGCTGCACAAAGGCGGTCAGCGTGAGCTCGAGGGGGCCGGCGCCGCGCACCAGCCGGTGACTCACATAGGTGCTGTTGGCCCCCGGGACCATCCACACCCGTTTCTCCACCAGGGCGTCGGCCACAGCGAAGCGCCAGCAGGGAACGGTGCCCTCCAGGGCGAACGCCTCGATCTGGCGGTGGCCAAGGGCCGTCATGCTGCCGTCGGCCCCCAGCACCGACGCCTCCAGCTGGCTCACCAGCAGGGTGCGCTCCACCGGCGGATTCAGGGCCGCGATCAGCAGGCCGTGATAGCTCCGGCTCGGTGCCCCGGACACCGTGCCCATGGCATAGCCGCCCAGGCCGTTGCTGACCAGCCACTCGCGCTCCTGGGCCAGCCGGAGATCGCCGCAGATCTCGCTGCCGAAGCTCACCACGGCCGGCTCAGGCGGGGGGGACGTTGCGCTTGGTGTCATCGACATCCTGGTGGTGGCGAACGGCTCAGGTTGAGGAGAGGAATCAACGACCGCGCCCCGATGAGCTTTCTGGAGCCCACCAACCTGCTGCTGCTGGCCTGCGCCGTGATCTACGGCCTGATCGGCGAGTGGGTCGATGGCGGGATCCTGCTGGTGTTCGTGGTGGGCATCAGCCTGCTCGATGCCGTCCAGCAGCAGCGCAGCAACCGCGCCCTGGCCGAGCTGGCCCGCCTCTCAGCGCCCCGCGCCCATGTGCGCCGCGATGGCCAGGAGCTGGAACTGCCGGCCGATCAGGTGCGCCTGGGCGATCTGCTGCGCCTCGAGGAAGGCGATCGGGTGGCGGCCGATGCCGCACTCAGCGAGGCGGTGGGGTTGTGGCTGGATGAGTCCCTGCTCACCGGTGAATCCCTGCCAGTCGAGCGTTCCACACCTGGGGAGCGGATCCTGGCGGGTTCGCTGGTGGCCAGTGGCCGCGGCTGGGCCGAGGTGGTGGCCATCGCCGAAGCCACCGAACTGGGCCAGCTCGGCAGGAGCCTCGCCACCGTGAAACCGCCGCCGACCCGCCTGCAGCGCCAGACCCGTCACCTCACCTCCCGCCTCACCGTGATGGCGCTGGGGCTGTGCGCGGCGCTGGCCGTGATCCAGGGAGGAATGAGCGGCAACTGGCCCCAGGCCCTGCTCGCCGCCCTGGCCCTGGCCCTGGCGGTGCTGCCCAACGAGATTCCCGTGGTGCTGGCCCTGTTCCTGGCCCTCGGTGCCCTGCGCCTGGCCCGGATCGGCGTGCTGGCCCGCTGGCCGGCGGCGGTGGAGAGCCTCGGCAGCGCCACCGTGCTCGCCGTCGACAAGACCGGCACCCTCACCGAAAACCGCATGGCGGTGCAGCAACTGCTCACCTGGCCGGAGCTGGAGAGATGGCAGGCAGGGGAGACCCTCGAAGAACCCTTTCATCCGGTGGTTGAGATGGCGGTGCTGGCCAGCCGCGGCGATCCGGTGGATGCGATGGAGCTGGCGATCCAGCGCCTGGCCGCCGACCATCTCGATGGCACCGAGCACCTCCATCCCGACTGGCCCCTGGAGCGCGAGTACCCGCTGCAGAGCGACCTGCTGGTGTTCTCCCGCCTCTGGCGCGACACGGGCGGCGGTTTGCAGCTGGCGGCCAAGGGAGCCCCGGAGGCGATCGCCGATCTGTGCCACCTGGAGGCGGAGCTGAGCGCCGCGCTGCTCGCCGCCGCCGATGGCCTCGCCGCCAGGGGGCTGCGGGTGCTGGCAGTGGCGCGCGGGCTCAAAGGCGTGCCGCTGCACACGGGGCCACCGCTCGCCAGCGGCGGCACTCTGCCGGAACACGTGCACGGCTACCTTTTCGAGCCGGTGGGCTTTGTGGCCCTGGCAGACCCGCTGCGGGCGGATGTGCCGGCAGCGATCGCCACAGCACGAGCGGCAGGTGTCCGCGTGGTGATGATCACTGGAGACAGCCCGGTGACGGCCCGCTCGATCGCCGATCAGGCCGGCCTGCCGGCGGGTCCGGTCCTCTCCGGCCACGAGCTGGAAGCCATCGAACCGCAGGCGCTGGCGGCCTCCATTTCTGAGGTGTCGGTGTTCGCCCGGGTGATGCCCCAGCAGAAGCTGCAGCTGGTGCGCGCCCTGCAGGCCTCCGGCGAAGTGGTGGCGATGACCGGCGATGGCGTCAATGACGCCCCGGCCCTCAAGGCCGCCGACATCGGCGTGGCGATGGGCAAGCGCGGCAGCGCCGTGGCCCGGGAATCCGCCGATCTGGTGCTGCTCGAGGACACTTTCAGCGATCTGGTGCAGGCCCTGGAACTGGGCCGGCGCGTCGATGCCAACCTGCACCGGGCGCTGGGCTACACGCTGGCGATCCACCTGCCGATCGCGGCGCTCGGGCTGGTGCCGCTGCTGCTGCCTGGCCAGGCCCTGATCCTGCTGCCGGTGCACATCGCCCTGCTGCACCTGGTGATCGATCCGGCCTGCACGGTGGTGTTCGAGGCGCTTCCGGCCTCGCCAGGCCTGATGCGGCAGCCGCCCCGCCCTCCGGAGGCTCCCCTGTTCGGTCCCGACACCTGGCGCCATTCGCTCACCCAGGGAGCGGTGGTGATGGTGGCCGCCCTGGTGCTGGCCTTCTGGCCCGACACGGACGCCGAATCACGCCGCAGCCTGGTGTTTTCGCTGCTGTTGCTCAGCGGCGGTGGGCTGGTGTGGCTGAACGGTGATCCCCACAGCCCCATCACCGCCGCCGGTGCCGGCATCGGCCTGGGGCTGTGGCTGCTGCTGATGGCCATTCCAGGGTTGCAGCAGGTCCTGACTCTGGCCCCCCTGCAGCCGGCCCAGATCCTCACGCTGATGATCACCACGGCGGTGGCCCTGCTGCTGGCCGGCCTACTCAACCGCCAACTCACCTGAACCTTGAGGGGGGGGGGTATTGAGGTGCTCATTTCAAAGAGGCCTATGGCGCCTGGAGCCGGTTCGCTTCCGATCCAGCCGGCTGAGGAAGAAATAACTGGCGAAACCCACAAAGATCATGCCGAGCATGAATGCTGGATAGGAAATCCGCCAGTTCCTGGGGCCAGTGATCATCGACCATTCGGACATCCCACCGATGCCGGCGAGCAGCGTCATGGGCATAAAGATCGTGGTGATCAGTGTCAAACGTCTGACGGTAATATTGGTTTCATTGGCAGCTCTTGCCATCTCATTATTCAACATTGAAAGATACATTTCCATCAAACTGGTAACGATGTCTCGATACGACTCAGTCAGCTCAAAGAATCTGACCAGGTGATCGTAAATGTCACGATAATGATAGATTGACTCTTCTGATATGAATGGACAGTCTCTTCGACATATCTTGCTGAGAATTTCACGTTCGTGAAACAGGCTCTTTCGCAGTCCTAATAAATAACGTCGAAACCGAATCAATTCGGCAGGCTTGAAGCTGGCCGGGTCCGAGATCAGGGCTCCTTCCACATCATCCAACTCATCTTCAAGTGCCTCAATAGCAACAAACTTCTGATCAACGACGAAATCCAGAATCAAGTACATGACCTGGGAGGGACCCTGTCTTGCCGCTTCTAGATTCTTCTCAACAATTCGCTGAATTCCCTCCAGATAGGGTCGCTTCCGTGAATTAATGTGACTGATACTGACCAAAAAGTTCTCACCGATGAACAAGTTAATTTCGCCAACCTCCAAGACACCATGATCATATTCAAAGGCATTAAAAAGAATAAATGTATTCCCTGGAAAGTCTTCCATCTTGGGAATCTGATTCTCGTCAAGGCAATCCTCGATCGAAAGAGAATTAAGACCGAGCAACCCCACCAGTCCTGTCAACTCCTCTTTTGTTGCCTTGCTGTAGTGCAACCAGGCGAAACCACTCACTTCTGCTGCTGCCACAGCCGCCTCTGCCGTCCCAACGCGCTTCGGGGGGCCGTTGTTGCCGATCTGATAAAAGCAGGAGCCGGGCACGCGTCAACCTGATCGTATGTCACCCTCAAGCGTAGGGAGGATATGCCGTCAATTCACAATCTCTTGGACCGATTCTCTTATCACGACCCTGAACCAACAAGTTCCGGCCTTCCGGGTCAGTTGTTCTGGAGGGTGGCGGATGCATCCTCGCCCTCCTCCTGGCCGACAAGCTGGTGATCGACCAGGCGCAACTTCTGCATCACCATCTGCAGATCGAAGGCTGTGAGTTTTCCGTCCGGGCCCCACTTCAGGCAGGTGCGACCCAGGCAACCGTCGGCAGCCGAGAGGTCGGCAGCGGCACCGGCGGTGGCATCGACGAGAGGATCGTTGGTGCTGAAGGCCATGGCCCCTCGATGATTTCTCTGCGTCCAGCTTCTTTCCTGCGGCGCCCCTGGGGTGGGCCCGATCGATCCGGATCCCCGCCCATCAGCGCCGGTTTCCCGATCTGGCATCGCGTCTCCACAGTTCAACCGTGGGGCCCTCAGGCCACCCGCTCGAGCTTGTCGGGGTCGATCGCGGCTCCTGAACTCAGCAGGCTGGCCGCGTAGCTGTGGGCCTCGCCGCTGTCGCCGCCGGCCAGGTCCGCCAGCTCGGCCTGGCGTTCGCGAGTGTCCCGCAGGTGGGACACTCGTGTGTGGGTGAGGCCCGCCTCCACGCTCTTGCTGACGCGGAAGTGGTGCTGGGCCGCCGCCGCCACCAGGGGCTGGTGGGTGACGCAGAAGACCTGGCGTCGTTCCGCCAGCCGCCGCAACAACTGGGCCATGGCGCCGCTCACCCTGCCGCTCACCCCGGCGTCGATCTCGTCGAACAGCAGGGTGACATGGGGATCAGCCGCGGCCAGGCAGGTTTTCAGCGCCAGCAGGAAGCGGCTCATCTCGCCGCCTGAGGCCACCTCCGCCAGGGGAGCCGGCGACTGGCCCGGGTTGGCCGAGAACAGGAACTGCACCGCATCCGCCCCCTCCTCACCGGGTTCCGCCGCAGCGAGCGCCACGGCGAAACGCACATTGGCCAGGCCCATGGGCCGCAGGGCCGCCATCAGCTCCTCCTCCAGCGTGCCGGCGGCGGCGGTGCGAGCCAGGGTGAGCAGGGAATTGGCCCGATCGCGGGCCTGACGGGCGGCGGCTTCTGCCGCCTGAAGAGAGGCCATGGCAGTCCCGGAGCCCGACTCCCCCAGCTGCTCCCGCAGCCGGTCGCGCAGGGTGATCAGCGCTGCGAGGTCGTGGCCATGGCGGCGCTCCAGCGCCTTGAGCTGGGCCATGCGTTCCTGCAGGGCCGCCAGGCTCTCCGGGTCGCTCTCCAGCAGCGATCCGTAGCGATCCAGATCCCTGGACAGGTCGTGCAGCCGGGCCATGGCATCGGCGCAGGCCCCGTGCAGCTCCACCACGCTGCCGTCCAGGCCGGCCATGGTCTGGAGCTCCTGGTCGCAGGCCGCCAGGTGATCCAGCACCGACGGTGCCCCCTCGACGCCCTCCATCAGCCGGCTGATCAGGACCATCACCCCCTCCTGCAGCCGCACCCCGTGGGCCAGCCGGTCCTGCTCGGCCTGCAGCCGTTGCCGTTCCTGGGGATCCTCGAGACCGGCGGCCTCCAGATCGGCCAGCAGCTCCTCCTGACGGCCCCGTTCGCGGGCGAAACTCTCCTGCTCAGCCAGGGCCTGCTCCACAGCCTGGGCCGCCCCTTTCCAGTGTCGCCAGGCAGCACGGCTGGCCTCGAGGGCCGACGTGACATCGTCTCCGGCGAAACGATCCAGCCAGCGCCGCTGCTGCCCGGGCCGACCCAGCTGCTGGGTCTGGCCCTGCACCGTGAGATCCAGCAGCAGGGGCCGCAGCTCCAGCACCTGGGCGCGGCTCACCACCACCCCGTTGAGCCGGTGGCGGCTCGTGAGGCGCCCCTCCTGCAGCCGCCAGTCGCGGCTGAGCAACAGTTCCCCCTCCTCAGCCTCCAGCTCCTGCCGCTCCAGCCACTTGAGCAAGGGCGGCACCAGGCTGAAGCTGGCCTCGATCCGGCCCCGCTCGCTGCCGCGGCGCAGCAGCCGGGCCCCCTGGCTGCCCTGGGCACCACCGAGGAGGGCATCGAGGGCATCCAGCAGGATCGACTTGCCGGCGCCGGTCTCGCCGGTGAGCACGGTGAAGCCGGCCGAGAACGCCAGTTCCAGGCGCTCGATCAGGGCGATGTTCTCGAGGCGCAGACCCGTGAGCACCCAGGCCTCCGGCGAGCGATCGGTACGTGGCCCGACCGTAGCGGCTGTGACTTTCGTTTAGAAGGGGGTTCCGCCTGCCGGCGCTGCGGCGGTGCTCCCCAGCCATGGTCTCCTCCCCCCCAGCCCCTGCGTTGACTCCCAAGCGCCAGAACCCCGGCGTCGAGATGGGCGACTTCCTCGAGGCCGCGGGCCTGCTCAGCTACGACCCGGCCGCCATCACCCGCATCTACGCCGGCCATCCGACGCGCCTGGCCCGGAGGGTCTGGCAGACCCTGGTCCCGATCAGCCTGTATCTCCTCGGCGTGAGCTTCGACTGGTTCACCGGCCAGCTGGCCACACCGGTCCGGGCCCGCGAACGGGCCCGGGAATGCGCCGAACTGCTCGTCGCCCTCGGCCCCGCCTTCATCAAGGCGGGCCAGGCTCTCTCCACCCGCCCGGACATCATTCCCCCCGTGCTGCTGGAGGAACTGGCCCAGTTGCAGGACCAGCTGCCCGGCTTCGACAGCTCCCTGGCCATGGCCTGCATCGAGGAGGACCTGGGAGCCCCGATCGACACGATCTTCACCTCCCTGGAGAAGGAGCCCATCTCCGCCGCCTCCCTCGGCCAGGTGCACCGCGGCCTGCTGAAGAGCGGCGAACGCGTGGCGGTGAAGGTGCAACGGCCCGGCCTGCGAGAGCAGATCACCCTCGATCTCTACATCGTCCGCAACATCGCCGGCTGGCTCAACCGGAACGTGGGCGTGATCAAGAGCGATCTGGTGGGGCTCATCGATGAGCTCGGCAAGCGGGTGTTCGAGGAGATGGATTACATCAACGAGGCCACCAACGCCGAGACCTTCGCCCGCCTGCACAGCCACAACCCCCGCATCGCCGTGCCGGCGATCCATCGGCGGGCCACCAGCCGCCGGGTGCTGACGATGGAGTGGATCGACGGCGTCAAGCTCACCAACCTGGAAGCGGTGCGCGCCCTCGGCATCGACCCGAACGAGATGGTGGAGGTCGGAGTGAACTGCAGCCTGCAGCAGCTGCTGGAGCATGGGTTCTTCCACGCCGATCCCCACCCCGGCAACCTGCTGGCCCTTCCAGACGGCCGCCTGGCCTATCTGGATTTCGGCATGATGAGCGAGGTGACACGGGAGGCGCGCACGGGCCTGATCCAGGCGGTGGTGCACCTGGTCAACCGCGACTTCGGCGCCCTCTCGAAGGATTTCGTGCAGCTGGGCTTCCTGGGGGAGGAAGTGAACCTGGAGCCGATCGTGCCGGCCTTCGAGAACGTCTTCGGGCAGGCCCTGGAGATGGGGGTGAGCCGGATGGATTTCAAGGCGGTCACCGACGACCTCTCCGGGGTGATGTACCGCTTCCCTTTCCAGGTGCCCCCCTATTACGCCCTGATCATCCGCTCCCTGGTGACTCTTGAGGGGATCGCCCTGAGCGTCGACCCGGATTTCAAGATTCTCGGCGCCGCCTACCCCTACTTCGCCCGCCGGCTGATGGAAGACCCCGACCCGGAGCTGCGCCGCAGCCTGCGGGAGATGCTCTACGACGGCGACGAGTTCCGCTGGCAGCGGCTGGAGAGCCTGGTGGCCAGCGCCTCCCTGCAGGAGCAGCTGGACCTGGACGGCCTGCTGGATCAGGTGCTGGATTTCCTCTTCTCCCCCAACGGCGGTCTGCTGCGCCAGCAACTGGTGGACGCCCTGGTGCTGCAGATGGATTCCCTGGCCTGGAACACCACTCTGCGGATCGGCCGGCGCCTGCCGACCCGCCTCCTGCCCCCGGGGCTGCGGGGCCGGCCGGCCGGCCAGGAGTCTCCGCCGCTGCTGGATCTGGAACCCATCCAGCAGCTGGTGGCCATCCTGCGGGACCTGCCGGGCTTCGAACCTTCCCTGTTGCTCAGGCGCCTGCCCCGGGTGCTGGGAGAGCCGGATCTGCGGCGCATGGGCCTGCAGGTGGCCAGGGGCCTGGCCGAAAGGGGCGTGGTGCACCTGCTGCGCGACGTGCTGGTGGCCCCGGAGGTGCGCCTGGCCGCAGGGGTGTCAGGGGCCTGAGGTCCTTAGAGTCGCCACATTCAAGGGAGACATCCGTGAACAAGCGGCGAAGGCTCGTTGCCGCTGCCCTGGGCCTGGGCCTGTGCTGGTCCTCGCCGGCGGCGTACGCCACCCAGAACCTGGTCTTCACCAGCGGGGCCTTCCGTCGCTCGATACCGGTCGCCGATCTGGAGCACCTGGCCACCACCGGCGAGGCCAGGGGTCTGCTGGGTGACGTGATCAGCCTCAGCCGTCAGAACCCGAAGGAGGTCAGCAGATTGCTGAACGAATCGGTGCGGCTGCCGCTCGTGCTGATGAGCCGGCTGCTCAACACCCGCATCGGCGAGGCGATCCTGGCGCGGCTGGCCCGGATCCTGTTTCCCCTCAAGGCCCCCGAGGTGGGTGTGCCGGCTCTGCGCTCGGCCATGGTGATCGGCACGTATCAGAACAAGGGCGCCCTCTCGGTGATCTCCTTCCTGAAGGCTTACCCCACCCGGGAGCTGGAGGTGAGCATCCCGGCCCTGATGGGATTGCTCTCCAAGGCCTCCTCGATCGGCGAGCTGGTGCGCTTCTTCTCCGAATCCCCCCTCGACGGCCTGCGGGGGAATGATGCGCAGGCGGCACCGGAACCGGCCCAGCCGGTCCCGACCGCCCCCGCCCCCTGACGCCCCGGACCGGAGACCTACATTGACGTCAGCCTCGCCGCTGTCCCCTGTGCCCCTGCTTCGAGCCCTGCGGCGTCTGGGCCGGCAGCCCACCATGCAGGACTGGCCGGGACTGATCGAGGCCTACCGCGCCTGGCTGCCCGTCACCGACGCCACCCCGGTGATCACCCTGCGGGAGGGAGCCACCCCCCTGATCCCGGCCCCGGTGATCGCTGAACGGGTGGGCCGGGGAGTCAAGGTGTTTCTCAAGTACGACGGTCTCAACCCCACCGGTTCCTTCAAGGACCGGGGCATGACCATGGCCGTCAGCAAGGCCAAGGAGGCGGGCTCCGAGGCCGTGATCTGCGCCAGCACCGGCAACACCTCAGCGGCGGCGGCGGCCTATGCCCGACGGGGCGGCATGCGCGCCTTCGTGCTGATTCCCGACGGCTACGTGGCCCAGGGGAAGCTGGCCCAGGCCCTGCTCTACGGCGCCGAGGTGCTGGCAGTCCAGGGCAACTTCGACCGGGCCCTGGCGATCGTGCGCGACGTGGCCGAGCGTTACCCGGTCACCCTGGTCAATTCCCTCAACCCCTACAGGCTCCAGGGCCAGAAAACAGCCGCCTTCGAAGTGGTGGATGCCCTCGGCGAGGCCCCCGACTGGCTGTGCATCCCGGTGGGCAACGCCGGCAACATCAGCGCCTACTGGATGGGCTTCAAGGAATACCGCCAGGCCGGCCACAGCAGCGTGCTGCCCCGGATGATGGGCTTCCAGGCCGCCGGTGCCGCCCCGCTGGTGCTGGGCCACACAGTGGAGCAGCCCGACACCATCGCCACGGCGATCCGCATCGGCAACCCGGTGAACCGGGACAACGCCCTCAACGCGCGAAAGGAAAGCAACGGCGACTTCATGGCCGTCACCGACGCGGAGATCATCGAGGCCTACAAGCTCCTGGGCCAGGGGGAAGGGGTGTTCTGTGAACCGGCCAGCGCGGCGTCGGTGGCGGGGCTGATCAAGCGGCGGGAGGAGGTGCCGGCCGGTGCCACGGTGGTCTGCGTGCTCACCGGCAACGGCCTCAAGGACCCCACCACGGCGATCGAGAACAACGACGCCCACTTCCACACCGGCATCGCCCCGGAAACGGACACCGTGGCGAAGGTGATGGGCTTCTGACGGTCGCGGAAGCGTCTGGGGAAATCCTGGGGCATTCCTCCCTCACGGCCTGGAGAGAACGGGGAGCGGGAAGCCCCCCATCGGGCCGCCGGTTTCCCCAGGCCCGGGAATCAGGGGAAAACCACTCCAAAGCGTGTCGTTCCGCCGCCATTTCCCCAACGGATCGTCCCACGAATGCCTGTGGTGGCAAGGGAAGTCGATCTCTTTACCCGTTTTCCCCCGCCCCTATGACGACGGGCTGTTTTCTTCCTTCAACAAACCCTTTTGATCCTCTGAACAGTCGGGAGACCCGCCCGTTGCGCTTTACCCCGCCCTGTGAAACCGTGGGGCCTCCCGATCGCCGCCTCGGCATCCCCGGCACCTGCCATGAAGCTGGTCTGCTCCCAGGCTGAACTCAGCGCCAGTCTCCAGCTCGTCAGCCGTGCGGTGGCCAGCCGGCCCACCCATCCGGTTCTGGCCAACGTGCTGCTCACCGCCGATGCGGGCACCGGCCGACTCAGCCTCACCGGCTTCGACCTCAGCCTCGGCATCCAGACCAGCGTGCCGGCCGCCGTCGAGACCAGCGGCGCGATCACCCTGCCGGCGAAGATGTTCGGCGAGATCGTGGCTCGCCTGGCCACCGACAGCCCCATCAGCCTCAGCTGTCCGGAGGGGGAGGAGCAGGTGGAGCTCACCAATCTCTCGGGCAGTTACCGCATGCGCGGCATGCCCGCCGACGACTTCCCCGACCTGCCCCTGAGCCAGAGCGGCACGCCGATCCGTTTCCATGCCGATGCCCTGGTCAAGGGGCTGCGGGCCACGCTGTTCGCCAGCAGCCCGGACGAGAACAAGCAGCTCCTCACCGGCGTGCACCTGCGCCTGGACGGCGAGGGTCTGGAGTGCGCCGCCACCGATGGCCACCGTCTGGCCGTGCAGCGCCTCTCCCACGCGGTGGAATCCGGGTCCACCCCCGATGGGGAGGCCGGTGAAGCCGAAGGGGATGGCTTGGATGGCTTTTCCGTCACGGTGCCGGCCCGGTCCCTGCGGGAGCTGGAGCGGATCCTCTCCAGCCGCGCTTCCCAGGAGCCGCTGAGCCTGTTCTGCGAGCGGGGCCAGGTGGTGGTTCTCTCCGCCGATCAGGTGCTGACCAGCCGCAGCCTCGACGGCACCTACCCCAACTACCGGCAGCTGATCCCCCCCTCCTTCAGCCGGCGCCTGGTGCTCGACCGCCGGGCCTTCATCGCTGCCCTCGAGCGGGTGGCGGTGCTGGCCGACCAGCACAACAACGTGGTCAAGATCAGCGCCGACCCCGCCCCCGGCACGGTGACCATCCGGGCCGACGCCCAGGACGTGGGCAGCGGCTCGGAATCCCTGGCGGCTGTCATCGAGGGGGAGACCATCGAGATCGCCTTCAATGTCCGTTATCTGCTCGACGGCCTCAAGGCCATGGCCTCCGACCGGGTGGTGCTGCAGTGCAACGCCCCCACCACCCCGGCCGTGATCGCCCCGGTGGAGGCGGATGACCCCTTCACCTACCTGGTGATGCCCGTGCAGATCCGCAGCAGCTGAGGTCGTGAGCCTTCCCGAGCAGCTGCTGCTGAGCGATCTGCTGCGGCGGCAGGTGCGCTGCGATCAGGGCCTCGAACGGGGCGCCGGGGTGCTGGCCTGGATGCACCCGCCGGTCCACCGACTGCTGGGCTGGGCCAGCCGCCCTTCGGCCTTCGCCCAGCGGCGGCTGGTCTGGCGGCTCGACCAGCTGCGGGGACTCGGCGAGCAGGAGGTGTTCGTCAAGGGGGAGCCGGCCGAAACCGACGCGACCACCCTCGAACGCCTGCCCACCCTGATCGACGCGGCCCTGACCGGGACCGACGACATCCCCCTGGGGGTGGTGGCCGATGCGGCGGTGGAGCTGCGCAGCGGCCGCATCCTCCACTACCTGGTGGCCCGCAGCGATCCGCGGCTGCCGGGCAGCAGCCGCTGGCGGCTCAGCCCCGAGCGGATCGTCGACCAGCAGCCCGGACGGGTGTTCACCGCCCTGAAGGGACTGGACGATCTGCCGGTGGCCCGCTCCAGTGTGCGGCAGCAGTTTCTGCGCCGCTCCCGCCGCTGGAGGGAGCAGGTGCAGCAGGTGGGCGGCCGCGTCGAGGAGCGGCTGGAGGGCTGGCTTGAGGAACCTCCCTGGCCGGAGGCGTTCCAGGACGAGGCCCCCTGGCTCGAGCGGGACCGGGACCCGGACCGGGAAGACCGCCGGGGCCGTTACGAGCCGCAGGAGGAGGGGCCCGATCCGCTCGAGGACTGGCCCGAGGAGGACATCGGTGAGCCACCGCAGGAGCCCCCACCGGAGCCGCAGGCCCCCCGCCGCGACCGCTACCGGGGCCGGGAGCCCCACGACCAGGACGACCCCTGGATCTGATACTGGGGGGCCGTTGCCGCGCCTTCCGGTGGTTTCTGCCCCGACCCCGTCGTTCTCGGTACCCGAGGCCCTGCGCAAGGAGGGCCTGAGCCAGGGCGATTACGACGAGATCGTGCGCCGTCTCGGCCGGGCCCCCAACCGGGCCGAGCTGGGCATGTTCGGCGTGATGTGGTCGGAGCACTGCTGCTACCGCAACTCCAGGCCCCTGCTGCGGAATTTCCCCATCACCGGAGCCCGGATCCTGGTGGGGCCCGGCGAGAACGCCGGCGTGGTGGATCTCGGTGAGGGCCAGCGCCTCGCCTTCAAGATCGAGAGCCACAACCACCCCTCCGCCGTGGAGCCCTTCCAGGGGGCCGCCACCGGGGTGGGGGGCATCCTGCGGGACATCTTCACCATGGGGGCCCGCCCCATCGCCCTGCTCAACGCCCTGCGCTTCGGTCCCCTGGAGGACCAGCGCAACGTGGGTCTGATGGAGGGGGTGGTGGCCGGCATCGCCCACTACGGCAACTGCGTGGGCGTGCCCACCGTCGGCGGTGAGGTGGCCTTCGATCCCAGCTACGGCGGCAATCCCCTCGTGAATGCCATGGCCCTGGGCCTGATGGAGACCGACGACATCGTCTGCTCCGGGGCGGTGGGGGTGGGCAATCCGGTGGTCTATGTGGGCAGCACCACCGGCCGGGACGGCATGGGAGGGGCGAGCTTCGCCAGCGCCGAGCTCACCGAGGCCTCCCTCGACGACCGGCCCGCGGTCCAGGTGGGGGATCCGTTTCTGGAGAAAGGACTGATCGAGGCCTGCCTGGAGGCCTTCCAGAGCGGTGACGTGCTGGCGGCTCAGGACATGGGCGCCGCCGGCCTCACCTGCAGCTGCTCGGAGATGGCGGCCAAGGGCGGTCTGGGGATCGAACTCGACCTGGACCGGGTGCCTGCCCGGGAATCAGGGATGAGCGCTTACGAATTTCTGCTGTCGGAATCCCAGGAGCGGATGCTGTTCGTGGTGGCGGCGGGCCGGGAGGAGCCCCTGATGGCCCGCTTCCGCCGCTGGGGCCTGCAGGCGGCGGTGGTGGGCCGGGTGCTGCAGGAGAACGTGGTGCGGGTGCTGCAGCACGGCCAGGTGGCGGCCGAGGTGCCCGCCAGTGCCCTGGCGGACGACACGCCTGTGAACCACCACGAGCTGCTGGCCGAGCCGCCGGCCGCCATCCGCGAGCACTGGAACTGGAGCGAAGACCAGCTGCCGCCTGCCGATGGGGCGGGCCTGGCCCTGGCGGCGGGGGTGCTGGGCTGGGGCGAGGTGCTGCTGCGCCTGCTGGATGACCCCACCATCGCCAGCAAGCGCTGGGTCTACCGCCAGTACGACCACCAGGTGCAGGCCAACACGGTGGTGCTGCCCGGTGGTGCCGACGCGGCGGTGATCCGGCTGCGGCCCCAGCAGGGGGCGGGGGCCATGGCGGCGGCGACCCGTGGCGTGGCGGCGGTGGTCGACTGCCCCAACCGCTGGGTGGCCCTGGATCCTGAGCGCGGCGCCATGGCGGCGGTGGCCGAAGCGGCCCGCAACCTCTCCTGCACCGGCGCCGAACCTCTGGCGGTCACCGACAACCTCAACTTTCCCTCCCCCGACACCCCCACCGGCTACTGGCAGCTGGCCATGGCCTGCCGGGGCCTGTCGGAGGGCTGCAGCGCCCTGGCCACGCCGGTCACCGGCGGCAACGTCTCCCTCTACAACGAGACCCGTCTGCCGGACGGCCGCATGCAGCCGATCCATCCCACCCCGGTGGTGGGCATGGTGGGGCTGGTGCACGATCTGGCCCATGTCACCGGTCTGGCCTGGCGGGCACCCGGGGATGGGGTGTGGCTGCTGGGGGTGCCCCTGGAGGAGAACGGCGACGAGCGGCTGGGGCTGGCGGGCAGCAGCTACCTGGAGGTGGTCCACGGCTGGCTCACGGGCCGGCCGCCCCGGGTGGATCTGGCCCTGGAAGGGCGGGTGCAGGGGTTCCTGCGCCAGGCCATTGCCGCCGGCCTGGTGCGCTCCGCCCACGACCTCTCCGATGGCGGTCTGGCGGTGGCGCTGGCCGAAGCCTGCATCGCCTCCGGCCTTGGGGCCCATCTGGAGCTCCCTGCCGGCGCCGGCCGCCCCGACCGGCTGCTGTTCGCCGAGGGCGGCGCCCGGCTGCTGGTGAGCGTGGCGCCCGCACAGGAGGCGGCCTGGCGCCAGGCCCTGGAGGCGGCGGCGGCCGCCGGCGAACCGCTGCCGGCCCAGCTCCTGGGCACCGTGGTGGCGGATTCCCGTCTCAGCGTGAGCCGGGCCGGTCAGTCCCTGCTGGCCCTGGAGCTGGAGCAACTCCGCCACACCTACGAGCAGGCGATCCCCGGCCGGTTGCGGAAAGCCGCGCCCCCACCGGACAGGTAATGGGCGAGGATGACCTTCTTCCATGGTGTGATGCCCCGTGCCCCTCGCTGACACCTGCGATGAGCCCGGCGTCCTGAGCACCGCCAGCATCGATCACGACCGCCCCGACAAGCCCGAGGAGGCCTGCGGCGTCTTCGCGGTGCTGGCCCCGGGCCAGGCGGTGGCCAACCTCACCTATTTCGGGCTCTATGCCCTCCAGCACCGGGGGCAGGAGTCGGCCGGCATCGCCGTCTTCGACGACGCCAAGGTGCGCCTTCACAAGGACATGGGCCTGGTCAGCCAGGTGTTCGATCAGGACGTGCTGGAGCGCATGCCCGGCCAGCTGGCCATCGGCCACAACCGTTATTCCACCACCGGCAGCAGCAAGGTCTGCAACGCCCAGCCGGTGGTGCTGATGACCCGCCTGGGGCCGCTGGCGCTGGCCCACAACGGCAACCTGGTCAACGCCACGGAGCTGCGCGCCTCCCTGGATCACCTGGCCGGCGAGTTCACCTCCACCACCGATTCGGAGCTGATCGCCTTCGCCCTGCAGGAGGCGGTGGATTCCGGCCTGGGCTGGAACGCGGCGATCCGCACCGCCGCGGCCCGCTGCCGCGGCGCCTTCAGCCTGGTGATCGGCACCCCGGACGGCCTCTTCGCCCTGCGCGATGGCCACGGCATCCGGCCCCTGGTGTTCGGCCTGCTGGGCGAACCGGAGCAGGGCCAATGGGTGGCCAGCAGCGAGAGCTGCGGCCTCGACATCATCGGCGCCAGCTTCGTCGATGACGTCCAGCCCGGTGAACTGATCCACTTCCGCCAGGCCGATCCGATTCCTGAACGCCAGCGCTGGAGCGAACAGCCGGAGAAGCTGTGCGTGTTCGAGATGATCTACTTCGCGCGCCCCGACAGCCGCTTCTTCGGTGAATCCCTCTACAGCTACCGGGTGCGCATCGGCGAGGTGCTGGCCCGTGAGACCCCCGTGGAAGCCGACATCGTCATCGGCGTGCCCGACTCGGGCATCCCGGCAGCGATCGGCTATTCCCACACCAGCGGCATCCCCTTCGCCGACGGCCTGATCAAGAACCGCTATGTGGGCCGCACCTTCATCCAGCCCACCCAGGCGATGCGGGAGGCGGGCATCCGGGTGAAGCTCAACCCCCTGCCCGATGTGCTCTCCGGCAAGCGGGTGGTGGTGATCGACGATTCGATCGTGCGCGGCACCACCAGCCGCAAGCTGGTGGCCGCCCTGCGGGATGCGGGGGCCACCGAGGTGCACATGCGGATCAGCTCCCCACCGGTGACCCATCCCTGCTTCTACGGCATCGACACCGACACCCAGGACCACCTGATCGCCGCCCGCCTCACCCTCGAGGAGATCGAGCGCCATCTGGGCGTGGATTCCCTCGCCTACCTCAGCAAGGCGGGCATGGTGGAAGCGGCCCATGCCGAGTCCAGCCACTTCTGCACCGCCTGTTTCGACGGCGTGTACCCGATCGAGATGGACGAGGAGGTGCGCTCCAGCAAGCTGATGCTCGAGCCCACCGGCCTGGCGGCCCGGGTGTAGGCCCCGGGGCCTGCCCATGCGCATCGCCTTTCTGGATTCCTGGCTGCAGGACGTGGCCGAGGGCAGTGGCACCGCGGCGGCCATCGGCGGGCTGGCGACGGCCCTGGCGGCCCGGGGCCACCAGGTGGAGCGGCTGGTGCCCCAGGGGGCCTGGCCCCGCAACCTGCTGCTGCGTCGCCTCTGGTTCAACCTCAGCCTGCCCCGGCGCCTGGCCACCGCCGAGGGCCGCTACGACCTAGTGGTGGGCTTCGACATCGACGGTTTCCGCGTCGCGCACCGCTGTCCGGTGCCCTACGTGTGCTGCATCAAGGGGGTGCTGGCCGAGGAGGCCCGGTGCGAGCGCGGCTGGCCGCGGCTGATGCTCTGGGGCCTGTCGCGGCTGGAGCGGCTCAACGCCCGCCGGGCCCCGCGGGTGTTGTCCACCAGCCGCTACTGCTGCGAGCGGATCGAGGCCCTCTACGGGGTGCCGGCCGAGCGGCTGCGGCTGGTGCCGGAGGGCATCGACCCCTCCCTGTGGACCGGCGGCGCCGACGACGGGGCCCGGGAGCCCCACACCGTGCTGTGTGTGGCCCGCCAGTACCCCCGCAAGCGGGTGACCGATCTGATCAGCGCCTTCCGCCAGGTGGTGGATCGCCTCCCCAGCGCCCGGCTGGTGGTGATCGGTGATGGGCCGGAGCACGGGGCCCTGCAGGCGCTGGTGGAGCGGCTGCAGCTGGGGGCTGCGGTGCGGCTGCTGGGGGCCCTGGCCGACGACGGGGAGGTGCGGGCCTGGTACCGCCGCAGCGCCATCTTCTGTCTGCCGTCGATCCAGGAGGGCTTCGGCATCGTCTTTCTTGAGGCCATGGCCAGCGGCCTGCCGGTGGTCAGCACCACCGCCACCGCCATCCCCGAGGTGGTGCCCGATGGCCGGGCCGGGCTGCTGGTGCCGCCCCGGGATCCGGCGGCCCTGGCGGGTGCTCTTCACAAACTGCTCAGCGACCCCGATCTTCAGGCCCGCTGCCGGGCCTTCGGCCGTGAGCACGTGCAGCCCTTCAGCTGGGACCGGGTGGCGGAGCGGTTCCTGGCGGCGGTGCCGGCGACGGGGCCTTCCGGATCGTGACCAGGCCGCGGCTGCGGCCCGAGGTGGTGTCGGTGGTGCGCATGGCCTGCCAGAGATCGGCGGCGGGCACCCACACCGAGGGGTAGCGGTAGCGGGCCACGTCCAGGATCAGCACCCGGTCGCTGGGGGCGTGGTAGGCCGCCAGGGGTGAGATGTGGCCGCCGCCGGCCTGGCCCAGGGAGCGGCGGGCGTAGTTCACCAGCAGCCGGTCGCCCCCCTCGGCCAGGTTGCGGCGCAGCAGCGCGCGGAAGGCCTCCAGGTTCAGCCGGTCGCCGTGGATCCGCTGCACCACCAGCCCATGGCTGGTCAGCAGGCCGGCCAGTTCCTCCAGGGTCATGCCCTGACGCCGCACCAGCTCCGGGCTGATCACCCGCCGGGCGGCCTCCGCCTCGAAAAAATTCTCCTGGGTCCAGAAGCGGTAGGAGCCGTAGCCGTCCGCCGCCGGGGCCGGTACCCCCAGGCTGTTGAGCACCATCACGGCACTGGCCACCCCGCAGTAGGCCAGGTTCGCCTGGGTGAGGAACTGCTCGGCAAGGGGCCCGTAGTCGGCCCGGGCAGTGCTCTGGATCAGGAGGCTCTGGCCGGGAGGGCCGCTCAGGGGGATGGCGTTGACCGGGGCCACTGGAGCGGCGACCAGGGGCGGCAGCACCAGGGGGGGCGCCAGGACGAGGGCCGCCAACGCCACCAGAGCGGCCACGGGGGCCGGCCGTGGGCGAGCCGGGGAACGGGGGGTGGGAGGGCGGCCAGGCGATGCGGCCATGGCTGAGGCAGGCCTCGAAGATGCCGGAGAGTCTGATGCCCATCGAACCCGGCTGCGGATGCGAGGCTGGGCCCAGTCCAGCCACTCCCCATGACGGTCTGTCCGACGCTGCGATCGGCTCTTCTCCCAGCGGCGCTCCTGGCGGGCCTCTCGCTCATCCCCGGCACGGCCGCTGCTGCCCGTGACGAGGTCAGCCGCGAGCAGACCGCCGCCCTCAACGCGGTGGCGAAGATGGCCGAGGCCCAGCGCACCTACTACCAGAAATACGGGCGCTTCCGCGCCACCGTTCCCGACATTCAGCGGGATTTCGGCATCGTCATGCCCGCCAGCTACAACTACGCCGTGCGGACCACCCGGCAGGCGGCCTACAGCTACGTGATTCCGGCCCGGTCGCCCAAGGTCGGCACCCTGAACGCCTACGTCGGAGCCACCTTCCTCACCCCGAATCAGACGCCGAAGATCACCACGATCATCTGCCAGAACACCCAGACCGGCCAGATCAGGCCCGCTGACCCCCAGCTCGTCGTCGGCAGCCTGGTGCCGAACCCGACGGGACGGATTGTCCGGTGCGGCAACGTCTCCCTGGAAGTGAAGGCGTCCGTCGTCAACGAGTGAGGTTCAAGCCGGCGTATGGGCTGGCGGGCGATCAGCCCAGCTCCAGGCAGGCCAGGCCGTAGACCTCCTCCAGCGACGCCGCCGGCGCTCGACCCCGGTACATGCGCAGGGTGCGGGAGACGGGCACGAAACCCAGCGGCTCCAGCACTTGGGCCGCCTGGCTATTGGTGCCGGGGGCATCAATCAGCACCGTGCCGGGATGGCGCTGGAGCAGGCCCTCCAGCAGGGCCCGGACGGCGGCGGGACTGTCGGCCACCAGAGGGCCAAGGCGCCAGCCGTCGCCGTCGGGCAGGAGGCACGGGCGCACCCGGCCGAAGCCCCGGCAGGCGCCCTCTTGATCCACCAGGGCCAGCACCGTTCCCGCCGGATGCCGCAGCCATGGGCGGAGGAAGTGGGGCCGGGGCGAGGGTTCCCGCTCGGCATCGAAGCGCTGCACGGCCGCCGCCGGGATGGCCCTGCCCTCCAGCAGGCAGAAGGTGGACCCGGCCGGCGCCGGTGGCGGGGCTGGGGGAGCCGGGCCGCCGGCGGTCTCCGGCCGCTGCCAGCGGGTGGTGGTGGAAGCGGGTTCGAAGCCCCAGCCGGCGTAGTCGGCGATCCGATCGGGGGCGGCCTCCAGGCCGATGCAGGGCACGTCGGCCAGGTGGGCCAGCGCCTGCTGCCACAGCTGCCGGCCGTAGCCCCTGCCCCGCTGGGAGGGCACCACCAGGAACAGGCCGATGAAACCGTAGGCGGCGTTGTAGCGCACGCCGGCGATGCACCCCACCGGCTCCCGGCCGAGCCAGCCCACCCATAACCCCTGGCGGTCGGTCTGGCGGTAGATGGCCACATCGCCCACCCCCGGCGCGAAGCCCTCCTGCCGGGCCCAGCCGGTCACGGTGGGGATGTCGGCGTTCTGCAGGCGGCGGATGGTGAGGGAGGAAGGCATCGGGTTCTGCTGTGGCGGCTCACGCCATCGCCGAGGACAGGCTGCAGCGGGGAAGGCTGAGGAGACCCCTCCTACAAGCGAGGCCATGCCCGACGCCAGCCACGCCCCCGGCCTGATCCAGCGCTACCGCGAGGAGCTGCAGGTGCGCCATTACGCCCGCCGCACGGTGAACACCTACGAGCAGTGGCTGCGGCGATTCCTGCGGTTTCACGGCCTGCGACACCCTCGGACCATGGGAAGCACCGAAGTGAATGCCTTTCTGAGTTACCTGGCCGTGGAGCGGAAGGTGAGCGCCTCCACCCAGAACCAGGCGCTGGCGGCGCTGCTGTTTCTGTACAGGGAGCTGCTGGGGCACGACCTGGCGCTGGAGGATCTGGTGCGGGCGCGGACCAGGCGGCGGCTGCCGGTGGCGCTGACGCCCCAGGAGGTGAGGGCGGTGCTGGAGCGGCTGGCCGGCGTGGAGGGACTGGTGGCCGGGTTGCTCTACGGGAGTGGCCTGCGGCTGATGGAAGCCCTCCGGCTGAGGGTGCATGATCTCGACTTCCACCGGCATGAGCTGACGGTGCGCGACGGCAAGGGCGGCAAGGATCGCCGCACCCTGCTTCCCAACGGTGTGGGCCAGGGGTTGCAGGCACACCTGGTTGCGGTGCGGGAGGTGCATCGTCAGGATCTTGCCGAGGGCTGCGGCCGGGTGTCGCTGCCCCATGCGCTGGCAAGGAAGTACCCCAACGCTGCCGCGGAATGGGGCTGGCAGTGGGTGTTTCCGCAGCGGCAACGCTGGCGCGATCCAGCCAGCGGAGAGCAGGGACGGCACCATCTCGATCCCAGCCTGATCCAGAAGGCTGTGCGGCGGGCGGTGCTGGCGGCGGGGATCAACAAGCCGGCGACACCGCACACCTTCCGCCATTCGTTTGCCACCCACCTGCTGGAGCGGGGCCAGGACATCCGCACGATCCAGGAACTGCTGGGGCATCAGGATGTGCAGACAACCATGATCTACACCCATGTCCTGAACTGCGGGCCCCTGGGCGTCAGCAGTCCGGCCGACTTGCTGTAGCCTACCCAACAGTCTTATACGGGTCCGCCTAAGTCTTGGCACCTGTGAATGGATTAGACCGGCATTGCTTGTCAGGCCGTGGATCAAGGTCTTCTACACCCATGCCTTAACTGGCTTAAGCTGCTGTGGCTCGCGGTAGGACAGGTTTTAAAGGGTCCGTCCAATTAGCGTTAGATTTACTCCATGAATTAGCATCAACACCTCAGAATAATCATGCGTGAAGACAAGAATGTTGCTATCGCTCTACCAGGTGAGTGGGCTTTGCAAAAGGTCTTTGGACCGGTTCTGTCCGAAGTAGGCGAGGACATAAAGAAGGTTTACGCCAAAGGACGTGACAGGCTAATCGCCACGGCCTATCGGAAGATTTCCGATGAGAATGATGGAAAGCAAGCAAATAGAAGGGTTACACGTGACGTGATGTGGAATGGTGCCTTCACAGATGACGAGGTATGTGCTGAATATTTCGGAGGTCTGCTTGCATCCTCACGATCCATTGATGGCAAGGATGATGATGTAATTCAATTTGTAGACGTCGTAAAATCACTCTCCTCCAGACAGCTCAGACTTCACTATATTCTCTACCACTGCCTGAATCTTCAATTTGGAGCTGAAGAGCAGCCAATCAATGTTGGGCAAAGTAGCGAGCTCAACAGAAAATCACTTTGGCTTGCCTCCCGTGAGCTTGTTGATCGTCTTGATCTGCGGATTGAAACCGACTTAAACATCCTGCTTAGACAAGGTCTGCTCTTTGAGTATAAGACGGATAACCACCAGCTTGACTCGGAGACGGCATTGCCATACACGATGATCAAGCCGACAGTATTTGGAATACTACTTTATTCAGCCGCTCATAACAAGCTGAGTGAGTGGAGGAGATTTAGCTCCGTAGCTTTTGGTGACTTTCCAGGCATTGACCTGCCAGTACTATATTCTGTAAGTCTCGAAGGCCTGATCACCATGATTCGGACTGACCTGTCGAAATCTAATGAAGCTTCCAAGGGCGAAATCTAACACCAAGATGCAGCGGACGGGACACTGGAATCTTGTGTTCAACTATGCATCTACTGCCCGCCGCTGATCTTGAGCGTTAGGCCTATCAGGTGGTTGCCACGTCTCAGCCGGAGAACTCAGCTATTATGGGACTCATGAGCACCCTTGAAGAGATTGAGGCTGAAGTTCAGAAGCTGCCGCCGGCCAAGCGGGCCGAGTTCCGGGCTTGGTTCCAGTCGTTCGACGCAACGGACTGGGACCAGCAGATGGAGGATGATGTG
>NZ_JAFKRG010000008.1 GCF_019038415.1 Synechococcus sp. CCY 9618 | reverse complement strand
CTTCGCTTGAAGGCCTAACATCAAGATCCAGCGGGCGGGGAGCCAAGCATGCCTTTTCATTGCACAGAGCTATCGCCCGCCGCTGATCTTGAGCGTTCGAAGGATCGATAGCCCTGATTCCGATCAATTCAGTCGAGGCCTAACCTGAATGCCCAAGAGGACAAATGATTTTCAATCCCTAGTAAAGAGGATCTATGAGCAGATCGTTCCCACCGGAGGGGTGGTAACTGAATCGGCGGAGGTCTGGGATAAAGAAGCAGGAATTCTACGTGAAGTAGACATTCTCGTTAGATACGAGTACGCCGGCCATGAGTTTAGCTTTGTTGTTGAGTGTCGGGATCGTTCAAGAAAAGAAACAGTGGAGTGGATTGATGGTCTTGTAGGCAAGACCAAAGCGCTTAATGTTAATAAGATTATCGCAGTGGCAAGCAGTGGATTTGCATCAAGTGCAATAAGAAAGGCCAAGGAGAACGGCATTGAGACACTTACATTTAAAGAAGCGGGAGAACAGGATTGGACTCGCTTCCCGATGAAGCCAGGTCTTCTTGTAGTGTCCGATGAAACCTATTTTATTCATCAAGTCTTCTATAAGGCTTGCGATGAGTTCAGGCCTATAGACGACCTAGGCCTGAACTGTGAAGTTGAGCTAGATGGAGAGCCCGTTGGTGATTTGACTGAGCTTTCTGAGCATTTCTTCAAGGAGCATGTAATCCACGGGGTTGAAGCATACAGAAAACAACACTTTCTAGATATTTTCAAGACCAAGGAAGACATTAGCAAGCCAATGCTTGTGGAGAGCGAGCATGACTGGCCGAAGGTAGTTGTCACAGATAATCAGGGCAACAAAGTTGAGGTAGCCAGAGTAAAGTATGTATTCACAGGAATTCGTCAATCAATGGACGTTCATCAAACCCACTACGTCTTTAATAAGAAGATGATCTCAGTGGGTAAGCATCGTGATCCTGATGGTACGGAAATAGATTTCAGCCTTGTTCAAGATTCGGACCCGCCAACGCTTCGTGCTAGATGGACCAAACGGGCTGGGGATGCCGATAATGCCTAAAAGTCAATGCTTTGGTGCTCATCTGTGCTGAGTGCGATCAAACATCATGACTATTGCCTACTAAGCCGTCGACGATGCTGACACTTCGAACAAGCCTCTTGAGTGGACAGGCCACCTGTAATTCTCTTCTACATCTCCTGAGGATCCTTGCCTGCCACTCAGAGGCAGCGTTAGGTGCACAACATTCCACGAGATACGCCCATGCCACAATCTGGTCTCATCTTCCGCGTACTGGTCGCATCGCCCGGGGATTGCGCGCAGGAACGCAAGATCATTCCCGAGGTCATCGCCGCTTGGAATGCAGTTAATTCTCTGAGCACGGCTGCGGCCGTTGAGCCGGTCATGTGGGAGACGCACGCACGCCCCGAGATGGGCGACCGGCCGCAGGCGATCATCAACAAGCAACTTGTCAGACATTGCGACCTCTTGATCGGCGCCTTCTGGACACGCCTTGGAACCCCGACTGGCGATGCCGAGTCGGGCACGGCGGAGGAGATCGAGGAGTTCCGGAAAGCCGGCAAACCGGTTCTGCTCTACTTCTCGTCTGCACCGGTGGTGCCGGACAGCCTTGATATGGAGCAGTACCAAGCCCTTCTTGGGTATCGCCGGTCGCTTGGCGAAGAGGGACTGTACTCGCAGTACGAAACTCACGCCGCGTTTCGCGAGCAGCTACAGAGGAACTTCGCCTCCACCATGATCGAACTTCTCGATGTCCACTCGGGGGCACGTGCTGCCGCTGCGGCAACGCAGGTAGTCCAAGACATCGATCCGCTCGCCGTGCAGCGCGAGGCAGTACGTCAGTTTCAGCAACAGTTCGAGACGTTCCTGCGACGTTTGCGCACCGAATGGACAGCGGAGCGCGAAAGCGACCCGCATAGTACGGACGACGGCAAGTACATCTTTAGCCGAGCCGCTGACGACGTGGTGCACTTCCGCAGCATGATCACCCACGACAGCTCGGAGCTGTCTGAGATTCTTGAAGATACCCTGCGGAGAATGAAGGCTCTCCAGCGGCATCAGGTATACGTGGATGGAGGCCGATCATTTCGTGCCTTTTGGGGCGAGGGAGACGGCATCCTTCTCGAGCTCGAGAAGGTCCCCAGCATCCTCTCCCAGATTGCTGAGGACGGTTCCTCTCCGGATGGCACCTAACATCAAGATACAGAAGGCGGGAGCGGAGGAAATCGGCATGGCTCATATGCGCTCGCCCGCTTCTGATCTTGAGCGTTAGGCTCCATACTCATGCCACCACTGCCATCTGAGCAATACCTGAGCACTAGGGCGGCATTCAGAGACCAGCTGCTCGCATGCATTCAAACGTCTCAAAGGTTGGCAGGAATTCGGGCGCCTACGGGAGGTCACTTCTACGCCTCTGCATTATTTACCGTACTTTGCTCGCGGGCAGTAAGCCTACTGAAGCTGACACCAACGGTCGCCGATGGTGATCCATTGGAAGAACCTTGGGACTATGGGTCTGCATTCACCCTTTCTAGGTCGCTTCTTGAAGTTCGCATCGCCTTCTTTTACCTCGGAATTGAGTGCGTCACAGAGGATGAGTGGCGCTGTCGCTGGAGTCTCATGTGTCTTCACGACTGCACTGGGAGAATCAGGCTGTTCGAGCACATGGACGACGACCCACAGGAACTGGAGCGTCAGATTGCGGGCTTTGCGGAGCAAGCCGAGGAACTTCGGGAACGCTTAAGAGCAAATGCATTCTTCACCTCACTCCCGGAGGGGCGGCAACGCCATCTACTAAGAGGCACTGATTCCTTCCTTAGTCCGCTGGAAGAGTTAGCCGCGCGTTCAGGCTCATCCGTAGGTGAGTTCAAGCTGATCTACAGATTACTGTCTTCGCAAGTTCACGCGTTACCAATATCATTCTTCCGAATGGACGAAGGAAACCGCGGCACCGGCATGCACAGCAATGTTGAGGAGGGTTACATTCAACTTTGCTTGGCTCTCGCAACTCATTTACTGAGTTCGTCTCGCACTGAGATGGAAGCCAAGTTTCAAGGTCATGAAGCCTAACATCAAGATACAGAAGACGGGAGCGGATGGGCATGGCAAAGACATGGCTGCTGCCCGCTTCTGATCTTGAACGTTCGAAGGATGTGTAGTTCTTGATGGGAGCCAGCAAGGCAGCGTTGCGCGGTCGTAGCCAGGAGGCTACAGTTGGTGGATGGTTGAAGTCCGCCAGACAGAGCGGTTCGTCCGATGGCTTTCAGGTCTACGTGATCTGAGGGCCCGGGCGAAGGTTCTGGCCAGGATCGAGCGCCTCATCGGTGGTAATCCTGGTGACGTCAAGCCCGTTGGGGCAGGCGTGTCGGAGTTGCGGATCAACTACGGCCCTGGATACAGGGTCTACTACCTGCAGAAGGGAACTGAGTTGATCATTCTTTTGGCTGGCGGAGACAAGAACTCACAAGCCAAGGACATTGATGAGGCCCTTCTGTTGGCAGACAACCTGACGGAGGAGACCTTATGAAAACCACGAGCACTCCCTACGACGTTGCCGAGCATCTCCGCACACCTGAGGAAATGGCGGCCTACCTCGAAGCCTGCATCGAGGAGGCGGATGGAGATGCTGCCTTCATTGCCAAGGCCCTGGGCGACATTGCTCGGGCCCAGGGGATGACCCAGGTGGCCAGAGATTCCGGACTGTCCAGGGAGAGCCTCTACAAGGCTTTGTCTGGAGAGCGCAGCCCGAGCTTCGACACCATCCTGAAGGTGGTCACGGCCTTGGGTCTGAAGTTGAGCGCGAGTGTGAGAAGCGAAGCGGAGGTGACTTGAGCATTGCAGATGAGGCGTAGGTCTGCATACCTTGCCTGTGGAGATGCGACACCTTCGAACAAGCCCCTGGAGTGGACAGGCCGCCTTCGAGTCTGCTTCGATGGGATTAGCTCCTTGCCTGCCACTCAGGGGCAGCGTTAGATGCTAGTTGGCTGAACGCTGTTGGTGCAGTTAATCGTGTTCATTGTGTACAATCGTAGGCTTCCCATGGCATCAGACTGAAATGCCTATGAAGAGAAGTAGGTACCCAGGCGACCCCAGAGGTGGCCCCCCAAAGACAGCGCCCCCAAAGAAGCCCGACAAGCTCGAGGTTCATACTGTCTTTTGGAAAGATACCGAAGACAGGCAGAAAGGGACAATCTGGTTTTTTCACTCTTGGAAACTAATGGGTGCAGGGGGATTTAGAGGGGATCAAGATATTCCGTGGCGACAGCAGGCGGGACACCAGACAAGTCTTCTAATAGCGCGTGGGAAGAAGTGGTATGCCATCTACTCTGATGAGGAGCAGTATTTGTTTCTGGCCAGTCCGATCACGACGAAGCGGCTCATGGCAGATATCGTTTCTAGGTGGCCTACACCACCACTCAAGCTGAGGCTAGGAAGCGGCCCAGCTTTTACGGTAAAGGATTTAAAAGACGAGACGCACAGTCATGTTTACCTAGTGCAACTTCTGACGTTTCATCAGACAGCTGCTGGTCAGCATTACTACAAGATTGGCAAGGCAAAGTCGATACCACGGCGTATTAAGCAGTTTGGCCCATGCAACCTGGTTGCGTCAATTAAACTGCCAACGGAACAGGACAGCCTCAAAGTGGAGGCTGAACTCCATTCTAAGTTTTCATGCTTCCGTAGGCCTGGGACAGAGATCTTTTGCATGGATCAAGCGCAGCTAAAGTCTGTTCTAGATGTGTACTTGCTCTATGAAAATAGGTTATCTGACTGATGTTTTCTGGTCTGCGAGCATCTAACAAACCCCTCGAGTGGTCAGGCCACCACCAAATTCCGGCTGCCGTTGTAAATTCCTTGCCTGCCACTCAGGGGCAGCGTTAGGCCCTACCCACCGAATCAGGCGCGCGAAGTACGCGCCTGGCCCGTCGCCCATCGGGGCATCAGCGCCCTCGCACAGCTTCGCGCACCGCTCGCGCTCTGCGGCCCGCACCAGCGCGGCGAACCGCTCCAAGTGATCCTGCGCCACCCCGTTGCAGCCTTCCGTGTGCACGCATGAACCGCTGCCCATGTTCAACAGGTTCACCATCCCCGCCGCTTCCACCAGCGGGCCTAACCCTTCGTTCGAGGCGGACACGCCGCCATCTTGGTCTTTCATCGTTGCTCCTTGCGGCGTGCCGCTCAACTCACACGTTAGGCATTCCATTAATCCTTAGTGAACCTTCTCAGCACGTGAGGATGTTAAGCTCCAAGGCGACGAGATAAATGATGGCAATGGCGTAGACCGCGCGATCATGTTGTCCAAGTGCGACCACTATTCTTGCCTTTCAAAATGAAGAGAACTAATTATGTCCTTATTGACTACGAGAGTGTTCAGCCTAGCCAGCTTGAGCTGCTAAATCGAGATGGCTTTGTCGCTTACGTCTTTGTGGGAAAGGCGCAGACAAGACTCTCGTTTGAGACCGTTTCTGCGATTCAAGACCTTGGTGAACGTGCAAAGTACATAAAGATATCTGGTGCAGGCCCCAACGCCCTAGACTTTCATATTGCATTTTACATAGGGCAAATTGGCGCAACCGATCCAGATTCGTTCTTTCATATCATATCTAAGGATAAGGGCTTTGATCCGTTAATTGAGCACTTAAGGGAGCGAAGGGTGTTTTCGGTCCGGAGTGAAACGATTGGCGAAATTCCCATTATTCGAGCGTCAACGGCAAAGACCCCGAAGGAGCGCATGGGCCTGGTTCTTGATCGATTCAAGTCTGGAAACTCAAGACCTCGCACGCTGTCTGCTCTGAAATCTGCAATCGACGCTATCTTCTATAAACAGGTTGGGGAGCCAGACATACAAGCCGTGATTGAGCAGATGGTCAAGGCGGGGTTCGTTACAGTGACGGACGAGAAAGTCTCATTTAAGCTGACAAAGGATGCCTAACACCGCGATCCACCTGAGCCGCCACCATCAGAAATCTTGTTCCACCCACTACACCTTGCGGCCAGGTGATCGCGAGCGTTAGGCGCCAATGAGTCACCCTCGCGCGGCCGAGTTATTGGAGAAGGAAGACTGGCGTTTTCACGCTATCGGCGCCCTTGGAACGGGCCTGGGCATGCTCGCCACAACCGAGAAGCTGTCCCAGCGTCATTTGAGCTTTGGTCTGCCTTCTGCTCCCGCCCTGTACCTAAGCCTCGCTCGTGCGGCCCACGCAAAGCGTGTCGCCATTGATGTTGATGCATGCTTCATAGAACACCCGAGCCCTCAGGGCACATACCCAGAGAATCACCGGCTGCTGTTCGATTTCTTCGAAACGGTCATGGCCGAAGTGATTTTCTCTTTCACCGCCATCGAAGCATTCGCAAACGAGTCCATCCCGCCAAGCTTCGTCTACTCATGGAAGAACGCCAAAGAGGTTAAGCAGCTGGCTCGCCCGGACATCGAACGATTGGTCCAACTCGACGAAAAACTGAAACGGGTTCTGCCAGAGGCCTACGGTATCAAGAGCCCAGCTGGTACGAAAATCTGGCAAGAGTTCAAGACACTTAAGGCCGTGCGAGATCGGCTCGTTCACATGAAGTCAGTCGACCGTCGAGCCTCCGGTCCCGAGCACCAAACCATATGGGGAGTTATGCTTGCGCACAGACCGATGGACTTTCCTTCGGTGGCCCATCGTGTCATCGGCGCTTATGAGGCGCTAGTCAAAGACCGTCGTTGGTTCACCTCGCAGGATTGACGCCTAACTCCTCCATCGAGCGTTAGGCGTTCAATTCGAACCTCATGCCATTAACACAGTTAAAAATTCTGGGGTTTCGCGGCTTTAGGACAAGAGCCACGATTGATCTTGCTGTACCCACTGGGAATTCTGGTAGTGGATTGACAATCCTTACCGGCCCAAACAACGGTGGAAAATCGTCAATCCTTGAGTGCCTTCGCGCCAGACTCGGCAATGAGGCTCCAAGCTTTTCGTCTGGCACGAGAAATAAGGACATTGAGATTGTTGAAGTCGTCTACGTTGTGGATGGGCAGGAACAGATCCTCCGTTCAGTCTCTAAAGGGTCCAGCGAGACAATCAAGCATGACTTCACCAAGGATCCAGAAATCTTCGTTGTACCCTCGAGAAAGACATTCAGCCCCTACTTCGGCAAAGCAGCCTGGTCGCGCGAGCAATTCATCGATAACGCATCATTGCCTTCCCAACGATCCGCAGTTTTTTCCAACTTTGAATATCGACTCTTTAACATCTTGAAGGAGCCGACCAAGTTTAATGAACTTCTTTCACGGATTCTGGGCTACACGCCTGAGTGGACTATCGATCGCTCGGAGCAGGGAAACTACTTTCTTAAGTTCTTCAATTCTGGGCACTCTCACTCCAGTGATGGAATGGGTGAAGGGCTGATCAGCATCTTTTCAATACTCGACTCCCTGTACGACTCCGCACCTGGAAATGTAGTCGCAATTGACGAGCCCGAACTTTCACTGCATCCTTCACTCCAAAAGCGGATTGCTAGTCTTCTTGAGGAGTTTGCGAAAGACCGCCAGATCATCGTGTCTACCCATTCTCCCTACTTTGTCAGCTTGACTGCCCTGTCAAATGGTGGTCATTTGTCACGCGTTATCACTGGTAGTGATGGCACCACGATCCATCAACTCTCAGAAATATCTAAGCATGCAATTAGCAAGCTCGCCGGCAAGAACTATTATAACCCTCACGTATTTGGGCTTGACGCACGAGAATTATTTTTTCTTGAAGACCATGTCATCCTCACCGAAGGCCAAGAGGACGTCATGCTATACCCGCTCGCCGCCGAGCAACTCGAAATACCTATTGTTGGGAGCTTCTTTGGATGGGGTGCAGGAGGCGCTGGAAACATTCCCCATCTGTGTCGCATCCTCTCCGACCTAGGTTTCAAGAAGGTTGCGGGCCTATTGGATGGTGACAAGACTAGCGAGGCAAAGCAGCTTACCGAGTTGTTCCCGACATACTTCTTTCGCTGCATACCTGCCAAGGATATCCGGACTAAGCCACCACGTGAAGTTGTTGATGAGGTCTCTGGTCTCTTTGATGCCAAGCTCACATTGAAAGATGAATATAGAGATGCAACCGCTAAGATTCTATGTGAACTCTCGAAGCACATGGACGCCTAACACAGCCATCCACCTGACCCGCTACCTGGAACTCCCCATTCCCACAACGTGGTGCACAGCATCAGATCATTGCGGGCAGGTGATGGCAGCGTTAGGCCTATCAGGTGGTTGCCACGTCTCAGCCGGAGAACTCAGCTATTATGGGACTCATGAGCACCCTTGAAGAGATTGAGGCTGCAGTTCAGAAGCTGCCGCCGGCCAAGCGGGCCGAGTTCCGGGCTTGGTTCCAGTCGTTCGACGCAACGGACTGGGACCAGCAGATGGAGGATGATGTG
>NZ_JAFKRG010000007.1 GCF_019038415.1 Synechococcus sp. CCY 9618 | reverse complement strand
ACGGCCGCAGGTGCCATATGGCCCTGGGTGGCCTCACCCCCCAACAGCGGCTAGCTCAGCTGCAGGCATGAACAACCTGGTGGGAAATCACACCTAGCCCCCAACCCGGCGGAACTAGCCCTCGGCCGGCTTCCGATCATCAATCCGACGCTGGAGATGGCAATGATCAAGGTGAGGATTCCGACGATCACCGCGTCGTACGGCTGCAGGTTGATGATTCCAAAGTTGCCGGTATGCAGCTTGAGAAGCCAGAAGGCATCCACATGGTTGGTCAGGAGCAGGCCGTAGATCGAGCCCGACAGGGCGTTGATGATCAGGGGTGTCGCCGGCTCATGGAGAAGTCCCGGGTCGGGGGTCAGTTGTTCCGCAGGTCCCTGTGCTGGGCCTGCTCATTGGCGCAGGGCATCCACTGCCCTCCCATCGCGCAGGCTCCGCTGCACTCAAGCGTCCTGGCCCGGGCCCCAGCCTCCCCCCTGGTGGGGTACGTGTCGAAGGACTGGGCGTGAACACTGCCGGCACTCCGCAGCGTCACGGCCGCGATCCATCCAAAAGGCTTGGACGACTTACCGGAAGCAGAAAAGAAAGATCATTCACAGTAAAGTCTCCTCATAACTGGAGAGTCAACCGTTCCGTGACCATCGCCCCCCCGTCCGCCGCCCCCAGGAGTGTTAGCTCTCCCCCCGTTGCCATGAAGATCGGCGAGCTGGCCAGGCGCAGCGGCCTCCCGGTGAAGACGCTGCGCTACTACGAAGATCTCGGCCTCCTGCCGGTGGTGAGCCGAAGCACAGGCGGCTACAGACTGTTTGGCGAAGAAAGCCTGGGTCGCCTTGACTTCATCCGCCGGCTCAAGAGCCTGGGCCTCAGCCTTGAGCACATTCAGGACTGTCTGGCCGTGCACGATGCCGGCCAGCTCCCCTGCGACGACATCCAGCGCCAGCTGCAACGGCAGATCGATCTGGTGGACGAACGGCTGCGGGAGCTGCGTCTGTTCAGGAGGGAACTGCAAAGCCTGCTGCAGAACTGGCAAAGCGATCCTGCGCCGAACACGGCCGTGATCTGCCCGAATCTCAACGTCTGAGGGAGGATCCTCCGCTCCCGCAGCATGACTGCTGCGCTTCGGTTCGTTGCTCTCGGGACTTGCCAGGGTGGAAGCAACAGAGCAGGGAGCGGGGAAACCATGGCCAGTGACACTGTCCGGCAACGGGCCCGCCTGCGTACAGCCTTCTTGGCGCTCGTCGCCGGAGGAGCCTGCACGGCGCTCCTCTGGAGGGCCACCCCGTTCCTGGCCCAGGGCTGGGGCGGTGCAGGCATGCATGGCTATGAAGAGGGTCCAGGCATGCCCGGCTATGGAGGCGGAACCCGTGGCCAGGGCCGGACGGGACTCGGTTCCTCGGACCAGCACTTCATCGTGATGATGATCCCCCACCACGACGGGGCCATCGCCATGGCCGATCTCGCCCTCAGCCGCGCCCAGCGGCCCGAGATCAAGGCCCTGGCCAAAAGCATCAAGGCCAGTCAGACGCGCGAAAACGCCCAGATGCGCGACTGGTATCGGACCTGGTACGGCCAGGATGTACCGAGCTGGGGACCGGGCACGGGCTGGGGCTGGCAGAACGGCATGGGAATGGGCATGGGGATGGGTGGAGGCATGGGGATGGGGACCATGGGTGGAGGCACCAACCTCTGGGCCCTGCGCCAGGCAGGCGATTTCGATCGCGCCTTCATCGAGCAGATGATTCCCCACCACCAGATGGGCGTGATGATGGCCTCGATGGCCCAGACCAATTCCCAGCACCCGGAGCTGCGTGAGCTGGAGCAGGCCATGGTCCGGGTCCAGAGCGAGGAGATCCAGCAGATGGAGCAGTGGTACCGGAACTGGTATCCGGGGGGCAGCTCGCCGAAGTCCTGAGCCCTGCCCCACCATCTCTTGACTCTCCAGCTAGCAGGAGCCCATACGTTGGGGAGGTCCGTTCTCCCTGCCATGGTCCGTCGCGCGTTCCGGCTCTCCCTACCGGCCCTGTCCGCCGCGCTGGTGCTTTCCTCCACGGCCTTCGCCCAGATGAATCCGCACGAAGGGCATCAGGGCATGGAAGGCATGCCCGCGATGGAGGGCAAGCCCGGTGGGGCGTCCCACGCTGATCACATGCACGAGGTGGGCCCCGCCGGCGCCACCTACGACCTGCGCTTCATCGATGGGATGGTGCAGCACCACACCGGCGCGCTGCGCATGAGCGAATTCGTCTTCGACATCGGCCAACCCGGCGTTGGGGCCCTGGGCAAGACGATCTGGCGGGATCAGGCCAACGAGATCCGCGCCATGGGGCTCTGGCGCAAGGCCTGGTATCCCCAGGCGCCCGTGTACCCGGTGGCGCTGGCTCCCGGCGGGGATCCCGACAGCCTCTCGGGCCTGATGCGCATGGGCCAGGCCCGGATCGACGGCATGCGGATGGTGGGCGACGGACTCACCAAGGAGAACCGGGTGGTGTGGTTCCTCGAAGGGATGCTCAACCACCACGGCGGGGCGCTGATCATGGCCCACGACGCCCTGGCCAAGAGCACCAACCCCACGGTCCGGCGCTTCGCGCGGCAAGTGATCGTGGCCCAGCGGGCCGAGATCATCGAACTGCGGCGGATGCTGGCTCTGGAGGGGCTCCGCAAGCC
>NZ_JAFKRG010000006.1 GCF_019038415.1 Synechococcus sp. CCY 9618 | reverse complement strand
AAGTGATCGTGGCCCAGCGGGCCGAGATCATCGAACTGCGGCGGATGCTGGCTCTGGAGGGGCTCCGCAAGCCGGCGTACCACCAGTACGACGCCCTGTTCGCTCTCTGATCGTCCTGGGGGCCCAGCGTGGCCATCCTGAAGGGATCCGGCCGGCCCGGGTGCTGGGGCTGGCTGTGCTGGGCACCCAGCTGCTCGCCACGTTCCTGGCCGTCTACGGCGTGTTCATGGCCCCGGTGGGCTGGGGGACGGCCCTGGCGATCTGGCTGTACTGCCTGGCCTGGTTCCTGGTGGAGGACCGCATGAAGCTCCTGGCCTATGCCCTGCTGCGGCGCGGCCAGCCCGCCCCGATGGCCTGAGCGGTGCCATCGGGCACACCGATCCGTGATCGATCGACGGCACACCGACCATCGCCGTGGGTCACTGGAGGCTGAGACCTTCCGCGGCGGCCCCCGTGCCCCCCGCTCCGCGGCACCGACCGCCTTGAACGATTGTGATGGCCACCGCCCCTGGAGCCGCCGCCGGGTCCTGGGACTCAGCGCCGCCGGCCTGGGGCTGGCCGGACTCGCCGGCCCGCTGGGCGGGGCGATGGCCCGCAGCAGCTCCGCCGCCGAGATCGATGGGGTTCCCCTGCCTTTCGATCCCACGGCTGGGCTGAGAGCCTTCAACCACGGCCGCCTGATCCAGGAAGGGGGCCGGGCCGTGCGGGTGTTCGAGGTGCGGGCCCGCAGCCTCACCCTGCCCCTGCGGCGGGCCACCCGCTTCAAGGCCTGGACCCTGGACGGGACGGTGCCGGGGCCGAGCCTGAGGGCCCGGGTGGGGGAGCGCCTCCGGGTGATCTTTCACAACGACGACAGCACCTCCCACAGCCTCCATTTCCATGGGGTCCATCCAGCCGCCATGGACGGCATCGAGCCGGTGCTGTTCAACGGCAGCCGCACCTACGAGTTCGACCTCCCCAGCGCCGGGCTGTACCCCTACCACTGCCACGTGGCGCCGGTGACCCGCCACGTCGGCAAGGGGCTGTTCGGCCTGCTGATCGTGGATCCGCTCCAGCCGCGGCCGCCGGCCGATGAACTGGTGCTGGTGATGGGCGGCTATGACCTCAGGAACGAGGGCCACAACGACCTCTATGCCTTCAACGGCATCCCGGACCATTTCCACCGCCAGCCGATCCGGATCCGGCAGCACCAGCTGGTGCGTCTCTACCTGCTCAACATGGTGGAGTTCGACGGCCCCCTGACCTTCCACATCCACGCCAACGACTTCGAGATCCTGCGCCAGGGAAGCCGGGGGGAGTTCCGCGAGCGTGCCGACGTGATCACCCTCGGGGTGGCCGAACGACAGATCCTCGAATTCCGTTACCCGTTCCCGGGCCGCTACATGTTCCATCCCCACCAGGACCAGGTGGCTGAAAAAGGCTGCATGGGCCTGTTCGAGGTGGTGGCGGCCTGAGCCGCGGACAACCGTGCCTGTGCCATCGGGCACGGCCAGGGGTCGCGGCTGAACGGGCGACAGGAGCATCGCTCAGCAGGATCACCCCAACCACCGGTTTCCCATGGCCAGACCCCTGCGCACCGTCGAGCTGTTCCTCGCCCTCGGGGCCGCCGCCACGGCCGCCCTGCCGATGGCGCCCGCCGGCGCGGCCTCGCCACCGGGGGGGACCGGGCCGGCAGCCATGGCCCTTTCCGTGGCCCAGCATGCCGGCCATGGCCACGGGGGGGAAGGCGGTGAAGGCGGGGAAGGGGGCGAGGGCGCGGCGGCCGTCGCCAGCTCCGATGTCGACTACCTGGCGGTGCTGGGCCAGATGCGCGGCCATCTGCTGGTCGCCGGGGAGCTGCTGGCCCAGGGGAACACCACCCAGGCGGAAAAGCACATCGGCCATCCGGTGGAGGAGCTGTACGGCGCCGTGGACCCGGTGCTGGCGGGCCGCGGCGTGGCGCCCTTCCGGCCCCAGCTGGTGCTGCTGCTGGAACTGATCCAGGCCGATCCCAGGGCACCCCGCACCGCCGCGGCCTACGGGGCGGCCGTCGCGGCGGTGGACGCGGCCGCCCAGGGGGTCCCCGCCGCGGTGCGCAACAACCCCCACACCACCGCCGCCGTGGTGCGGGCCCTGGCCAGGGTCGCCGCCAGCGAATACGACGCCGCCATCGCCGAAGGGGTGGTTGTGGAAGCGATCGAATACCAGGACTCCCGGGGATTTGTGCTCTACGCCCAGCAGCTGCTGACCCGCGCGCTCGGGGCCGGAGCACCTCCCGAGGCCATCCGGATCCTGGGCCCGATGCAGCCCCGGCTGGCAGCGCTGGCAGGGGCCTGGCCGACCCTCGCCCCGCCCTCACCCCTGGTGCTGACACCGGGAATGGTTACCATTCTCGCCAACCAGCTCTGATGGCCGCCCCGATGCGCACCCGCTCCACCTGCCTCGCCCTGGTGACGGGCCTGACCCCCGGGATGGCCGCCGCCGCGGAACCAAACCTGGCCGCCATCCACCGCTATGCCCTCACCCCAGCGGGGCAGGAGCAGGTCACCAGCATCAACCAGTTCGGCGACGTGAGGCCCACCGACTGGGCCTACCAGGCGCTCACGGGCCTGATCGAGCGCTATGGCTGCGTCGCCGGGTACCCCAACGGCACCTACAGCGGCGGCCAGTCCATGACCCGGTTTGAGGCGGCCGCCCTGCTGAACGCCTGTCTCGACCGGATCACCGAAGTGACCGACGAGCTCAAGCGCCTGATGGCCGAGTTCGAGAAGGAGCTGGCCGTGCTGCGCGGCCGGGTGGATGGCCTGGAGGCCAAGGTGGGTGAGCTGGAAGCCACCCGCTTCTCCACCACCACCAAGCTGGGCGGCCAGGCCACCTTCGTGATCGGTGCCAACGCCTTTTCCGGCAGCAACAGCCCCGCCCTTGATGCCGCCCGGGCCGCTGTGGGGGCCACCACGTTCAGCTACGACCTGCAGCTGAGCTTCGACACCAGCTTCACGGGCAAGGATCTGCTGCGCACGATCCTGCGGGCGGGCAACTTCGCCGATTCCGCCTTCGGCGGCGCCGGCCCCACCGGTGGGCTGTCCACCCTGGAGGTGGCGTTCCAGGAGGAGGCTGGGCCAGATGTGGTGGGGATCGACAAGCTCTACTACCAGTTCCCCATCGGCAGCGGCTTCACCGCCACCGTCGGCGGCCGGGTGGGCCAGGAGGACATGCTCGCCCTCTGGCCGAGCGCCTATCCCTCCGACACCATCCTCAACCTGTTCACCCTCAACGGAGCTCCGGCGGCCTACAACAAGAACCTCGGACCGGGGGCCGGTCTGTGGTGGCAGCAGGACGGTTTCAGCATCAGCGCCAATGTCGTCGCCGCCAACGGGGCGGTGGGTGATCCCAGCATCGGCGGCATCGGTACCGGCTCCTCGGCCGGAACCGGCACGGTGCAGATCGGTTATGCCAGGGATCAGTGGGGTCTGGCGGCGATCTACTCCCGCATCCAGTCAGGGGTGGGGGTGCCGGGCGCCACCCCCTTCACCGGCCTCACCTACGAGGCCAACCCCAACAGCCGCACCGATGCCTTCGGCCTCAGCGGCTACTGGCAACCGGCCCAGTCCGGCTGGATCCCCTCGATCAGCGCCGGCTGGGGCATCAACGGCACCAGCTACGACATGGCCCAGGCAGCCGGTGCCCTGCGCACCAGCCAGTCCTGGATGGTGGGCCTGCAGTGGGACGACGCCTTCATCAAGGGCAACGCCCTCGGCATGGCGGTGGGTCAGCCGATCTTCGCCACAGCCCTGAGCGGCGGCCAGACGCCCCAGGACGGCAACGTCGCCTGGGAGTGGTGGTACCAGCTGCAGGTCACCGACAACATCAGCGTCACCCCGGCCCTCTTCTACCTGAGCCGGCCCCTGGGCCAGGACACCACCCCAGGCACCACCTTCCGACAGCTGGGCGGACTGGTGAAAACCAGCTTCCGCTTCTGAGCCCGATCGCCCCTGCAGCACCGCACTGGCCGATTACCCCCAGATGGGAGTCGGTACAAACACGGCGCCTTTCTATCTTGAAGTCAAGACACGGAGGACCCCACCATGGTCGAAGCGCACGACACCAATGCCGTGGAACCGCTGCGCCACCAGTCCTGTCTTGGTCGCACCTGCATGAAATGGCGCGACGACGGCGAGCTCTCCGAGCTGGATGTCGAGCTGATCCTGCAGCGGCTGATCGCGGTCGATGAGCAGGCCGGCGCCCACCTCGGCTGAGCCCCACGAGCCACGCCGAAGGGGCCCCGGGTTGGATGATGAAGGCAAGAACCGGTTGGCCCACGGGGCCTCAGGGGGCCTGCATGGATCTCACACCCTTCCTGGTGAACCTGGAAGGCAACACCTTCGACGAGGTGCTCCTCTCGGTGGCGGTGAAGGGAAAGGTGGCGATCGCGATGAAGGGCCGCTTCCTGCTGCGGGCCATCTGCGAGAGCATCAGTGACCGCCGCCTGATCGGCTGTGCCATCACCGATGAGGCCAGCTGCCTCGACTACCTGCGCCAGGAGCCCTACGAACTGCTGATCTGCACCGATCACCTGGAGGGCGGCAACGGCTTCGAGCTCACCCGCAAGGCCAAGGAGCTGCAGAGCGACCTCAAGGTGGTGATGCTGGCCCTGGGGGATGTGATCCCCGCCGAATACGAGCATGCCCCCTGGCTGGAGGCGGTGGTGGCCGAGGCCGACATCGTCGACGACCAGCGGCCCCTGCAGGCCGCCGTGATCGCCGTGATGGGCCATCACTCCTATCGCAGCCCCTCGCTGCGCTCGGGCAACCTTCCTTACCTCAGCTGTCCAAGGCTCACCCCACGGGAATACGAGGTGCTGGATCTGCTGGCCAGCGGCCTCAGCGACCGGGAGATCGCCCAGAGGCTGGGGGTGAGCGATGAAACCGCCCGCACCTACACCAAACGGCTGCTGCAGACCCTGAGCGTCAACAACCGCATGCAGGCGGTGCTCAAGGGGGTCCGCTGCGGAATGGTGCAGCTGGGTTGAAGGGCCGGGGCCATGACACGCCATCTCCGGTTGCCTGCAGCGCTGACAGAAACCGGATCCAGTTCAGCTTTCGGTTCCTCAACAACCGTGGGAGACTGCTAGAAACCAAACATGTTTCATGTCGGGCCGGATGGCGTCGAGTCGCGCTCTGCGTTCCTTCGGAAAGCCAGCCATCAGGGGATGCCACCGATGCCGGTTCTGGCGACCCCCTTCAGGCAGACGTGAACGTCTCCGTCCTCAGGGTGAAACGGGTGGATGTGCTCTGAACACCCTGAGCTGAATGGTCAACGTGATCAAGTCCTTCAAGGCATGGAGGCACAGGAGGGAGAAAGGTCGCAAGCTGCGCAACCTGCACCGGGCCCGGCAAGCAGGGCTTGGAAAACGAACTTCCAGCACCCGTTCAGGACGCTCCAACAGTCTTCGCTCCAGAGAGGCTCTCTTTCCCACGAGGGTTTTCCTGCTGGTGATCGGAGTCTTTCTCCTGGTTGGCATCGGGATGGCCGGCGTTTATCACTTTTCCCGATCCTCGCCCACAAGCAACAACCAACCTCAGAATCGGCGTCCGGAGCAGAATACACTCTGCGAGTCTCTCGTCAAACAGAAACTTCTGCATCCCGAAACCTATCAGCGGGTGGGTAATTTCTCGGAGATCTCAGACAGCCAGTCCCAGCGCATCTTTTCCTGGACGTTCACCAGCAGGACGGCGAAAGGTGGCGTCGGCACAGGCACGGCCATGTGCACAGCATCCAATTACTTCGACATGGCCAATATCAACGTGGAGCAACTGAAGTAGGCCTGCCTTCGGAGCAGGATTCGTCCCCTTTTCCGGTCTGGATCGGAAGCAAGGCCCGCACGCTGACGGAACTGCGCTGTACCCAGTTCTTCGCATCCCGCAGCATGCGGCATTCGGGCGGATTCGGCGGCAATGAAGCGGTGAAAAGGAATCTGCTGCGCCGGATCAGGGAGAAGCTGGAGGCTGCCGACCAGGACTGAACCGGTCCGCAAGCCTGAGCTCCCTGTGAAAATTTTAGGCAGGAACGTTGCCGGGCCTGGCTTCGGATCCCTTGCGGTGTTGGAGATGGGTCGCCTGAGATTCGAACTCAGGACCAGTCGGTTAAAAGCCGAATGCTCTACCGCTGAGCTAGCGACCCGTCGCCAGGGAAGCTATCACCCGGCGGCGCCCCTCTCCAAGCCGGCCGGCGGCCGCACAATGGCACCAGCCCGGCCCCTGCCATGACCCGCTCCGCCGCCGCCGCTGAGGCCTGGCCCAGCCGCTGGGAGGCCCCCCGCATCGACCCCGCCGCCTGGGTGGCCCCCACGGCGGTGGTGATCGGTGATGTGCAGCTGGCGGCGGGGGCCAGCCTCTGGCCCACCGCCGTGGCCCGGGGCGATGTCTGCCCGATCGCCATCGGCGAGGGCAGCAACGTGCAGGACGGCGCCGTGCTTCACGGCGATCCCGGCCAGCCGGTGCGCATCGGCGCCGATGTGACCATCGGCCACCGGGCCGTGGTCCATGGGGCCACGCTGGAGGACGGCTGTCTGATCGGCATCGGCGCCATCGTGCTCAACGGCGTCACCGTGGGGGCCGGGGCCCTGGTGGCGGCGGGGTCGGTGGTCACCCGCGACGTTCCCCCCGGTGCCCTGGTGATGGGGGCTCCGGCTGTGGTGAAGCGCCAGCTCGATGCCGCCGCCATCGCCGCCCAGCGGCAGCACGCCCACCGGTACCGGACCCTGGCAAAGGTCCATGCTGAACTCGGTTAGGATCCCGTCACCTTCCCCCTCTGCGTCGCCATGGACCTCCGGCTGCTGCTCGTCGCTGCTCCGATCCTCCTGGCCGTGGGTTGGGCCGCCTTCAACATCGGCCGTGCCGCCATCGGCCAGCTGCAGCTGATGCTCAAGCGCGCCCGCGCCTGATGGTCGTCGTCATCGGTGCCGGCCTCGCCGGCACCGAAGCCGCCTGGCAGATCGCCGCCGCCGGTGTGCCGGTGAAGCTCGTGGAGATGCGGCCGGTGCGCCCCTCCCCTGCCCACCACAGCGGCGAATTCGCCGAGCTGGTCTGCAGCAACAGCTTCGGCGCCCTGTCCTCCGACCGCGCCGCCGGCCTGCTCCAGGAGGAGCTGCGGCGGCTTGGCTCGGTGGTGATCGGCACCGCCGACGCCCACGCCGTGCCCGCCGGCGGCGCCCTGGCCGTGGATCGGGGCCGCTACAGCGCCGCCCTCACCGCCGCCCTTGAAGCCCATCCCCTGATCACGGTGGAGCGGCGCGAGCAGCACCACCTCCCCGATCCCGACGCGATCGCGGTGCTGGCCACCGGTCCGCTCACCGCTCCGGATCTGGCCGAAGACCTGCGCGCCCTCACCGGCCGCGAGGCCTGCCACTTCTTCGACGCGGCCAGCCCGATCGTGGAGGGGGAGGGCATCGACCTGTCGGTGGCCTTCCGGGCCAGCCGCTACGACAAGGGCGATGCCGACTACATCAACTGCCCCATGGACAGGGAGCAGTACCTCGCCTTCCGCACAGCCCTGCTGGAGGCCGAGAAGGCGGAGCTGAAGGACTTCGAGCAGGAGAGCGCCACCTTCTTCGAGGGCTGTCTGCCGATCGAGGAGCTGGCCCGCCGCGGCGAGGACACCATGCGCTACGGGCCCCTCAAGCCCATTGGCCTCTGGGATCCCCGCTGGGGCGACCTGCACGACCGGGACGTGCGCCGGGCCCGGCGGGCCCATGCGGTGGTGCAGCTGCGTCAGGAGGACCGGGACGGGCGCCTGTGGAACCTGGTGGGCTTCCAGACCAACCTGAAATGGGGCGAGCAGCAGCGGGTGCTGCGCATGATTCCGGGGCTGGAGAACGCCTCCTTCGTGCGCTTCGGGGTGATGCACCGCAACACCTTCCTCGATTCCCCCGACCTGCTGGAGCCCACCCTGCAGTTCCGCGGCCGCCCTGCCCTGCTGGCCGCCGGCCAGATCACCGGCACCGAGGGTTACGCGGCCGCCGTGGCCGGCGGCTGGCTGGCCGGCACCAATGCCGCCCGGCTGGTCCGAGGCCTGGATCCCCTCAGCCTGCCGGCCACCACCATGGCCGGGGCCCTGCTGGCCTTCGTCTCAGGGGCCGGCCGGGTCGGCGCCGGCCGCAAGGGGGGCTTCCAGCCCATGCCCCCCAGCTTCGCCCTGGTGCCGGAACTGCCCAGCCGGGTGCGCGACAAGCGCGCCCGCTACGGCGCCTACCGCGACCGGGCCCTGGCGGACCTGGCCGGCTGGGACGCCGGGCGCCGGGCCGGCGTCCGGCAGCCGGAAGCCGCGGCGGTCTGAGGCGATGCACAACGTCTTCTGCATGGCCCCGGAGGTGCGCGAAGCCTTCACGCATGTGAAGGAGGTGGAGAGCTACCGGCTCGAAGGCCGGCTCGATCCCCGCGACATCGACGTCTTCTGGCTGCGCTTCGAGCGCTACTTCGACGATCTCTATTACCCCCTCTCGGCCCTCTACGGCGACCGGGACGATGCCCTCGACAAATTCGGCCAGCTGTTCGGCCGCATGGTGGAGGCCTACGGCCAGCGCCCCCTCGACCTGAAGCTGCTCGATCTGGAGCGCCAGTTCACCCCCCAGTGGTTCCAGCGCAGCCAGATGGTGGGCTACACCTGCTACACCGACCGCTTTGCCGGCACCCTCCAGGGGGTGCGGGACAAACTCCCCTATCTCGAAGAGCTCGGCATCACTTACCTGCACCTGATGCCCCTGCTGGAGCCCCGCGAGGGCCCCAGCGACGGCGGCTATGCGGTGAAGGACTACCGCAAGGTGCGCTCCGATCTCGGCACCCTGGTGGATCTGATCGATCTGGCCGACGACCTGCGCCGGCGCGGCATCTCCCTCTGCCTCGATCTGGTGCTGAACCACGTGGCCCGGGAGCACGAATGGGCCGTGCGGGCCCGGGCCGGGGAGGAGCGCTACCTCCACTACTTCCACACCTTCCCGGACCGCAGCCTGCCGGATGCCTACGAACGCACCCTGCCGGAGATCTTCCCGGAGGAAGCGCCGGGCAACTTCACCTGGGTGGAGGGTATGGCCGGGGAGGGGCGCTGGGTGTGGACCACCTTCAACGCCTACCAGTGGGATCTCAACTTCACCAACCCGGAGGTGTTCCTGGAGATCGTCGAGCTGATGTTCTTCCTGGCCAACCTCGGCGTCGACGTGCTGCGGCTGGATGCGGCCCCGTTCCTGTGGAAACGGATGGGCACCGACTGCCAGAACCAGCCGGAGGTGTTCCAGCTGATCCAGGCCTTCCGCGCGATTGTGCGGATCGTGGCGCCGGGAGTGATCTTCAAGGCCGAAGCCATCGTTCCCCCCGATGCCCTGGTCCAGTACCTGGGGGTGAAATCCACCGTGGAGAAGCAGTGCGAGCTGGCCTACAACAACCAGCGCATGGTGCTGCTCTGGAGTGCCCTGGCCACGGGCCACACCACCCTGTTCACCCACGTGATGCACCGGGCACCCCAGCTGCTGATCGGCTGCGCGCCGATCAACTACCTGCGCAATCACGACGACATCGGCTGGGCGATGACCGATGAGGACCTGCGGGCTGTGGGGGAGACTCCCCACCTGCACCGCCGCTTCCTCAACGACTTCTACAGCGGTCGCTTCGAGGGTTCCTTCGCCTGCGGCGACCTGTTCGGTGTCAATGCCAGCACCGGCGATGCCCGCGTCACCGGTTCCACCGCCTCCCTGGCCGGGCTGGAGCTGGCCCTCGAGCAGGGCGACGAGGCGGCGATCCACCGGGCCATCGCCCGCATCCTGCTGCTGCACGGCGTGACCCTCGGCGCCGGTGGCATTCCCCTGTTGCACACGGGCGACGAACTGGGGCTGCTCAATGACCCCTCCTACCGGGAGGATCCCCTCAAGGCCAACGACAGCCGCTGGCTGAACCGGCCGACCATGGACTGGGAGAAGGCGGAGCGGCGCCACGACCGCCACACAGTGGAGGGGAGGATCTTCCAGGGCCTGGTCCATCAGATCCGCACCCGCCGCCGCACCTCCCTGCTGCACGGCTTCGCCCTGCTCCAGCCCATGTGGACCGGCAACGACCACGTGCTCGGCTACGGCCGCAAGCGGCCCGAGGGCACGCTGCTGGTGTTCGCCAACTTCAGCGGCGACGACCAGGCCATCGAAGCGGAGATGACCCGCTGGGGCGGCCTGGAAGGCGAGCTGGTCAATCTGCTGATCCCCGGGGCCCGGGTGCCCGTCGATCGGGGCTCCCTCTGGATCGCCCCCTACGAGGTGATGTGGCTGACGACCGAGGAGGACAGGGCCCCGGCCGAGGCCTGCTGCGGCTGACGGGGTCCCTAGGGTCGATTTCCATCCGCTGCAGGCCACCGGTGACCGTCACGGCCCAATCGCACCCCTCCACCGCCTGCTTCGCCGCCGCCCCCGGGGGGGAAGCCTGGGATGCACTTGTGATCGGTTCGGGCATCGGCGGCCTGGTCACCGCCAGCCAGCTGGCCGCCAAGGGGGCGAAGGTGCTGGTGCTGGAGCGCTATCTGATCCCCGGCGGCAGCGGCGGCAGCTTCCGCCGATCGGGCTACACCTTCGATGTGGGGGCCTCGATGATCTTCGGCTTCGGCGAGAAGGGCCACACCAACCTGCTCACCCGCGCCCTGGCGGATGTGGGCGAGCGCTGCGAGACGATCCCCGACCCCGTCCAGCTGGCCTACCACCTGCCCGGCGGCCTGGAGGTGGCGGTGGACCGCGACTACGACACCTTCCTGGCCGATCTCACCGCGCGGTTCCCCCACGAAGCGGTCGGCATCCGCCGCTTCTACGACACCTGCTGGCAGGTGTTCCGCTGCCTCGACGCCATGCCCCTGCTGTCGCTTGAGGATCCCGCCTACCTGGCCAAGGTGTTCTTCCGGGCGCCCCTGGCATGCCTGGGTCTGGCCCGCTGGCTGCCGGTGAATGTGGGGGCGGTGGCCCGGGCCCACATCCGTGATCCGGACCTGCTGAAGTTCATCGACATGGAGTGCTTCTGCTGGTCGGTGATGCCGGCCGACCGCACGCCGATGATCAACGCCGGCATGGTCTTCTCCGACCGCCACGCCGGCGGCATCAACTACCCCCGCGGCGGGGTGGGGGTGATCGCCGAGAAGCTCGTGCGCGGCCTGGAGCGGGCCGGCGGAATGATCCGCTACCGCTCCCGGGTGGTGAAGGTGCTGCTGGAGGACGGCCGGGCGGTGGGGGTGAAGCTGGCGGGCGGCGAGGAGATCCGGGCCCGGCGGGTGGTGAGCAACGCCACTCGCTGGGACACCTTCGGTTCCCTGGTGGACGAGGCCCACACGCCGGCGGCCGAGCGCACCTGGCGGCGGCGCTACAAGCCCTCCTCCTCCTTCCTCTCCCTGCATCTGGGGGTGAAGGCGGAGGCCATCCCTCCGGGCAGCCACGTGCACCACCTGCTGCTGGAGCACTGGCAGGACATGGAGGCCGAGCAGGGCACGATCTTCGTGTCGATCCCCACCCTGCTGGATCCCTCCCTGGCACCGGTCGGCCGCCACATCGTGCACACCTTCACCCCCTCGGCGATGGAGGCCTGGCAGGGGATGGATCCGGGGGCCTACCGCCAGGCCAAGCGGGCCGCCGCCGACCGGCTGATCGGCCGGCTGGAGACGATCCTGCCCGGTCTGGGCGCGGCGATCACCCACGAGGAGATCGGCACCCCCCGCAGCCACCGGCGCTTCCTGGGCCGCCACGGCGGCAGCTACGGGCCCGTGCCGGCCCTGCGCCTGCCGGGGCTGCTGCCGATGCCCTTCAACCGCACCGCCATCCCCGACCTCTATTGCGTGGGGGATTCCTGCTTCCCCGGCCAGGGGCTCAACGCCGTGGCCTTCAGCGGCTTCGCCTGCGCCCACCGCATCGGCGCTGACCTGGGCCTCAATCCCTGGTCCCTGCCGGCATGACGGGCGCCATGACCCCGGATCATCGCCTGCACGCCTTCCTGCGGCCCCAGCCACCGGCCGCCGGCGAGGGCCTGCGGCTGGGGATCTGGCAGGGCAGCGGCAGCGCCGGCACCGCGGCGGCCGTCGCGGAAAACCTGGAGCGGCTCGAGCAGGTCTGCGCCCTGGCGGCAGGCCACGGCGTGCAGCTGCTGGCCTTCCCGGAGCTCTACCTGAGCGGGTACATCGTCACCCCCGCCATCGTGCGGGACCTGGCCGAAGCGGTCGATGGCCCGAGCCTGGAGCAGGTGGCCGCCGCCGCCCGCCGCCACGGCCTGGCGGTGGCCTGCCCGTACCCCGAGCGGGCCATGGTGGCGGGGGAGGAGCGCTTCTACGACGCCATCGCCCTGATCGATCGCGACGGCCGGCTGCTGCGCAACTACCGCAAGACCCATCTGTGGGGCCCGGACGAAAAACGCTGCTGGAGCCCGGGCTATCTCCACCGGGAGGAGGGCCCGGCCCTGACGGTGCAGCGGGTGAACGGGTTTCCGCTGGGCCTGCTCAATTGCTACGAGGCCGAATTCCCCGAGCTCACCCGGCGGCTGGCCCTGGAGGGGGCAAAGCTGGTGCTGATCCCGACCGCGGCCGATGCCTGGGCGGAGCTGAGCACCGGGGAGCGCACCGACCGCCCCTATCCGGACGTGTCCCGCACCCTGCTGCCGGCCCATGCCTTCGAGAACGACTGTTTCGTGGCCTACGCCAACCGCTGCGGCGAGGAGACGGTGAACGGCAGGGTGATGGCCGCGTACCTGGGCAACAGCCTGATCTGCGGCCCCCACGGCGACCTGCTGGCAGCGGCGAGGCCGGAGCCGACCCTGCTGATCGCCGACTGCCTGCCCGGGGAGTACGGACCCACCCACCCGGCCGCCACTCGCTACCACGAGGACCGGCGCCCCGAGCTCTACTGATCCCCACAGGCCCCGGCCTCACGGCGGCAGCCCCGCAGCACTAAAGTATGTGAACATTTGTTGCGTTTCCATGGCGGCTCCGATCCCCAGCCCCGCCGACCTGGCCCGCTATCTGGAGGCCCGCGGCGAGATGGGCAAGCCCTGGGTCTGGCACCTGCTGCGGCTCAGCAAGCTGAAGGAAGCCAAGGACACCATGGAGTCCAACGAGTACGTGGAGCGCCTCGCTGACGCCCACGCTGATCTGATGCGCCTGGGCAGCTTCTGGGAGGGGCGCGAGGCGGAAGTGTTCGGGGGCCAGTACAGGCCCTCCGAAGTGATCGAACCCCTGCCCGGCTCCCCCGACGACCGATGAAGGGCGACGAGGCCTGCCACCGCTACCCCATGGCCCCGTTGATCCGCTTCACCCTCCTGGGCCTCTACCTGGCTCTGGTCCTCCCCCTGCCGGTGCTGGCCCCGGATCCGTTGCAGCTCCCCCTGCTGCTGGCGGCCCTGGCCGGCCTGCTGCTGGTGATGGCGATCACCAGCGAACGGGTGGAACTGGATGAACGGGAGCTGCGCGTGGGCCATCCGCCCTGGTGCGCCTGGCTGCTGCGCCGCGGCTGGCAGCTGAGCTGGAGCCATATCACCGATCTCACCCCCGTCGTCACCAGCCAGGGGGGACGGGTCTATTACGTGCGCAGCGGATCCGGGCCCGGCGACACCAGCGGCGGGGCCTGGTTGCTGCCCCAGCGGGTCACCCGCTTCGAGGATTTCCTGACGCGCTTCTCCCAGGCCTCAGGGCTCTCCACCGCCGCGATCGGCCGCATCAGCCCGCCTTGGACCTACCGCCTGCTCGCCCTTCTCAGCGCCGCGATGCTGACAGGCGAACTGGTCACCCTGGCGCTCAACCGTTCCTGATGGATCGCTCTGATGGCTGGCCCTGAACAGGCCGGCTGCTCAGCTCAGGCGCCCTGAGCTGGTGGGAGACAACAGCATCGAGGCGGCCTGACCTGCGAAGTCCTCACTCGCTTCGGGGAGGGTGTCGAGGCTGAAGCGATAACCCTGCTGACGCATGGTCTCGATGCCACCACCCTCGCCGAGGCCGGCCTGTTCCAGCTTGCGGCGCAGGGTGAGCACCTGGGTGTCCACGGAGCGGGGGCCGCCACTGAACGGTGGCCAGGCCATGCGCAGCAGTTCCTGCCGGCTGCGCACCACACCGGGGGGCATGAGCAGGGCGCAGAGCAGGGCGAATTCTCGCGGGCTGAGCTCCACGGGCTGGTCGCGCAGGGTGACCTGGCGCAGCAGCAGGTGCACCTCCAGCGGGCCCACGCAGACCCGCTCCTGGAGACCACTGCCACTGCGTCGCAGCAGGGTGCGACAGCGGGCCGCCAGTTCCTCGAGACCGAAGGGCTTGCGCAGCACATCGTCGGCACCGGCATCCAGCAGGGCCACCACGGGCTCGGAACCGGAGCGGGCGGTGAGCACCATCACCTGGCAGTGGAGCTGGGCCGCCAGTCGCAGGGCCGAGGTTTCCTCCAGCAGTTCGGCGCTGACCAGCAGATCGGGCGATTGCTCCTGACAGATCTCCAGAGCCTCCCTGGCCGTGGCCACCGCTGCCGCCAGGTGGCCGTCCTGGCGCAGGCGCTGGGCAAGAACGGTTCGAAGGGTGGCGTGGGGATCGACGACGAGGACCCTTCGAGGGCTGCCTCCTGGATCACTCGACTTGTCCTGGGCCATGGCCATCTTCTCGGCATCACGCGATGTAATCAGAAGCGGGAGCGCCGACAGCCGATTGAGTGTTCCTACGCTAACGGGAAATGTGCGGATACTCGGGTAGCGGGCGATGCCTTGTCAACTGTCCGCTCCCGCAAGGAGAGGCCTGGCACGGCAGGATGGTGGGATCCGCCGGCGTCCGCAGGCGCAATGACGAACCGGGCCCGAGCCCAGCCATGACAGCACTTCAACATCCCGACGCGATCCGCCATTTCCAGTCCCTGTGCGATGCCTGCCAGGCCCTCTCCGATCGCCACCACGGCCCCTCTGAACTGCGGCTCTATGCCGATGGCTACCTCCATGCCCTGCGCAGGACCGCGGTGCTGGACCATCACTCCCAGCGGCGGCTTGAGGAACTCATCGACCGCTGGATCCAGGACCCATCCAGCTTCCTGGGCCCCGACGGCCAGCCCCGCCTGCTCATGGAGACGAGCCGCTACTGAGAGCACCGGCGCCCGTTGAGGCCAGTGGTGCTGCAGTGAAGCGCCCGGCCTAGGAGGCCAGGGCAACCTCCAGTTTCTCGCGCAGCTCCCCGCTGTTGTACATCTCGATCAGGATGTCGGAGCCCCCAAGGAACTCCCCTTTCACGTACACCTGAGGGATCGTGGGCCAGTCGGAGAACTCCTTGATCCCCTGACGGACCTCCATGTCGGCGAGCACGTCGAAGGTTTCGAAAGGCACACCCAGGGACTGCAGGATCTGAACGACGTTGTTGGAGAAGCCGCACTGGGGCATCAGCTTGTTGCCCTTCATGAACACCACCACCGGGTGGGCTGTGATCAGGGCGTCGATGCGTTGGCGGGTGCTGGCGTCCATGGCTGGAAAAGAGGGGCGGGAAATCAGGCGGGAAGGGAGGTCTGCAGGGCCAGAGCATGGATCGCCTCGCTGGCCAGCTCGCTGCGCAGGGCTCCATAGACGAGCTGGTGCTGGCGCACCCGGTTGAGTCCGGCGAACGCACCGGACATCACCCTGACCTGCAGATGGTCGCCGCCGCCGGTGAGATCCTCCACCTCCACCACGGCGTCGGGGAGCTCACGCAGGATCGCGTCCTTGACCTGCTCCGGTTGCACCATGGCGGCGAGGAATCTGGGAATGGCGGGCGAAAGGAATCTAGGGACGATCAGCCCCCCCCGGTCGATCCCGGGGCGGTGTAGGGGGTGGCCACGAAGCCCAGTTCCACCAGTTGCTGGTAGGCCCTGCGGCCCAGCTCGTTGGTGGGCGTCATGGTCTTGACCACCTCCACCAGGAGGGGGATGGCCACCTCCGGCTGGCTCTGACGCCGGAACAGGGCCGCCAGCCTCAGATTCGCTTCCGCCAGCAGGGTGAGTGTCTCCCGACCCTTGTCATCCATCTCCCGGGGGATGCGGGCATCCAGGCCGCGGAAGGAGCCGCTGATATCGCGGTAGAAGCCCAGCAGGCGCCGGCTGGCGTCACGGGCCAGGTCATAGAGGCGCCGCCCCTCGGCCAGGTTGCCGCTGGCCACCGCCGCATCGCCCCTTGAAAGCAGGGACTTGACCGCCGCGATGTCGAAATCGGAGCTGGCGGGCTGAACGGTCTGGGTAGCACCCTGGGCGAGCAGCGGCGGCGTGGTCAGCGGCAGAGCCAGGGTCAGCAGGGCGAGGGAGCTTCCGCAGATCCGGGCCAGGCGCGCTGGCCGACCGGATCGGGAGGAATGGTTGGCGGAAAGCCTGGACACGTCGACGCCTGACGGATAACCGGCGAACTTTACGGGGAGCTGATCGGTCGGCCGACCGCCGATCGGGCCGCTTGCTCGGCCGACTCCATCGCCCTGGCCAGCTCGGCACTGAATCCAAGGGCTGCGTCACGGCCCTGTCCCTGCGCCCGCAACGGGGATCCGAAACACAGGGCGGCTGCGTCCCCGGGACGCGGATCGGCATGGCCATAGGCGATCCCCACCGGCACCACCGGCACCTCGACGCCCTGGCTGGTGGCCAGCAGGGCCAGGCGGGCGAGGCCCTGGTGCAGGCGGATGGGACCGTCCTCCCGTCGGATGCGGCCCTCGGGAAAGACGACGAGCTGCTGACCGCAGGCGAGCAGCTCCACCGAGTAGCGAAGACTCGCCAGGGTGGGACGGCCCTGGTTCACCGGGAAACAGCCCAGGCGGTGCAGGAACCAGCCCTGCAGCCCCTTCATCTCGTCGGCCGTCACCATGAAGCGGCAGTCGCGGCCGGTGACCCGGCGCCCGGCCGCCCAGGGCAGCATCAGGGCGTCCCAGCGGGCCCGGTGGGTGGGGGCCAGCAGCACGGCACCCTCGGTGGGCAGATGCTCGCGATCGAGCACCCGAAGCTCACCGAAATACCCCTGCAGCGCCAGGTCGACGGTGACCAGCATCGCCACCGGGGAGAGCCAGGGGCTGATGCCATTGCACAGGGAACCCTCCCGGGGGCTGATCGCCGCGGAGGAGGTCGTCGGGGTGGGCGTCTGTGCCGCCAACACTCAAGAACCGGCAGGACGTGGACCTTGAAGCTAGGGGCGGGATCCCTGCCTTTCGGGCGGCGGCGGGCAGTTACCCCTGCGGCCGCCGCCCCGCTCCCGACGGCCGGTGCGGTTCGGCAGGATCGTTCCAGCCGTCTTCGCGCCCATGGCCAGCCTCGGGGTCAACATCGATCACATCGCCAACGTGCGCCAGGCCCGCCGCACCGTGGAACCGGACCCCGTGCGCTTCGCCCTGCTGGCCGAGCTGGGCGGCGCCGACGGCATCACCGTCCACCTGCGCGAGGACCGCCGCCACATCCAGGACCGGGACGTGGAACTGCTGCGGGCCACCCTGCGCACCCGACTCAACCTGGAGATGGCCGCCACGGCGGAGATGGAGGCGATCGCCCTGCGGATCCGTCCCGACATGGTCACCCTGGTGCCGGAACGGCGCGAGGAGGTGACCACCGAGGGGGGGCTGGACGTGGCCGGTCAGGGGGAGGGCATCCGAACCCTGGTAGGCCGGCTGGAGGGGGCCGGGATCGGGGTGAGCCTGTTCGTCGATCCCGACGGTCGCCAGCTGGAGGCCTGCCGCACCTGCGGGGCCCGCTGGGTGGAGCTGCACACCGGCGCCTACGCCGAAGCCGCCTGGGAGGACCAGCCCCTGCAGCTGGCCCGGATCACCGAAGCCACGACCAACGCCCGGGCCATGGGCCTGCGGGTGAATGCGGGCCACGGGCTCACGTATCACAACGTCGAACCGATCGCCGCCATCGAGGGGATGGAGGAGCTGAACATCGGCCACACGATCGTGGCCCGCGCCCTGGCCGTGGGGCTGGAGGAGGCGGTGCGGCAGATGCGGGCGCTGGTGCAGAATCCCCGCCGCGACCCGCTGTTCGGCGACCGCCAGCCCTGAGGCCCCTCCCGCCATGACCCGCTACCACTTCGTCGCCGCCAGCCGCACCTTCCTGATCGAGGAGGAACCCCTCGCCGAGGTGCTGCGCGAGCGGGTGCGCAACTACGCCGAAAAGGACAAGGCCATCGATTTCTGGCTGCTGGAACGTCCCGCCTTCCTGGAGGCCCCTGAGCTGGCTGCCACGGCGGCCTCTGTGCCGCGGCCCGCGGGAGCGGTGGTCTCCACCGACGAGAAGTTCATCACCTTCATGAAGCTGCGGCTGGAATTCGTGGCCCTGGGCAGCTTCGAGGCCCCGAGCGTCGCGATTCCCGAGCCTCTGGCCACCCTGGACTGATCAGAACAGGCCCAGAAAACGGCGCCTGGGCGGTTCCCCCTCCCCGGAGCCCGTCGGGCTCGGCTTCCCCTGGCCACCGTCCTGCTGGTAGCGGGGCTTGCTGTCGCCGATGGTGAGGGGCGCCTCCTTGTTCTTCCACCAGATCCAGTCGCGGATCGGCGGGGTGTTCTCCAGCTCCCATCGGGTCAGACCCAGGCCCAGTTTGCTGGACGCGTCGAGCAGCACGTCGAGCATGGCCTCGCCATCGGTGCAGCGGGCCAGGGCCTCGTTGGTTCGCTTGGCCCCGTCGAGGGCCTTCACCAGGGCATTGACGCGCTGGGTGACCGGCAGATTCTTCAGGTCCATGGCCCGCTCCGTCCGTGGGCGCACGGTATCAGCGTCGGGGGGAGGCCTGAATCGCCGCCGGGGGGTGACAGAAGCGCAGCCCAAGGGCAAGACTGTGGAGGAAGCATCTCTTTTGATGACGTTCCCAGACCGGCATTCCCCCCACCACTGGGTCATCGGGGATGTCCATGGATGCGCCGAGGCTCTCCAGCAGCTGCTGGCGCTGCTGCCGTCCGACGACCGACTCGTGTTCTGCGGCGATGTCATCAACCGCGGCTCCCGCATCGAGACCGCCATGGAGATGGTCTGGGATCTGGTGCGCCGTGGACGTGCGGTCTGGCTGAAGGGGAACCACGAACGGGATCTGGTGGCACACCTCGACGCCGGCACCTCGCCCTGCCACCCCGCCCTCAACGGCAGCGACACCTACCGCCAGCTGGGAGCAGCCCGCTGCCGGCTGTGGCGCGACCGGCTCGACCGGCTGCCCCTGGCCTACTGGGGCCGGGGCTGGGTGGCCACCCATGCCGGCTTCGATCCCCGCACCTGGCAACCCGATCTCAACATCCGCCTCGCCTTCTGGCAGGCCTACGACGACCGGTTCGGCGAGGTCATCGTCGGCCACACCCCCGGACCCGGCCTGCGGCGGGTCGGCTCGATCGTCCTTCTCGACACAGGGGCCTGCTACGGCGGCAAGCTCACCGCCTACTGCCCCGAAACCCGCCAGACCCGTCGCGTCAGCGGCCTGCCCAGCCTCGTTGGCCCGATGGCGGCCCTGACCTCCCCCTCCGCCCTGAGCTGCGTCCTCTGAGCAGGCCCCCTTGCTGACGATCTTTCGCAGCAACCGGGCCGAGCTGCTGGTCCAGGTGCTCGCCACCCAGTTGCGCCTGCAGCCCCCCGATCCCTTCGAACAGGTGCAGGTGGTGGTCAACACCTGGCCCACCAGCCGCTGGCTCGGGGAACGGTTGGCGGTGCACCTGGGCGGCATCGCCGCCAACCTGCGCTTTCCCTTCCCCGGCGGCCATCTGCGCCAGCTGGTCGACCAGCTGCTGGAGCAGGACACCGGCGGCCCCACCGCCGGGGCGCCCCTCCCCGATCCCTGGCGGGCCGACCGGCTGGTCTGGCCCCTGCTCGGCCTGCTGCCGACGGTCGCCGCGGAGCCCGAGGGGGGTCCATTGCGCCACTGGCTCGCAGAAAGGGGCGCTGGGCCACGGCTCGACCTGGGCCACTGGCAGCTGGGCCGTGCCATCGCCGATGCCTTCGACGACTACGCCCTCTACCGGCCGGAGCTGCTGCAGGCGTGGGAGCGGGGCGACGGGATCGACGCGGCCGGCCGGATCCTGCCGGAGGCTCAGCGCTGGCAGCCCCTGCTCTACCGCGGCCTGAGGCGGAAGCTGGGCAGCGATCCCTTCGGTCGGCGGGTGCAGGAGCTGATCGGCCGGCTGCGCCGCGGCGAGCTGACCACCGAAGCCCAGGGTTCGCCCCTGCGCCTGTTCGGGCTGAGCAGCATGGCTCCGATCCAGGTGCAGCTGCTCCAGGCCCTGAGCCGTCATCGCAGCGTGGATCTCTACCTGCTCACCCCCTGCCGCGACCTCTGGCGCCGCTGCGGCGAACGCCGGCGCCAGCTCAGCGACTCCCTGGCCCTGCGCCAGCCCCTCGACGCCGCCTGGCTGCTGGAGGCCCCTGGCCTGGAGGCCCGTTTCGGCCGGCTGGGGGGGGAATTCCAGCAGTTGCTGGAGGGCACCGGTGAGGCCCAGCTGGGCCAGGAGCAGGAGATGGACCTCTTCTTCGCCCCCGCCACGAGCACCCGTCGGGCCGATCGTCGCCCTTCGGACCCGCCGCGGCCGGCCCCCCTCCTGGCCCAGCTGCAGGAGCAGCTCGTCGACGCCGGGGCCACCGATCGCGGTGCTGGCCTGGCCCTGGATCCGGATGACCGCTCGCTGGAGTTCCATGCCTGTCCCGGCCGGCTGCGCCAGGTGCAGATCGTGCGCGACCGGCTGCTGCAGCTCCTGGCGGCCGACCCCAGCCTCGAACCCCGCGACATCCTGGTGATGACCCCCGACATCGACGGGTTCGCCCCCCTGGTGGCCAGCGTGTTCGGCGACAGGGAGGCCACGGGGGTGGACCTGCCCTGGCGCCTGACCGACCGCAGCCAGCAGGACGGGGCGGGGCTGGGCAGCACCCTGCTGATCCTGCTGGAGCTGGCCGGGGCCCGGATCACCGCCTCCGGCCTGGAGAAGCTGCTGGGCTGCCGGCCCCTGCTCAGCCATTTCGGCCTGGAGGACCGGGAGTCGGCCCGGCTGGTGGAGGCCCTGCAGGAGGCGGGTTTCCGCTGGGGCCTCGATGCCAGCGACAGACCTGCCACCGGCAGCGGCGGTGGGGACGAAGGGCAGGCTCCGGACGCGGCCTGCCACAGCCTGGGCTGGGCGATCGACCGCCTGCTGCTCGGCCTGGTGCTGCCCGCCACCCCAGGGCTGGCGCCGGGGGGCACCGCCCCCTGGGATGGCGGGGTGCCCCTGGAACTCACGGGCCGCTGGCTGCATCTGCTCGGCCGGCTGCGCCACTGGCTCGGCGAACTCCGCCGTGGCGGCGATGTCGCGCTGTGGGACGGGCGGCTGCGGCATCTGATCGCCGACCTGTTCGGTGAGGGGGGCGAAGCTGCCGCCGAACTGCCCGATCTTCTGGCGGCCATCGACACCTGGCGAACCGCCGCTGCAGCGTGTCCGCTGTCGCTGGAGGCCCCGGTGGTGGCGGCAGTGCTGCGGGAGGCCCTGGGGGCCGAGAGCGGCCGCTTCGGCCACCGCAGCGGCGCCCTCACGATCAGCGCCCTCGAGCCGATGCGGGCCATCCCCTACCGGGTGATCGTGCTGATGGGCCTGGAGGCGGGCCACTTTCCCCGCCCGGGCGATCGCCCCGCCTTCCACCTGATGGAGGGCCAGCGGCAGCTCGGCGATCCCCATCCCGCCGACCAGGACCGCTACGTGCTGATGGAGGCCCTGCTCTCCGCCCGGGATCACCTGCTGGTCACCTGGAGCTGCCGCGACGACCGCACCGGCGCCGCCCTTCCCCCATCCGCCCCGGTGGGCCAGTGGCTCCAGTGGCTGGCCGCCCAGCTGGGCAGGGGCGTCTGGGAGCCCCTGCTGGTGGAGCACCCCGCCAACCCCCTGGACCGACTCCAGTTCCTGCCCCGGGACGGTCGGGAGGCCCCCAGCTGCGACCGACGCCTGCTGGAGGCGGTGCGGCGCCTGGCGGCTGATGCGCCGGCACCACCCACCGGTCTGCTGGACAGGGCGGCCCCCCCGACGCCCCCCGCCTCCCCCCAGGAGGATGCCTACAGCGACCTGCGCGACTGGCTGGTGGCTCCCCAGAAGCACTGGCTGCGGTCCCTTGGCCTGCGGCCCTGGGAATGGGAGCGGCGGATCGACGACCTCGAGGCCCTCGCCCTGGGAGAACGGGAGCGGTCGGGCCTGCTGAGGGCAGTGCTGCTGCGCAGCGACACCGACCCGCAGGCCCGGACCTTCGCCACCGCGGCCGACTGGCTGGAGGACAGCCGTGGCCAGGGCCTGTTGCCGCCCCTGGCGGCGGGGGCCATCGAAGCGGCGGCCCTGCAGCAGCGCTGGTCGAGTCTCCAGACCACCCTGGAGGCCCTGGGACCGCCGCGGCGGGTCAGCCACCGATGGGGGCCCTGGCAGGCCACGATCCCCTGGCGCGGCGACACGGTCGTGCTGGTCCACACCGCCCTGCCCAGGGTGAACCACCGGCTGGAGCTGTGGCTCCAGCTCCTGCTCGCCGCCGCCGCCACCGAGCCCCCCGCGGCTGGCCCCCGCCGGGGCGTGCTGGTCGCCCGCAAGGCCGATGTCTTCGCTCCGGTCCTGAGCCTCACCCCCCCGGACGCCGCGGAAGCCCGCGGGGAACTCGAACGGCTGGCGGCCCTGCAGGAGGCCTGGCGGGCCCGGGGCTGGCCCGTCCCCCCCGAGACGGGCTGGAGTCACGTGGTGGCGGAAGCCAAGCAGGCGGGCGAGGGGTTTGGGAAGGCCGCCGGCATCTGGGAGGGTTCGGGCTTCAGCCGCGGTGAGCGCGAGCAGGAGGAGATGGAAGCCTGCTTCGGTGCCGCCCTGCCGGCGGACGAGCTGCTGACCCCGGAGCTGCTGGAGCTGGCCGTCACATTGTTCTCCCCGCTGCTGACGGCGGAGTCGGCACCATGAGCGCAGTGATCCCCGAGGCCTTCGACCCCAACAGCTTCGACCTCGACGACGGGGTCGTGCTGCTGGAGGCCAGCGCCGGCACGGGAAAGACCTTCGCCCTGGCCCATCTGGTGCTGCGGCTTCTGACCGAACGGCGGCTGGGCCTGCGGCAGCTGCTGGTGGTCACCTACACCAACGCGGCGGCGGCGGAACTGCGGGATCGCATCGGTCGGCGGGTCCAGGACGCCCTCAACGGCCTCCAGACCTGCGGCGAGTGGCAGGCGCCCGATGCGGTGCTGGAGCAGTGGCTGGCGCAGCTGCCGGCGGCAGCCGAAGCCCGCGCCACCATGCAGGGGCTGCTGCTGCTCGCCCTCGAGGAGCTCGACGCCGCCGACATCACCACCATCCATGGCTTCTGCCAGCGCAACCTGCGGCGCCAGGCCATGGAGGCGGCCAGCCCCCCCGACCTGACCCTCGAGACCGACGCCACGGAACTGGTGCGCCAGGTGGCCCACGACTACTGGCAGCAGCAGGTGCTGGCCCTGCCGCCCCACCTGGTGGAGGGACTGGTCCAGGCCACCGGCCTGGAGGATCTGGAGCGGCTGCTGCTGCAGCTCGATGGCGACCCCGGCCTGAGCCTCGACCCCCTGCCGGCGGGCCTGGATCTGGAGCGGCCCCTGGTCGGGCAGCTGAAGGTCCTGTGGGAGGCCCCGTGGGAGCGGTTCCGGCACGCCTGGGCCACGGAAGGCGCCGCCCTGGAGCAGGCGTTCCGGGCCAGCGCAGCCCAGTGGCGCGCCGCCGGGGCCGGCAGCACCACGCCCTACGCGGCCAGGCCCCGGAAGGACCACTGCGGTCTCGTCGAGGGCTGGCTCACCGGCCAGCCGGCGGGGGGCAGCTACACCGCCACCTGGGCCGAGAAGGAGCTGGGCACCTACTTCCACCCCGATCCCTTCAGCCAGGTGGCCCGGAAGCTGGAAGGGCCGGCGCGGGAGATCTCCCTGCCCTGCCCCGCACTGATGGAAGCGGTGGCCGGGGTGCGGGAAGGGCCGGCGGAGGCGGTGCTGCTGCACGGCTGCCACTGGGGCCGGGCCGAAGTGGCCCGCCGCCGCGCCCGCAGTGGCAGCGCCGGTTTCGCCCAGCTGCTCGAAGGGCTGGATCCCGGAGCGGACGCCACCGCCCCGACCCCCCTGCTCCGGGCGGTCGGCAACCGCTACCGGGCTGCCCTGATCGACGAATTCCAGGACACCGACCCGGTCCAGTGGCGCATCCTGCGGCTGGCCTTCGCTGACGGGGCCCATCTTCTGGTGATGGTGGGCGATCCGAAACAGGCCATCTACCGCTTCCGCGGCGGCGATCTCGACACCTACCGCCGGGCCCGTCTGGCGGCCGGCAGGGCCCACGCCCTGCTGGAGAACCGGCGCTCCAGCCTGGCCCTGCTCGGCAGCCTCAACCGGCTGATGGCGCCGGCGGGTCTGCCCCGCTCCGCCCTGCCGGTGCCGGCGGTGGAGGCCCGCGCCAGTCGCCACGGCCCCGATGGGCTGGCGCCGGTGCGGCTGCTCTGGCTGGGGGGCGAGCGGGTCGCGGGGGAGCCCCCTCCGGCCAAGGGGGAGCTGGAGGCGCGACTGCCCGCCCTCGTGGCCGCTGGCGTCCAGGAGCTGCTGGAGCAGGCCCCCGTCCTGGATCCGGGCGATGGCCGGGAGGCCCGGGCCCTGGCCGCCGGCCAGATCGCCCTGCTGGTCCACAACCACCGCCAGGCGGAGGAGCAGCGCCGCGCCCTGGAACGGCGGGGCATCGCCAGCCGTCTGGTGAGCAAGGCCGACGTGTTCGCCAGCCCGGCGGCCACCGCCCTGCAGCGCCTGCTGGATGCCCTCGCCGATCCGGCCGATCCCAACCGGCTGCGGCTGCTGGCCGCCTCCCCCCTGCTCGGCTGGTCGGCCCGGCGGATCGCCGCCGCGGGTGATGGGGAATGGAGCGACCTGGCCGGGCAGCTCCAGGCCCTGGCCCAGGAGCTGCCCCAGCGGGGACCGCTCGGGGTGCTCTCCCGGCTGGTGGATGGTGAAGGCCTGGCCCGGCTCAGTGCCGGCGGTCGGCTGCTGGCGGATCTGCAGCAGGTGGCGGAGCTGCTGCAGGAACGGCTGCACAGCGAACGGCTCGGGCTGGTGGCGGCCGCCGACTGGCTGCGGCGCCTGCGGCTGGACCGCACCAGGGCCACCGGGCCCATTCCGGACTCCCATCAGGCCCACAGCGACAAGGTGGACGAGGCGGTGACCGTGATCACCGTCCACCGCAGCAAGGGACTGGAATTTCCCGTGGTGATCTGCCCCTACCTCTGGCAGGCGGGTGGCACCCCCCCGGGGCGGGGGACGCAGGCGGGAGCCCGCTGGCAGCCGCAGCAGGGGGAAGAGGCCCACCTCGACCTGCACCTGCGCAGTCACTGGGGCCAGGGCTGGCGGGCCCATCGTCAGCACCGGGACGCGGAGCGGGCCGAGCGGGAACGGCTGGCCTATGTGGCCGTCACCCGGGCCCAGCACCTGCTGGTGCTCGCCTGGGGACCCGCAAAGGGCCAGCAGGCCAGCCCGCTCTTCCCCTGGCTGTTCCCGGATCAGCCCCTGCCCGATCCCGACGACGACGCCGTCGCCGCAACCGGTGATGGGGACTGGCGCCAGCGGCTGGAGGCGGAGATCGAGCGGCGGGAGCTGGGCCTGGCTGTGTGGGACCCCCGCCCGGCGCCGATCGAGCCCCGGGCCGCGGGAGGAGCGGTCGATGGGGGCGAAGGGCTGCGCTGCGGACCGGTGCCCCGGCGTTCCCTCGACACCAGCTGGGGCCGCAGCAGCTACACCGCCTGGACCCGCACCGCCCACTCCCGCGCCCACGCCGGCGCAGGGTCGGCGGCGGCCCTGGATGAAGGCAGGGACACCAGCGATCCCAGTCCGGAGGGGGAAACTCCGCTGACCGGGGCCGACGCTGACCTGTGGCCGGAGCAGGGCCCCCTGGCCGGCTTCGCCCGCGGGGCCACGGCCGGCGATGGCCTGCACCGCATGCTGGAGCAGCTCGACTACCGCCAGCCCTGCGACGCCGAGGCGAACCGGCAGGTGGTGGAGCGGGAACGGCGCCGGGCCGGACTGGCGGAGGGGCCCGTCGAGCCCCTGCTGCAGGGCCTGGAGCAGATGCGTCTGAGTCCCTTCGGCGGTGAACTGGGCAGCCTGCGGGTGGCCGATCTGGGGCCCGAACGGCGGCTGAACGAGATGAACTTCGACCTCACCCTCGGCTTCGCCCGGGCCGGCGGGCTGGCGGCAGCCTTCCGCGATCACCCCGGCGGGGCCTTCGGCGCCGCCTACGCCGAAGCGGTGGGGTCCCTGCCGGTGGCCAGCCGCGGCTTCCTCACCGGCTCCATCGATCTGGTCTTCACCGCCCCAGGGGGCGATGGAGAGGAACGCTGGTGGGTGGCCGACTGGAAGAGCAACTGGATGGGCCGGCGGGATGGGGAGGGTCGGCCCCTCGCCTGCGGTCCGCGCCACTATCACCGGGGTGCGATGGCGGCGCTGATGGCGGACAGCCACTACCCCCTGCAGGCCCACCTCTACCTGGTGGCCCTGCACCGCTACCTGGGCTGGCGGCTGCCCGGTTACCTGCCGGAGCGGCATCTGGGGGGGTATGCCTACGTGTTCCTGCGTGGAACTCCGGGGGAGGATGGCCAGCGGGCCCTCCCCGGTGCGGTGCCCGGCATGTTCGTGGAACGTCCGCCGCTGCAGCGGATCCTGGCGCTGGATGACGCCCTGGGGGGACACCGGCCTGCCGGCGATGGCGAGGAGGGAGGGTGCTGAAAGGCTCCGGGGAGCAGCTCCAGCCCTGGGTGGAAGCCCTGGCCGCTGCCCTGGCTGAGGCCCTGCCCCGGCTGCACGGCACCGCCGCCGATCCCCTCGTCGCTGAGGTGGTCGCAGCCCTGACCGCCGCCCTGGCCCGGGGGGAACTGGAACTGGACCTGGCGGGAGCGGCTCCCCCGGAGGTGAGTGAACCGCTCTGGCCCCAGGGGCACCTGCAGGCCCTGCGGAGGAGCCCCCTCTGCCAGGACCCCGACGGGCCCCTGGCCCTGGAGGGATCGGGTCTGCAGTGGCGCCGCTGGCAGCGGCAGCGGCAGCAGGTGATCGACACCCTGGTGGGATGGGCCCGCTCCCTGGAGGCCCCGCCGCCTGCCGAAGGCTCAACGGCCACCTCCGGCCCGCTTCGCCTCGATGACCGCCAGCGGGAGGCGGTGGCGGCGGTGCTCGGCCACGGACTGGTGCTGCTGGAGGGCGGTCCGGGCACCGGCAAGACCAGCACGGTGGCGGCCATGATCGCGGCTCATCGGGCCCGGGACCCCGACGCCCGCATCCACCTGGCGGCGCCCACCGGCAAGGCGGCGGCGCGGCTGCGGGCCGCCACCGGGGGCAGCCTGCCCTGCACGACCCTGCACCGGCTGCTGGAGAGCCGGGGGGAGCGCTTCGGGCGCCATCGGGGCCGTCCCCTCGACCTGGATCTGCTTGTGGTGGATGAGGTGTCGATGGTCGACCTCGGCCTGATGGGGGCCCTGCTGGAGGCGCTGCCTGAGAGCTGCCGGCTCGTGCTGGTGGGCGACTCCGCCCAGCTGCCCCCGATCGCCCCGGGGGCGGTGCTGCAGGAACTGCAGCGGCCCGACCGCCGGCAGCGGCTGGGCGCAGCCGCCATCACCCTGGACACCACGTACCGCAACGCCGGGGCGATCGCCAGCGTGGCCGCCGTCCTGCGCCGGGCGATCGCCGCCGGGCCGGACGGGCAGGATCCGGACCCGGTGGCCCTGATCCTGCCCCAGCTGCGCCAGCTGAACAGCGCCGACAATCTGGAGTGGCGACCCTGCTCCCCCCGAACGCTGCCGCAGGCGCTGGTGACCCGGCTCCGGGACCACCAGGCCTCCCTGGCCCGGCGGGCGGAACGCTGCGCGCCCGGCTCCCCGCAGGGCTGCCGGGAGCTGCTCGCCGAGCGGGACCGGCTGCTGGTGATGGCCCCCCGGCGCCAGGGACGCTGGGGCCTGGAAGCGATCCATCAGGCCCTGCTGGGTTCGCGCCTGGAGGGTGAACTGCAGGATCTGCCCACCGGCACTCCCGTGCTCTGCCGCCGCAACCTGCCGGAACTGGATCTGGCCAACGGGGACGTGGGGGTGCTGGTGGGAGGACCGGGCCCCGCGGCCCGCCTGCTGTTCGGCGACGGGGACGGGGAGGGTTTCTGGATCCACCCCGGCCAGCTGGCGGGAGCCGCCGAACCCGCCCTGGCCCTCACGGTTCACAAGGCCCAGGGGAGCGAAGCGGAGCAGGTGATCGTGCTGTTCCCCAGCGGTGGGCAGCGGGACCGGCGCCTGCTCTACACCGCCCTGACCCGGGCACGGGCGGGGGCCCTGCTGCTGACGGCGACGGCGCCCGACGATGACGGGGACAGAGCTCCGGGTGAGCGAACGTAAGCGTTCTTCATGCATTGCCACAGGCGGCAATGTGCCAACGAAAGGTGAACCGCTCGACCGGGATTTCAACCCCCGTTCCATACTTCCTCCATCGGCGCGGTACCCCCGGGCCGAGCTCGCCGGAGCCCCTGCTCCAATAGTCTCCACCTCTGGGATCACTCCCCCCCAGGGAGCCCCTTCATTCCCGGGGACCCCCCCGGTGAATGGCCTCCTGCATCGTCACGAAGGACTGTCCCGGCATCATCGGGGCCTGTCCTTCAGGTGCCCCGAGGTCAACAGGGACAGCCCCATGGATTCCCTGGCCCCAGGTGGCGCCGGTCAGTCTTTTCCCACCGCAGGCCTGTCAGGCGCCAGCCATCAGGGCGCTCCGATGACGGCGCCGCTCCCATGACGGCCGGGCCCTGCGGCGGGATGGCCCACGTCCATCGCAGCCCGTTTCCGGTGGATCCCTTTCATGGCTGAGCGTGTCCAGCGCCCCTGGGGGTGGTTCGAGACCCTGGCCACGGGACACGGTTATCTGGTCAAGCGGCTGAGGATCAGCGCCCAACACCGGATCAGCCTGCAGCGCCATCACCACCGCAGCGAACACTGGGTGGTGGTCGAAGGCGAGGGGGTGATGACGTGCGACGGCCGGAGCTTCGCCGCCGCCGCCGGCTCCACCCTGTTCATCCCCAGTGGCGGGCGGCACCGGGCGGCGGCCGGATCGACGGATCTGGAGATCATCGAGGTGCAGCGGGGCGAGGACCTGCGGGAGGACGACATCGAGCGTTTCGACGACGATTACGGCCGGGTGATAAGATCAGGCCTCAACCTTTGAGCATGGGCAAGGCAGCCCGGGTGCGAGACACCCATTCCCAAGGTCCGCTGCCGGCCTGCGTTGAAGGATTCACCAGGCTCCAGCATCCCGTGACCCAGATTATTGACGGCAGCACCCTCGCCGGTGCCGCCGATTCCCAGGCGGCCATCGAGCAGCCCGATGAGGACGTGCTCGCCACGCCTGCCGTTGTCGACGACACCAGCCAGCCCCCCACCAGCGCCTTCGCCACCTTCGGCCTGTGCCGGGAACTGCTTGATGGCCTGGCGGCCATCGGCTTCGAGGAACCCTCACCGATCCAGAAGGCCGCCATCCCCGAGCTGATGCTCGGCCGCGACCTGGTGGGCCAGGCCCAGACAGGCACAGGCAAGACGGCCGCCTTCGGCCTGCCCCTGCTGGAACGGCTCGAACCCGGCCTGCGCACCCCCCAGGTGCTGGTGCTCACCCCCACCCGGGAGCTGGCCATGCAGGTGGCGGAAGCCTTCAACAGCTATGCCTCCTCGATGAAGGGCGTCAAGGTGTTGCCGATCTACGGCGGCGCCGACTTCCGCGACCAGATCCAGCATCTGCGCCGGGGGGTGCAGATCGTGGTGGGCACCCCGGGCCGGGTGATGGATCACATGCGCCAGGGCACCCTCGACCTCTCCGGGCTGCGCAGCCTGGTGCTGGATGAAGCTGACGAGATGCTCCGCATGGGCTTCATCGATGACGTCCAGTGGGTGCTTGAGCAACTGCCTGCCGAACGTCAGGTGGTGCTGTTCTCCGCCACCATGCCCAACGAGATCCGGCGCATCTCGCAGAAGTATCTCAACGATCCGGCGGAAGTCACCATCCGCCAGAAGGCGGCCGATGGCCGCCGGATCCGCCAGCGCCACCTGGTGGTGAACGGCCCCCAGAAACTCGAAGCCCTCGAGCGGGTGCTGGAGGCCGAGGGCAGCGAGGGGGTCATCATCTTCGCCCGCACCAAGGCCATCACCCTCACCGTGGCCGAGTCCCTGGAGCAGCACGGCTACGACGTGGCCGTGCTCAACGGCGACGTGCCCCAGAACCAGCGGGAGCGCACGATCGAACGCCTGCGGGATGGGCGGGTCAACGTGCTGGTGGCCACTGATGTGGCCGCCAGGGGACTGGATGTCGATCGCATCGGCCTGGTGATCAACTACGACATCCCCTTCGACGGCGAGGCCTACGTGCACCGCATCGGCCGTACCGGCCGGGCGGGACGCAACGGAGAGGCGATCCTCTTCCTGACCCCGCGGGAGCGGCGCTTCTTGGGAGGACTGGAGCGGGCCGTCAACCAGCCCATCGAGGCCATGGAAGTGCCCGGCAACGCCAGCATCAACCAGCACCGTCTCGACCGCCTGCGCGAGAAACTCACCCTCGCCCTGCAGCAGCCGGCCGGAAACCCCGAGGAGCGGGCCCTGCTGGGCGAGATCCTGCAACGGGTCGCCCAGGAACAGAGCTGCAGCCCCGACCAGCTGGCGCTGGCGGCCCTGGAGCTGAGCCTCGGCGGCAAACCCCTGCTGCTGCAGGGGGAGGAGCGCTGGGGTCAGTCGCGCCCCGGGGCGCCCAGCGCCCGGGATCGCGATCGGGATCGGAGCGAGCGCCGACCCTTCCAGGACCGTCACTCAGAGCGGAGTGAGGACGGGCCTGAGGAGAACATGGAACGCTTCCGTATCGAAGTGGGCTGGCGCGACAGGGTCAAGCCGGGCAACATTGTTGGCGCCATCGCCAATGAGTCAGGCCTCACCGGCCGATCGATCGGAAAGATCCGCATCTTCGACGCCCACAGCACCGTCGATCTGCCCAAGGGCATGCCCGACGATGTCTTTGCCGACCTTCGTCGCCTGCGGGTGATGAACAAGGAACTTCAGATCTCCCGACTGGGCTCCTGATTCCCCTCCCCGGCGCTGAACGCGCCGTTCACCCATGCCTCCCCTGCAGCGGAACCACCACCGGCCCCATGGAATTCACCTCCCGGCAGGGCCGGTCGGCCTGATCCTCGTCCTGGTGGCACTGGCCGGCATCATTCCTCTGGAGCGAGAGGCCAAAGCGGGCACCGGTCCCATCATTGAGGTGGTCCGTTCCTTCTGCCTCTCAGCCTTCGAGACGGAACTGGCCCAGTCCGGCAAGAAGGCCCCTGACGGGATGGCCAACTTCGCCTGCAGCTGCGTGGCCGACCGGATCTCCAGCGGCAGCAGCATCGCCTCCGCCCGCAGCAGCTGCAAGGCCGCCACGGCAAGGCGGTACCCCATCTGAGCCGACATGACGACGACGGCTGCCGGCCGCAGGATCAGGCGCAGATCCGGGTCACCTCCTCACAGGCCATCACCTGCAGCTGGCTCACCGAAAGCCTTTCCACGGCCGCGATGAGAGACGTCTGGACCTCGTGACTTTCCGAGGCCACCAGCGTCTGCAGCAGATCAAAGAGATCCTGGGAAGCCAGCTCACCATCCTCTCTCCAGGTGAGACTCCAGGGGACGGGGGCGGTTTTCATAGGGTGGGCTCGATCAGGGTTTGCTGACAATGAAGCACCTGGAGGCGGGGCAAGCAAAATTTTCGACTTGCTTCAGATTTGCTTCAAGCTTCTCCATGGGCTTCCGGGGCCCAGTTGTAGGCTTCCAGCAGTTCCATGCCGCTCCGGCTCCCTTCGGCACGCATCGCCGGCTCGGGCCTCCCAGGGATCGCTCCCTTCCAGGGATCCGGTCTCCCCATCTCGCCCACCGCCTGCTTCCCCTGGGATTCCCGACACCGGAGGAATCCGTTCCAGCTTTTTCATTGCATGACCATCTACGTCGGCAACCTCTCGTTCCAGGCCGAACGCGAAGACCTTCTTGATCTCTTCGGCCAATACGGGGAGGTTCGTCAGTGCAGCCTTCCCCTTGACCGTGAAACAGGCCGCAAGCGTGGCTTCGCCTTCATCGAACTCGCCGACGATGCCGCCGAGCAGAAGGCCATCGATGACCTTCAGGACGTGGAATGGATGGGCCGGATGATCCGGGTCAACAAGGCGACCCCCCGTGAGGGCGGTGGCGGTGGTGGTGGTGGCCGGCCCGGCGGCGGCTATGGCGGCGGCGGCGGTCGTTCCGGTGGCGGCGGCGGCTACGGCGGTGGCGGGCGATCCGGCGGTGGCGGTGGTGGTGGTGGCGGATACGGTGGCGGTGGCGGCAATCGCTGGTGACCCCCCGCGGCCCCGGCCGTTGAAGCCGGTCGCCCGATGAACATCCCGGCTGCGGGGCTGCGGCGCCTCCAGACGAGCCTGCGGCCCCACCGCAGGCTCGTCTGGATGGCGGCCGCCTGCTCCGTTCTCAACAAGCTCTTCGACCTGGCTCCACCTGTCCTGATCGGTCTGGCGGTGGACGTGGTGGTGCAGCAGCGCACCTCCTGGCTGGCCGGACTCGGCTTCCGCACCGTACCCGGGCAGCTGGGGGTGCTGGCGGTGCTCTCGTTCCTGATCTGGAGCGCCGAATCCCTCTTCGAATACCTCTACGCCCTGCTGTGGCGCAACCTGGCCCAGACCGTGCAGCACGAACTGCGCATCGAGGCCTACGACCATCTCCAGCACCTGGAGATGGCTTTCTTCGAGGCCGGCAGCAGCGGACGCCTGCTCACCATCCTCAACGACGACATCAACCAGCTGGAGCGCTTCCTCGACCAGGGCGCCAACGAGATCCTGCAGCTGATCACCACTGTGCTGGCGGTGGGCGGGGCCATGCTCGTGCTCTCCCCCGCCGTGGCGGGGGTCTCCTTCCTGCCGATCCCCGTGATCCTCTGGGGATCGCTCCGCTTTCAGCGCCGCCTCGCCCCCCGCTACCGGGAGGTGCGGGAACGGGCCGGTGATCTGGCCAGCCGTCTGAGCAACAACCTGGGCGGCATGCTCACCATCAAGAGCTATGCGGCCGAGGACTGGGAGAAGCAGCGGCTGACCGAGCAGAGCCAGGCCTACCGCGCCAGCAACGGCGGGGCCATCCGCCTGTCGGCCGCCTTCATCCCCCTGATCCGCTTCGCGATCCTGTTCGCCTTCCTGGCGATCCTGGTGATCGGCGGCCTGCAGGCCTGGAGCGGCGCCATCGCCGTGGGCACCTACAGCTTCCTGGTGTTCATCACCCAGCGCCTGCTCTGGCCCCTCACCACCCTGGGCCGCACCCTCGATGACTACCAGAGGGCCATGGCCTCCACCCACCGGGTGATGGATCTGCTTGACACCCCGATCGCCATCCCCAGCGGCCACCGTCCCCTGCCCTTCGCCAGCGTCCGCGGCCACATCCGCTTCGAGGGGGTCGGCTTCGCCTACGAAGGCCGCGATCCGCTGCTTCGCCACTTCGATCTGGAGGTGCCCGCCGGCACCACCGTGGGCATCGTGGGGGCCACCGGTTCCGGCAAGAGCACCATCGTCAAGCTGCTGCTGCGGCTCTATGCCATCCAGGAAGGCCGCATCCTGCTCGATGGCCAGCCGATCGAAGCCCTCTCCCTGCAGGACCTGCGCCGGGCCATCGGGCTGGTGAGCCAGGAGGTGTTCCTGTTCCACGGCAGCGTGGCCGACAACATCGCCTACGGCAGCTTCGGCGCCGGCAGGGCCGCCATCGAGCGGGCCGCCGGCCTGGCCGAGGCGGCGGCCTTCATCACCGCCCTGCCCGATGGCTACGACACCGTGGTGGGCGAGCGGGGCCAGCGCCTGTCCGGCGGCCAACGGCAGCGCATCGCCCTGGCCAGGGCGATCCTCAAGGACCCGCCGGTGCTGGTGCTGGATGAGGCCACCGCGGCCGTCGACAATGAAACAGAGGCCGCCATCCAGCGCTCCCTCGAACGGATCACCGCCGAGCGCACCACCCTGGTGATCGCCCACCGGCTGAGCACGGTCCGCCACGCCGACCGCATCGTGGTGATGGAGCAGGGGCGGATCGTGGAGAGCGGCCGTCACGACGACCTGCTGGCCGCCAACGGGGCCTATGCCGCCCTGTGGCGCGTTCAGACGGGCCTGCGCCCGGAGGAAGCCCTGCGCTGAGCGGAGGTGTCTTAGCTTGTAGGACGATGAAGATTTCCCAGAACAGCCCGGGACGCCGGCGCGGGCAACGCGTCCCCGTCCTGATCGCCATGGCCATCGGGCTTGTGGGAGGAGCGCTGCTGGCGGGCCCCCTGGCCCAGATGATCTCCGCAAGGACCGGTTCCGAGGGGGACACGGCCGTCACCAATCCCTTCGCCGCCTGGAGCGGCGGCATGGGCGGCCAGGACCTGCTGATCCTCGGCACCGACGTGGGCGGCGGCAACACCGACGTGATCGCCACCCTGCACATTGAGGGGGATCGCACCGAGATCACCCAGATCCCCCGTGACACCTACATCGAAGCCGAAAGCTTCGGACCGGTGAAGATCAACGCCCTCTACAGCCTGGGCGGCACCGACGCGGTGAAGCGGGAGGTCTCCCAGCGCCTGGGCCGTCCGATCCAGCACCATCTGGTGGTCAATCTCTCCGCCATCCGTCAGATGGCCGACATGCTGGGGGGCATCGAGGTGGACGTGCCCAAACGCATGTTCTACGTCGACCGCAGCCAGGGGCTCTCCATCGATCTGCAACCCGGGGTTCAGACCCTGCGCGGCAAGGACCTGGAGGGATTCCTGCGCTTCCGCCACGACGAGACCGGCGACCTGGGCCGCATGGATCGCCAGCAGCTGGCCCTCAAGTCGCTGTTCCGCAAACTCACCCGGCCCGAGTACCTGGTGCGGCTGCCGGCCCTGATGATGGCTGCCCGCAAGGAGATCCGAACGGACCTAGGACCGATGGAGCTGGGGGGCCTGATCACGGCCATGGGGCGCACCCAGCTCAACACCCAGCGGCTCGACGGTCGCCCCTTCTACAAGGACGGCATCAGCTACTGGGACGCCACCTGGCCGAGCCCGTCCGGTCAACCGCTGGAGGCCGAAAACAGCGAGGACCGTCTGGTGAACGGGGACCGCCACCGCTTCCTCTTCTGACGACCCCGGGCCGATGCCACCGGAGAGCAGCCGGCCAGCCTGAGCGCCCATAGGCTCCTGGCTGCCGTGGTCCCGGAAGTCCGTGCGATCCGCCTTGTTGCGCAACAGCCTCAGACTCGGGGTGGCCGCGTTCCTCACTGCCGCCCTGTCCCTCTGGTTCGAGCGCATCGCCTTCGTCTGGTACCCGATGCTGGCGGTGATCACCGTCATGGAGGACGGCGACGACCTGAGCCTGCAGGCCGCCCGGGTGCGGGTGTTCGGCACCATGACCGGCGGCCTGGTGACCTTCCTGGTGCACACCCTGCTGGACGGCTGGGCGGGGGTGCTGCTGTCGCTGCTGTTGCTGCTCCCCCTGCTGCGCTGGCTGGGCTGGCAGTCGGCCGCGGGGACGGCGACCCTGGTGAGCCTGATGTTCCTGATGATCCCGAGCCATGTGGCCCTGAACTGGAGCTACGTGTTCAACCGCACGCTCGACACGGCCGTCGGCTGCGTGATCGCCATCCTGGTGGGTCTGCTGTTCTGGCCGCGGCGGGGATTCGATCGGCTGCAGCGGCTGGAGGAGGGGCTGCGCCGGGTCTACGCCGACCAACTGGAACGCCAGCGACGCTGGATCGGGGGTTCGGGGGAGCGGCCCCAGCCCCTGCCCCCCGCCAGACTCAGCCGGGACCTGGTGGCCATGGAAGGACTGGTGGCCCAGGAACGGCGGGGGCCCCATGCGGGTCGTCTGCAACGGCAGCGCTGGTCCCAGCGGCTCCAGCTCTGGGCCTCGGTGCAGCACCACTGGGTGCAGTGGGAGCGGCTGCTGGACGGCCTGCCTGAGCTCCTGGCCACCCCGGACGAGCCCGGAGTGGAGGGGAGGGAGGATCCGCTGCGGACAGGCATGGCGCGCATGGCCGCCCTGCTGGAGGGGCACACCGATCCGGCACCGCCCCGGGATCCCCTGCCCTGGCAGGGCCTGGGCAGGGACCGGTCGATCCCTCTGCTGCCCCTGCTGGCCCTGGCGGAGGAACAGCAGCCCCTGATCGCCAGCCTGCGGACCCTGGCCCTGGCGGCCCGATGCTGATCCGCCGCTCCGAGCTGAGGCTGGCCCTGGCCGCCGGGCTGATGAACGGGTTCGGCGCCCTGGCCCCCGTCCCCTTCGGCTTCTACGCCCCGATGGCGGTGCTGGTGGTCTGCACCGGCACCTATGGCGGCTCGATCGGTCTGGGCCGGCAGCGGCTGCTGGGATCGGTGGCGGGAGCGCTGGTGCTGCTGGTCTCCTATGCCGGCCTGCAGCATCTGCCCATCCCCCTGGGACTGAGCCTTTCCCTGATCGGCATGCGGCTGCTGGGGGCGGCGCTGGGTCTGGAGGTGGGATACAAGGTGGGCAGCAACATCATCGTCATGGGCTGGCTCGTCCACGACAGCGACCTTGACCTGTGGGTGCCGGTGCGGCTCTTCTGGACCGTGGCCGGCATCCTGGTGGCCCTGCTGAGCCTGCGCCTCTTCTGGCCCGATCTGGCGGTGGACGGGAATCGGCGGCGGCTTTGCCAGTTGCTGACTGACCTCGGCGCCGCCCTGACCGTCCAGGCCGAGCGCATCGGAGGGGCTCCGTCCCCTGGTGTTGCAACGGCCGGTGCGGAAACGGTGCAACGCCTGCGCCGAGAACTGGTGTGCCTGCGCGGCGCCATGCCTGCGGTGGCCGATGAACTCGGCAACAACCCCACCAGCCATCCCACCTACCGGCTCTTCGAGGTGATGAACGGAGCCGGATCCCAGCTCGTCGGGGTGGTGGACGGCCTGCGGCTGCTGCCCCACGCCGGCGGCGATCTGGGGCCCCTCGGCGACATCCAGGCCGCCGAGGCCGAACTGCTGAAGGCTGTGGCGGAACGGCTGGAGCAATGGAGCCAGCGCCTGGCGATGCCGCACCGCCACCGGCCCCCACCCCCCGCCGCGGTCCTGGAGACGCCGGCCCGCTGGCAGGCCATGGAGCGATGGCTCCATGATCCGGATCTGGAGAGCTTCGAGCTCCACCAGCTCCAGCGCAACGCCAGCCGGCTGCTGCTCTGCGGCCAGGCCCTGCGCAGCATCGAACAGGCGGAACAGCGCTGGCAGATTCTGGCGGCGGACCCCCGTTGACCATGGCCGCTGCCGACCCGCTCCCCCCTGGGGCGGAGAAACCGGGCGAGACGGGGCCTGCCCGATTGAATCGATCTGGATCTGGAGCTCCTCGCCCAGGGACTTCGGTGATGGCCTGGTGATCCAGGGGTCCTGCCCGCGTGGCCCTCGACCTGCTGATCTTCGGCCTGGCCTGCAGTGGATCCTCAACTCCGGCGGTGCCGCTCGTCTGCCCATGGTCTTTGCCATCGGGGTCCAACTGGGTTTCAGCTCCTGGGAGTCCGGGATGACGATGTCGAGCAGACTGGGCGCCGGATGGGACATGCAGCGCACCATGGGGGGCAGTGGAGCGGAGCGGTCCCGGGGCAGGCGCAGCGGCGTGGCGCTGATCCTGGGGTTCAGCCTCTGGCCTGCCGTCCTGGTGGGCCCGCCGGCGGTCGCCCAGCCCCTGCCCCTGCGGGGGGCCGGCGCCCAGGAACGGCTGGAGCGCAACTGGAGAGAGCTGGATCGTCAGATCAAAGCCCTTGATGCCCTGCTGCCCTCCGCAGACGAGCCCCGTCCGAGCGATGGTCTGGCCATGCCGGCGCTGCCGCAGACGCTGCTGGCCCCGAATGCCCCCCCAACGGCACCACTGCGGCCCCAGGCGGCGACACCCCCGGCGCCGCTGGCGCTGCCGGAGGCCGGCAGCCTGGGAGCCGGCCTGATCCAGGGCCTCAGCCTGGACCAGGCCCTGGCGATCGGCTTCGCCAACAGCCCCAGCGTGCAGGCCCTCCGCGAAGAGGTGGCGGCAGCCCTGGCTGAACTGCAGAGCCGCATGGGCGCCTACTGGCCACGGATCTCGGCCTTCGCCGGCGGGGGCACCGACCAGGGCAGCACCAGCTTCTTCTCACCGACAGGAACCGGAACTCTCTTCCCCCCCAGCAGTCCCTTCTTCATCCCCCCCGGAGGACGGGCCTCCTTCAACACCAACAACCAGGCGGTGACCGCCGGCCTGCAGCTGCACTACGAGCTGCTGGACTTCGCCCGTACCCCCAGGGCCCAGGCCGCCCTGGCGGGCCTGCAGAGCGCCCGCCAGGAGTACGCCGAGGCCCTGCGGCGGCTTCAGCTCAGCCTGAGCGAGAGCTACTACCAGCTGCAGCGGGCCGACCAGCTCGTGCGCATCCGTGACGCGGCGGTGCGCAACGACCTGCTGATCCTTCAGGACAGCCTGGATCTCAAGCAGGCCGGACTGGTGCCCCGGCTCGACGTGCTGCGCCGCCAGGCCATCGAGGCCAGCGACCAGGAGCTGCTGATCGCAGCCCTGGCGGAACGGGCGATCGCCCGGCGGCGCTTGGCGGCCCTGCTCAATCTGCCGCCCGAACTGACCCCGGCCGCCAGCGATCCGATCCGCCTGCAGCCCCGCTGGCCGCTCGATCTGGAGGCCAGCCTGCTGGCCTCTTACCGGAACAACCCGGAACTGGAGGCGATCCTGGCGACCCGCGACGCCCTGCTGCGCCAGAAGGATGCGGTGGCCGCCGGGCTGCTGCCGAAGCTGTCCCTGTTCGCCAGCGCCGGCGCCAGCGCGGCCAACGCCAACAGCTGGAACGTGCGCAGCGCCGACGGCGGCTGCTGCGGCGCCACCGTGGCCACCTCCCTCAACACCTACGGCAGCGACTGGTCGGTGGGCCTGACGCTGAGCTGGCTGCTCTTCGATGCGGGCAGCACCCGGGGCGAGGAAAGGGCCCTGGCCCGCCGCAGTGCGGCCGCGGCCCAGCGGTACGCGGCTCGCCGCAATGACATCCGGCTGCGGATCGAGCAGGCCTTCCTCGGCCACGAAGCCAGCCTGGCCCGGCTGGTGGCGGCCCGGCGCGGGGTTGCCGCGGGCCTGGAGGCTTTCCGCGACGCCCGCCTCCGCTACCAGGCGGGACTGAGCAGCGAACTCGATCTCTCCAACACCCAGGAGAGGCTGATAACCAGCCTGGTCCAGCGGCTGGAGGCCACCGTGAACGTGAACGTCACCTACGCCCAGCTGCTGCGCGAACTGCTGCCCATGCCCACCGATCCGGCCGCCCCGGTTCCGGCGCTTCTTCAGTGGACGCCATGACCCCCCCCGTACCCGTCATCGGCACCGATGCCGTTGCGGCGGCAGAGGACGGGAGCCTGACCTGCGGGCAGGTGATCACCCTGCTGCTGGCCGCTCCGCTGCTGCTGCTGCTGCTGCAGCCCTACCAGTGGATCTCGGCCCTGGGGTTCCGGCTGCAGAAGCTCTGGCCCCTGGGCGACGGGGGCGGGATCAGGCCGATGAGCCTGCTCCTGGTGTTTGCCGGCACGGTGCTGCTGGCCCTGCTGGCCAACGGCCCCCTGAAGGGCGGCAGGGGCGGGGGGCTGACGGGGGTGCTGGCCCTGCAGATGGTGCAGGTTTCCGTGGGGCCAACCCGCACCGCAGCGCTCAGATCCCTCGATCTGCGCGGCCAGCTGGCCCGCCTGCCCCTGCTGGTGCTCACCCACGGCGCCAGCCTCACGGTGGGTCTGGAGTCCCCCTCCGCCTCCCTGGGCGCGAGCCTGCTGCTGGCGCTTCGGCACAGGGCCGCTCCCCTGCAGCGCCTGCCCCTGCCGGTGCTGCTGGCGACCGGAGCGGGCGCCGGCCTGGGCATCGCCTTCCATTCCGTGCTGCTGGGGGTCACCTACGCCGTGGAGGAACTGTGCCGCCGGCGATCGGCCGCCCTGATCAACGGAACCCTGCTGATGGCTGGCCTGGGCGTGGTCCTCAGTGGAGCCACGGGCCTGTGGCCCATGATCCCCGATGCCGCTCCCGCCCACCATGCGGGCATCAACACGCTGGTGGATCTCGACGGCCGCCTGCTGGGACGGATGGGGCTCCTGATCCTGGTGGCGGGCGGGCTGGGGGGAGTGTTCAGCGCCTTCACCGCCTGGATGGCGCACCGCTGGAGCCTCTGGCTCTCCAGACCCCGGCCCCCGGGCGATCGGCCCGTTCAGCGCCTGCTGCTGGCGGCCGTTCTGGCCGGGCTGGTGATGGCCCTGGCGGCGATCGCCAGCAATGGCTGGAGCCTCAACGATGGACAGTTGCTGATCCTCCAGATGGCCTACGGAGAGAATCCCCCCGGACTCGACCTGTTCCCCTGGCGCCTGCTGGCGTCGGTGCTGAGCATCGCCATCGGCGCCCCCGGGGGAGTGATGCACGATGCCATGTCCCTGGGAGCCCTGCTGGCGGGCCCTTTCAGCGGGGATCTGCCATCGCCGGAGCGTCAGCTGCTGGTGTGGTGCGGGGCGACGGCCCTGTTCAGCGGCGCCTGCCGCACCCCTCTGTTCTGCGCCCTGTTCGTGGCCCAGATCGCCGGGACCATCGCCCTCTCACCACTCCTGCTGCTGGTGGCCGCCCTGGCGGCACCGGTCGGCGGCTGGGTGCGCCAGGACACATGGAATGAAGTGCAGCTGGAGCGCTGGCTTGAGAATCACCATGGCACCGGGGGAAGTGCGATGAAGGGAGGGTGAGTATACGGGGGCGGTACATTGTCTGACCAGGAAACAGACCCCCAGGTGTGATCTGGTTTCGCTTGGAGGCATGACAAGTTCAGGAAAAACACGATAAAATTGCAACTTCAGTCATCAGGTAAAGACGCGTCAGCAACCGGCGATTCCGCCAGCGCTCCCCTTCCCATGAAAGGGGGTCAGGATTTTTGGCAGCATCAGCCGCAGCTTCTGCCACAGCCATCCCCTCGACAACCCTGCGGCCTCCGGTGGCCGGTCAGCTTCCCTTTCCCACCATCCATCAGAGCCAGCCATTGAAACCTCCTTCCACCCCTGAAGACGAAATGCAAAGGCTGGCGAAGCTGCGTTCCCTATGCATCCTGGACACAACGAAGGAGAGTCGGTTTGACCGGCTCACCCGGATGGCTCAGCGCATCTTCAACGTGCCGATCTCCCTGGTGAGCCTTGTGGACGAAAATCGGCAATGGTTCAAGTCCTGCATCGGTCTGGATGCCTCGGAAACATTGAGAGACATCTCCTTCTGCGGACATGCCATTCTCGGATCGGAGGTCTTCATCGTGGAAGATGCTCTTCAAGATGGGAGATTCTCCGACAATCCCCTGGTGGTGGATGACCCTCACATCCGCTTCTATGCCGGTTGCCCCCTCATCCTTGACAACCGCAAGCTGGGAACGCTCTGCATCATCGATCAATCGCCCCGGTCCCTGGATCCGGATCAGATCGACACCCTCAAAGACCTCGCCGCCATGGTCGAGCACGAACTGGCAGTCACCCTGCTCGCCACCAAGGACGAACTCACCGGCCTCTCCAACCGACGCGGTTTCCTGTCCCTGGCCCAGCAGAGTCTCCAACTCTGCACCCGGCAGGGTACTCCGGTTTCCCTTCTCTTCCTCGACCTTGACCGCTTCAAGGCCATCAACGACAACCACGGCCATGAGGAGGGGGATCGGGCCCTGATCACGTTCGCCGAACGCATCCAGCATGTCTGTCGCGATTCCGATGTCATTGCCCGGCTGGGGGGTGATGAATTCACCGTGCTGCTGATCAATGCCACCCAGGCTCAGGCGGAGAAGGTGATCCTCCGGCTGAAGGACGCCCTGAACCACGACAATCGTCTTTCAGACAAAGATTATGAGATTGAATTTTCCTACGGAATCACGGCATTCCAACCGGAAAAACATGAAACCATTGCAGAACTGCTTGCTGATGGTGATGCGTTGATGTACGACCTCAAACGCCTTCGCAACATCGATCGCGATGAGGACGACGACAGCGAGCGGTTCTCCACAGATTCCGAGGCCTCCTGGGCCAGCTTCGTCAACAGATTCCAGGAAACCGCAGGCTGAACAGCCGCACGGATCCCCACACCGATCATGGGGCTCATTCAGGACGTGAGGCCAACCAGCGTTCGACGCGGTATCCCAGGATCACCACCAGCACCACGAGCCAGAACCACAGTTCCGGCGGATTGGCATTGCAGAGCACCACCAGCAGCACCGCTTCACTGACCAGCCAGGGCAGCTCCTGACGCAGCAGGGGATTGCGGATCCGCAGCCGGCTGCGTCGGCTCACGGCAGACCGCCAGGCTGGCGCAGGGGAGGACGGTCCCAGAGGCGATCGATCCGCAGGCTGCGGTAGCCGCCGGTGAGGGAGCGAAGTCCGGGCAGCACGTAGGTGATCGGTGGGCGCCACTCCACATAGGCATGGCCGGCGATCGTGAGTCCCTCGCGAACGGGAAACACGCTGCTGCCGTTCGAGAGGGTCCAGTCATACCCATCCCGGCTGGTGGGGTCGCGCTGAAGGCTGATCTCAGCGCGCATCACCGGTCCCCGCTTGAGCAGGTCGCGGGCCAGCTGGGGATTGCCGATGGTGGTGGAGATGTCCTCCTCCGTGGCCGGCAGGGTCAGCACCCGGCGCACCGTGCCCACGATCCCTCCGAAGCGGCCCCGCTGGTCCCACAGGGGCACCACCTCCACCGGCAGACCCACCGGCAGGCGGCGGGCATCGGCAGGCGCGAAATAGGCCACCGCCTGCAGCCTCGGCGCGTCCTTGCCCGCAGCATCGGGCCGCCCCAGGGTGCCCAGGCGCTGGCCGGTGGCCACCGTCTGGCCCTGGATCACCTGCAGATCCAGCACCGTGCCGTCCCGGTCGGCGAGCACCTGGCCGTCGTAGGCCAGCCGGGCTTCGGTGACCCTGATCTGGCGGCGCAGGTCGTCGATCCGATACCGGCGCTGCAGGGCCTGGGTCTGGATGTCCAGCTCCACCTGCTCGTAGCGGGTGAGCAACTCCTTCTCCTGGATCCGCACGGCGTCGAGACTGACGCCATTGCTGGTGAGGCCCTGCTCGGCAGCCACCACCTCGGCAGCCAGGGGGGCCACCACCTCCCGACCACTCAGCCAGCGAAGGTTGCGCACCTTCTCGGCGTAGGTGGCCCCCAGGGCCTCGTAGCGGCGGCGGTCCTGGGCCAGCTTGGCCAGCGCAGTGTCGACGCTGAGCTTCTCGCTGGCCAGACGCAGGGCATCCCTTCGGTCCAGATCCCTGTTGTGGCGCTCCAGCTGGGCCAGGTTGCCCCGCTGCTGCTGCAGCTGGCGGTCGAGCACCGGCAGATGGAGCTCGATCAGCACCTGCCCCCGCTGCACCCTGTCCCCCACTGTCACCCGCAGACGGCGGACCTGGCCGCCGGAACGGGCATCAAGCAGGCCGGCATTATCTGGATAGAGGAGCACCCCCTGGCCCATCACTTCGGTGGGAACCGGCCAGAACAGCACCCACAGTCCCAGGGCCCCGCCCATGGCCACGAGGCAGGCAGCCACCTGACCCCGGTCGCCCAGACCCCGCCAGCGCCGCCCCAGGCCCGCCACCGGCCGGCGGGGCCGTGGTGCACCGGACGGGGAAGCGGAGGAGTCCATCGGCGCCAGCATGCAGGATGGATCGGCGCCTGTCAGCCCGGCAGGGTTCCCAATCTCGCCAGGGTCGACAGTTCGGAGCCGTCCGTGATGGCTGCCGCCAGCAGGGGGGCAAGCACCGGCACCTGGGCGAAGGCACCGCCGAAGCCGCTGAAGACCCAGAGACCCGCCGCCCCCGGCACGGGACCCACCAGGGGAACGGCGCCGATGCAGAACGCCACCGGGACCTGCAGGAAGGGACCTGGCAGAGCGGCCAGGACCGGATCAAGTCCGGCCAGGCCCCGGCGCAGGTGGCTCTCCATCGCCGCCGCCGCCGGCGGGATGCCGGCGGCCAGCCCCGGCCGCACCAGGCTGCTCTGGCCCAGCAGCAGCCCCTGCCCCCAGGGGGCGAAACCGGCATCCACGATCCAGCGCTCCTCCTGCAGCGCCGCGGCGCCCCCCTCCAGGGCCGGGCGCTGCCAGCGGCGGGGCTGCACGATGCGGCAGGCCGCGGCATGGCGCACCCAGCGGCTGGGTGGCGACCTCGGCAGGTTGGATCGATCCTGCAGAGTGAGCACGCCGGCCCAGCTGGCCCGCAGCCGCTCGGGCAGGCCGGGAGCCAGCTGGCGGCAACCGGCCCCCGCCGCCAGCACCACCTGATCCACCGTCAGGAGCGGGCCCGGCTCCAGATCCAGCAGCCAGCCACCGGAACCGGGCCGCGGCGGACCCACCACCCGGGCACGGCGCCGGGCAACCCCGGCAGCCGCCAGCGCCCCAGGCAGGGCGGCCATCAGCACGGTGCTGTCCACCTGGGCGAACGGGGGCCGCAGCAGCGGGGTGGCCCAGCCGCCGCCATGGAGCCGCAGCCCGCAGCCCCGCCAGCCGAGCGGGCCATGGCGGGCCTCGAGCCGGTGCCAGGCGGCCGGAGCCCGGCGGATCAGCCCGCCAAGGGGACCGGGAGCTCCGGCCCACCAGGCCACGCCGCCGTAGCTGAGGGCCGTGGCCCCGTCGCTGCCGGCATCGATGAGCACCACGGCCAGCCCCCGCTCCGCCAGCTCCAGGGCCAGCAGGCTGCCGGCCAGCCCCCCCCCCACCACAGCCACCCGGACCTGGCGAGCCCCCGCCGGTCCCGGTGCGGTCACGCTCAGATCTGCAGGGTGAAGGAGCCGATCACCACCCCGAACAGGTCCTTCACCTTGGTCCAGCGGGCCTCGTTGGTGCTGGCGGCGAAGGTATAGAGCCGGCCACGGTCCACCACCACCGTGGCCAGCTCGTGGCGGTCCCGGTCGGCCAGATGGACCCGGTATTCGAGATCGAAGTAGGTGTGGCCTCCCTGCTCCCGTTCGCGGGCTTCCACCAGCTCGGCATCACGGCCGCTGCCCTCCGGCGAAATCACGCTGCGGCGCAGGGTCTCCCCCACCTCGACCGCGCTGCCCAGCTGGCTGAGGTCCCGCTCCGGGGTGACCTCGGACACCACCAGGCTGAGGGTCTCGTCGCTGTTGATCAGATCGTGGAAGACCACCTGGGGGCCATCGCTCACCTGCACCCGGGTCCAGCCGGTGGGATAGAGGAAGGCGTAGCGCCCGTCGGGACTCTGGAAGGAATTGAGGCCCGCGGCGGCGGCACTGCAACCCACCAGCACCAGGGTCAGCAGCAGCCCCGTCAGCAGGGAGCCCAGGCCCCGGCGGCGCCCGTTGCGGCGAGCGGAGGCCGGTGGAGCACCGGGGACGGGGGCGGCGGAAGAACCCATGGCGCGAAGCGGGGCAAGGGGGCGGGCGGGAGCCATGGGCCATCTTCACCCGGCGCCCCCCCGCTCCGCGCGCCAGGCCCCTCCTAGATTCTCCCCATCTGCAGCGGTTCGCTGAGCGGTTTCACCCGACCCCTGGCCCGGCTGATCGACCAGTTCGAGCGCCTGCCGGGCATCGGCCCCCGCACGGCCCAGCGGCTGGCCCTGCATCTGCTGCGCCAGCCGGAGGAGCAGATCCGCAGCTTCGCCGATGCCCTGCTGGCGGCCCGCAGCCAGGTGGGGCAGTGCCGCGGCTGCTTCCATCTCTCGGCCGAGGAGTTCTGTGAGATCTGCCGCAACGAGGAGCGCCGCAACGGCCAGGTGTGCGTGGTGGCCGACTCCCGCGACCTGCTGGCGATGGAGCGCACCCACGAATTCCACGGGGGTTACCACGTGCTGGGGGGACTGATCTCGCCGATGGATGGGGTGGGCCCCGAACTGCTGCAGATCCAGCCCCTGGTGGAGCGGGTGGACCGGGACGGGATCACCGAGGTGATCCTGGCCCTCACCCCCAGCGTCGAGGGGGACACCACCAGCCTCTACCTGGCCCGGCTGCTGAAGCCCTTCACCAGCGTCACCCGCATCGCCTACGGCCTGCCGGTGGGGGGGGAGCTGGAATACGCCGATGAGGTCACCCTGGCGCGGGCCTTCGAAGGCCGCCGCCGGATGGAATGAGCCCGCAGCCATGACCAGCACCAGCCGCTACAGCGCCATCCCTCCCGCCGAGCGGCTGCCGGACTGGATCCGCCGGCCCCTGGGGGAGGCCTCGGCCCTGGAGCGGGTGCAGGGGGTGGTGAAGCAGCAGCGGCTGCACACCATCTGCGAGGAGGGCCGCTGTCCCAACCGGGGGGAGTGCTACGCCGCCGGCACCGCCACCTTCCTGCTGGGCGGGCCCATCTGCACCCGCAGCTGCGCCTTCTGCCAGGTGGACAAGGGCCGGGCCCCCGTTCCCCTCGATGGCAGCGAGCCGGAGCGGGTGGCCGAGGCGGTGCAGGTGCTGGGGCTGCGCTACGTGGTGCTCACCGCCGTGGCCCGCGACGACCTGGCCGACCACGGTGCCGGCCTGTTCACTGCCACGATGGCGGCGATTCGCCGGCGTGATCCCGCCGTGGCGATCGAACTGCTCACCCCCGATTTCTGGGGCGGCCACCCGGACCCGGAGGCGGGCCGCCGGGCCCAGCGCCAGCGGCTGGCCACGGTGCTGGCCGCCGCTCCGGTGTGCTTCAACCACAACCTGGAGACGGTGGAGCGCCTGCAGGGAGAGGTGCGCCGCGGCGCCACCTACCGCCGCTCCCTGGAGCTGCTGGCCGCCGCCCGGGAACTGGCGCCGGCGATCCCCACCAAATCCGGTCTGATGCTGGGCCTCGGCGAAAGCCGCCAGGAGGTGGTGGCCAGCCTGGAGCAGCTGCGGGCGGCCGGCTGCCAGCGGCTCACCCTGGGCCAGTACCTGCGGCCCTCCCTGGCCCACATCCCGGTGGCCCGCTACTGGAGGCCGGAGGAGTTCGAAGAGTTGGGCGCCGTCGCCCGGGGCCTGGGCTTCCTCCAGGTGCGCAGCGGCCCCCTGGTGCGCAGCAGCTACCACGCCGGTGAGGATGGATCAGTGCCCACTTGTGAGCCTCAGCGGCTGCGGCCGTAGAAGCCCGTGAAGGTGGCCGTGCCCAGGCTGTTGGCGTTCACCATGTAACCCGCCAGGGCAGCGGAGGCGCCCTCGGGAACCTCCAGCTTCGCCACCTTCAGGGCATGGAGCGTGAACACGTAGCGATGGGGGCTGTCCCCCACCGGCGGGCAGGGACCACCCCAGCCCGGGATGCCGTAGTCGGTGCGGATCTGGCGGGCCCCGGCGGGCAGGCCGGCGCCACCAGCGCTCCCCGCACCGGAGGGCAGTCCCCTCAGGCCGGCGGGCAGGTCGAGCAGCAGCCAGTGCCACCAGCCGCTGCCTCCGGTGGGGGCGTCGGGATCGTGCACCAGCAGGGCGAAGCTGCGGGTGCCCGCCGGTGGTCCGCTCCAGGCCAGGGCAGGGGAGATGTTGGCGCCGGTGCAGCCGAAGCCGTCGAACACCTGGCGCAGCCCGATGGTGCCGCCGGCGGGGATGTCGCTGCTGCGCAGGCTGAACGGGACGGCCCGGGCGCCCGGAGCGGCCACCATCAGGGCAAGGGCCAGAACGACGGATCGCATCAGCGATGGGGGCCGGCGGAACCCACACCCTATCGATCATCCCGGATCCGCGGTTCAGAGCCGCAGCAGGAAGCCGTCCCGGCGGTGGAAATCGGGTTCGGGGCCGGGATGGGCCAGGGCCCAGTAGCTCAGCTCCCCCGCGGCGGACGCGATCACGGCCGTCACCCCGAGGTGGAGCCGCGTCGCGGCCGCCAGGGCCGGGGGCAGGGGGATGGCCGCCCGCAGGGTCAGGCGGCACTCGCCGGAGTCCAGCTGGAGGCTGGGGGTCCCGCAGGCGGACTCGGGCCGGAGGCCGGAGCGGTAGTCCTCGAGCCTGTAGAGGTTCCAGTGCCCGGCCGGTGACAGGTTGACCTCCCAGTAGGGGCCCTGTTCCCCGGTGGCCAGAAAACACTCGAAGCAGGTGGTCGTCCAGAGCTCGTCGCGGCGCCCCGGGGCCTGGGCCCAGGGTGGCAGCCGCAGCGTCTGGAGGGGACCCTCCAGGTGATAGATCAGGCTCAGCCGGCCGTCCTGGCGCTCCACCCGGCCGCTCAGCCGCAGGGCCGGCGGCACGACGCCGGGATCGAAGGGATGGAGGCCGAACGCAGCGCCAGAGGGAAGGGCCATCACCGACACGCGGGGGAATGGTGGGCCCGCAGATCCGCGATCAGGGCAGCGATCTGACGCTCCTGGGCCTCGATGCTCCGCGTCAGGCGGAACTGCACCATGGCCCGCTGCAGGTTGTGGCCAGGATGGTCCGCCCGGAAATAGACATCACCGGCCAGATGGTCGGTGAAGAAGCGCAGACCGAGCTCGAAGCTGATCAGGCGGATGGCGGACTGGAGATGGTCGTAGTCCGCATCGGTGAGAAAACCCGCCGCCGCGGCCAGGTAGCCGCCCAGCACCTGCCGGCAGCGCTCGAGGTCGAAACGCACGCTGTCCAGATCGCTGGTTTCCTCCCCCGCCGGATTGCAGCACGAACGCAGACAGTCGCCGATGTCGTAGTGAATCAGCCCCGGCTTCACCGTGTCCAGGTCCACCAGCGCCACCGCCAGGCCGGTGTGCACATCCAGCATCACGTTGCTGACCTTCGGGTCCCCATGGATGGGCCTCGGCACGAGCAGCCCCCGCGCCCGCGCCTGCTCCAGCACCGGGGCGAAGTCGCGACGGTCCTCCACGAAGGCACGGCAGTGGTGAACATCGGTCCCCGTCACCCCTGCTGCACTCGCCAGCACCGCGTCGTAGTGGGCCAGATAGGAGGGGGTCACATGGAAGCCCTCCAGGGTGTCCGCCAGCCGCTCCGGAGGCAGGTCACTGATCAGGTGATGGAACAGTCCAAGGCCGTAGCCCACCTCCCGGGCCTGATCAGCCGAGGCCACCACGTCGAAGCTGCGGGCGGCTTCGACGAAGGTGAGCAGGCGCCAGAACTCATCGCCCCGTTCCACCCAGGCCCGACCGTCCCGCCGCGCCCGCACCACCTGAGGCAGTTCCCAGCGGCGCTCCCCCCGCACGGGACAGGCCCGCGCCAGTCGCTTGCCCACGTGCTCCCCGATGGTGAGGATGTTGGCCATCACCAGATCGGGCCGGCGGAACACCCGCTGGTTCAGACGCTGCAGCACGTAGCGCCGCCCGGGGGAGCCCTCGGTGCTCACCTGATAGGTGTCGTTGACGTTGCCGCTGCCCAGGGGCTCGACGCTCGCGACCGGTCCGGGCAGGTCAAAGGCCGCTGCCATGGCCTTCAGCCCGTCGCCGCCGTCATCAAGAGTCATCCGTCCGTGCACCGGGGCCGGCGCTGCGGATGATGGCACGGGGGCCGGAGCGATCCGGGGGGGCCAGGCTGGCGGCGAATCAGACCGGTGCCGTGTGGCGAAGCCATCGCTCGCAGCGCCGCAGCCCTTCGCCGCAGTCTGCCTGCATCAGCAGGCCGGCGCCGCCCCAGAGCAGCCGCGGGGCCAGATCCAGCGGATCGCCGCCCAGCTCCCGCAGGGGGACGAAGCCGAGGCGGCGGAAGTAGCGCACCAGCCGCCGGTGCTGGCGATCCCCGTCGCGGATGGCCAGCAGCCGGGCCGTGCGGCAGGGGGTGGTTTCCAGGGCCCAGGCGAAGGTGGCGGCCCAGATCAGCGGCCCGACGGCCTGGGTGTCCTGACCCTGCACGCGCATGGTGTCCAGCCGCAGACCGTCCCGCGCCGGCAGAAACCAGCCCTTGAGCTCCCCCAGCAGCAGCGGCGCAGCCTCCGGCCGGGGCCGGGCCAGCACCACCCGCACCCCCCGCACCCCCACCCACCCACCGACACGCAGCCGCAGCAGCAGACCCCGGGCCCGGGCCCCCTGCTCCACGGCCGCCAGGGTCAGCATGGGGAGGGCGACACCACCGGAGCTGGCGGCCGGCGGGGAAAGGGCTCGGCCGTCAGCACCGCCTTCAGGGGCAGGGGCCCATGGATGTGGGGGAAGCGCTCTCCGCTGGGGGGGGCCGGTTCCCAGCGCACCGGCGCGGAGAGCTGCTGGGGGTCGATGGTGAGCAGCAGCACCTCCCCCGCATCGTCGTAGAAGCGCTGGAAGGTGGCGTCCACCTGGTGGGCGCCGCTGGCGTGGATGAACCCCACCTCCTCCAGGGAGCGCCCCCGGGTGGAGCGTCGGTAGACCCCCTGGGTGCGGGCCTCCCGCCACTCCTCCGCCAGGGCCAGGTGGTAGAGCCAGCGGGGGGATCGCCAGGCGTGGCGGGGAGCCCAGGCCTCCGCCATCACCTCGGCGAGGGCGGGACCTTCCAGGAAGCGGTGCAGCCAGCGGCGCAGCGGGGTGAGGGCCGGCTCCCGATCGAATCCCGCCGGATCGGCGAGCCGGAACTGGCGCACGAAGGGCCACAAGGCCAGATCGGCCAGGGAGGCCCGCGATCCCACCAGCCAGCCCCCCCGCTCCAGGGCCACGCTCCAGCGCATGAGGATCCGCAGGGCGGCGGCCCGGTGCTCCATGGGGTCGGCACCGGGATGGCGGCTGGCGTACTTGAAGCGATCCAGGTGGGTCTTGAACGTTCCGTCGTTCTCCTCGATCAGGGCGGCGATGGCCGCGCGCTCCATGGGGGCACCGGCCCGCAGCAGATCGGCCGGGTCATGGGCGCCCAGGGCCCAGCGCATCACCGCCAGGCTCTCGTCAAGCACCTGCGGCACGCCCGCAGGGCCCGCTCCGGCAGCCGCGGGCAGCCACAGCACCGGCACGGTGCCCTTGGCCGAGGCCTCCAGAAGTTCGGGAGGCTTGTGATCGAGATGGACCTCGCGGAGTTCCAGCTCCGAGCCCGGCCGCAGCCCGGCCGCCGCCAGGGCCATCCGGGCCCGGATGGCGAAGGGGCAGCGGCGGAAGCTGTAGAAGATCGGAGGGTCCATCGGGCAGTGCTCAGCGGTCGGCCGGCGGCATCGCCCGGCCGATGTGGCGGTCGCCGCGGAGGTCGGCCAGGGCCATCTGGCGCTGGCGCTCGGCGAACCGCTCCCGGTCGGCGGCGGAGAAGCGGCCGATGCAGTGGCGGCAGCTCACCCCTTCCACGTGGCTCGCCAGGGCCCGGTCGGCGGGGCTGAGGGGCAGGCCACAGGCATGGCAGAGGCTGTGGTGGCCGGGGACGAGCCGGTGATCGAGGGCCACCCGCTGGTCGAAGACGTAGCACTCCCCCCGCCAGCGGCTGGCGGCCTCCGGCACCCGCTCCAGGTAGCGCAGGATGCCGCCCTGCAGCTGGTGGACGCCGGTGAAGCCCTCCGCCAGCAGGTGGGCCGTGGCCTTCTCACAGCGGATGCCGCCGGTGCAGAACAGGGCCAGCCGGCGCGGGCGCCGATCGGCCACCAGGGGCCGCAACTGCCGCTCCACCCAGACAGGAAAGTCCCGGAAACTGGCGGTGTCCGGATCGATCGCCCCTTCGAAACTGCCCAGGGCCACCTCGTAACCATTGCGGGTATCGATCACCAGGGTGTCCGGGTCGGCCAGCAGGTCGTTCCAATGCTCAGCAGCCACCGGCACCCCGCTGCCGGCCCGGGGCGCGACCGAGGGCACCCCCATGGTGACGATCTCCTGCTTGAGGCGGACCTTGAAGCGATGGAAGATCTGGTGGGTCGCCTCGCTGCGCTTGACCTCCAGCCCCGCCAGCCGCGGATCGGCCTGCAGGTGGTCGAGGAGGGCGCCGACGCCGGTGGCGGAACCGCAGACGGTGCCGTTGATGCCTTCGCCCGCCAGCAGCACGGTGCCGCGCAGGTCCCCGGCACGGCCGAAGGCCTGGAGCCGCTCGCGCCAGAGGGGCAGTTCCGCCGCCGTGAAGCTGACGAACCGATAGAAGGCGGCGACCTGCACCCTCAGCGCGCTGCCGCCACCGGTGCCGGTGCCGTGGAGACCCGCACTCCGGCCGCCTGCAGCAGCTCCCGGTCGCTGGCCACCGCCGGGTTGGAGGTGGTGAGCAGGGTGTCGCCATAGAAGATCGAATCGGCCCCCGCCAGCAGGCAGAGGATCTGGGCCTCCCGCCCCAGCTGCTCCCGGCCGGCGCTCAGCCTCACCCGGCTGCGGGGCATGAGGATGCGGGCGGTGGCCACCATCCGCACCAGCTCCAGGGGGTCCACAGGGGGCCGTTCCTCCAGGGGGGTGCCCGCCACGGCCACCAGAGCGTTGATCGGCACGCTCTCGGGATGGGGATCCAGGCAGGCCAGCACCTGCAGGAGGCCAGCCCGGTCTTCCAGGGCCTCCCCGAGGCCGATGATGCCGCCGCAGCAGAGGTCGATGCCGGCGGACCTCACGCGCTGCAGGGTTTCGAGCCGCTCCTGGTAGGTGCGGGTGGAGATGATCCGGCCGTAGTGCTCCGGGCTGGTGTCCAGGTTGTGGTTGTAGGCGGTGAGCCCCGCCGCCGCCAGCCGCTCCGCCTGGTCGCCTGTGAGCATGCCGGCGGTGACGCAGGCCTCGAGTCCCAGCTCCCGCACACCGCGCACCATCGAGAGCATGGCCTCGAAGGGGGCCCCGTCCCGGATCTCCCGCCAGGCCCAACCCATGCAGAACCGGTGGGCGCCGGCGGCCCGGGCCGCCCGGGCCCGCTCCAGCACCGGTTCCACCGCCAGCTGGGGACGGCCGGCCACGTCGCTGGCGTGGTGCATCGACTGGGGGCAATAGGAGCAATCCTCCTCGCAGCCACCGGTCTTGACGCTCAGCAGAGAGGCCAGCTGGACGTGGTACCCGGGGTTGGCAGTGCGGTGCACAGCCTGGGCCTGCCACAACAGATCGACCAGGGGCAGGGTGAGCAGGGCCTGGATCTCCTCGCGGGACCAGTCGTGGCGCAGTTTCATTGAGCGTTCTCCACACCGTTCTGGACGCCGCCGAAGCGGCGCTGGCGGCCCTGATAATCCAACAGCGCCGCCAGCAGGGCCCCGGTGTCGAAATCGGGCCACAGCACCTCGGTGATGTGCAGCTCCGCATAGGCCAGTTGCCAGAGCAGGAAGTTGCTGATGCGGTGCTCGCCGCTGGTGCGGATCAGCAGATCGGGATCGGCGTCGCCGGCGGTGAACAGCTCGCCGGCGAACAGGGATTCATCGATGCTGGCCGGGTCAAGCTCGCCCCGGGCCGCCCGGTCGGCCAGGCGCCGGGCGGCGCGCACCAGCTCGCTGCGGCCACCGTAGTTGGTGCAGACATTGAAATGGATGCCGGTGTTGCCGGCGGTGCGCTCGGTGGCATCGGCGATCAGGCCCTGCAGGCCCTCGGGCAGCGGCTCCAGATCACCCAGGAAGCGGATCCGCACCTGCTGGCGCTCCAGCGCCTCCAGCTCCCTGGCCAGCACCCGTTCGAACAGGGCCATCAGAAAGGCCACCTCCTCCCCGGGCCGGGTCCAGTTCTCGGTGGAGAAGGCGTAGGCGGTGAGGGCGCCGATACCCCAGTCGCTGCAGTGGCGGAGCGTGCGCTTCAGCGCCTCCACCCCGGCTCGGTGGCCCATGGCCCGGGGCAGACCCCGCTGGCGGGCCCAGCGACCGTTGCCGTCCATGATCACGGCCACATGGCGTGGCAACCGAGCCGGATCGAGCTGGGCGGGCAGCTGATCGGGATCGGAGAATGGAGTGGTCGCCAGGGCGCGACTCATCCGCGATGTTCCGGCGGGTCCGCGGACACGCTACGTCCCGTCGGCACGGTGGCCAGGGCGTCGGTGAGCAGGTCGTGAAGTCGGCTGCTGGTGATGGGCCGCTCCAGTCGGCCCTGGGAGGCCAGGGACAGGGTGCCCGTCTCCTCGGAGACGACGATGCAGAAGCAGCCGTCGTGGCGCTCGGTGAGGCCCATGGCCGCCAGATGGCGGGTGCCGTAGCGATTCAGGCCCTGGCGGGAGAGGGGCAGGATCACACCAGCCGCCACGATCCGGTTCTTCTGGACCAGAACGGCACCGTCATGGAGCGGCGTGTCCACCGCGAAGAGGTTCAGCATCAGGTCGACCGAAAGGTGGGCATCGATCCGGATGCCGGGATTGAGGAAATCCTCCGGCCGCAGATCGCTGCCCAGATCGAGCACGATCAGGGCCCCGCAGCGGACCTGGGAGAGCCGGCCAGCCGCCTCGGTGAGCATGCTGACCGAGCCGGAGGCCAGTTGGTCGCGGCTGCGATCGGCGAACAGAACCCCGATCCGCCCGGTGCCCAGCAGCTCCATCAGCCGCCGCAGCTCGCCCTGCCAGAGGATCGCCAGGGCGAGGCTACAGGCCAGCACCAGGGCATCCACCAGGCTGCTGGTGAGCGGCAGGTTGGCGTAGCGCTGCACGAACCAGGCCAGCGCCACCAGGAACAGATACCCCCGCAGCAGCCAGAGGGTGCGCGCCTCGGTGACCCGGCCGAGCAGAAGCAGCCCGAGCAGGGAGGCGAACAGAAGATCGAGCAGCAGGCGGGGATCGATGAGCCGCAGCCAGATCACAAGGAATGGGAAGGGCAGGCCGGGTCACCGGAAGGCCGCCTGTCGGACTCAGATTACCGGCCGGAGCCGGGCCGGCAGGACGTCGTAGCGCAGTAGGTCTTCCGGCTGCTCCCGCCGCTGCACCAGCTCGGCGACGCCGTCGCGGACCAGCACCGCCGCCGGGCGTGGAATCCGGTTGTAGTTGGAGCCCATGGAGGCGTTGTAGGCCCCGGTGGCGAACACCGTCAGCACATCCCCGGGGGTGGCGGCCGGCAGCCGGACGTCATGGAGGAGCACATCTCCGGATTCGCAGTGCTTGCCCGCCACGGTCACCGTTTCGGTGCCTTCGGCGAGGGGCCGGTCGGCCATGACGGCCGTGTAGAGCGACTGATAGGTGATCGGGCGAGGGTTGTCGCTCATTCCACCGTCCACCGCCAGATAGGTGCGCAGACCAGGAATCTCCTTGCGGCTGCCCACCGTGTAGAGCGTGAGTCCGGCCGTGGCCACCAGGGAACGACCCGGCTCGCAGAGCAGCCGGGGCAGCGCCAGCTGGCGCTGACGGCAGGCTTCGGCCACCGCCCCGGCCACCACGCGCACCCATTCCTGGATGCTCGGCGGATCGTCGGAGCCGACATAGCGGATGCCGAGGCCGCCGCCGACGTTGAGGTCGCCGCAGGGGTGACCGAGGGAGCGGGCCAGGGCCAGGGCATCGGCCATCACTCCGGCGAGGTCGCGGTGGGGTTCCAGCTCGAAGATCTGGGAGCCGATGTGGGCATGCAGGCCATCCAGCCAGGCCCAGGGACAGGCGGCCAGGTGACGCAGCACCGGTTCCAGCTGGTCGGGATCGAAGCCGAACTTGCTGTCGAGGTGACCGGTGCGGATGTAGTCGTGGGTATGGCACTCGATGCCCGGTGTGAACCGCACCAGCAGACGAACGGGCCGCGGCCGCGAAGCCGCCAGCCTGGTGAGCAGTTCGATGTCGTTCCAGTTGTCGAGCACCACGGTGACGCCCCGGTCGATGGCGAGCTGGAGCTCTTCGGCCGACTTGTTGTTGCCGTGCAGAACGATCCGATCGGCCGGCATGCCGCCCTCGAGGGCCGTGAGCAGCTCGCCGGCGGAGACGGCATCGAGGCCCAGTCCCTCGGAGGCCACCAGGGCGGTGATCGCCAGGGAACTGTTGGCCTTGGAGGCGTAGAGGGCCAGGGCCTCGCCGGGGTAGTGCTCAGCCAGGGCCTGCCGGTAGGCCCTGCAGGTGGCCCGCAGGGTGGCCTCGTCCAGCACGTAGAGCGGTGTGCCGTGGGTACGGACCAGATCGCTCAAAAGGGAGCCACCCACCGTCAGCCGGCCCCGGCCGTCACAACGGGCGGTGATGGGGGCCAGGTTGCGGTTCGGACTGAGGAGATCGACGTCGTTCTCGTAGGCCACCCCGCCCTCCTCGGCCGAAACGGTGCTCCCCGCGCCGGGGGATGGGGCGAGGGAATCGGTCGTCGGGGATGCGCTCGTCACCATGACGGCCTGCTCCGGAGGAAGGTCGGGATGCCTGATCGTAAGGAGGTTCATGCCCGTCGGCCGTGCCGCCCCCCTTTCCCCTGCCGGCCCCGACCCTGTTCCGGCTGGCTCCGGCCCACGCGCCCGCCTGCCTGGCCCTGGACAGGGCCGCCCTGGGGGGGCTCTGGAGCCTGGGCCAGTGGCAGCGGGAGCTGGAGGAGGAGGAACGGCCGGGCATCGGCCTGGGCCGGGGCCCGGAGCTGCTGGCCATGGCCTGCGGCTGGCTGGTGCTCGACGAGCTCCACATCACCCTGGTGGCGGTGGCCCCCGGCCATCGCCGCAGGGGCTTCGGACGCAGGGTGCTGGTGGAACTGATGGACCATGCCGCCCTCCGCGGAGCCACCAGGGCGACGCTGGAGGTGGCGGCCGGAAACGACTCCGGCCGCGGGCTCTACGGGGCCCTGGGGTTCCGCACCGCCGGCATCCGTCATGGTTACTACCGCAACGGCGAGGACGCCCTGATCCAATGGCTCAGCATGAAGACGTGAAAGAGTGTGGATAACCGAAGTTATATGTACTCATTTCCGCTGATTCACAGCCAGTTATTTATTTTCTGGTCGGCTTCAGCCCTTGCGGCACAAAGGTTCGAGGCGAGAGTGGTCGCGGGTTCCCACGCCGCCCTTCAATCCTGATAGGTTGGTTGCACTTGCATCTGGTCCCGCCCCATGTTCGAGCGGTTTACCGAGAAGGCCATCAAGGTGATCATGCTGGCCCAGGAAGAGGCCCGCCGCCTCGGTCACAACTTCGTCGGCACCGAGCAGATCCTGCTGGGCCTGATCGGCGAAGGCACCGGTGTCGCCGCCAAGGTTCTCAAGTCAATGGGGGTCAACCTCAAGGACGCCCGGGTGGAGGTGGAGAAGATCATCGGTCGGGGCTCGGGCTTCGTGGCCGTCGAGATCCCCTTCACTCCCAGGGCCAAGCGGGTCCTGGAGCTGTCCCTCGAGGAGGCGCGCCAGCTGGGGCACAACTACATCGGCACCGAGCACCTGCTGCTGGGCCTGATCCGCGAAGGCGAGGGCGTCGCCGCCCGGGTTCTGGAGAACCTCGGGGTCGATCTGGCCAAGGTGCGCACCCAGGTGATCCGCATGCTGGGCGAAACGGCCGAGGTGGCCTCCGGCGGATCGGGCAAAGGCTCCACCAAGACGCCCACCCTCGATGAGTTCGGCAGCAATCTCACCCAGCTGGCGGCCGAGTCCAAGCTCGATCCGGTGGTGGGCCGTCAGAACGAAATCGACCGGGTGATTCAGATCCTCGGCCGCCGCACCAAGAACAATCCGGTGCTGATCGGCGAACCAGGCGTCGGCAAGACGGCCATCGCCGAAGGGCTCGCCCAGCGCATCACCCAGGGGGAGATCCCCGACATCCTCGAGGACAAGCGCGTCCTCACCCTCGACATCGGCCTGCTGGTGGCCGGCACCAAATATCGGGGTGAGTTCGAGGAGCGACTCAAGAAGATCATGGAGGAGATCCGCTCCGCCGGGAACGTGATCCTGGTGATCGATGAGGTTCACACCCTGATCGGAGCCGGTGCCGCCGAAGGGGCCATCGACGCCGCCAACATTCTCAAGCCCGCCCTGGCAAGGGGCGAGCTCCAGTGCATCGGCGCCACCACCCTCGACGAGTACCGGAAACACATCGAGCGCGATGCCGCCCTCGAGCGCCGCTTCCAGCCGGTGATGGTGGGAGAACCTTCCGTCATCGACACCATCGAGATTCTCAAGGGTCTGCGGGAGCGCTACGAGCAGCACCACCGTCTCAAGATCAGCGACGAGGCCCTCGTGGCCGCCGCCACCCTCGGCGACCGTTACATCAGCGACCGGTTCCTTCCCGACAAGGCCATCGACCTGATCGATGAGGCCGGCAGCCGGGTGCGCCTGCTCAACTCCAAGCTGCCACCGGCTGCCAAGGAAGTCGATAAACAGCTACGGGGCGTCCAGAAGGAAAAGGAGGACGCCGTGCGTCAGCAGGACTTCACCAAGGCCGGTGAACTCCGCGACAAGGAAGTGGAGCTGCGCGACCAGATCCGTTCGATCCTGCAGGCCCGCCGTGACGACGAACCTGCAGGCGCCTCCGTGGAGGGCGAGGCGGCGGTCGCGCTCGTCGCCCCGCCTGCCGATGCTGGCGGTACCGACGAATCCCGTTCGCCGCTGGTGACCGAAGAGGACATCGCCCAGATCGTCGCCTCCTGGACGGGCGTGCCGGTGCAGAAGCTCACCGAAAGCGAGTCTGTGAAGCTGCTGAACATGGAGGAGACTCTGCACCAGCGGCTGATCGGCCAGGACGAAGCGGTCAGGGCCGTGTCCCGGGCGATCCGGCGGGCCCGGGTGGGTCTGAAGAATCCCAACCGCCCCATCGCTAGTTTCATCTTCTCCGGCCCCACCGGCGTCGGCAAGACCGAACTCACCAAAGCTCTGGCCGCCTATTTCTTCGGCAGCGAGGAGGCCATGATCCGCCTCGACATGAGCGAGTTCATGGAGCGCCACACCGTGAGCAAGCTGATCGGCTCGCCTCCTGGCTATGTGGGCTTCAACGAAGGCGGCCAGCTCACCGAGGCAGTCCGTCGCCGTCCCTACACCGTGGTGCTCTTCGACGAGATCGAGAAAGCCCACCCCGATGTGTTCAACCTGCTGCTCCAGCTCCTGGAAGACGGCCGGCTCACTGATTCCAAGGGTCGTACGGTCGACTTCAAGAACACACTCATCATCATGACCTCGAACATCGGTTCGAAGGTGATCGAGAAGGGCGGCGGCGGCCTCGGCTTTGAGTTCGGCGGCGGCGATGTTGAGGAGACGCAGTACAACCGGATCCGCTCCCTGGTCAATGAGGAACTCAAGCAGTATTTCCGCCCCGAGTTCCTCAACCGTCTCGATGAGATCATCGTCTTCCGTCAGCTCACCCGCGACGAAGTCAAACTGATCGCCGAGATCATGCTGCGCGAAGTCTTCGCCCGCATGCAGGACAAGGGCATCGGCATGGCGGTCACCGAGGCCTTCAAGGAACGACTCGTGGAAGAGGGCTACAACCCCAGCTACGGAGCCCGTCCCCTGCGCCGCGCCGTGATGCGCCTGCTGGAGGATTCGCTGGCAGAGGAATTCCTCTCCGGCCGGATCGGCGAAGGCGATGCCTGCCTCGTGGATGTCGACGACGACAAGCAGGTGGTGATCCGCAAGCAGTCGGCCACACCGGCTCTGCCGGAACTGGCCAGCGCCAGCGCTTGATCGGCGGTTTCAGTTGGGCAGGGTGGGAAAGATGAACCTCCCGTCCAGACGGGGCAGGGGGGTTGGGGATTCGATCAGCCCCATTTTCACCAGCACGGCATGTTCCCTGCGCAGGGGGCCCATGAGGGTCCCACCCTCGCTGGAGAGCATCTGATACTGCTCCTGCATTCCCGGATACAGCAGGCCCTTCTGTTCCGATCGGAGTTGCTCCACGGGAATTCCCATCATGGAAGCCAACGCGGGCACCACCTTGTCGGGGGAGTTCCGCTCCAGGGAGCGCGCCTCGCGCCAGCCCTCGATCAGGGCCGCCACCGCCCTGGGATGTCGCCGCAGATACTCCGGTGACACCGCCAGCACATCCAGAACCTCCCCCGGCAGAGACCGGGTGGAGATCACCAATCGCAGATCCAGCTTTTTCTGCAACATCGCAGAGCTCGGTGGATAGGTGAGCACCGCCTTGACCTCCCCTGATCGGAGCATGCCTGCGAAAGCCTCCTGGGGCGCGAAACGAAGTTGGGAGGGTGGAGGGCCCCCAAGCTCAGCCCGTTCAAAAATACGTTGGATGAGATACATCGAGAGCGCGGAATCTTCTAAGGCGATAGGCTGATTGCGCAAAGAAGAAAGGGTCTCGTATCCTGGCAGGCCAAGAAGTTGATCGCCGCCGCGAGATTCATCGATCACGAAGACGATCACCGGACATCGCTGCGGCACCTTGGCGCAGACCAGGATGGTGTCCCCCATCGAGAATGAAACCGCATCGGCACCACCCTCGACGTAACGACGAATCTGATCAGCGGGATTTCGGAAGGACTGGATCTTCACCCTGACCGACGACTCCCGGAACATCTTCTGGCGCTGAGCCAGGCGGAAGTAGGCGAAACCAGGCCATTCGTTGATGGCAATGCGCAACTCAGGGACCTTGTTTCCGCAGGCCGACAGAACAAGCGTCAGCATCAGGCCGACAGCCATTCGCCACCGCAGCTGGGGCTGTGTTTTTGACAGGTTTACGCCAGCGACAAGCGGAGATACCACGATGAAAAGATGGCGGTTGCTGGTGAAAATCGTCTTCTCTACGCTGCTGGGATGCAGGAGAGCCCGCCCCGATCCGCCGAGGCTATGCCCGCCCATGCGGATCCGCAGGGTTGGCACCGATGGCTGCCTGCGGCGGTGGGGGTGTTCGGGCTCCTGCTCACAACCCTCTCGCTGGTCAGCACCCTGCGCAGTTCCGGTCGGCTGCAACAGCTGCGCCGGGACCAGGCCCTGAATGCCGTCAGCTCGGCCCTACGCACCCGGCTGGAATCGAACACTGCCTCTCTTCAGGGCCTGGCCGCCCATTTCGACGCTGTCTCCACCCTGGGCCAGGGCCCCTTCACCCGCTATCTCGAGCGGATCCGGCTGCAGACAGACGCCCTGGAAGTGGGTCAGCCGATCGCCTGGATCGAGAAACTGGGGGACGCTCCCGCCCGGCTGAGGCTGCTCGATCCGTCGGACATGCCCCGACAGCAGAGGATGGCCCTGCAGGTCATGCTGCAACAGCCCGCGGCGATCGAGGCGATGAACCGGTCCCGCGATGCCGGTCGCCCCTTGCTGTCGGAACCCCTGGCAGCCGGTCCGTACAGCCTGGAGCCGAACGACAGGATGCTGCTTCTGCTGCTGCCGCTCTACCGAGAGGGCAAGGCTCCCGCGACCCTGCAGGCGCGCCGGGTGGCCCTGCGCGGCTGGTTCCTGCTGCCGCTCCAGCCGGACGAGCTCGTCAACGGCGCCATCCGGGTCTCCGAGTTCCAGCTCAACGAACCGGTCGACGTGCAGCTCTTCGCCGCCCAGAGCCCAACGCCCGCCCGGCTGATTCACGACACCACCCGGAGCCGGCCGCCGGCCGCCTTCAGCAGCGACGACCAGCGGCCGATCGACATCCTCGGCGTCCGCTGGCTGCTGGCCACGCGCCTTCCCTGGCTGGAGCGGGTGCGCAGCGGCCCCTGGGACCGGGTTCTGACCTCCGGATTGCTGCTGACGGGGCTGCTAACGGTCCTGAGCCACCGGCTGGTGCGCCAGAGCCACCGCATTCAGGTGGCTCTGGACGTGGCGGACCGCGCCCATGCCCAGGAAGCCGATGCCCGGGGGGAGCTGAGGATCTCGACGGAGGCCTTCCGCCAGATCGAGGAGGGCGTGGCGATCACCGACCTGGAGGGACGTCTGCTTCAGGTCAACGATGCCTTCTGCCGCCTAGTGGGCAGCAGCCGTGAGGCTCTGCTGAGCCGGAAGGAGCATCTCCTGGCATGCCAGCAGGGCGCCAAGGTGGATGGGGCGAGGCTCTGGGCCACGGTCATCGACCGGGGCAGCTGGCAGGGGGAACTCTGGATCCAGCCCCAGGGGAGATCAGCCTCCCCCGCCTGGCTGAACATCCAGACGATCCGCGACGCCGAGGGACGCACCACCCGCTACATGGGTGTCCTCTCGGACCTCAGCCAGCTCCAGGAAAAGGACGATCGGCTCAATTACCTCGGCTACCACGATCCACTCACGGATCTGCCGAACATGCGCAAGGCCAGGCTGGAGCTGGAGGGGGCCATGGGCCGTGAGGCGAGTGGTCTGGAGATCTTCTGGCTCGACCTCGACGGGTTCAAGCGCATCAATGACGGTTTCGGCCACGACCAGGGAGACCTGGTGCTGAGTGCGACGGCCGCACGGCTGCGCAGCTCCCTGGCGCCGGGTGAGCTGCTGGCGCGCATCGGCAGCGACGAGTTCCTGGTGATCCTGCGCAAGGGAACCAAGACCGGAACGGCGATCAGCCGCGCCCAGGAGCTGATCCGGGTGGTGCGTCAGGCCCTGCCCATGCGTGAAGGGCTGGTGGTGGAACTGAACGCCTGCTGCGGCATCAGTCTGTTTCCGGAGCACGGCCATGACCCCGGTGAGCTGCTCCAGTTCGCCGCCACGGCCCTCACCGAAGCCAAGCAGCTGTCCCCCGGCACAGTGAGGGCCTACGACCCGCGCATGACCAGGGAGAGCCTGCACAGGCTCCGGATCGAGAGCGAACTGCAGTTCGGCATCGAGCACGGCGAGCTCTCCCTCATGTTCCAGCCCCAGACCGATGGCCAGGGAGTCCTGCTGGGGGCGGAATGTCTGTTGCGGTGGCACAACGTCAGGCTGGGACAGGTGTCGCCTGGAGTGTTCATCCCCATCGCCGAAGCCAGCGGCCTGATCCATCGGATCGGCCGCTGGGTGCTGGAAGCCACCTGCCAGCAGATCCGGCAATGGCGGGAGCAGGGATTGGAGGTTCCGCCGCTGGCCGTGAACGTCTCCAACCTCCAGTTTCAGGAAGCCAATGGCGACCTGCCGACCCTGGTGGCGGAGCTGCTGGCCGCCAGCGGACTGCAGGGGGAGGAGATCGAACTGGAGATCACCGAATCCTGTCTTCTGGCCGAGATCGGCGCCCTGGAGAAGATGCGTCGGCTGGAAGCCATGGGTATCCCCATCGCCGTGGACGACTTCGGGACCGGCTTCTCCTCGCTGAGCGTTCTGCATCAGTTCCCCATCCACAAGATCAAGATCGATCGTTCCTTCATCTCCTCCTTCGATCGGCGCGAGTCCTCCCGCGCCATCGTCAAGTCGACCCTGGCCATGGCCCGTGAACTCGGGCTGATCACCCTGGCGGAAGGCCCCGAGCGGGCCGAGGAAGTGGCCCTGCTCAACGCCTACGGCTGCGACCAGTTCCAGGGCTATTACTTCAGCCGACCCCTTTCGCTGGAGGATTTCACCGCCCTTCTCTCCCGTCCCGACCGCAGGCTTCCCCAGATGGAGGAGGACCGCCGGGCCCCGGCCCTCTGAGGGGAATCGTCATCGCGAGGGGGCAGGGCCGACTTCTACATTCCAGAGAGGTGATTGTGGCCATGACGGATCCACTCCAGACCCACGCCATCGCTCCGACCCTCGTGCTGCGGGGGCCCGGTGCCTGGGCCCGGGCCCTGCCATCCATCCTTGCCCTGGGACGACGACCGTTGCTGCTCGGACGGAGCGCGGCCACCTTCGGGCTGCGCCAGCAACTGGCCGTCGATCTGGAGAGGGCCGCTGGCCGCCCCCGGATCAGCCAGGGGCTGAGGGACTGCTGCGAGGAGGATCTCGGCTCCCTGGCGGCCGAGGCCGGCCAGGCGGGCTGTGATGCGGTGATCGCCGCCGGCGGCGGCAAGGTGCTCGATGCGGGCAAGCTTCTGGCCCATCGGCTCGGCCTGCCCTGCATCACCGTGCCCACCAGCGCCGCCACCTGCGCCGGCTGGACCGCCCTGGCCAATCTCTACACCCCTGAAGGGGCCTTCCTGGGTGATCTGGCCCTGGACCGCTGCCCGGACCTGCTCGTCTTCGACCATGACCTGGTGCGTCAGGCACCCAGCCGCACCCTCGCCAGCGGCATCGCCGATGCGCTGGCCAAGTGGTACGAGTCCTCGGTGAGCAGCGGCTCCAGCGGCGACGGCCTGGTGCAGCAGGCGGTGCAGATGGCCCGGATCCTGCGCGATCTGCTGCTGCTGGAGGGGGAGAGCGCCCTGGCGGACCCCCAGGGGGATGCCTGGGTGCGGGTGGCGGAGGCCTGCGCCCTCACCGCCGGTCTGATCGGCGGCATCGGTGGCGCCCGCTGCCGGACCGTGGCCGCCCATGCCGTGCACAACGGGCTCACCCAGCTGGCGGCGACCCACGGCAACCTGCACGGCGAAAAGGTGGGCTTCGGGGTGCTGGTGCAGCTGGGGCTGGAGGAGCAGCTGGCCGGCAACCGGCTGGCGGCCCAGGCCCGCCGGCAGCTGCTGCCCTTCTTCCGCCAGCTGGGTTTGCCCACCGATCTGGAGGCCCTGGGCCTGGCCGGCGCCACCCTGGAGGACCTGCGGGAGGTCTGCCGCTTCGCCTGCCGTCCGGACTCCGACCTGCACCGGCTGCCCTTTGCCGTCGGCCCGGAGGATCTGCTGGCCGCCATGGTGGGTGCCGCCGCCGACCGGCACCCGGCGTGAACGCAGGCCCCTCCGGCCCCAGCAGCGGCCGTGATCTGGTGACGGCCGCCGCCGGCTCCCTGCTCGACCCCCAGGGGCGCCAGCTGGCCGCCCAGGTGCAATGGTGGGAGCTGCCCGACCATCCCGGGACCTGGCCCGTGGCGGTCCTGGGCGAGGGGCCGCCGCTGCTGCTCCTGCACGGCTTCGACAGCTCCTTCCTGGAGTTCCGCCGCCTGGCCCCCCTGCTGGCCGGCGGGCACCGGCTGCTGATTCCCGACCTGCATGGCTTCGGCTTCTGCCCCCGGCCCGCGGAGGCTGACTACACCCCCCAGGCACTGCTGCGCCACCTGGACGCCCTGCTGCTGGAGCTGGACCACCGCTACCCGGCCCATGGGGGCCCCATGGGCCTGATCGGCGCCTCGATGGGAGGCTCGGTGGCGGTGGAACTGGCGCGCCGCCATCCCGACCGCTTCAGCCGTCTCCTGCTGCTGGCACCCGCCGGTCTGACCGGAAGGCCCATGCCCCTGCCACCGCTGCTGGACGGGCTGGGGGTGCGCTTCCTGGGCCTGCCGTCGGTGCGCCGCGGCCTCTGCCGCAGCGCCTTCGCTGACCCGGATCGGGATGTGGGCCCGGCGGAACTGGAGATCGCCTCCCTGCACCTGAAGGCGCCGGGCTGGGCCGAGGCCCTGCGCCGCTTCGCCCGCAGCGGCGGCTTCGCCGGCTGCGGCGCCCCCCTGCCCCCCCAGCCCCTGGCGGTGCTCTGGGGTGCCGACGACCGGATCCTGCGCGCCCCCCAGAAACGGGCCGCCCAGGCCCTGCTGGGTCCGCGCATCACGGAACTGGAGGCCTGCGGCCACCTGCCCCACATCGACCAGCCCGAGCAGGTGGCGGCGACCTGGCTGGAGGGGGCCTGATGACCAGCGACCACCCGGCGTCGACCCTGCAGGAGCTGGCCCCCGAGGTGCTCAGGGCGCACCTGGCGTCCCTGTCCGGCCTGGGGCCCGGGCGCCGACGGCTGGTGGTGCTGCTTGGCCAGCTCGGGGATTTCGACAGCCTCGAGTACGCCCAGGCCCTGGTGCCCGCCCTGCCCCGGCTGGCGGCGGCCGACATCGGCGTTCTGGCCATCGCCATCGGCGACCAGGCCGGCCGGGAGCGGTTCTGCGGCTTCACCGGCTTCCCCGTCGGGCGGCTGGAGGTGAGACCCGACGCCGAGCTGCACCGCAGCCTCGGGCTGTACCCCGGCCTGGAACTGCTGCCGGGCCCCTGGCCCAACCTGCTGCTGATGTGCGCCGGCATCGGTTCGCCGGGCACCCTGGCGGAAGTGCTGCGGGGCTACACCGGCGACCGCCGCGCCCCCCAGCGCTTCGCCGCCGGCGACACGGTGGCCATCGGCGGCCTGCAGATCCAGGGCGCTCTGTTCGAGCGGGCCGGCGGCAGCGGCTTCCTGCGCCCCTTCGAGCTCGCCACCCTGCGGCTCCGCAACATGGTGGAAGTGCTCGGCCACTGGCGCACCTACGTGCCCACGGATCACCACCTCACCCAGCGGGGGGGCACCTTTCTGCTGGATGCCGACGACCGGATCCTCCACCACCACCGTGATCGGGGCATCCTGGGTTTCTCGGCCACGATGGCTCGGCCCCTGAGCTTCCTCGACCCTCACCTGCCGCCGCTCACCCCTTCCCCATGACTTCCTTACCGCGTCCCTCCCTGCCGCGGCTCGTCGCCGGCCTGCTGCTCGCCCTGCTCCTGTCGATGGCGGGGCTGGGGCTTCCGGAGCGGGCCGGAGCCTCGCTGCTTCATCTGGAGGGCCCGGTGCCGGAAGACCTCGGCGTGCACGACGGCTCCCTCTCCTCCTGTCCGTCTCCGGCCCACTGCGCCCGGGCCGACTGGCCGTTGGCCGATCCGGCGGCGGCCCTGAGCGCCCTGTTGCCGGTGCTGGAAACCACCGAAGGACTGCAGATTGTTGAACGCGACGGGCGCTACCTCCATGCCACCGCCACCAGCAGCGTCTTCGGCTTCGTGGACGACCTGGAACTGCATGCGGTTCCCTCCGCCGGGGTGCTGCAGGCCCGTTCGGTCTCGCGGCTGGGGGATTCGGATCTGGGTGTCAACGCCCGTCGACTGGCGATGCTGCAGCAGGAACTGCCCGGCAGCTGAAGCTCTCGACGGCAGCGCGGCGCCGCAGGAAGCGGGGATGCTGCGGGTCCTCCAGGCTCCACCACCAGAGGCCGTCGGTGTAGCTGGGGGGACCGGCGTTGTTGGTGCGGGGCAGCTGCAGCTGCAGACCACGCCACTCCAGCACCACCGTGGCCCCAGGAACCGTTCCCTCCGCAGTGTTGGGGATGCCGGGGGCATCCACCGGGCCGTTGTCGGCGGTGGCCACCAGGGGATCGCCGTCGCAGACGTAGGCCAGGCCCGCTGCCGCCAGCGCCGGCCCCGGCAGGCCGAACCCGAGACCGAGGCAGACCAGCAGCAGCAGGGCCAGCAGCCTCCCCGCCAGATCCTGGGCGCTGCGCAGGGCCCCCTCGATCCGGCCGCAGCCGGGTCCGTCGATCGCGTCGCCGCAGAAGGCCACCCGGGAGTCCGGGCAGACCATGGCAGCGGCGGGGAGACCGGGGGGCACCGGGAAGGCGGCCCCCCAGCGCATCAGGCGGCGCTCCTGCACACCGGGGAGCCCTTCTCCCGGCGTGGGGGGATCACCGAGCCAGGGGGCCAGGACGGTGGCGAGGGTCCCTTCCAGCTGGGTCATGACGTCGGCTTCGTGCCAGGCCGGACCGTAGCGGTCGAACCAGTCCTGGGCGAGGGCGGCACTGGAATGGGTCACCACGGTGCAGCGGCCGTCGGCGAGGGGCTGGATGGCCACCCGCCGCACTCCCCAGCGGCGCTGGGCTTCGTCGTCGCAACCGAGCAGACGGAAGGGGAGGGCCAGCCAGTGGGGCGCCGCGGCCGCCGCGATCGTGAGCAGCAGATTGCCCCGTGCCTCCAACGCGATGGTGCCGATGGCCTCGAGAGCCCTGTCCAGGGCGGGATCCGCCAGGGACGCCGCCGCCTGCCGCAGGGGCACCTCGGGCCAGCCGAACAGCTCCTGGGCGCGTGGATGGGCCAGCAGGGTGCCGGAAAGTACCAGCCAGTCGGCCTCCCCCAGCAGCTCGCCGCTGTCGTCGCGGAGGCGCCAGCCCCCCTGCCGCCGCGGCTCCAGGTGGCGCACGAGCGTGCCGTGGTGGGTGCTCAGAGCGCCGGGAGGGCCCTGGGCCTCCGCCAGGGCCAGCAGGCCACGACAGAGGTCGTCCATGCCCTGGCGGCCCCGCAGGAGCACGCCGCGCAGCAGGGGATCGTCCTGCGCCGGTCCCAGGCACCCGTTCCCAAGCAGCACCGCCGCCGGCTCCCGCCAGGGCACCAGCCAGCCCTCCTCCAGCAGCGGAGCCACCAGCTCCGGAACGGGATCCCCCACCAGGTTCAGCAGGGGTGCTCCGTGGTCGATGTGCAGGTTCCCGTCCCGGCGGGAGCGGCGGGTGGCGGCCCGCCCCCCCGGGCCCCGGCCCGCTTCCCAGAGGGTGATGGGCCCCAGCCAGTTGCCGCGCCGCAGCCCGGCCGCCAGGGCGCAGCCGGCCACCCCGGCACCGATCACCGCCAGGGAAGCCCCACCCGGGGGCCTGCCGGGAGCAGAGTCGGGGGAGAGTGCTGCCACAACGGAGACGACGCCGATGACGCCCGAACGACAACCGATCCTGGCCGCTTCCGCCCCCTGGCTGGGAGCCCTGCTGAACGTGGTGCCGGGCCTGGGCACCGGCTATGTCTACCAGCGGCGCTGGCGGGCCTACTGGATCACCACGGCGCTGGCCACGGGCTGGTTTGTGCTGGGTGCCCTGCTGGGCGGCACCGGCACTGCACCGGACCTGCAGGCCGTCGATCCCCGCAACCAGCTGATCGGCCTGGCGGGCCTGCTGCTGCTGGCGGCGGTGACCGCCGCGGAAGCCTTCCGTGCGGCCCGGCAGGCCCGGATGGAATGAGACTCTGAGGATCCCTGGCCCCTGGTGGCGGATGAGCGACACCCCCGACAGTGATCGTCCCCCCGACGCAAGACCCGACGGGAAGGCGGACGCGGCCCCCCCTGGCGAGGGCGACAGCGGTCCGGTGCTGGCCCTGCTGGCCCGGGGGCTGGAACTCTGGCTCCGGCAGCAGTGCGAGGCCATCGAACGGGTTGAGATCCGGTTGGAGGGGTCGGGGCTGCGGCTGTTGCGGGGCCGCCTGGACGGCGTGCGCCTGCGGGCCCGTCGGGTGATCTATCAGGCCATGGAGATTGAGGAAGTCACGTTGCGCTGCGAGACCATTCAGGTGCGCATGGGGTCCCTGATGCGCAATCAGGCGGTGAAGCTGGAGCAGCCCTTCCGCATCCACGGTCAGGTGAGTTTCAGCGGTGACGGCCTGAACCGGTCCCTCAGCACCCCCGCCTGGCGCAGCCTGGGCGATGGCCTGGCCGATGAGCTGCTCGGCCTCACCCCCCTGGCAGGGTTGCGGATCCGGGAGAGCCGGCTGCTGCTGAGAGCCTTCGCCAACGGTGATCGGGAGCCCGTGGAGCGGGAGGTGCAGCTGCGGGCCGCCGAGGGAACCGTGGAGCTGCGCTGCGTGGATGGAGCTCCGTGCACGCAGCTGCCGATGGATCCCAACATCCGGATCGAAAAGGCCGAGCTGGCCGCCGACCTGCTGCATCTGGAAGGAGAGGCCCGGGTCTCCCCCTGAGCCTCAGCCGCGCTGCAGCAGGGGCAGCACCAGGGTCACCAGGGAGTACACCACCGCCGGCACGAACAGGTAGCTGTCGATCCGATCAAGGATGCCGCCATGGCCCGGGATGGCATCACCGGAATCCTTGAGACCCGCATCCCGCTTCATCATCGATTCGGTGAGGTCGCCGACGAGGGCGAACAGGGACACCACCGCGCCCAGCACGGCCCCGAGCAGCCAGCCCCAGCGCCAGCCGAGCAGCACCCCGCCCAGGGCCCCCACCAGCAGGGCACAGAGCACCCCCCCGAGGGCCCCCTCCACGGTCTTGCCCGGAGAGATGGGCGAGAGGGCGTGGCGCCCCAGGCGCCGACCGATCACGTAGGAGCCGATGTCGGTGGCGACGATCATCAGGCAGGCCATCAGTGTCAGGGCCATGCCCGGACTCCATGGCCAGCCCAGCCCCTCGAGGCCGGGGGCCAGGGCGGGATCGGTCAGGTCCCGCAGCTTGATCCAGTGGCTGGGCAGGAAACCCAGGTAGAAGAGGCCGAAGATCGAAGCGGCGATGTCGGCGATGGTGCCGGTGACCGGCTGGAGCAGCAGCCAGCCGCAGATCACCGCCCCGGAGGCGGGCAGCACGGCGGCGGCCACATCGCCCGCCACCCCACCCCCCGGCCAGCTGCTGCCGGCTGCCGCCTGGGTGGAGACGAGCAGCAGCTGCACCGCCACCAGGGTGGTCTTGGCGGCGGGCCGTATGCCCTTGAAATGGGCCATGCGGAAGAACTCCAGCAGCCCCAGGTGCACGATCACCCCCACAGCCACGGTGAACCACCAGCCACCGAGGCCCACCACCACCAGGCCGAAGCCCCCGGCCAGCCAGCCGCTCAGCAGACGGGGGAGGGACGTGGCGGTGCGGGGGGCGGGAAGCAAGGGCTCGGACTCAGCGCTCGGCGGCGATCACGAAGAGCGGTTCGGCAGCGGCCAGCTTGGCCTGGCTGCCGCGACGCTGCATGCGGTGCACGGTGGCCTGCACCACCTGGACATCGTGGGCCCTTAGCTGGGCCAGGGTGTCGGTGGCCTTCACCAGCCCCTCCAGGTTGACGGTGCTGATCACCAGCCGGCCTGCCGGCTGCAGGGCATCCCAGACGGCCCGCAGCACGTCTTCCAGGGGCCGGCCCACCTCCAGCAGCACCCGGTCGGGGCGGGCGGGCAGCAGGGCCAGGTCGTCGGGAGCCTGGCCGGCGTAGATGTGCAGATTGTGGATGCCGAAGCGTTGCCGGTTCCGCTCCAGCAGCTCGATCGCCTCCGGATCCCGCTCCAGGGTGTGCACCGCCCCGGCGGGCATCAGCCGGGCGATCTCCAGGGCCAGGGCGCCGGTACCGCCGCCCACGTCCCAGACGAGGGAATCGGCCCGGGGGCGCAGATGGGCCAGCAGCATGACGCGCAGCTCCATCGGCGTGGGGCTGAACCCTGGTGCATCCTCGAAGGCGCTGTCGGGCAGCCCGGGGGTGACGAAATCCCAGTGGAACGGGTTCGACAACGGGCTTACGAACCGGCCACGACCTTCACCGTATCAGCGATCTGACCGGGCCAGAGGCGCCGCTGGGCCTGCAGCCAGCCGGCGCGGGCCGGATCGATCCGCTCCCCCGGCACCAGCAGGGGAATCCCCGGCGGGTAAGGACAGATGGGCTCGGCCGCCACCCGTCCGGCGGCCCGCTCCAGGGGAACCGACTCGGCCAGCGCTCGCCAGGCGCTGCCGATCGGCAGCGCCGGTGCGGCCACCAGGGGCAGGGGAGGGGCCGCGAAGGGGGGCAGGGGGTCGCCGCCCAGGGCCCGGCGCAGCGCCAGCAGCGCCCGCGGCAACCGCCGCTCCAGGCCCCAAGGCGGCTGCAGCCCCAGGCAGAAGGTGAGGCTTCCGGGTTCCGGCAGTTCGGCGATCACGTCCCGCTGCAGCAGCCAGCCGTCGGCCGCCAGCCCGTTGATCCCCAGGGGAGCGGTGGCCAGCACCAGGCGCAGGGGATCCCCGTTGGCGACCAGCGGCAGGTCGAGGGCCTCCAGGCGCCGCTGCAGCCGGCGGGCCCGGAGCTCGGCCCGGCGGCGCTGGCCCTGACCGGCGGCGGTGGCAGCGTGCTCCAGCGCCGCTGCCGTGGAGGCCAGCAGCAGGGCGCTGGGGCTGGAGGTCTGCAGCCAGAGCAGGGCTCGCTCGATCGCCGCCGGCGCCACCCGCTCGCCCCGGGCCAGCAGGGCGGCACTCTGGGCCAGACCGGTGCCGCTCTTCTGGAGGGAGAGCACCACCAGATCAGCGCCGGCTTCGAGGGCCCCACCGTCGCCATGGGCCTGATCCACCAGCACCGGCACCCCGGCCCGATGGGCCAGGCCCACCAGGGCCGGCAGGTCGGCCACCAGCCCCTGGTAGGTGGGATCCACAAGCCCCAGGGCTGCCACCGGACCCTCGGCGAGGGCCGCCGCCAGCACCCGCTCCAGCCGCTCGGGCTCCGGGGGCAGCCAGAGGCCGGTGAGGGGATCGCAGGGGAGAGCGAAGAGCAGCGGCTCCAGCCCTCCCAGCACGCAGCCGTGCAGCAGGCTGCGATGCAGATTGCGGGGCAGCAGCACCCGGGAGCCCGGCGGGCAGAGGGCCAGGAGGCCGGCCTGCAGCAGACCCGAGGCGCCGTTCACCCCGAACCAGCAGCGATCGGCCCCCAGCAGGGCGGCACAGCGGCGCTGGGCCTCGGCCACCGATCCCACCGGCTCCAGGGGGCCTCCGAACCCAGGCAGTTCCGGCAGGTCCCAGCTGCCGGGGCGCTGGCGCAGCAGCCGCCGCAGTTCGGGAGCCAGGGCCCGGCCCCGGCCGTGGGCCGGCAGATGCAGGGCCAGGGGCGCCGGCCGCCAGAACGGGCCCATGGGGCGGGAAACACAGTTCCTAGAGTCTGACCACCCCTGCGGCAGGACCCTGGCTGAGGTCTTCACCCCCACGGTCGGCAGTCCCACTGTCGGCCAACCCACTGTCGTCACTCCCGCTCTCGGCGCCCCGGCCCCCATCCCCGTGCCCGCGACCCTGGGACCGACCTTCCCGCGCCCCGACGGGACCCCGGCCCCCCGCTACGACCCCAACGCCGATCTGCGCTGGCTGCTGCTGCGGCCCTGGATCCTGGTGACCCGCCTGATTGTGGTGGTCTGGCGCCTGGCCGGGCTGGCCCTGCGGCTGGCGGTGCAGTCGAGCAGCACCGATCAACGGGTGCAGCAGCGGCTGGCCCGGGCCATCCTGGGCACCCTGAGCGACCTGGGCCCCTGCTTCATCAAGGTGGGCCAGGCCCTCTCCACCCGGCCCGACCTGGTGCGCCGCGACTGGCTGGAGGAGCTGGCCAGGCTGCAGGACGACCTGCCCCCCTTCCCCCATGCCATCGCCCTGGCGATGATCGAGGAGGAACTGGGAGCCCCCGCCGGCACGCTCTACGAGGAGTTCCCCGACTACCCCATGGCGGCCGCAAGCCTTGGGCAGGTCTACCGGGCCCGCCTGGCCGACGGCCACTGGGTGGCGGTGAAGGTGCAGCGGCCGGGGCTGCCCTTCATCCTGCGCCGCGACCTGGTGATCATCCGCTCCCTGGCGGTGCTGGCGGCCCCCTTCCTGCCCCTCAATCTGGGCTTCGGGCTGGGGGCGATCATCGATGAGTTCGGTTTCACCCTCTTCGAGGAGATCGACTACCGGCGCGAGGCCGACAATGCCGAGCGCTTCGGCCATCTGTTCGAGGAGCATCCCGAGGTGACCGTGCCCACCGTGGTGCGGTCCCTCAGCAGCCGCCGGGTGCTGACCACCAGCTGGATCAACGGCACCAAGCTGCAGAGCCGCCGGGAGCTGGAGGCGCACCACCTGGATCCGGCGGCCCTGATCCGCACCGGGGTGATCGCCGGGCTGCAGCAACTGCTCGAGTTCGGCTACTTCCACGCCGATCCCCACCCCGGCAACCTGTTTGCCCTGCCGGGGCGGACGAACGGCATGGGCCATGTGGCCTATGTCGATTTCGGCATGATGGATTCCCTCAGCGATGCCGACCGGCTCACCCTCACCGGGGCGGTGGTGCACCTGATCAACCGGGACTTCGATGCCCTCGCCAGGGACTTCGTGGTGCTGGGGTTCCTGCATCCCCAGACCCCCCTGGGTCCGATCATCCCGGCCCTCGAGGAGGTGCTGGGCGGTGCCCTCGGCGAGAACGTGGGCAGCTTCAACTTCAAGGCGATCACCGATCGCTTTTCGGAGCTGATGTACGACTATCCCTTCCGGGTGCCGGCCCGCTTCGCCCTGATCATCCGGGCGGTGGTGAGTCAGGAGGGGCTGGCGATGCGGCTCGACCCGGATTTCCGCATCATCCGGGTGGCCTACCCCTACGTGGCGCGGCGGCTGCTGGCGGGGGACACCGCCGAGATGCGAGAGAAGCTGCTGGAGGTGATCTTCGACCGCGACGGCCGGCTGCGGGTGGAGCGGCTGGAGAACCTGCTGGCGGTGGTGGAGAACGGCGCCGCCTCCGTCGACCTGCTGCCGGTGGCCCGCGATGGTCTGCGGCTTCTCCTGGGCAAGGAGGGCACCAGCCTGCGGCAGCGCCTGCTGCTCTCCCTGGTGAGCCACGACCGGCTGCACACCGACGACCTGCAGGCCCTGCTGGGACTGATGCGGCGCACCTTCTCGGCCCGCAAGCTGGCCGGGGGCCTGCTGGCCCGGCTGAATCCCCTGGCGGCCTGAGCGCCTGCCCGGGATCCCTCGGACCCGGTTCCTCCACAAAGGATGACGAGGAAGGATCGGATCCGGGGAAGCCGACTAACAGGGAGGTAACGCTTCCACCGCCTGCCACGCCTTGACCGGGGCCCTGCTGCTCATCCTTCTGCCCCTGCTGGTGGCCGCCTGGGTCCTGCAGATACGAGCCATGGAGCAGCGCCTGAAGCGCCTCGAAGCCCAGGCGGCCTCCCTGAGCCAGCGGTTCTTCGCCCTCTCGCTCTGGAGCGAGGTCCTGGAAAAGCGGCTGCAGGGCGACCCGTCTCCCGTGGTAGCGAGGATCTCCGCTGCGCCGCCCGAGGCGCCGGCCAGTCCGCCGCCTCCCCTGCCCGAGCGGTCTGCGCCCCTGCCGGCCCAGCCGGCCCAGAGGCTCCTGCCCTCCCGGCCCCGGCCCCCTGTCCCCCGGCAGGTGCGCCAAGCCCTGCTCTGGAAGCGGATCGAGGGGCTGGTGGTGGAGAACTGGAGCGGCCTGCTGGGCGTGCTGGTGGTGGTGGCCGGTGCCACCTTCATGATCATCAACGCGGGGCTGCAGCTGGAGGCCCGCGAGCGGTTCCTGCTGACCCTGCTGGTGGGGGCCACCCTGGGCCTGCCTTCACTGCTCTGGGGCCGGCAGGAGCGCTGGCGCGATCTCACCGACGGGCTGCGCAGCGGCGGCGGCGCCCTGGTGCTGTTCGCCTGCGCCGCCGCCGGCGGACTGCCCCGTCTCGGGCTGCAGTGGATCGAGGCTCCCACCCCGGCGCTGACCCTGCTGGCGGTGGGGGTGGGGCTCAACCTGGCCCTGGCGGCGGTCGCCCGCACCCCCGCCATCGCCTCCCTGCATGTGGCGGTGAGCCTGGTGCCCCTGGCGATCGGTCCCCAGGGCGCCACCGCCCTGGCCATCGCCAGCGCCATCGCCCTGCTGGGATACGGCCTGCCTCCGGCTCATCGCTGGGAACGGCACCGGCTGGTGGTCCTCTGGGTCTATGCCCTCTTCCAGGGAATCTGGTTCCTGCGCAACGGCGCCGAGCTGGGCGCCTCTCCCGCTCTGGCGGGGGGCGCGGCCCTGGCCGCGGTGCTGGTGTTCGGCCGCGGGCTGCTGGACCTGCACCGGCGGGGCGGGGCGCTCTCCCGGCTCAAGAGCCTGCCCCTGGCGCTGCTGATCAGCCAGTGGGGCGGTCTCGGCCTGGCCCTGCTCGTCTACCCCCGCACGGCAGCGTCCAGGGCGGCGGCCCTGGCGATGGCCGCCGCCCTGGCCCTGCTGCTGGCCCGGGGGGCCCGGCGTCGGGGGGAGGGCTGGCTGGCCCTGGGCGATGGGCTGGTGGGCCAGACCCTGGTGGTGGCCTCCCTGATCAGCCTGGCGCCCCTGATCGCCGACGGGCCCGTGCTGGCGGTCGTTCTGCTGGCGGAATGCCTGCTGTTCCTCGCCATCGGCGTTCGGGAGCAGGCCCCCACCATCCGGCGCATCGGCTGGTGGCTCAGTGTCCTGGCCGGCCTGCTGCTGGCTCTGACGGGCCTGGGGGCCGCCCTGCTGAGCACGGATCCGACCCGGGACCTGCAGACCGCCGCCGTGCTGACCAGCGGGGCCGCCCTGCTGAGCTGGGCGCAGGTGCTGCTGCGGCGTCATGGCGTGCCCCTGCCCCAGCCACCCCTGCTCGGCTGGCTGGCGGGCGTCGTGATCTTCGTCGGGACCGCCCTGGTGGGTCCGGAGCCATGGCGCTCCGGCCTCAGCCTGGTGGTGATGGGCGCCTTTCTGCTGGCGGCCCGACGTTGGCGGCCACCGGGTCTGCTGCTGGGCGTCAGCGGCGCCGTGGCAGCGGCCCACGGCATCACCTGGCTCCGGCTGCTGGCCAGGGAGCCCATGCCAGCCACTCTGCTGCTGCCGCAGCTGCTGCCCCTGATCGGTCTGGCCCTGCTGCTGATGATCGCCGCCGCCGGCAGCCGCCAGCAACGCCTCGGCCTCGGCCTGCTGGGCCTCGATGCGGGCCTGGGGGCCCTGCTGCTGCTGGATCCGATCTCTCCGCTGCTGCCGGGAACGGCCTGGCTGCTGCTGGGCTCGGGGAGCCTCGCCGCCACCCGGCGACTGCGCGGAGCCAGTGTCCAGGCGGGGCTTGTCCTGACCCTCGTGTATCTGGTCGGTTTCCTTGCCTCCTACCTGCTGGTGATCGGTCCCAGCCTGGAGCTGGTGCAGGTCGGTGCCCTGGAGATCCGGGGCCGGTGGTTGATCGAGCTGCTGGCGATCGCCGTCTTCCTGCAGGGCTGGTTCCTGCGGGCGAGCCCCGAGCTGGCACGGCTGCGGACCTGGCAGGTGATCCAGCCCTGCTTCCTGGAGGCCACCCTGGCCAGTGTGGGCGTGATCATCGTGGGCGAGATCAGCGCCCCCTGGAGGCCCGTCGCCTGGACCCTGCTGGCCCTGGCCCTGGTGGCGCCGGCCCTGGGCCGGCGCTTCGCCGTGCGGCTGCAGGTCTACGGGGTGATCGTCTACTGGCTGGCGGTGGCCCGGCTGGTGCTGAGCCTGGGCGGGGACCTCTCCCCTGTTCCCCTCGACGGGGGAACAGCCCGGGCGGCCGGCCTCCTGGCGATCGCCCTGCAGGGGGCCTTCGTCGTGGCCTCCCACCGCTGGCTCGACCGGGAGACGCTGGGCCGGCCGGGGGGCCTGCCGATCCTGGGCTGGATCGGCCAGCGGGTGGCCGCCGCACGCAACCGCTGGCTCTACTACCCCCTGTTCGTGGCGGTGGCCTTCGTGCTGGCCAGCGGTTACGACCGCTCCCTGCTGACGCTCCTCTGGACGGGCGAAGCCATCGCCGTCTACCTGCTCGGGTTGGGGCTGCGGGAGAGCCAGTTCCGCCACCTGGCCCTGATCGGCCTGGGGGGCTGCCTGCTACGGCTGCTGGCCGTCGACATGGCCCAGGCGGACCTGGGCCTGCGGGGACTGGTGTTCATCGGCGTGGGGCTGCTGCTGCTGGCCCTGAACGCCATCGTCCATCGGTTCCGCGGCCGCTTCGACTGAGAGCCGCGCCCACCGGTCTCAGGAGTTCGTTGACCCGGCCGTGTCCAGGTCCAGCCAGCGCCGGAAACCGGGGTCATGCGCCTGTTGCCGGTCAATCGCCGCCGCTGAGATCCGATCCGCCAGCAGCAGCAAACCCCGGAACATCCCGCCGGATGGTGACCATCCAAGAGAGGCCACTGCCACCGGAGGCCGCCGGGGATGTCCCTGGCATGGGGGATGGGGGCCGGCTCGGGCAGCACGCCGATGGCGATGCCCACCAGCCTGTTCGCCAGGCAGCACAACCCGCCGATGGAGGGCGATTGGTGCGGCCCTGGAAGACCGGGGCGGCGTGGGTGATGGCGGAGGCGTTGCCACTGAAGTTGTGCCAGGTCGCCCATGGCTCCAGGGCCTCGTGGCAGGTCGGCACGGGATCCACCAGCAGCAGCGGATGACAGGAGGCCTCTTCGGAGGCGGTCCAGTGGCGGTCCGGTGGCGGTCCTGACGCGGGCGGAGAGCCCGAGGGGATCGCAGAACACCAGCTTCAACGGGGTGGGATGGCCCTCCGCCTGCAGGCTTCGAAGGGCTGGCAGGGGCGGATCGTCGTCGTTCTGCAGCGCCACCACCACCTCATGGGGGGCGGGGTCGTCCTGCTGGAGTCAGCCCCGCAGGTCTGAGCGGGTGTCGCCGTCGAGGCCCCGCAGCGGCATCAGCGCCTAGGGTCGGGCCCGATCACCTGCCGGAACCCCTGCCGTGACCCTGCTGCTGGCCGCCCTCGACACCGCTCCGGTAACCCTGCAGCAGGCGGGACTGGACCTGGCCAGCGGGGACTTCGGCGATCTCGATGCCATGGAGATCCTGCTGGAGTACGCCCCCCTGACCTACCCGCCCTACCTGCTGGCCGGCATCGGCCTGGCCATGGCCATCCTGTGCGGGCTCACCTTCGCGAAGATGGTGCAGAACCGGCTCGAGGGCTGGAAGCAGGACCGGCTGGCCCTGCTGCCGATCACCAATTTCGAGACGATGCTCCCCTACACGGGCATCGTGATCGGGGTGACCCTGTTCATCGGCGGCAGCCTGCAGGTGTTCGGCTTCGCGGCCGGTGCAGCCATCCTGGCGGCCTTCATCCTCTCCCTGCTCACCGGTGGCGCCCTGTGGGTGCAGCTGGAGCGACTGATGGGGCAGGTCCAGGACGGGACGTTCAGTGCCGTCGACTTCGACAACTTCGACCAGTTCTTCTGAAGGCGGTCCGCCAAGGCCCCAGACCAGGAGGCATCCGGCTGGTACGGGGAACCGCAGTACGTAGGCCAGCAAGCCATTGTAATGTTCTGAAACATTGCAAGACGGACATGCAGACCTCCCTTTCCCTCAACCGACAATTCTCGATTGCCATGCACTCCCGCGCGATCGACAGCTGCAACGACATCGAGGAGCTCCGCAAGGTCGCCAAGACCCTGCTCTCCGCCTGGCAGCACCAGGCCGAATTCAGCGAGCACTACGGCGCCCAGCTGCTCGGCATCCGCAAGTAGGTCACCGTGCCGGGCGATCACCTCGCTCATGCCCTGCAGGGTTGTACGATTCAATTGATTCAAAGATGTCTCTACGGCGAGCAACAACTTCCTGCAGGGCTATCGACGAATCGGTTCATAATTTTTTTCTCTGTTCATGACGATTTACGTTGGAAACCTCTCCTTCGACGCGGAGGTTGAGGATCTCAACCATCTGTTCGCCCAGTACGGGGCTCTGCGCAACTGCAGCCTGCCCCTCGACCGGGAAACCGGCCGCAAGCGGGGCTTCGCCTTCGTGGAAATGGCCAACGAGGCCGATGAATCCAAGGCCATCGACGACCTGCAGGACGTCGAGTGGATGGGACGGATGATCAGGGTCAACAAGGCCCAGCCCCGCACCGGTGGTGGCGGTGGTGGCGGCCGGCCCCGCTACTGATCGACCCGGGGGATGCCGTCAGGGTCATGTCCCCAGGCCTGCAAAACTCTTCGCCCCCGGTCCCCCGGGGGCTTTTTCTTGCGGTTCCCAGGGGTGAGCCAGGTCCGGCAGGGACCCGTTCAGGCCACCAGATAGGCCTCCAGAGAGCGGGAATGGTGCCGGATGCCCTCCAGGGCCCGGCGCTCCAGGTTGCGGGTCTTGTCGCGGCTCATGCCAAGGCTGCGGGCGATGCCGGTGAGGCTCATCGGCTCCTGGCCGTCGATGCCGTAGCGCATCTTCAGCACCCGACCCTGCAGGTCCGGCAGCTGCTCCAGCAGCGCCCGCAGGTCGCCCTTCAGGCACTCCCCGTCCACCAGGTCCCCAGGCAGCAGCTCGTCCCCCGCCAGCAGATCCAGCAGTTCCGTATCCTCCCCATCCCCCACCTTCGTCTCCAGGCTCACCGGCTGACGCGCCCGGCACAGCAGGTCCTTCACATCCTCCTCCGGCAGCTCCACCGCCACCGCCAGCTCGCTCAAGGTGGGGGTGCGGCCCAGTTCCTGGCTCAGCTCCCGCTGGCCC
>NZ_JAFKRG010000005.1 GCF_019038415.1 Synechococcus sp. CCY 9618 | reverse complement strand
CATCCGCACCGCCCAGCTGCTGGAGGCCCCCAGCGGTGCAGCGGGCCTGCGCCTGTCGCCGGAGCTGGTCGACGGCGCACCCCTCGCCGCCTGAGCAACGGGATGCTCACCACCACCCAGCCATCGGAGAGCCTGGTCGGCAGCCTCTGCCGAGAGATGGCCGACCTGCGCCAGCGCTGGCAGCAGCTGGCCGGCCTGCTGGCGGCCTGCCGCGAGGAGAGACTGCTCCTGCGGCTCGGCCAGGAGGCGGCACGGCTGCAGCAACGGCGGTCGGAGCTCCAGCGGCTCGCCCTTCAGCTGGGCCGCATGCCCCTGCGGGACCGCCTGGCGGTGGCCTTGCTGCTGGAGCTCAGCCTGCGCCCCCTGACCCCCTGAAGTGCAGCGGGTCGGGAACGGCGCGGGCGCTCAGGCCACCGTGGCCGGCGCCGGCTGGCCCGCGGCCAGTTCCCCGTCGATCAGCAGCATGGCGGCGGCCTCCTGGCGGCCGAAACGCACCCTGCCCAGCAGGTGGGCGGTGCTGTTCTCGGCGTCGATCTGTCCCTGCACCATCGGATCCAGAAACACGGTGGTGCGCACGTCGCCGGAGCGCTCGGCCATGGCGTAGAGCAGCTGCAGCGAGGTGGTGACATCCGCCTCCATGCGGAAGGCCTCGGCGAGAATCTCCTCGGCGTCGCGCCACTGCTGGCGGGGGGCCGGCAGGGAGGTCAGTTCCACCGTCTGGCCGCGGGCGATCAGGTAATCGGCAACCCGACCGGCATGGTCCAGCTCCCCCTGGGACTCGCTCCGGAGGTAGGTGGCGAAGCCCCGCAACTCCCGCTCTGCGAACCAGATGGCCATGGCCCAGTAGGCCGTACTGGCCTTGCGTTCCAGGGCCAGGTGCTCCTGCAGCCCCTCGAGCAGGGCCCCGTCCATGGGCTGGGCCATGGCCCTGCCGGCGGGCCCGGTGGCGACCACGCTCGTCGCGGCCTCGCTGGAGAGAGAAGAGGTGAAGGGAGTCATGGTCCTCGACGTGGGGGAAAGGATCCATCCCCGGAGACCCAGGGTAGGGGGGCGCCACAACGAAGTCCGAAGCCGCCACCCACCGGCCGGGGCCGCGACCCAGACTCGGGATGCCCTGCACATTCCCCATGGCAGGCACCATCGACCATGCCCTGCGGCTGCGCAGCCTCTGGATCGCCTGGCTGCTGGCCATGCTGTTCCATGTGGAGCTGGGGCTGATGCCCCTCTTCCATGGGCTCTCCCCGGAGATCGAGGGCCATGTGCCCCTCGCCCGCCTGCCGCTGGTGTTCACAGCGATGCTGCTCTACTTCCTGTTGCCCCTGGCGGCGTTGGTGCTGATCGCCTACGCCGCCAGCGATCCGGGCCATATCCGTCGCTGGCGGCGCTGGCGGGCAGGCCACTTCTGGCTCAGCGTCGTCTACACCCTCACCAACATCCCCCATCTGGCGGCCGACATCCTGGTGCCCGATGCACGGGTCGATCAGATCCTGCTGATGGTGGTTCTGGTGGTGATCGGCCTGCTGATCAACCGGGAGGGCTGGCTGTGGTGGCGAACCCGGGCGCAGCCGGGGATCGCATGAGGGGAGCGGCGCCGCCGCGGCCTGCCGGCGTGCCATCGGTTGCCGGAACGGGTGCCATTGATCAGCGCTCTCTGCCTCCGACAACCACCGGCCCGTCGGCCCGCACCGCTGGAGAGGGGATGGATTGCACACCCACTTGGGCTGCCCGGCGCCGGTCCACACCGTTCCAGTCCGAAGGCGGCTGCCATGGCGGTGCCGGGGAGCAGGAGACCGATGCCGGAACCCGCACGGTGGCCCTGCTGGGAGCCATGGCGGTGAGCTACCGAACTGGTGAAGGGGGCCTGGGGACCGTGCGGCAGGCCGCCATCACTCCCCTGCAGGCCCTCAGCTTCATGGCCTTCACCCTCCCCCACACCCCCTGCCTGGCCACGGTGGCCGCCCAGCTCAAGGAATCCCGGAGCCGGAGCTTCGCGATTCGGTCGGTGCTGTGGTCCCTGGCCCTGGCCTGGGTGGTGGCTCTGGTGGTGTTCCAGGGGGCCACTGGCTGCAGGTCCACTGACGGCTGGACCGGTCACTGGCCCCAGCTCAGGCCCGGGCTCAACCCAGCTGGCTGACGACCATCAGAGCCGCCCTATGGGCAGCGGCAGCCGACACCAGGCCGGCCGGGCCGTAACTGCCTTCCAGCGTGGAGACCAGCACGAACTCGGGGGCGAAGGCCTCCGCCAGCGGCAGCAGTTGCTGTCGCCAGGCGGCCAGCAGCTGGGACCCTGAGGTCCCGGCCGGAAGGGGGCAGTTGCAGGTCAAGTCCTCCCCCGGCCCCTCCCCCCGCTCCAGCCGCGTTCCGGTCCCCCGGATGGAGCGGTGCCTGGTGACTGCTGAAGAACAGCACCATCGCCAGCCCATGCTCTGCCTGCAGGTGCCGGGCGGCGATGGCCACGTTGTTGTAAGTGCAGAACGTTGTAGGTGCAGAACCCCATGCCCCCGGTGGAGCCGGCGTGATGACCGGGGGGAGGCACCACCGCGGAGGCGTTGCGGACCTGCCCGGCCATGACGGCCTCCTCGGCCGCCAGCACATCCTCCTGAACCCGCTGCAGATCAAGCGGAGTGTGGCAGCGCAACAACTCCCTCTCGCTGGCGAGCCTGGGGGGAATCACCTGGCATCGACCCGTGCCGGAGATTCCGGATGCCAGGCCCCGGTGGCGTGCTCCCGATACCTGGCACTGCAGACGATGCCGGTGGGCGGGGCTGGGGTCAGCCGCGTTGGAGGCAGACCGAACTGGCGTTCCCCTTCACTCCCACGGCACGGATCGGAATCTGGGGTAGCCATGCCGGCCGCGGCACCGTGTCACTCTCCTCCATCGCCATGGAATCTGCAGAGAGTTGTTCGGCGAGCACGACACCCGCCGACTCCCTCGCCCAGATCTGCACATCAGTGGATGGCGGGCAGTGGAACGTCAGCAGTTCAAATGGAAAGACAACCCTTTCGAGGAAGAAATCTCCCGGCCCGCAGCAACGAACGATGCGCATCCGCTCCGAACAGTTACGGTAACTACAAAGCAACGGATCCATGGCACCCTCGACGTCACGGATTACATCCATGCACTGGAATGTCGATCCCGTCAGTTGCCGATGTGACGAACCCACGGAAATGGGTGTATGTACTCGTCAGCCCGCTGCTCAGCTGCGTCTCAGCCAGTGGGGCGCGCCGGAAAACCAGTCACCCAGATCGTCCCGAAGGGGATCGAAGGCGCTGTCCTCACATGGTTCACCGAGGTCCATCTCCGCCAGAAAATGATCCAGGCCGGGCTTCGGCACCCCCTGCCGCTGCTGTCGCTGGGCCCGGCGCAGCCAGCTCCAGACACTGGCGTCTCGGTCAGCGAACTTCTGCACATAGATGCGCTCCTGCAGGCTGACAGGATCGGAATCGCCAATCCTTCTGATGATCTCCTGCAGTCGCAGACGGGTGTTGGGTGTCAGCATCTTTGCGGCCATCTGATGCCAGAAGATTTAGCCGTTCTGATGGAGACGAAGGTGCCAAAGATCACACAATTCCGTCACCTGTCAGGACTTCCCGAAACATTGCACCTGCCTCCCAGCCGCGGCGGCGAGAACCACGGCAGCAGAATCAACTCCATGCTCTCCGCCACGGCCTCGCCGTCGCCCTCCCGTGCCTTCCGCCCCAGACAGCGTCGACCCGGACCCAGGCGAATGGCTGCTCGTCTACGACGGCGGCTGCCCGTTCTGCCGCCAGTTCGCCCTGAGCAGCGAGCTGCGGGGTGGCCTGCCGAACCTGCGCATCGTCGACGGCCGGGCCGACGCCCCCCTGCGGCGCCGACTTCAGGGCCGGGGGCTGGCCCTGGCCGAAGGGGCCGTGCTGCTCCGGGGAGAGAAGGCCTGGCACGGCGCAGCCGCCATCAGGCAGATCTGCGGGCTGATGTCCCCCAGCGATCCCCTGCTGCGGCTGCTGGTTCCCCTGTTCGGAGACTCCTCCCGCAGCGATCGGCTCTACCCCCTGCTGCTGGCGGCGCGACAGGTGGCCCTGGCGCTCAAGGGCCTGCCGGTGGATCCCGACAGGCCCTGACCTGAAGGGGACCTCACGGCAGAAGCGGGCGGCGGGCCACCGACGCGCTGAAACCGACCGCTTGCAGCAGGGGCGAGGGATCCACCGCCACCAGTCGGCCCTGGCGGAGCTGACGCCATTCGAAATGGAGCTGGGCGGTGCTGGCCGAACCGCTGCGGCCCACCCGGCCGATGGGCGCGGCTGCAGCGACACCCGCCCCCGGCAGGACGGCCACGTCCAGCAGATGGCCATACAGACTCTGCCAACCAAGTCCGTGGTCGATCACGACGACCAGGCCGTAGTCAGCCACTTCATCCACCAGCCGGACCGTACCCGGCAAAGCCGAGAGAACGGGAGTTCCCTCCGGCACGACCAGATCGAGGCCCGTATGCAGACGCCAGTCGGTGCTGGAGTCGGCCAGACGCCAGCCGAAGGGGGCCACCTCCGTGGGGCGCTGCGCCAGTGGGAATCCCAGCGCCCCGGCCTGGAGCGCCGGTGTCACCCCCGCCGGAGCGGGCCGGTACCTGGATCGCAGCGACTCGGGCAGGCGTTCGTTGCCTCCCAGATCGCCAACGGGAATCTCCACAGGCACCTGTCGGGGCCGGGGCTGGGGCTGGGGATCCCCCATCGCCAGCAGGGGCGGCGCCAGCAGCCAGGCCGCCGGCAGAAGCCAGCCCAACAGCACCAGGGTCGGAATGGGTCGGCGTCGGGACGTCATGCGCCTGCTGCAGAGGCTGTCGCGCCTTGGTAGCGCCACGGAGAGCCTCTGCCAAGACGGGCTCCGGCCCGACCTCAGCCCCGAGGCTCAGCCGCCGGCCCCCCGGGGAGCACCACCATGGCGCTGGCGACGGCCGTATCCATCACGATGCGCAGGGCGACGCAGGGATCGATCACGTCCCTGCCCAGGGTGATGGCCTTCTGGGCCACCAGGCCGAAGAGGATGGGCCATGCCGCCGGGTCGGGGCAAAGTTCCCGGGCCACAGGCAGCACGGCGGGCCAGAGGCTCGGCAGCTGCTGCAGCGACTCCTGAGAGGGCCGGTGCGGGTCGGGGACCCGGGGCACACCGAACGTCTCATGCCCCAGGGTGGCCATCCCGTGGCGCCACAGGTCCGTCGGATCCGGCAGGTCGGTGCATCCGGCCTGCTGGGCGGCGCCGGCGGCCAGGCTCCAGGTGGCGAAGGGGTCGTTGAACAGCATCCCGACCAGCCCCTCCCCCACCAGGAAGGTGCCCCCGTCCCCGGTACCGACGACATGCAGTCCCGCCGTCTCCTCCCGGCCGGCGGCCCTGGCGCGGGCCCTCAGACTGGCCTGGCAGGCCTGCCCGGCAAGGGAGCCGCACACCGCCAGGAGAGATTCCACATGGACCCCTTCGGCCGTCGCCATGGCGTCCAGCAACCGGCGGCTGACCTCCTCGGCGCCGATCCTGGCCGCCGCCAGAGGATCCTGGTTCCGGCGCGCCTGGAGGGCGTTGAGCAGGGGATCACGGGGAGATTCGCTCATGGCGGAAAGCGGCCGGAAAGGACGGGGCCACAGGGGGCCTGAAGCAGCGTTCCCCCAGGACGTCCTAGGAACGCCCCTGGCGGGTCCCCCTCGCAGCGGGATGGATCACCAGCGTGCCGGCGATCTTGTCGTGCCAGCCCTGGCGACGGGGATCCCAGGCGACCCATAGGAAGCCCAGCAACAGCGGCAGGGTGGAAAGGACATAGCCGAGGTAGCGCAGGCACCACTGGCGCAGGGAAGGCTCCCCACCGGAACGGGCGTCCACGATCCGCAGACGGAACAGCAGCTTGCCGGGGGTGCCCTGCTTCCAGCGCCAGAAGAGGATCACCAGCAGGGCGGAGAGCACGGTGCCGATCACCAGGTCGGCGGTGGCGCTGCGGAGCTGGAAGAAGAGGCCGTAAAACAGCAGCAGAAAGGGTCCGGTGATCAGGGAGATCAGCACCGAATCGACCAGCGAAGCAGCCGTGCGGACCCAGAATCCCGCATAGGCCATGGCCGGACCAGGCAAAGAGCAGGACACAGCCATCGAACCATCCTCTCCGTTGGGCCGCGCGGGCAGCCGCAGCGGTGTTAGGACAGTACGAATCTCCCTTCAATGGCCCATGCGAGCCCTGACCTTCTTCTTCGCCCTGATGGTGGGTCTTGCGATGGCCTTTCTGGCTCCCGCGATGGCCGGCGGTCGCGACCAGGCTCCCGCAGCGATGATGGCTCCTCTGGCCACCGATCTCAGCCCTGAACCCAGCGATCAGCTGGCCAGCGATCTCCTCGCCGAGTTCGAGTTCGACATGGCGCCCGGCCTCGACTCCGCTGCCGCCTGAGGCGAGCCCCACCCAGAGCACCGGTTGAGCTGGCTCCCGAACCCATGGCTGGCTCCCTGCTCGATACCCCCAGCGCCCTTCTGTCCCTGAAGCCTTCCCCGGCGGCCCGAGCGGCGGCGTCGACGGATCGCCAACCCATCGGCAGGGGTTTTGCAGCCCCAGGCCAGGGCAACAGGGCCCGCACGATCGGATCCAAAGGCCGACGCAAGAAGGGCACGGGCCTCTCCGCCGCCGACCATGGCCCCCTCGGTCGCAGTCCCGACATCGTCGCGATCGAGGCCCGTTCGCGCCTTGGGCTGGCCCTGGCCGGCCGATTGCGGCCCGCCGACGTCTCCCTGGCCTGGAAACGGGCCGCCGCGGAGCATCACCCCGACCGGGGGGGCCACCACGCCACCATGCAGGCGATCAACGGAGCCAGAGATGTGCTGCTGGGCAGGGGTGTGACCTGATCGACCGAGCCGCACCAGCCGTCCATAAAGGGGGCCGGAGACATCACACCAGTCCCGGCAGCAGCCACCAGCTGCTCTGCCGATAGGCCGCAAAGCCGGGATAGCGATCGGCCATGGCGGCCTCCTTGCGGATCATGCGCGGCAGATACAGCGCCAGCACCGAAGCCGGCAGGAGCCAGGCCCAGGCTGAACCGGCGATCACCGCGAAACTGCTGTAGCGGAGCAGGTCACCGAGATAGTTGACGTGGCGGATCCGTCTCCAGGCCCCGTCCGCCACCAGGGTGGCTCCCAGTTCCTTGGCCGTTCCCTTCTGAACATCGGCGGCGGTGTTCAGAAGCGATCCGAAGACGTAGAGGATCAGACCGAGGGCGGTCGTCAGGGGTGCCAGGGGCGCCGGATTGGCCATGGCGAGCCAGCCCGGCAGCGCGTAGAAGACGCCGACATAGAGCACGATCGCGATGACCTGGAGGGGTTGCACCAGCTCGGTGAACAGCTGGCGGGACCTCCAGGGAAACAACGCCTGTTCGAGCAGCCACCAGACGCAGTAGCTGACGTGAAGGGAGAGATAGATCACAACGCGCTGGTCATCGAGCCCCAGCACCAGGGCGGGGATCAGCAGAGCCACCGCGGTGGTCACCTTGGCAATGTTGATCGCTTGCAGCTGGGTCATGCAGGGCCGTTCGCCGTGCTCCGATGCTGGCAGGAACCTCAGCCCTCCGGAGGAGCGGAAGCGGGGAAACGGCGCAGGTACTGGCCGACGGGCAGGGGCCTGGGCTGGTCATACCCCACCGGCAGCCACAGATCGCCGACAGAGGAGGCGTAGTGGATCTCCCAGTGGTACAGACCGGTGAAGGCAGCAGGGTCCTCCCGGAGCAGTTGGGCGTAGAGCAGCACCGCGTTCACGTAATGGTTGCTGTTGTTGTATCCCCAGAGGCCCCGGCGGATATCCCTGAGGCCACCACGACGCACGAGGTAGCGGGCAGCGGCATGGATCGCATCCTGGGGATCGCGGATGTTGCCCTTGCCGATGCCTGGCTCAGCCCAGGTGCTTGGCAGGAACTGCATCGGGCCCCGGGCATCGGCCACAGAGACCCCGTCGATGCGGCCCATTCCGGTTTCCACCAGATTCACGGCGGCCAGCACCTCCCAGGGAATGCCGGTGGCGGCCGCCGCCTCGCGGTAGTAACGCAGCAGCTGATCGGCCGCTTCGGGCGGGATGATGCGCCAGGCGGGGACCACAGCGGAGCGACGCTCCCCCCGGTGCATGGCCAGGAACTCCCGGCGAGCGGCCACGTGCAGGTCGAGCACGGTCTGCCAGCGGGCGCTCAGGTAAACCCGCACCTGGTTGGCGAGGGCCTGATCCTCGGACAGACGGCGGTAGATCACCTGCTGGCGGTGGCCCAGTTCGGGCAGCTGCGCGGCGTCCGTGGAGTCCGAGCGCAGCGCCTCCTCAACCGACACCAGCTGGGCCGCGATGGCGGCAGGGTCCGACGGAAGCCTGGGGTAGGACCGGACCGCCGCAGCCTGCTCCTGCTGAGGGCGCTCCACCGGCGGGCCCTGCCCAAGGGGAGCTGGATCCGTGGCGGTGGACGGAACCGTGGAATCGGGCGGGAGCCCCGACCGGACCACCGCTGTGGCCGCGGATGCCAGCAGGGAAGCAAGCAGAACGTAGGTGAGGACACGCATGGAGCGGCTCGCAGCGGTGGAGGAATCAGGTCTTGGTGAGCCAGTAGAACTGATAGGCCTGCAAGGCAATCCTGCTGCCGGACTGGGAGGGGCGGCGCCCGCTGTAGAGATCGATCAGTGGGTCATGGCTGCTGAACACGGAATGACCCAGGGAATCGAGATCGAAGAACTGGGGCTGATCATTGAAGTTGGCAAGCACAAGCACCATTTCAGAGGGGCGCAGATGATTGAAGCGAACGAAGGCAAGCAGATAGTCATTATCGAGATTGAGAATATCGCGATTATTGAAGTCTGCAAAGGCTGAGATCTCCTTGCGGATGGAGATCATCTTTTTCATGGCCGTAAAAATGAAATATTCCGCGGTTCCCTGCTTCATCCTGAGCTCAGCTTTGTCCCAGTTGATCTTGGGCCGATGCACCCAGCGCGTGTCATTGCTCTTGCTGGGATCGTCGTAGAAGCTGTAATCATTCAGAACGCCAAGAGCATCTCCGTTGTAAATGAGCGGTATGCCACCAAAGGAGAGGATGATGCCGTGCATCAGCAGGATGCGGCTGATCGCCGTGGCGATCAGTTTCTGATCATTGGACTCAATTGCCGATTCAAGCCCGACCAGGGAGGCGAGGGAACCGCAAATGCGGGCATCGCCGGTGGCATCGTTGGGCATGAAGGCCACCCCACGGGGGATCGAATCGAAATCTCCTTTGAAGTAGTCGATGAGGAAGCGGCGATGGGCCCGGGGCTCGTAACCGACCAGCTCAATGTCCTTGTCATCAAAGCCGAAGCCGATGTCATCATGACAACGGACATAGTTCAGCCAGGTGGCCCGTTCAAGCTTGTTGGGCAAGCTCTTGATGCCCTGGGAGAGAAGCTTGGTGTTGCGAGTCGCCACGCTGTCCCACAACAGGGCCATCAGCGTGGCGTTGTAAGCAATTTCGCACTCCTTGGCAACGATGGCGTCTTCACCGAAGTACTTGGTGATTTCGATCGGCGCCACGATGGCCTCCGCAATGAACAGAACGCCAGGTGCTGTCACCTGGCAGCAATCCTTCATGAGCTGGAGAATGAGATGGGCCTTGCGTTCGTTCTGGCAGGTGGTGCCGAGCTTTTTCCAAAGAAAGGCAACGGCATCAAGGCGCAGAACGTCGACCCCCTGGTTGGCCCAGAACAGCAACACATCGAGCATCTCGATGAAGACAGCCGGATTGGAATAATTGAGGTCCCACTGGTAGTCGTGAAAGACCGTCATCACCCATCGGCCCATTTCCTCATTCCATGTGAAGTTACCCGGATCAGTCTCAGGGAATACCTCGGGCATGCTCTGCTCAAAGACATCAGGAATATCTCTGTTCTGGAACGTATAATAATAATCCTGATACTGCTCATCGCCAGCGATGGCACGCTTGGCCCACTCATGCTCATCGGAAGTGTGATTCAGGACAATATCGAGGACGAGGAGGATGTCCCGCTTTCTGAACTCCTCAGCAATCCGTCGCAGATCGTCGATATTGCCGACCCGATCGTCGATCTGACGGAAGTCACTGATGGCGTAGCCGCCATCACTCTTCCCGGTGGGACACATCAGAATGGGAAGGATGTGGACAATATTAATACCTAACTCTTGAAAGTAGCTGATCTTGTTCTCAAGATCGGCCAGGTCTTCGGCAAAACCATTGGAATAGATGGCCATCCCCACCCATTTCTGGGACAGGAACCAGTTGTGATCGTACTCTCTCTGGATATCCATCGCCTCCAGATCAGCCGATCGATCGATATAGCCGCGCGCCATGGTTTCCACCAAGCGCAGAAGCTGCAGTTTGAAGTCGTCTCGATGACCGTAAAGGGTGACAAATAGAGAATGGATCGCGTAGAAGTTAGCCCCGAGCCTGGTGTAGAAGTGGCGCAGATCCTGACGACGGATCTCCGGCCTCAGATCATCCAGGATGGAATTCAGTAGCGAATGGGAGATTTGCTCGTACATGGAATCAGTTTGTGGTCCATTGCTTCAGAAACCGCTGATAAACAGCTGGCTCATTGATCGTCGCGCCCCTGCGGGACACCAGCGCGGCAGCGAAGTCCCCGGCATGCTCCAGGCTGACCGGCAGAGGCCACCGGCAGCTGAGGCCGAGCAGCATGGCGGAAGCGAAGGCATCTCCCGCACCGACCGTGTCGACCACAGCAGTATCAGGCACGGGATCGACGCGAAAGACCTGCCCTTCGCTCCAGAGCATGGCGCCTCGGGCCCCGAGGGTGAGGATCAGCGTCGTCAGGCCATGGGAGGAGACGAAGGCCTCCATCGCCGCCGTCAGGCGGCCGTCGTCGGCATCGTCTGGCAGGTCTGGCCCCAGCAAAGCCAGCTCTGCCTCGTTGAGCTTGACGTGATCGGCGTCGTCCACAAGCGAAAGGATCGTCGGCTTCGACCACCAGGGGTTGCGCAGGTTGACATCCAGAAAGATCGTGCCCTGATGATCCGCCTTGAGGGCCTCCAGGGCGGACGCCGAGCAGGAATGGCGCAGAGCCAGGGATCCGTGGTAGAGGATGCCGGTGGAGCTTGCCTGCGGCAGGTCAGCGGACTGGATGAAGTCGTAGGCACTTCCTGCCACGATGTCGTAGTGGGGCTCGCCGTTCTCGATGCGGACACTCACCCTGCCCGTGGGATGGATGGGGTCCAGCTGCAGCGAGGAGCTGTCCAGCCCCCAGCCCCGCATGGCGGCCCTGATCTGCTCCCCCTGGGCATCCATCCCAACGCGGCTGATGAAACAGGGCGACAGCCCGAACCCCTGCAAATGCCAGGCGACGTTGAAAGGGGCGCCTCCAAGCACCTCGCTGCCATCAGGGAAACAATCGAAAAGGACTTCCCCGAAAATCGTGATCGAAGATGATTGCTGCATCAGATCAAGGCCATCTCCGGCTTCAGATCGATATGAAAATGGGCAATCCCTTCCAGGATTCCTGCACTGTAGTTCCCATTCATGCCCATGAAGTCACCTTTCGCCAGGTATAAACGATCGGCCGTTCCCATGCGTTGCGCTTCGGCGGTGGCCTGATGGATCACATCGACATGGGCATTGGCCACCAGCACCGAGGGAACGGAGCTGACCAGAACAGGAAGGTCGTTGCCGCTGTCGCCGGCGAACACCGTACCATCGCAACCAAAGCCGTTCTCGCGCATCAGGAACTCGACGGCATGGAGCTTGGTAGCTCTTTCCGGAAGGACATCCATCAGACCGATAGCAGCTTGCTCATCCACGCTGTAAATCAGGCTGGCACTAATCTTCAGGTTCTTGAGGACATTCTGCATGGCCAGCGTCAGGCTGGAGAGATCAGCGTCCAGAGGGATGAAGTAACTGAGCTTGTAGGTGTTCTGACGGTCCTGGGGTTGCAGGGTCAAACCAGATAGTCCTTCAAACAACGGAACAAGATCTGCGGCAGCATACCCCTGCCAGTCGACAGCGATGTGGCGGGACCATGACGAAAGCAAGGACCAGCCATGGCGAGTTTGCTCGTAGATGGAACTGCCGACATCCCCAACGATCCAGTCCGGTGAAGGTAATGCATAGTCCTGGATCGATTGCTCCACCAAGGCCAGATGCCTGCCGCTCACATAGGCAAGAGATATTTCGGGATGAGCAACGAAACGCCGGAAAGCAGGCCTTGCTTCCGCTGACTCGGGTGGCTCACCATTGGGCAACAAAGTGCGATCAAGATCTGTGCAGATGAAAAGACGGCGCATACTTTGGAATAAAGTTATAGGTTGAAGAAATCATAATACTCAATAGCTTCAAGGATACCCGATGCATGAGAACCCTTAGCGAAGTACACCCGCTCAGAATCGTTCAGTTGGGCAAGTTCCTCGCGGTGGGGACTGGCCACAACCACACCGAGGGTATTTCCCCGAAGCATGTCTTCATCCCCACCTGAGCCTCCGTTGACAAGAACCTGTTCCAGCGGGATTTTCCACTGATTGGCCACGTAACGCAAGGCCTGTCCTTTCGAAGCGCGGGCCGGAACGAAGTCAATGTACTGTCCGAAGGACAGGGTCGTATGAACGGAGAGCTCCTGCTGACGAAGCAGGGTGAGGATCTCCTCCATGGAGGGTGCCTGATGCTCATCGTAGTAGTAAGACACCTTGAAACGACTCCGTTGATCCCTCGGCTGGGGAGTGAGTCCTGGCAAAGGGTCGATGATTCGCTTGAGCACTTTCGGAGTCCACCAATGGTCAATGTGGTGATTCCAGGCGATATCCGTGGTGAGCTGCGGAGGATAATAAATTTCCGTGCCGAGACTGGTGATGAGAATATCGGGCATGGGTATGGAATGGGTCTTCAGAATCTTGAGAACGGAATCAAGGCGTCGACCGGTCGAAATTCCGAAGAGGACCTTGCGATGATGCTGCCGCATCACTTTTACGAACTCCGCCAGAGCCTCCGCATCCCCCAGCAGGGTGTTATCGATCGCTGTGAAGATGGCGTGGGTGCGGGTCTGAACGACAGGAGCGGAGGACAGGGGGGCGGGTCGTGAGGTCATCCGGGCCTGCTGAATGAGATCACTCAGTTTCTCGAGGTAGGCCAGAGCATGGGCCTCCCATGAATAGAATCTGGCGACATTCTGGAGGCCATTCTCAGAGAACTTCGCCCACAATTCCCCGTCTTCCAGAATATCAAGTAAGGCGCTTGCAATGGCGGCTTCGTCAAGAGGATCGACGAGCAGGCCGTTCCTGCAATTGCCGATGATGTCCACCGGACCACCCGCTTCCGTCGCCACCAGCGGCAGACCACTGGCGGCGGCCTCAAGCAGGGTCAGGCCGAAGGGTTCGGTGAGGGCAGGATTGACGAAGACTCCCTTTGATGCGGCGGCGAGCCGGTAGATATCGGCCACGTCACTGGAAGCATGGTGCTTGGGCAGGGCGACGAGACCGTTGAGCTCATAACAGTCCATCACCAGAAGCAGCTCGGTCAGGACGTGCTGGGCACCTTCATTGAGTTCGCGGATATCGTTGCGATTACCGGCGACAATCACCAGATTAGCCAGTTGCTGCAAACGCTCTGACTGGCCATAGGCTTCCAGTAACGACACGATGTTCTTTCGCTCGTCCGGCCTTGACAAAGCCAGGATCATGGGTTTTTCAGGCTCGCGCAGATACTTGCAAAGAGTGCCGGCAAACGGGATCGGCCCATCCTCACGAGTGGGTGGGTGAAATTGGTTCAGGTCGGTCCCCGGAGGGATCACTGACATTTTTTCAGGGGTGTAACAGTCGTAGAGTTCGTATTGATCTTCGATCTCATTGTGAGTGCTTGTAATCACAAGACTGGCACTGTTGAGAACATCTTCTTCCGCTCTGATCCGATCGGACATCCGGTAACGCTGCTCGATTTGATCCACCGTGAGACCGAGGGCCAGAAGTCTGCGCACCTTGTCCCTGCCGAGTGAGTGACCGGTGTGGATCAGCGGCAGACCCGTGAGGTGAGAAAGACGGACCCCGACGTAACCGGCATCCGCATAGTGGCTGTGGAGCACATCAGGAAGACGAGGCTGGCGATGAATCCAGGTGAACAGCTCATCGGTGAAGGCATCAAGATGACCCCACAGATCTTCCTTAGGGATATAGAGTCCCGGACCGGCATCAATGCGAATGATCCGCGCGTTGTGACCGAGATCTTCCGACGGCTCAGCGTAATCTTTCGCCACAGCGCCATCGGTGATGCGCCGGGTGACCAGATCGACTCTCTCGACAGACGACTGGCGAGACAGCGCCTTGGTCAGTTCCACCACGTACTTTGTCTGACCACCGGTGTCAGCATCCCGTCCGAGCTCAAGATTCAAACCCCGAATCAGACCATGAATACTGATCATCAGGATGTAAAGGGGGTTGTCTTTGGCTGCCTTCTTCATGATCAAGAAATGGTGCAGGATGGACACTCAAACCAGAAGGGCTGCCCACACAGCCGCCGGTCAGGGAGTGGTCAGATGGCCGGGGGGTGGCGTGTCGCAGCCTTCTTCGGGGAGAGAAGCCCTTGGCAAGAAAGCCAAGAGAAAACCATGATGAGCAAAGAAAGCCTTGAATTCATAGGCAGAGACGCAAGATATCAAGGCATGTCGAATGTGTAGATCTCAAGTCGTATTCACAGTCATTATAAGTTAGATTACCACAGAATTGCGGGGCATTCACGTCACGTCAGCCATCGCCGGGACGTTTGATGTTCGCTCAGCAAGCCCCGGCCAGGTGTTCATCGAGAAGGCGGTCGATGGAGATTCAGACCCGCCGCCATGGGTCCGGTGCTGTCATCGGACGTCTCAGCCCAGTACCCAGAGCAGCATCAGTCGCAACTGTCCCAGGATGCCCTGGCCGGTGAGTTCCTCGCCGATCAGGGCCGCCATGAATCCCAGCATCGCCACGCGCCCGTTGAGCCGCTCCACCCCCTCCAGCGCTTTGCGGTTCCAGGGGCGAGAGGTGATCAGGCCTTCCCCGAAGCGCTCCAGGGGCTCGTACTGGAAAGCCTCCCCCGGAACGGCTCCGGGGCCCTGAGTTCTGCCGTCTCTCGTGCTTTCACCCATGGGTCACGCGGTTGCCGGAATCCACCCTATGCGGCAGGCGATCACCCCCTGGCGCCACGCCTGGATCGGACTACAGTACATGTGTACCACAGCAGAAGCATGGCACCTGGGCAGATCGATCCCGCCGTGGCCCCGCTGCGAAGGGCCAATCCCGACCGGTTCCGGGAGGCGCGACCGGGTCACCTGGCCGTGGTCGCCGCGGCCGGCAGGCCCTGGTTCATCGGCCGGATCTGCCACCTCAGCGGCCCCACTTCACAGGATTTCGCCCAGGTCCTGAACATCGACACCGGCGACTTCGAACGGATCCCGGCCCCCTGGATCGTGGAGTTCATGGGCGAAGGGGGTATGTGGCTCCGCCGCCACCCTCCCCGGTGACCCCTCAGCGCTCGAGCAGGTTGATCCGGTAGAGCACCTCTTCGAGGGCATCGGCGGCGCGGATGGCGCCGTACCGCTGGGGGTGCTCACCGCCGCAGCAGGAGGGCACCGGCGCCAGGATCGTCCAGGGCCGGGCATGGCAGAACTGCACCACGCTCAGGCGCTCGCTGGCGGGGTTGGTGACCGGTGCCTCCACCCGATGCCAGCCGGTGGGGATGCGGCCGTTGCTGAGGCGCTCCAGCATCATCCCGCTGTTGATGATCACCCGGCCCTCGGGTGGCTGGGCCGGCATCCATTCCCCACCCACCTGCACCTGCAGGCCTGGCCCGGTGGCCCTCGGCAGGGCGGTGATCAGGTTGATGTCCCCATGGGCTGCAGCCCAGAGATGGCCCCCCGGCGGTGCCTGGGGCATGGGCGGATACCGCAGGGCTCTGGTGAGGGTCGGGGCTTCGAGCACGATCTCCTCAAAGAAGTCCTCGGAGCAACCGATGCCCAGGGCGATCACCCGCAGGAAACGCCGCTGCAGATCGGCGATGGCCCGATGGAACTCTCCCAGCAGCGCAGCAATCCCCGGCACGGCCGCCTCCGGCAGCACCTGCTCCGGATAGAGATCCGGGAACCGACGTCGCAGGGGGTGGCCTGAGGGCAGCGGGGCCGACCAGTTCAGCATCTCCTTCCAGTCCGGCCGGTCGGAGCCGGCGGCGGTTTCCACCAGCACTCCGGTGTAACCGGTCTGGCCGCTGGCCCCCTGGGCGTGGAAGCGCTCCTTGCTCTCCCCGTCAAGGGAGAAGAACCGCTGCAGCAGGCCGTAGGTGGAATCCAGCAGGTCCTCCGGCAGATCACTGCTGGTGTACACGAAACCCGTGGCCAGGCTCCGCATCACGCCATCGACGACCGCCGCCTTGGTGCTGCTGCCGCCCCGCTCGAAAGCCAGCAGATCCACATCGAGAATGGCCGGCTCCATGGACCCCCTCCCTCTCCGCGACGGCGTCCGATCAGCGGCGTCCGTTGACGATCACCGGACTGCCGCTGCCGGCCGCTCCGGGCAGGGCCGGCACCACCGAGGTCTGACCGTCCCACTTGTCGAGGAAGAGCTTGTAGAGCACCTGGTCGTCGAGGCTGGAGTTGAGCATCTGGTAGCGCTTGGCCTCCTGCTCGGCGATCCGGACCTCGGTCTGGGCCCGCAGCAGTTGCTGCTCGGCGATCTGCTTCTGCTCGATGGCGGCCCGGTATTCCTCGGCGATCTGAAGGCCCGTCAGATCAAGGCCCTGCACGGTGACGTAGCCGAACTTGCGCAGCTCATCGGCCACCTTCTCCTGCACCAGCTCAGAGATCGAATTCCATTCCGTGGCGATGGTGACCAGTTCGTACTGGGAGAAGACCGACTTGAGGGCCTTGAGCAGGGAGGGCTGGATCACCCGCGGGTAGATCTGCTGGTCGTCGGTGGCGATCGTTTCGTAGATGCGGCCGGCCTCGGCGGGCTTCATGGCGTACTTGACGGTGGCGGTGGCCTGGATCACCTGCAGGTCCTTGGTGAGGGTGGAGAACTGCTCCGGCCGCACCTGGGTGCGTACGTCGAACAGGGAGGTGTTCTGGGCCAGGGGAATCTTGACGTTGGCCCCCGGCTGGCGCGGGGCACCGGTGACCTTGCCCAGGGTGGTGACCACAGCCACATTGCCCGCCGGCACGATGAAGACGGTCTGGGTGATCAGCACCAGTCCTCCCAGCACGGCCGCGAAGATCAGCTGCCAGAGCCCGCCAGGGCCATTGTCAGCGCCGGAGCGCATGGGAGATTGCATTGTGGGCCGCTGGCAGGGAAAGTCGCCCGACCCTAGGCAGCGGGGCGGGCGAGGAGCCGGCATCCTGGGAGCGGCGAGGGCAGAGGCAAGGGGGAGGTGCTGGGGCTCGTTGTCGAACTGGTCCCTGCCCTGGCCCTCGGCCTGCTGCTGGTCGGAAGGTTCCCGGGACTTCCCGCCAGGCTGGCTCCACCGCTGATCAGCTGGGGGATTCCCATCAGCCTGGTGGCCCTGCTGCTGCGGTCGGAGTTCCAGGCCGGCCTGCTCACCGCTGGGCTGATGGCGGCCACTGCCTCGGGCCTTGGGCTGCTGCTGCTGCGCCTGCCGCCCCTGCGCCGGCGGATCCCCGACGGCAGCCTGCGCCTGGGTTGCATCGTGGGCAACACCAGTTACTGGGGCCTACCCGTCGCGCTGGCGCTGCTGCCCCCCACCGCCATCGGCTTCACGATCGCCTTCGATCTGGTCGCCACGCTGATCACCTGGAGCCTCGGTCCCCTGCTGCTCCAGACCAGGACCACGAGCGGCCGGCGGCTGCTGCGGATCCTTGCCGGCAGCCCAGCCCTGCGTGGGCTGCTGGTGGCGCTGATCCTGCAGCAGACCCCCTGGAGCGGGACGCTGGCCGTCTGGCTCCGGTGGCCGGCCCGTGCCGTGATCCTGGTGGCCCTGGCCCTGGTGGGCATGCGACTGGGCCTGACACTCCGGCAGCGTGCTCCCGGTGACCACGCGGCCCGGGGGCTGGAGGCGGCGGTGATGGGCAAGCTGCTGGTTCTGCCGCTGGTCATGCTGCTGCTGGCCAGCCTGCTCAGGCTGCCCACGCCTCTGCGGGATGCGGTGGTGCTGCAGTCGGCTGCTCCCACGGCCGTTTCGGTGCTGCTGCTCACCGAAGCGGCTGGTGCCGGGCGGGCGGCAGCGGCCCAGGGGGCGGCGGGTCTGGTGCTGTGGAGCACCGTCCTGGCCCTGGTGAGCGTTCCGCTGTGGTGGTGGCTGCTGTCCGGGCCATTGGCAAGCTAGGACTGCCGCCACTCCCTGCCCCCCGCCAGCGGCCATGGCCGGTTCCCTCGCCGAGCGTCTTGACCGCAGCCTCGCCCGCCTGGGGGGGATGGCCCTGGTGCCCCTGCTGATCCTTGCCGTGCCGTGGACCCAGGAGATCATCGACCAGCTGGTCTTCGGCGGTCGCTGGAACCTGCCCATGGTGCCGGGAGGCCCGTTCCTCGGCGTGCTTACGGCGCCCTTCAGCCACAGCGGCTTCGGCCATCTGATCAGCAACAGCCTCTGGTTCCTCCCCCTCTCCTGGCTGGTGCTGGCCAAGAGCCGGGGCGACTACCTGGCCGTATGGCTGGGGGTCTATGCGACAGCCATTCCCGTCTGGCTGTTCTGGCACCAGGCCAGCCATGGGCTTTCCGGGGTGATCTACGGCCTGCTGGGCTATCTGCTGCTGATTGGCTGGCTGGAGCGCCGGATGGTCTCGATCCTGCTATCCCTCACCGCCCTGTTCGCCTACGGTGGGGCCCTGCCCAGCCTGCTGCCGTTTCTGAGCCCCCCGGGGGTGAGCTGGATCGGGCACGCTTCGGGCTTTGTCGGTGGCCTGCTGGCGGCCCTGGCCATCTTCCGTGAGCGGGGCTGATCCCGGTCCCACGCCCGTGGAGCAACGCTTCCGGGTGCAGCACGACGACCGGCGCCTGTTCGATCCCGAGGGCTGCTGGCCGCATCGGTGGGTGAGGAGGGCTGGTACGTCTTCGGTTCAGTGGACGCCGAAGGAACCTTCACGGCCCAGGCCCTGGAACCGCGAAAGCTGACCTCTCCCAGCGGCGATGCAGGGCTCGCCGGCACCGCCGCCGGGCTGAACCACATCCGTCAGGTCAACTGGAGCGATCACCAGACCCGACGCGGCCGTTCCAGCCGGGTGAGCCCGGCTCCCGATGGCGACCATGCCCCCTGGCATCCGGGCGGGCGGACGCTGCTGAACCGCTTCCAGGCCAAATGGCTGATGGTGCTGATCTGGCTGGAGCTGCTGGGGGGGAGCGCTGGCGGCTGGATCAGGGATAGGTGTTGGGCACGAAGAACTGCTCGTTCATGGGGGGCCGCTGATAGTCGGTGCCGCTCTTGCGGGGGGGCAGTTCGATGGCTTCCGGGGTCATGTCCTCGTAGGGAACCTTGCTGAGGAGATGGCGGATGCAGTTGAGCCGGGCCCGGCGCTTGTCATTGGCCTCCACCGTGAACCAGGGCGCTTCGGGGATGTTCGTATGGGCGAACATCTCGTCCTTGGCCCGGGAGAACTCCACCCAGCGGTCACGGGATTCCAGATCCATCGGGCTGAGCTTCCAGCGGCGGGCGGGATCCTCGAGGCGGGAGCGGAAACGGGCTTCCTGTTCGTCGTCGCTCACGGAGAACCAGTACTTGATCAGGGTGATGCCGCTGCGGACGAGCATGCGCTCGAACTCCGGGCAGGAGAGCATGAATTCATCCACCTGCTCAGGCGAGCAGAAGCCCATCACCTTCTCCACGCCGGCGCGGTTGTACCAGCTGCGGTCGAACAGCACGATCTCCCCGGCGGAGGGGAAGTTCTCGACGTAACGCTGGAAGTACCACTGGGTCTTCTGCTGGTCGGACGGGGTGCCCAGGGCCACAACGTTGCAACCACGCGGGTTCAGCGGTTCGGTGATCCGTTTGATGGTGCCGCCCTTGCCGGCCGCATCCCGGCCTTCGAACAGCAGGATCATGCGGTAGCCCACATGCTTGACCCAGTACTGCATCTTGACCAGCTCGACCTGAAGGCGAACCAGCTCCTTTTCGTAGAATTTGCGGTCCAGCTTGGGGGGGCGTCCCTCGGAATGGCTGGCGAGGTCGTCAAAAATGGGGGAGGCTCCGTAGAGATCCGCCTCGTTCAGGTTCCCTGAGCTATGGCCGTTTTTGGATTTTTTCCCTGATTTGGCCTTGGTCTTGAGACCACTCTTGTCTTTTTTACCCATAGCGGAGTGAAAGGTGTGCTCACCCCGGAATAGCCGATGTTTGAGGCGCTTACGGCAACATTGAACACCCACCAGGAAAGAGGGGGAGTCTCTTAAGGATGATTTCCAGCACACCGGTTCACCCCACCCGCGCTGAGCCCCCTGGGGAAGCCGGCACTCAGGGGAATGCCGTGGTCCCAGGAGCCCACTGGGCGATCAACTGCTCCTGGCGCACCAGGCAGTAGCGCGTGTGCTCGCTGGGATGGCGGCGGTACTGGTCCGTGAAGTGGCTGAGCCTGGCAAGCAGGGCCTGATAAACAGGATGGTTTTCGTGCATCACCTCATCGCGGAGGTCTTCCAAGCTTAACAGAGAGTGAAAAGCCGGGGAGTCTGGGCTGATCGACTGCAGCCGGAACGCTGCATCGCCGATGAGCCGAACCGATTCATCCGATGGTGGCGACGGCAGGAGCCCACTGGGCGATGAGCTGCTCCTGGCGGACCACTCGGTAGCGGTTGAGCTCGTTGGGAATGCGGCGGTACTGGTCCCTCAGAGAGCCAAGCTGCTGCTGAAGGGAATTGAGCACTGGATGGTCTTCGTACATGACCGTTATCTGTCAGCTGACCAAACCTTAACCGAAACGGAAGGGGCGCAGCGCCGATGCGGCGTTCGGGTCAGCGAACCCCCATGGCCGATCCGGTTCATAAGACTCGATAGCGTCGGATCCATGGATTTCACCCCCTTTCTCGACAGCCTTGAGGGTGCGGGCCTGGATGGCCTGCTGCTGTCTCTGGAGATCCGCGGCCGCCTGGCGATCGCCATGAAGGGACGTTTTCTGCTGCGCACCGTCTGCGAAGGCCTCCGCAACCGCAGCCTGATCGGCTGTGCTGTCACGGACGAAACCACCTGCCTGGCGTATCTGGCCAGAGAGCCCTACGGCCTGCTGCTGTGCACCGACCGCCTCGACGGCGGCAGCGGCTTCGAGCTCGCACGCCTGGCGCTGGAACGGCAGCCCGATCTCAAGGTCGTGATGCTGGCCCTGGGCGATGTGATTCCCGCGGAACACGCTGACGCCCCCTGGCTGCAGGCGGTGGTGGCGGAGGCCGATGTGGTCGAGGGCCAGCGTCCCCTCGAGGCGGCAGTGATGGCGGTGATGGCGAATCACTCCTACCGGAGCGCCTCCCTCCGCAGCGGCAGACTGCCCTTCCTGAGCTGTCCCCGCCTGACGCCGAAGGAATGCGAGGTGCTGGACCTGCTGGCCAGCGGGCTGAGCGACCGGGAGATCGCCGAACGGCTCCAGGTCAGCGGTGCCACCGCTCGCACCTACACCAAACGCCTGCTCCGGGCGCTTGGCGTCAACACCCGCCTGCAGGCGGTGCTGAAAGGCATGCGTTGCGGCATGGTGCGGGTCTGAAGCGGATTGTCCCCGGATGGGGGGCGCGCCCGGCCCGGCCCTGCGGCAAGAGTGAACACATCTCTGCGGGGCCTGCCCCGAAGGATGTCCGATGATCGCCCGATCGCTTCCAGCGTCTCATCCGAAGGTCACGATCCCGAACGTCACCATCGGTGAATTGGAGGCCAACTATTCGATGTATTGCAAGGCGCTGCGCCTGCTGGTCCAGGAAGGGCGCACCCTCAAGAAGATCCAGCGAACGGTCTGCTGGCATCGGCTTGAGCAACTGCACCAGTGCCTGCCGAGCCAGTACAAGGATCCCGACTACCTGTTCCTGCTGCTGCGCCGCGAAACCAACCGCAAGGCGGCCGGCCTCCCCTGCGCCATCTGAAGCCACCGGCCCTCTCCCGTAGCAACCGTCACATCTGCTTGCCCGACGGGGGGTGATGATTGAGTTGCGGAAGTTTGCTTCTAGGGTTCCGATCCATCAACGCTGGCCTTGCCGGCGTTTTTCAGGATGTCTGGTCCGAGAGAAGCGCACTCATCGTCAGGGGCCGCTCCACGGCTGCCCCGGGTGAGTGGCACGGAGGGACAAAAGCCCGGGAGACCGCCCCATTCCCACCGTGCCAAGAGGTCTGATGAACGATCCGTCCAGCGGCAATGCGGCCGATGCAGCCGGTGCCTTCGTTCGTGCTGATCACCCTCCTGGCACCGAGGGAGCCAGGGCCATGGAGAAGGAGACCGCCCTGCCTCTGACGGGCTGGCAGCAGGAGGTGGACCAGGGCCACCGCTTCGGCCTGGAGGCGGCGAGCAGCATCGTCGACCGCCGCATCTCCACCTTCTCCCGAGGCGAGCTGCCCCACTACGCGGGCATCAACACCTTCATGAAAGCCCCCTACCTGGAGGACGTGAACCGGGTCGGGGAGTTTGATGTGGCGGTGGTGGGGGTTCCCCACGACAGCGGCACCACCTATCGGCCCGGGACCCGCTTCGGTCCCCAGGGGATCCGGCGCATCTCCGCCCTCTACACCCCGTACAACTACGAGATGGGGGTCGATCTGCGCGAACAGATCACCCTCTGCGACGTGGGCGACATCTTCACCATCCCCGCCAACAACGAGAAGAGCTTCGATCAGATCTCCAAAGGGATCGCCCATGTCTTCGCCAGCGGCGCCTTCCCGATCATCCTTGGCGGCGACCACTCGATCGGCTTCCCCACGGTCCGAGGCGTCTGCCGCCATCTGGGCGACAAGAAGGTGGGGATCATCCACTTCGACCGCCACGTCGACACCCAGGAGATGGACCTCGACGAGCGCATGCACACGACCCCGTGGTTCCACGCCACCAACATGGCCAATGCTCCGGCCGAGAACCTCGTGCAGCTGGGCATCGGCGGCTGGCAGGTGCCGCGGGAAGGGGTGAAGGTCTGCCGCGAGCGGGGCACCAACGTGCTCACCGTCACCGACATCTGCGACATGGGTCTGGAGGCGGCGGCGAAGTTCGCCATCGAGCGGGCCACCGACGGCACCGACTGCGTCTACATCTCCTTCGACATCGACTGCATCGATGCCGGTTTCGTTCCCGGCACCGGCTGGCCCGAACCGGGTGGGCTGCTGCCCCGCGAAGCCCTCAAGCTGCTGGAGCTGATCGTCCGCAACGTGCCGGTCTGCGGCCTGGAGGTGGTGGAGGTGTCGCCTCCCTACGACGTCAGCGACATGACCTCCCTGATGGCCACCCGGGTCATCTGCGACACCATGGCCCACCTGGTGGTGAGCGGCCAGCTGCCCCGCAAGGCCGTGCCCGCCTGGCTCTCCAGCGACTGCAACATGCAGGTCGACCGCGCCTGGAGATAGGCCGTGCACGAAGTCGACATGACCCGCTGCCTGCTCCTTTCGATGGACGAATGGAGACGGCAGCACTCCCCTCTGGTGCCGAAGGTGGAACGGGTTCACCTCCAGGTGGGCACCTTCACCTGTGTCGAACCCGACCAGCTGGTGGTCACCTGGGGCGATGCCGTCAGGGGCAGCTGGCTCGACGGCGCCGAGCTGGTGATCGAATCGGTGCTCCTGGTCGGCCGTTGCGTGCCCTGCCAGGCCACCTACCGCCCCGATCCGTCGTGCGGCTTCCGCTCCCCCTGCTGCGATCACCCCATGGAGGAGATCGTCAGCGGCCGGGAGCTGCGCATCCGCTCCGTCGCCTACGCGTTCGCTGATCAAGCCGTCCCGGCCCCCGCCGCCCATCCGCCTGCCCCCTGCCCCGCCGCCTGATCCCCCATGCACATGCCGCTCGAAGACAATCTGGGCCTGAACCTGCTGGCCGCCAACCAGCACCGGGCCGACCACAACCGTGCCCATTTCGATGCCTGGAAGCTGCTCTGCCTCAACGTCATGAGCAGCCCCGGTGCCGGCAAGACCTCCCTGCTGGAGCGCAGCCTGGCCGCCCTGGCCAGCCGCTGGTCCATGGCCGTGCTGGAGGGCGACATGACCACCCTGCTCGATGCTGAACGGCTGGAGGCCGTGGGGATTCCAGTCGTGCCGATCACCACCGGCCGCGCCTGCCACCTGGATGCCGCCATGGTGAGCGGCGGCCTGAAACTGCTGCAACAGCGGCTCGATCCCGCCGACCTGGACGTGCTCTGGGTGGAGAACGTTGGGAATCTGGTCTGCCCGGCCGAGTTCGCCATCGGCGAGCACCGCAAAGTGGCGCTCCTCAGCGTCACCGAAGGAGACGACAAGCCCCTCAAGTACCCGGTGATGTTCCGGGAGGCCGACTGCGTGCTGATCACCAAGGTGGATCTGCTGCCCCACCTGCCGGTGGACGTGGAGCGGATTGAGGTCCATATCCGCCAGGTGAATCCCGCCGCCGCGGTGTTCCGCCTCTCCGCCACCAGTGGCGAGGGCTTTGAGGCCTGGCACGGCTGGCTGGCCGATCAGCTGACGGCCTTTCGCTCCGCCCCCGCCCTGGTGCATGCCTGATGGGTCATCAGCACCCTGCCTCCGACGCCACCGCCGCCCTTCAGGCCGACCTGCGGGCCAAAGGGGTCCGCTACGCCCTGGCGAGCTTTGTGGATCTCCACGGCGTCAGCAAGGCCAAGGCCGTACCCCTCGATCACCTGGGCCAGATGATGGCCGGCTCCGAGCTGTTCACAGGGGCGGCCCTCGACGGTGTTCCCCAGGAGGTGAGCGACGATGAGGTGGCCGCCGTCCCCGATCCAGCCAGCGTCACCGTGCTCCCCTGGCAGAACGAGGTGGCCTGGTTCGCCAGCGACCTGCACCTGCACGGCCAGCCCTTCGAGGCCTGCAGCCGCAACATCCTGCAGCGGGTGCGCAAGCAGGCAGCGGCCATGGGCTTCCGCTTCAACCTGGGCATCGAGACCGAATTCTTCGTGCTCAGGAAAGATGCCGCCGGCCGCTGGGTCCCCTTCAGCGACCGCGACACCCTCGACAAACCGGCCTACGACGTGCGCGGCCTGCTCGACAACCTGCCCTGGCTGGGGGAACTCGTGGAGGCGATGAACGGTCTGGGCTGGGGTGTCTACTCCTTCGACCACGAGGATGGCCCCGGCCAGTTCGAGACCGACTTCGACTACTCCGAAGCGCTCACCATGGCCGATCGGCTCACCTTCTTCAAGCTGATGGCGAAGGAGATCGCCCACCGCCACGGGCTGCTGGCCACGTTCATGCCCAAGCCCTTCGGGGATCGCACCGGCAGCGGCGCCCACTTCAACATGTCGCTGGCGGATCACGAGAGTGGCGCCAACCTTTTCGCCACCCCCGACGCCGCGCCGGGGAAGGTCACCCGCCTTGCCGAGCACTTCATCGCCGGTGTGCTCCGCCATGCCCCCGCCATCTGTGCCGTGATCGCCCCCACGGTCAACAGCTACAAGCGGCTGGTTGTCCAGGGAAGCATGTCGGGATTCACATGGGCACCCGTGTTTGTGTGCTACGGCAACAACAACCGCACCAACATGCTGCGGATTCCCTCTCCTGGCGGCAGGGTGGAATGCAGGGCCGCCGATATCTCCTGCAATCCCTACCTGGGTGCTGCTTTGATGCTTGCAGCCGGACTGGAAGGGATTCGGGAGGAACTGGATCCTGGCCCACCAAATCTGGTGAACGCCTACACCCTCAGCCCCCAAGAAAGAAACGATCGTGGCCTGCACATGCTGCCGCGAACGCTTGGAGATGCGGTCGAGGCCTTTGCCGTGGATCCACTTGCGAAAAGCGTATTCGGTGATGCCATGTTCGATGCGTTTATCACCTACAAAAGAGAGGAGTGGGCGGCTTACCACTCGGCCGTTTCCGAATGGGAGCAGCACCGTTATCTGGAATTCTTCTGATGGGCTGAATCCTCTGTCCAGCCTGCCAGATTCCTGGGCCTCTGGCCTCCAACAGTCCCTGCAATCTATCCGTTTTCGCCATGCTTCACGTCAAGATCTTCCGCCGCCGCCGGGCCCTCTCACTGGCCCTGATCGCCACCCTGGGGGGCGGTCTTCTGGCAGGTTGCCAGCAGGCCGCCCAGCAGGAAACTCCCGTGAAAGTCGGTTACAGCGCCTGGCCTGGCTGGTTCCCCTGGAAGGTCACCGAAGAGAAGGGACTCTTTGATAAGGCTGGTGTACCGGTGTCGATGCAGTGGTTCGACGGTTATCTGGATTCGATCAACGCCCTCAGCGCGGGCCAGCTCGACTGCAACAGTCAGACCCTCAATGACACGATCAGTTCCGTCGCCGGCGGAGCCGATCTGCAGGTGGTGCTCACCAATGACCAGTCCACCGGCAATGACCAGATCATCGTGGCCGAAGGAATCACCTCCATCGCCGATCTGAAAGGCAAGAAAGTGGCGGTCGAGGAGGGAACGGTCGACCACTACCTGCTGCTTCTGGTGCTGGAGAAAGGAGGGCTGACGGTCGATGACGTGCAATTCGTGCCGCTGGAAACCGGGGCCGCCGCCGCCGCCTTTGCCGCCGGCAAGGTGGATGCGGCCGGCGTCTATGCCCCCTTCACCACCCAGGCCTTGAAGCGCCCGGGAAGCAAGGCCCTGTTCACCTCGAAGGATTTCCCGGGAGCCATCACCGACCACCTGGTGTGCCGCACCGAATTCGTCGCCCAGAACCCTGAGAAGGTGCAGAAGATCGTCGACGCCTGGTTCGCCACCCTCAAGACGATGAAGGACGATCCCGCCAGCACCCTGCCGATCCTGGTGGAGCGCTCCGGCGTCAGCGAGCCTGAATTCAAGGAGTATGCCGCCGGCACCACGATCTTCACCCTCGAAGAAAACCGTCAGGCCTTCAAGGACGGCGACACCATGCTGTCCCTGCCTTTCGCCGCCGGGAAGATCAGCGATTTCCTGGTGGATTCGAAGCTCATCCAGAAGGCTCCCGACCTCAGCAATCTGCTGCCGTCCCAGTTCGTCGACAACGCCCGCTGAATCCGATGACCTGGTCTCCTGCTCTGCGGCGCTCCTTCTCTCACCCCTGGGTCCTCGGGACTCTGGGCATTCTCACGGTGTTCCTGGTATGGCTGATCGTCACCTCCAGCGGCACGGTCGACAAGCTGTTCCTTCCCAGCCCGGGGACGGTCTGGGAAGCGGGAACCAACCAGTTTCGCGGCGGCATCCTGGTGAACGATGCGGTGGCCAGCATCAGGCGGGTCTTTCTGGGGTTCATCCTCTCCGCCGGGCTGGCCCTGCCGATCGGCATCGCCATGGGGACGAACCGGTTGATCTGCCGCTTCCTGGAGCCGCTGATGGCCCTGATCCGTTACATGCCAGCACCGGCCTTCATTCCACTGCTGATCATCTATTTCGGCCTGGAGGAGCTGCCGAAGGTCATGCTGATCTTCATCGGCACCTTCTTCTTCAATACCCTGATGATCATGGATTCCGTGAAGTTCGTTCCCCACGAGCTCGTGGAAACCGCTCTCACCCTCGGCGGGCGCGGTCTGCCGATCCTCACCCGGGTCGTTGCCCCCTACATCGCCCCCCAGGTGCTCGATACCTACCGGATCAACATGGCCTCCGCGTGGAACCTGGTGATTGTGGCCGAACTGGTGGCCGCCAATGAAGGATTGGGTAAGCGCATCAGCCTTGCCCAGAGGTTCCTGCGCACCGATGAGATCTTCGTGGGCCTGATTGTGATCGGTCTGATCGGATTGATGATTGATCTGGGCTTCCGCTTTCTGATGCGGCGTGCCTGCTCCTGGGCCAACTGAACACCATGCACCTCCAGGTATCTCAGGTTTCCAAGACTTTCGGAGAGGGCAGGGACAGCAAGCTGGTCCTTGATGACATCAATTTCGAACTGGTGTCCGGTCAGTTCATGGCCCTGGTGGGCAGCTCGGGCTCCGGAAAATCCACTGTCATGCGCCTGATCGCCGGTCTCGACCGGCCCAGTTCTGGCACGATCCAGCTCGATGGCCAGCCGGTGCGTCGCCCCGGCTCCGACCGCGGCATGGTGTTCCAGAAGTACAGCCTCTATCCCTGGCTCACGGCGGCCGAGAATGTCGCCTTCGGCATGAGCCTCCAGGGCAGGCCCAAGCCAGAGATCCGCGAACGCACCGCCTACTTCCTCGACGTTGTCGGCCTGGCGGAGGCAGGACGGCGTCTGCCCAGGGAACTCTCCGGCGGGATGCAGCAGCGGGTGGCCATCGCCCGGGCCCTTGCCACCGAGCCCAAGGTGCTGCTGCTGGATGAGCCCTTCGGGGCCCTCGATCTGCAGATCAGGGAATCGATGCAGGAATTCCTCCACGACCTGTGGCGCCGCACCGGACTGACGGCCCTGCTGATCACCCACGACATCGAGGAGGCCCTGCTGCTCTCCGGCACCGTGCACATCATGGCGCCGCGTCCCGGTCGGATCGTGCACACCGTCGACGTCCAGCTGGATCGCTCCGATCTGCGCCACCTGAGGGTGTCCCAGCCCTTCCTGGAGATGCGGGAGGAGCTGGCCAGCTGCCTGCGCGGCCTGGACGGCGCCCTGCTCTGAGGCCCCCATCCATGCCGACCGCCCCAGTCAGATCCTCCTCTGTGGCCAGCTTCCTGCCGCCGGAGCTCTACCGCTCCGAAGCCATCGCCGCCCTGGAGCGGAAACACTACGCATCGCGGTTCTGGCACCCCGTCGCCGCCGCTGCCGACCTGCCCGTGGGACAGGTGCGGGCCGTGGACGTGCTGGGACTTTCCGTGCTCATCTGCCACGGCAGCGATGGCATCGTCCGGGCCTTCCGCAACCGCTGCCCCCATCGGGCGGTGGCCTTCCTGGAGCCGGGCCAGGGCACCGTGGCCTGCCGCAGGCTGGTCTGCCCTTATCACGGCTGGACCTACGACCTCGAAGGCCGGCTCATGGCGGCGGCGCGGGAATCGGAATTCGTCGACCCCTTCGACCGAAGTGCCTGGCCGCTGGAAGATCTCGACTGCCGGCTGCTTGCCTCCCTGATCTGGGTGGCCCCGGGGGTGAATCCCATCCCCCTGGAGGACCAGCTCGATCTGCCCCTGCAGGAAGCCACCTCAGCCCTGAGGAACCCCCTGGAGCTCCTGGCCTTTCACGAGCGAACCCTGGCCTGCAACTGGAAAATCGCCCACGACAACACCCTCGACGATTACCACGTCGCCATCGCCCACCCCACCACCCTGCACCGGTTGCAGGGCCCGGTGAAGCACTACGGCCATCGCTTCGGCGCCTGGGCCAACGTGCTGGCCACGCCGTGGGCCGAACCGACTACCGGAGCAGGGGAATTCCTCACCTTCGGACTTCCCCCCTGGAACCATCTGCTGCTGTGGCCCGATGGGCGCCAGGCCATGATCCAGTTCGTTCCCGAAACCATCGACCGTTGCCGCATGCAGGTGTGGCTGCTGGGACCCCGGGAGCTCCAGCCCGAAGGCGAAGCGCTGATGGCCGAGATGGTGCACTTCCTGGCCGAGGACCGCGCCTTGGTGGAATCAGCCCAGCGGGGCTACGGGGAGGGTTTCCGCACGGGGCCTCCCCACCGGCTGGAGGCCCGCATCCTTCACCAGCAGGCGATTTACGCGAAGCTGCTTCAGCCCTGGTACGCCTCGGGACGGATGCCCAGGTAGGCGGCCTCCTTGAACAGGGCCTGCTTGGCATCGGCATCGCGGCGCTGCTCGGCGACCGCATAACGGGCCCGCAGGGAGGCGATGAAGGCGGCGCGACGGGGATCCCCATCCTGGCCAATCACTTCAGTCCAGCGGTCCTCAGACCGGCGGTCCACGACCTGATCGCCGCCGGCCTCGGCTGCAACGGGCTGATCAAGGAGGTCAATCACGGTAGTTGTCCGTTCAGTGTGAACACATCTTATCTCCGTCTGCACGGCGAAGGGTGTTCCGCAGCCAGTCCGCCATCGCCGTGTTGATCTCCAGCAGATCGGCCACCGGCCGGTCGGTGAAGGGCAGGGTGGGCATGTACCCGTCCGGACCGAATTCGGGGGTGAAGCTCGGCGGCAGTGCCCCACGTTCCAGGGCCCGGTCGGTGAACAGTCGCCAGCAGGCCAGATGGGCCGCCAGGGCCTCGCCATGCTCGGGCGCGAAGGGATGGGACACCTGGGGCCCCTGGGCGTGGCCCACCCGGGCGTGGATGTGGTCGACCCTGTCGGCCATGGCCTGAACCGGTGCCAGATCCGGGGTCATCAACCGTTCGGCCACCACGCACCAGTGGCTGAGATCGGCCGTGAGCCGCAGGTCCGGCAGGGCGTCCAGCAGGGAAGCAATGGTCCAGGGCATGCCCAGGCAGCGGGAGCGATGGGTTTCGAAACTCACCGCCAGGCCGGTGCGGCCCACCAGCGCCAGGGCCTGTGCCAGGAAATCCCGCTGCAGCTCGAAGGGCCAGGCATCGCTGCCCGTGAGCACGGTCACCCGATGGGGATCCAGGGGAGCGCAGGCGTCGAGCCGTTCGCCGAGCTCACGCAGATGCTGCGCCGGGCTCCAGGCGAGGTCGGGCACGTAGCCGCCGCCGGTGACCACCTCCAGCACCAGGGGCCTGCCCGCATCCCGCAGCCGTCCGGGGGCGTCCCCGTCGCCCAGCAGGGCCGGATGGCGGATGTTCAGCTCCAGCCCATCGAAGACGCCCCGGCGGGCCGTCTCCAGGGCCAGGGCCAGGGAGCCTTCAAAACCCCAGAGGGAGAAGAACAGGAGGGAAGCCATCCGGTCAGTGCGGTGCCTGCCACTCTTCCCGGGCAGCGGGATGGGGCCGGTGTCCATGCCCTCCCAGAATGGCTGGACAGTGAATGTTCGCAGGGAACGGTGGCGGGCTGACGCCAAGCGGGAGAGTGGGGTCGGCGACCAGAATCCGCAGCATCCGCCGCCCCTCCGTGACCGCCTCCATCCCTTCCGCGCCGCCGGCCACCGATTCCCCTGCGGCTCCCCCCCTGCTGGCCGGTCCCCTGCTGCGCCGGCTGAACGAGCGGCGCGACGGTCCGGGCTGGCGCCGCCTGGCCTTCCATGGCGCGGTGCTGCTGCTCGGTGCCGTGCTCTGGGGCGCGCCCATGGAGGCGCTGGCCATCCCTTCGATGCCCAGCGCAGGTCTCTGGGCCCTGCGGCTGGGCGGTCTGCTGCTCCTGGGCTGGGGACTGGCCTTCGGTTTCTGCGCCATGCACGAGTGCGGCCATCGCACGGCTTTCATCGGCAAGGACCTCAACGACACGGTGGCCTGGTGGGCAGGGGTGCTGAGCTTCTACAACGCCGACTACTACCGCCGCTACCACCAGTGGCACCATCGCTACACCCACCAGCCCGGCCTGGATCCGGAGCTTGAGGACGCCCCCCCCGGCAGCCTCGGGAGCTATCTGCTCGAACTCAGCGGCCTTCCCTGGTGGATCGGCAAGATCCGGGGCCACGCGGCAGGGCTGCGGGGTGATTTCGGCGGCAGGCCCTACATCCCCGCCGAGGCCACCGAGGCGGTCACCCGCTCGCTCCGACTGCAGTTCTGCGTCTACGGGGCGCTGCTGGTGGCCTCCCTCTGGCACGGCAATGGCGCCGTCCTGTGGTTCTGGCTGCTGCCCCTCGCCGTCGGCCAGCCCCTGCTGCGCTTCGTTCTGATGGCCGAACACGGTGGCTGCAGCACCAGCACCGACGGCCTCAGCAACACCCGCACCACCCGCACCCTGGCCCCGCTGCGCTGGCTGATGTGGCAGATGCCGTACCACGTGGAACACCACCTCTATCCCTCCCTCCCGTTCCACGCCCTGGCCGAAGCCCACACGCATCTGGCGCCCCGCATGGAGCACTGCGACCCGGGCTATCTGGCCGTGCATCGCAGCTTCCTCGGCAATCCCGCCCGACTGGCCCTTCCCTGACGCTCCCCGCCGGTCCCCCCTCCCTTGCCGACCGCCTCCGCCTCAACTCGCCGCCTCGCCCTGGGAGATCTTCTCCTGGCCAGCGGGGCGATTCTTCCTGGCGCCTGCCTTGATTACCGGGTCTACGGGACCCTGGCCGCCGACCGCTCCAACCTGGTGCTCTACCCCAGTTCCTACGGCGCCTGGCCCGAGGACATCGACTGGGTGGTGGGCCCGATCCTCGATCCGGCGCGCTGGTGCGTGGTGCTGGTGAGCCAGTTCGGCAACGGCCGCTCCAGCAGCCCCAGCACCGGGGAGCCTGGTCTGGCCGGCGGACGCTGGCCCGTCGACCATCGCGACAACGTGACCGCCCAGCTCCGGCTGCTGGAGGAGGTCTTCGGAGTGACCTCTCCGGCCCTGATCTACGGCTGGTCGATGGGCGCCCAGCAGGCCTACCACTGGGCGGTGCTGGAGCCGGAGCGGACCCGGCGGATCTGCTGCGTCTGCGGCAGCGCCCGCACCACGCCCCACAACCGGGTGTTCCTGCTCAGCCTGCGCCAGGCGCTCACAGCAGATCCCGCCTGGGACGGCAGCCGCTTCCGGGGCGTGCCGGAGCAGGGGCTGCGCACCTTCGCCCTGATCTACGCCAGCTGGGCCGCGAGCCAGCCCTTCTACCGCCGCGGCGCCCATCAGGATCTCGGCTATTCCAGCGTCGATGCCTATGTGGAGCAGGCCTGGCTGCCGGCCTACCGGCGACACGACCCCCACGACCTGCTGGCCATGCTCGACATCTGGCTGGCCAACGACGTGGCCGCCGCAGCGGGAATCGCCTCGGGGGACCCGGACGCCGACCTGGCGCGGGCCCTGGGCCGCATCCAGGCCCGCAGCGCCGTGATCGCCGGGCGCCACGACCTCTACTTCACTCCGGAGGACTGCGCCGCCGAAGCCGCCATGATCCCCGGTGCCCATTTCGAAGTGCTGGAGTCCGACCTGGGCCACCGGGCCGGCAATCCCCGGGACGCTCCGGCCGAGCAGCGACAGCTGCGGGCCGCAGTGGAACGCCTCTGCACCATCTGAGCCTCCGGCGGCCCTCCCGCCCCCCTCCGCCACCCCCTTTCACCTCCGACCCGCCCCGATGACCGACCTGGCCCGCTACGCCGCCACCCACGGCATCCGCCACTTCCTGTTTTCCTTCTGCGATCTGTTCGGCGTGCAGCGGGCCAAGCTGGTGCCCGCCTCCGCGGCCGCCGAACTGGCCAGATCCGGTGCCGGCTTCGCCGGTTTCGCCGCCTGGCTGGACATGACGCCCGCCGACCCGGACGTGCTGGCCATCCCCGACCCCGCCAGCCTGATGGTGCTCCCCTGGCAGCACAAAGTGGCCTGGGTGGCCACCGATCTGCAGGTGGAGGGACAGATGCTGGAGCAGTCGCCCCGGCGGGTGCTCCAGCGTCAGATCGCCAGGGCGGCAGCCATGGGCCTGCAGTTCCGCAGTGGCGTGGAAGCGGAGTTCTTCCTGATGGACCGGGAGCGGGACACCATCGCCGACAGCCTCGACCGGCAGGCCAAGCCCTGCTACGACCAGCTGGCCCTGATGCGGCACTATCCGCTGATCAGCGAACTGCTTGAGGGCATGGAAAGCCTCGGCTGGGGCCCGTACCAGGCCGACCACGAGGATGCCAACGGCCAGTTCGAACTCAACTGGACCTATGCCGAAGCCCTGGTCACCGCCGACCGGCACGCCTTCTTCCGGGTGATGGCCGCCGCCCTGGCGGAACGGCACGGGGTGAGGGTCAGCTTCCAGCCCAAACCGATTCCGGAACTCACCGGCAACGGCGCCCACCTGCACGCCTCCCTGTGGGATGCGGCGGGGCGCAATCTGTTCCACGACCCCTCCGGGGAGAAGGGACTGTCGGAACTGGCCTACCGCTTCCTGGCCGGGCTGCTGGCCCACGCGCCCGCCCTGTGCGCGCTCACCAATCCGGTGGCCGGCAGCTACCGGCGGCTGGCCCGCTCGGTCACCACGTCGGGGGCCACCTGGTCACCCTCCTGGATCAGCTACGGCGGCAACAACCGCACCCACATGGTCCGCATCCCCGACGACCAGCGGATCGAGCTACGCCTCGGCGACGGCGCCGCCAATCCCTACCTGCTCCAGGCCGCCGTCCTGGCGGCGGGCCTCGACGGCATCGCGCGTGGTCTGGAGCCCGGAACCCGCAGCGATGTCAACACCTACATCGAGCCGCCGGTGGGGGCCAGAGCCTTGCCCACCAGTCAGGCGGATGCCCTGGAGGCCTTCCGCCATGACGAACCCCTGCGGGAGGCCCTGGGCGAAGACTTCTGCAGGGCCTACGAGGCCCTGATCGGCGAGCGCAGCGACGACTGAAAGTCGGGCACGAATGCCTATGGCCATGGAGGGCCGGTGGCAGGAGAGTGATCCCAGCAACCAGGAGGCTCCAGCGATGGAAGACACACCACCCGGTCAGTCGTCAGGAGTTTGTTGACTGCAGGCCCCTGCTCCAACAGTCTTGTTCCTATTCCCGGTTTCCCGGTCTCACGCAGATCACCCGATGCATCGTTCCAGGTGCCCACGGGTTCATGGAAACCTCTCCCTGGAAACCCAGGCCCCAGGTGCCTCCCTCCGCAGCTCCGACTCCGAAACCAGTCACCAGGGATCCGCGAAGATCCACAGAATCGCTGACGTTTCTTCGATGGCGCGTCCATGACGGAACCGGCCTCCCCGGCTGGCTTCCGCATCACCCATCACTGGTCCCTGAAGGGGCCGAAAGTCAGCAGAACTGAAACCCATGTCACGAAGCCCGGCCCCCCCTGGGGATCCGGGCTTTTTCATGGCCGCTGCCCCGCGTCCGTTCTCAGTTCAGGGAACCGGCGCAGCTCGAGCCGCTGCCGGCGGTGCAGCCGAAACAGTGGGAGGCCACCTGGATGGGGGCTCCGGAGGGATCGACATGCAGCAGATCGGCCAGGCAGGCCCCACCCCCCGCTCGATGGCCGGGCCAGGCTGCCGGCAGGCCGAGCTGCTGGTTGAAATCGCAGTCGAACAATCTCCCCTGCCAGTCAACGCTGATCAGCTGGCGACACATCACATGGGGCAGGTTGGCGTCACGGTGGCTGCGGCGCAGCAACTGCAGGTAGCCCTCCAGCTCACCGGTGCTGCGCAGCACCTGGGCGAAGCGCTGGATGGGCATGTTGGCCAGCGCATAGAGCCGGTTGAACACCACTCCGTGTTCCGCCTGGAGGAAGCGGCGGTAGTCCGCTTCGAGGGCCGACTGGTCGGGCGGCAGTGCCGGGCCCTGGGGGTTGAAGACCAGATCCAGTTCCAGTGCGGAGCCCGGCTGGGCGTAGCCGAGGGCATTGAGACTCCGGAGGCCCTCCATGCTGCGGGCGAAGACACCTGATCCCCGCTGCCGGTCGACATTCTCGGCCAGATAGCAGGGAAGGGAAGCCACCACCGTGACCCCCTGCTCGGCCAGGAACGCCGCCAGATCCTCCTGGCCGGGTTCCGAGAGAATCGTGAGATTACAGCGGTCGATCACCGTCACGCCCATGGCACGGACGGTCCGCACCAGATCGCGGAATCCGTCATGGAGCTCCGGGGCTCCCCCGGTGAGATCGAGGCTTCGGATCGCGCGGGCCTCGAGCACCGGAGGAATCAGGGCCAGGGTGGCCGCATCCATGGTCTCGGTGCGGGTGGGCCCGGCATTCACATGGCAATGGCTGCACGATTGATTGCAGCGGTAGCCCAGATTCACCTGCAGGGTGACCAGTCCCTCCCGATGCAGGGAGGGAAAAGACCGTGCCGGGGCCTGGGGCCCCACCATCACTTCCGTCATGCCCAGGCGATGCGCTGGAGGGGAGTCTGGGCGATCAACACTGCCGGCGTGGCTGGGATGGGAACCGATGGACCATGGAACCTGCCTAAGGTTTTTCTTCACATTCAGAGACAGACCATGACGCGCTTGCCCTGGGCGGTGCTGCTGCTGACTCTGCTGGGGATCCGCTACCTGGTCTGGCGCATGGGCGCGAGCCTCAACCTGGCCAGCCCTCTGGCGGCGACACTGAGCCTGCTGACCCTGGCGGCGGAGCTGGTGCTCCTGGCTGGCTACTTCCTGCAGCTGTGGTTCACTTTGCTGCCGGAACGGCCTGTGCCTCCCGCCTGCCCGGTCCCCGACCCTGCCCCACCGGTGGACGTGCTCGTGCCCACCTGTGGGGAACCCCTGGAGCTGGTGGAACGTTGCCTGCGGGGCTGCCTGGCGATGGACTATCCGGATCTGACGGTCTGGCTGCTCGACGACGGCGCCCGCCCGGAACTGGAGACGCTCTGCCATCGCCTTGGCTGCCGCTATCTGGCCCGAAGCGAGCGCCGCCATGCCAAGGCCGGCAACCTCAACCACGCTCTGGACCACTGCCGGGGCGCCCTGGTGGCGGTGTTCGATGCCGACGTCGTGCCCCTGCGCCCCTTCCTGACCCGAACCGTGGGTTTCTTCCGCGATCCGGCCGTGGGCTTCGTCCAGACGCCCCAGAGCTACATGAACGCCGATCCGGTGATCCGCAACCTGCGCCTGGAGCGCTGGCTGCTGCCCGACGAGGAAAGCTTCTACCGCTGGATCCAGCCCACCCGCCAGAACCTGAACGCGGTGGTCTGCGCCGGCACCTCCTTCGTGATGCGGCGCGAGGCCCTCGACCGGGTGGGGGGCTTCGAGACCGCCACCCCTTCCGAGGACCTGGCCACCGGCATCCGCATCGCCGCGGCCGGTTACCGCAACCATTACCTGACGGAGAAGCTGAGCGCGGGCCTGGCGCCATTCACGGCAGCCGCCATGGCCCGGCAACGCTGCCGCTGGGGCAGCGGCTCCCTCCAGACCCTGCGCACGGGGGCCAGCCCCCTCTCGATCACCGGTCTGAGCCTCCTGCAACGGTTGGCCTACAGCGAGGGCATCCTGCACTGGTTCAGCTTCCCGGCCCAGCTGGTGCTGCTCTGCACCCCGCTCAGCCTGGGCCTGCTGGGGATCGCCCCGATCCTGATCGGGGGGGAGGCGCTGCTCACCGTGGCGATGCCCTTCTTTCTCAGCCAGCTGCTGCTCACCCGCTGGCTGAGCGGCCATGCCCGCACGGCGATCCTGCCGGAGCTGTACCGCTGGATCTTCCAGCTGCCGATCTGTGCCGCCGTGATCAGCACCGCCCTGGGTCGGCCGCGACGCTTCCGGGTGACTCCGAAAGCGGTGGTGGGTGCCGGACCGGCCGGCCCCGACCCCGGGCTGCTGTTGCCCCTGCTGGTGCTGCTGGGTCTGCAGCTGCTGGCGCTGTGGAACCTGGCACCGGGCCGGCTGCCGCTGCTGGCCGGCCAGGGGGTGGCCCTGCCGGTCTCGGCGGCCACCGTCGGGGTGGTGCTGGGCTGGAGCCTGCTCAACGGGATGCTGCTGCTGCTGGCGATCCGCAGCTGCTGGGACCGCCCGGGGTATGACGGGGTTCCCTGGTTCGCCCTGGCCCTGCCGGTCCACCTCCAGCACCGGGGGGTCCGCCAGAGGGCGCGGCTGCGGGCCATCAGCGCCGCAGGGGCCGAGCTGAACCTGGAAAGCGGTGCTGACGGGGAGTCCCTGGCCTCAGCGGAGGGTCTCACCGTGGAGGGAGTGCTCCCGGATCTGCCGCTGCCCTTCGTGCCGATGGCCCAGGGCGCCGGTGCCGTCGGCGGGGTCTGGGGGCCGCTCACGCCGCTGCAACGGGACCGGCTCGATGCCCTGCTCTACCGGCGCGAAGGCCTCTGGCCCACCATCCGGGCCCCGTCCGAGCTCCGCACCCTGCCCCTGGTGCTGCTGCGACTGCTCCAGCGGATCCGGCCGGAGGGCTGGTTCCGCCGCAGCCTCATTCCCCAGCTTCCGCCGCTGGCTGCCCTGCCGCTCCCCAGGCATGCAGACCTTCCAGCAGCGGCAGCAGTGCCCGACCCCGCTCGGTGAGGTCGTAATCGACCCGCGGCGGCACCTGGGCGAACACGCGGCGCTCCACGACGCCATCGGTCTCCAGCTCACGCAACTGGGCCGTAAGCACCTTGTGGCTCACCCCCGCCAGGGAACGCTTCAGGGCGGAGAACCGGCGGGTGCCGGCAATGAGTTCCCGCACGATCAGTACCTTCCAGCGACCGCGCATGACCTGAAGGGCCAGTTCCGCCGGGCAGTGCTGGGGGCCTCCAGGGCCCTGGGGTTCATCGAGGAAGGCAGTCAAGCGAGGAGCCCGGGGGTTACCGCCAGGTGCCCCAGGCACAAGTCGGTGCGTTCTTGTCAGGGTCGAGGCGATTCGGTCAGAGTCGCTTCACGACCTTAGGGACATCCGCCGGGTCCTTTCCCATGACCGACCTGTTCACCCCCCTGACCCTGGGCGAGCTCGAACTGCCCAACCGGGTGCTGATGGCACCCCTGACCCGCTGCCGCGCCGAACCGGACCACGTGCCCGGCGCGCTGATGGCGGCCTACTACCGGCAGAGGACCGGCGCCGGCCTGCTGATCGCCGAGGCCACGATGGTGATGGAGGGCCACTCGGCCTTCTGGAAAGAGCCGGGCATCCACTCGCCGGCCCAGGTGGAGGGCTGGAAACTCACCACCGAAGCGGTGCACGGGGCTGGAGGCCGCATCGTGCTGCAGCTCTGGCACGGCGGCCGGGCCTGCCACCCCCTGCTCAACGACGGCCGTCAGCCGGTGGCACCGAGCCCGATCGCCATCACCGGCGACGACGTGCACACCCCCGAGGGGAAGAAGCCCTATGTGGTGCCCCGGGAGCTGGCCGACGAGGAGCTGCCTGGAATCGTTGCGGGCTTCCGATCGGCCGCCCGCAACGCCATGGCCGCCGGCTTCGACGGAGTGGAAGTGCACGGTGCCAATGGCTACCTGCTGGATTCCTTCCTGCGGGACGGCAGCAACCGGCGCGGCGGTCCCTACGGCGGACCGATCGCCAACCGGGCCCGGCTGCTGCTGGAGGTTCTCGGCGCCGTGCGCCAGGAGGCGGACCTGGTGGGCCTGCGCATCTCGCCGCTGAACAGCTACAACGCCATGGAGGACAGTGACCCGATCGGCCTGGCGACCTGGCTCGCCGAGCGCCTGGAAGGCACGGGGCTGGCCTACCTCCACGTCATGCGGGGCGACTTCCTGGGCCGGCAGCAGGGTGATCTGCTCACCCCGATCCGGGCACGGTTCACCGGGGTGCTGGTGGCCAACATGGGGTACACCGCCGCCGAAGCGGACGCTGCCATCAGCGCCGGCGACCTGGATGCCGTGGCCTTCGGCAACGCCTTCCTGGCCAATCCCGATCTGCCCGAGCGGATCCGCCGTGGCGCCCCCCTGCAGGAGCCCGACCCGGCCACCTACTACTCCGCCGGCCCCGCCGGCTACACCGACTACCCCTTCCTGGAGGCCGCCTGACATGCCCCCCGATCTGCTCGTGCTCAGTGCCAGCAACGGCGAAAACCTCAAGCTTGCGGAACGCTTCGCCGCCGCCGGCCGGGCCCGGGGCATGGAGGCGGAGGTCCTGGACCTCACCACCCTCTCCCTGCCCCTCTACAACCCCCGCACCCATGCCGAGTCCGGAGTACCCGCGGAAGTGGCGAACCTCAGCCAACGGCTGGAGGCTTCCCCTCGCTGGGTGATCTGCGCCCCGGAATACAACGGCTCCCTTCCCCCGGTGCTGACCAGCGCCATCGCCTGGCTGTCGGTGCAGGGGGATGGGTTCCGCAGCCTGTTCAACGGCCGACCGATCGCGATCGCCACCCACTCCGGCGGTCCGGGCGTCGAGGTGATGACCGTGCTGCGCATCCAGCTGGCCCATCTGGGGGCCCATGTGGTGGGACGCCAGCTCACCAGCAACCGCAACAACCCGGCCAAGGACAGCAGCATCGATGACATCGTCCGCCGCCTCCAGCACATGCAGCCGATCCACACCTGAACCTTTCCCATGACCCTGACGTCTTCCTCCCCCCTCTTTGACGACCGTCCAGAGACCTCTCTGGTGGTGAGGCCCGCCGCCGAGCGTTTCCACAGCCGCCTCGACTGGCTGGACAGCTGGCACAGCTTCTCCTTCTCCCATCATCACGATCCCGCCTGGATGGGATTCGGCCCGCTGCGGGTGATCAACGACGACACCATCGCCGCCGGCCGCGGATTCGGCATGCATCCCCACCGGGACATGGAGATCGTCACGGTGATGGTGGAGGGCCAGCTCAACCATCGCGATTCGATGGGCCACAGCGAGGTGCTGCGGGAGGGAGAGGTGCAGGCGATGAGCGCCGGCACGGGCGTGGTCCACAGCGAGATGAATCTGGGCGAGCGGGCCTGCCGACTGCTGCAGATCTGGATCGAACCCAGTCGGGACGGCTTTCCCCCTGCCTATCGCCAGGAGCCCTTCCAGCTGCAGGCCGACTGGACCCCGCTGCTGGATCCGGACGGCGAGAGGGGCGCCCTGGCCATCAACCGTCCGATACGGCTCTGGCGGGCACGCCCCGCCGCCGGGGATCGGCTGGCGTTGGGGATCGCCTCCGATGCCAGGGGCTGGCTGCAGCTGATCGACGGCCAGGGGACAGCCTTCGGCCGCCCCCTGGAGCGGGGGGATGGCGTGGGCTTTCCCGCCGGGCCCGGCGAGACCTTTGAGGCCGGCGAGAACGGAGCCGATCTGCTGCTGTTCGAACTGCGTTGAGCGTCCGGGACCGCCTCAGGGGATGCGCAACCCGGAAACGGCCCCAGGATGGGGGCAGCAGCCCGACGTCATGGCCCGCTTCCTGTTGCTCTTCAGGCCCCGCTCACCGCTGACTCCCCGCGAGCTCATCGGGCGGCTCGAGCCCCTGATCGACCGGTTCGGCGCCGAGGTGGAGCACCGCTCTCCCGCTCACCTGAGCGCCATGGTGCGAGGGGAGCATGAGACGCTGCGGCTGCGGTTGATCGCCGACGTGCAGGCCAAGGCCGATGGTCCCGTACTGGAACTGGTGCTGATGAGCCGGGAGGCCATGGGAGCTGGCGCCCCCCAGACCAAGGAACGGTTCGGGAGCCTGGTGGCGATCGCCGCCCAGGTGATGCCCGACCTTGATCTGGTGTTTCGATCCGACCGGGACGGGGCCCTCCCGGACCGCGATTGAAAGCAGAACTGGGAGAATGGACCCCATGCCCACGCTATCGGCCACCCCCGCCGCCCTTGCGGAGCTGCAGCCACCCCGCGGCTACCGCGTCCTGGCATGGACCGGCCTCGCGGTCAATGTGCTGGCCCTGCCGGTGGGTCTGCTGCTGATCCTGCGCGACGGCATCTGGCGGACCGCCAACATCACGGTGTACACCAGCGCCCTGTTGCCCACGGTGGCCCTGGGCGTGGTGGCCTGCATCGCCCTGCTGCAGTGGCGCCTCTGGGGCCAGATCCTGGCCATCGTCGCCCTGGCGATGGGCCTGGCGATCGAGCTGGCCTACGGCATCGTGCGGCTCGTGCTGGTGAGCGAAGGGAGGACCCTGCTGGCCGTGGGCGCCCCTCTGACCTGGGTCCTGACCGTGGCCGCCCTGGTGTTCTGGTGCCGTCCAGCCATCCGCGCCTACCTGCGCTGAGGGCCGGCGGAGACCACCGGCCAACCTGGCGTTCTGTATCAACGGCTCCACCCATGGGGCCGGGCACAAGGATTGGATACCCGGCAGCCGATCCAAGCTGATCCAATGCCCAGCCCCCAACGCTTCGCCGCCCTTCAGGAGATTCACCAACGTCCTCCGGTGGCGACGCCCCCCATCGAGTCCCTCGATGAGCTCTGGGCCAGCGATGTGTTCAGCCTGGCCAAGATGAAGGCGGCCCTGCCGAAGGACATCTTCAAGTCGGTGCAGCGCACCATCAAGGAAAGCGGCAAGCTTGATGTCTCGGTGGCCAACGTGGTGGCTCAGGCGATGAAGGAATGGGCCACCAGCCGTGGCGCCCTCTATTACGCCCACGTCTTCTATCCCCTGACCAACGCCACCGCCGAAAAGCACGACGGTTTCATCTCCGTCCAGGGCGACGGCTCGGTGATCACTGAATTCACCGGCAAGGTGCTGGTGCAGGGCGAGCCCGACGGCTCCTCGTTCCCCAGCGGCGGTATCCGCACCACCTTCGAGGCCCGGGGATACACCGCCTGGGACATCACCAGCCCCGCCTTTCTGATGGAGACCCCCAACGGTCTCACTCTCTGTATCCCCACGGTCTTCATCTCCTGGACCGGCGAGGCCCTCGACAAGAAGACCCCCCTGCTGCGCTCCAACGCGGCGATGAACAAACAGGCCCAGCGCCTGTTGAAGCTGATGGGTGAAACCGAGGTGGCTCCGGTCAACTCCAGCTGCGGGGCCGAGCAGGAGTACTTCCTGATCGACAGCGCCTACGTGCCCCTGCGTCCCGACCTGCTGCTGGCGGGACGCACCCTGTTCGGCAAGCCCTCCGCCAAGGGGCAGCAGTTCGACGACCATTACTTCGGCGCCATCCCCCAGCGGGTTCAGGTGTTCATGCAGGACGTGGAGCGCCAGATGTACAAGCTGGGCATCCCCGCCAAGACGCGTCACAACGAAGTGGCTCCGGGTCAGTTCGAGATCGCCCCGTTCTTCGAGGCGGCCAACGTGGCCACGGACCACCAGCAGCTCACGATGACCATCCTCAAGTCCACGGCCCGTCGCCATGGCATGAATTGCCTGCTGCATGAGAAACCCTTCGAGGGCATCAACGGCTCCGGGAAGCACGTCAACTGGTCGGTGGGCAATCCCACCCAGGGCAACCTGCTGGATCCCGGCAACACCCCCCACGAGAACATGCAGTTCCTGATGTTCTGCGGAGCCGTCATCCGTGGGGTGCATAAGTACGGCCCGCTGATGCGTGCCGTGGTGGCCACCGCCGGAAACGATCACCGCCTCGGGGCCAACGAAGCTCCGCCGGCGATCATCTCCGTCTACCTGGGCAGCCAGTTGGAGGACGTGTTCCGGCAGATCAAGGACGGGGACGTGACCGGCTCCGCCCACGCCGGCGTGATGAAGCTCGGCGTCGACACCCTGCCGGAATTCCCCAAGGATCCCGGCGACCGCAACCGCACCTCCCCCTTCGCCTTCACCGGCAACCGCTTCGAGTTCCGGGCCGTCGGCTCCAACCAGTCCGTGGCGGGTCCTCTGGTGGCCATGAACACGATCCTGGCCGATTCCCTTGCCTACATGGCCGACCAGCTGGAGCAGAAAATGGGGGCTGGAGAAAGCCTCCAGAGCGCCTGCTTCTCGGTGCTCAAGCAGATCATGACCGACCACGGCAACGTGGTCTTTGGCGGCGACGGCTACTCCAGCGAGTGGCACCGCATGGCCGTGGAGGAGCGGGGCCTCGAAAACCTGCCCACCACCGCCGATTCCCTGCCGGTGCTGCAGCGTCCCGACGTGAGGGATCTCTTCTCCCGCACCGGCGTGCTCAGCCCCCTGGAGCTGGAAAGCCGCTTCGAGGTCTACGCCGAGCAGTACGTCCTGGCCATCGATGTGGAGGCCAAGCTGGCCGTCCAGATCGCCCAGACCCAGATCTATCCGGCCGCCATGCGCTATCTGGGTGAACTGGCCAGTTCCCTCCAGCTGCAGAGCACCATGGGTCTGCAGGTGTCCCCGGAAACCCAGTCGAAGGTGGCCTCCCTCAGCGCCAAGCTGATGGAGCTCAGCGGCACCCTGGAGAGCGCCATCGGCAATGCGCCCCACGGCACCATGGCCCACATGCGCTACTCCTCCGACACCCTGGTTCCCCTGATGCACCAGCTGCGGGAAGCGGTCGATGGCCTCGAGGCCCTGGTGGACGACAACCTCTGGCCCCTGCCCTCCTACCAGGAGATGCTCTTCATCCGGTGAGCACCGGAGCCCCCTGAGGATCGGCAGCCATGACGGCCCTGCTGCTCGACCTCAATGGGGTGCTGTTCGAGGACGGCACCCCGTTTCCCGGGGCCGTGGAGGCGGTGGCCTCGGCACGACGCCGGGGCCACCTGCTTCGTTTCGTCACCAACACGGCCACCCGTTCCCAGGAGGACCTGCGGGCGGATCTGGAGCGGATGGGATTTTCGGTCGGCTCAGGGGAGCTGTTCACCGCCCCCCTGGCCGCCCGCAGCTACCTGCAGCGGCGCGGCTGGCACCCCCATGCCCTGGTGCATCCGGCGATCGAGGACCTCTTCGCCGACCTGAAGCTGCCCCAGGGATCTGCCGAGGATCCCGATTGCGTGGTGCTCGGCGATGCCAGGGACCGGCTCACCTACGGGGCCCTCAACCGGGTGTTCCAGCTGGTGCAGCAGGGCAAACCCCTGATCGGCATCGGCCGCAACCGCTGCTTCCGTGAGGGAGGCCGCTGGATGCTTGATGCGGGGGCCTTCCTCACCGCCATTGAATGGGCCGCGGGAACCGAAGCCCTGGTGATGGGGAAGCCATCCGCCGCGTTCTTCGATGAGCTGGTGGCCTCCACCGGGCTGCCAGCGGGGGACTGCCTGATGGTCGGGGACGACGTGGAAGCGGATGTGGCCGGGGCCATGGCCAGGGGGCTGCGAGGGGTGCTGGTGCGCACCGGCAAGTTCCGTCCCGGTGACGAGGAACGGCTGCCGCAGGGCGGGCTGGTGATCGCTTCCATCGCGGCCTGGCCGGACCTGGACGACAGCGTGTGGAGTTCTCCAGCGCCGCGGCTGCCGCCCTCAGCCGCTCCAGAATGAGGATCCCGCTCGGTCATGCCCCCCGCCGGCAACCCTCGAGGCGGCCGGAAGTCCTGCACCGGCAGGGCAGGGGGAGGCGATCCGTCTGATCTGGTGCCGCAGCCAGGGGACGGTTGACGCCGGGCAAGAGCGTCCCGCCAGGGATTCAGGCGTCCTCCCCGCTGCGGAGACGCTCGCGGCGCTGCCGGAGGTAGGCGATCAGTTCGGCGCGAAGATCGGCCAGTTCGCAGGTGCAGCCACGGAAGGCGGCCCGATGCAGCAGGGCGTGGTCAGGTACTCCCAGATCCCTGAGCATCAGGTTGATGGCATCGAGCTGCAGTTGCATGGACCGATGGGAGGGAAGCGGGCGTGAGCACGGGCCCCTGGGCATCCGGCACCCTTTCGATCAACGTACCCATCCCCGGGCGGGCCTTTCCACCATCGGGCCGGGGGGCAACGAATCTTCAGGGTGCCACGGGCACCTGAATCCGCAGGATCTGCTGCAAAGTTCTGGACGCTTGGTTCCCTTCAGCACAGTCGCCCCGCGCTGGTCAGTGCTGAAGTCAATCCATGAGTCTCTCCACCGACCCGCTCTCCCCCGCGGAGCCGCCCCCCGATCTGCGGGACCTGGAAGACCATTACGGCTCCTACTGCCGGGCCATGAGGATGCTGGTCCGGGAAGGGAAGAGTCTCAAGAACGTCCAACGGACGGTGTGCTGGAAGCAGCTGGCCCTTCTGCACGACTGCCGGCCGGCCCGCTATCTGGAACCGGATGCCCTCTACCTGCAGCTGTGCCGGGAGAGACGCGCCGGCGCTGGCGGGACACGCTGAGGAAAGTCCCCAAGCCCAGGCTGGGATGCTGGCTCCGAAGGGTGATGTGTCCTGGATTCGGTCACATCGGCCACTGACAAGCACCCCGTCACGGGACGATGACGGGATCTTCTGTTACTGACGATGGAGTCCATGGACGCACCAACGGCCTTCGCTGCTGTCGCGCTCGCTGCGGTCTCCTGGGACGGGGCCCTCACCATGGCGGGCACCCGGGCTCTCCGGCATGCCCTCGATTACCGCGCCCCTTACAAGGGCCGGGGCGACAAGGAGATGATCTCCCTGATGGACACCCTGCTCCAGGCTCTGCGGGCCAAGGGGGCGATCGGCCTGATGGAGGAAGCGGCGGCGGTGCTTGATGACCGCCAACGGCACACGGCCTACGCCGTGGCCGCCGAGATCATGCGCTCCGACGGGCCGCTGCAGGAGCAGGAGCAGACGATCCTTGCCGACCTGGCTACCACCCTTCGTCTGGACCAGGAGGAAACCGCCAAGGTTCTGGAGGTGATGGATATCCTCCATGCCAGCATCCTGGAGTCTGCCGTGAGCGCATGATCCCCGCGGAGGTGCAGCAGCCGCTGTTGGCCGACACGCCCCTCCCCCCTGCAGGACTGCGTATCGCCGTGGTGGGTGCCGGAAGTTCCGGACTGCTGCTCGCCCTGATCCTGCAGCACCAGGGTCACCGGGTGTCTCTGTTCGAGCGCTCTCCGCAATTGCGCACCGAAGGCTGCGGCATCCTCCTGGTGAAAAGCGGCGTTGAGGCCATCGCGGCCGCAGCCATCCCTGGGCTGCTCAACGATCTGCTGGCCGGCGGCCATCCCGTGCAGCGGTTCGTCTTCCGCAACCTGCGGGGCGATCTGATCGAAGCCAGCCCCGCCGAACGGGAAGCGGGAGATCTGCCGTCTCTGCTGATCCACCGCCGCGCCATTCTCGATGCTCTCTGGCGCCATCTCGATCCCGCCTGTTTCCATGGCGATCACGCGCTCGTCGACTGGTGCCAGAACGATGAGGGCGTCCACGCCCGCTTCTCCGAGGGCAGGGAATGGACGGGTGATCTGCTGGTGGGAGCTGACGGGATCTTCTCCCAGGTGGCCCCCCTGCTCTGCCCGGAGCGGCGACTTCGCTACCTGGGAGATCGGGTATGGCGGGGGGTGGTTGCGGATGGGAGCTTCTGCCGCGACGGTGATTTCTTCGTCTATGCCCGCGGACGGGGCATCTACGCCAACTTCTTTGATCTGGGCAGCGACGCCGAGGGCAGGGAGCTGACCCACTGGGGCTTCTTCCAGGAGGAGGAACTGCCGGAGGATCGCGATCGGCGGCGGCAGTTGCTGGACGAGGGGGTCCCGGCCGATGCGCTTGCCAAACTGCCGGCCGATGCGGCCGCGATCATCGCCGCCACACCGCCGCAGTGCGTGGTGGCCAACTGGTCATTTGACATCGACCCCCTCCGCGCTCTGGCAGGGGGCCGGGTGGCCCTGATCGGTGATGCCGCCCATGCCATGAGTTCCTCTCAGGCCCGGGGCATGACAGCAGGTCTGGAGGATGCGGTGGCCCTGGCGGCACGGCTCGCCCCCGGCGCCGCCACCTCCCTGGGGCAGGCGCTGCAGGCCTACGAGCAGGAGCGGCTGCCCGTGGTGCACCGCTACCAGGAGCGCAGCCGGCAGGTCAGCCATCGCACGGGACGGAAACGCCCCCCGGGCAGCAGGCCTTCCGGGGGTGGTTCCACCTGAGCGACACCGGAAGATGTCGTGAAGGTGACAGTTCTGATCTGGCACAGGGCCCACAATGGAAGATCTGTCTGCGAGGCAAGCCGTGGCGATCTCCTTACCTCTGTCCTCACGCAGCCGTAAGGCACCCACGGCCTGCCGCACCTACCGCCTGGTGGACCTGCAGGGAAACCCCCATCCGGTCCTTGACGACCTCTACGAGTCCCTGGATGCCGCCTGGAGCGAGGCGTTGCACTGGTGGCAGGAGGAGTTCGGTCCGGTCCAGGGGCCCGTGGGCATCGGGGTGGAGGTGAGCACCCTCAGCGGCGAATGGCGCACCCTGCGTCATCCGGGCACCTGAAGCCTCCCCTCCCCTGGGGCCGGAACCACCACTGCCCCGGGCTCCCCGGTCACTTCAGCTCACTTTCACTCCCTTCCAGAACGCCACCCGGCCCCGAATGTTGTCCGCGGCCTGCTTGGGCTCGGGGTAGAACCAGACGGCGTTGGCATTCACCTGGTCGTTCACGACCAGGTCGTAGTAGTGGGCTTCGCCCTTCCATCCGCAGACCGAGCGATGGCTCGATTCCCGGATGCAGCTGAGATCGAGCGATTCAGCCGGGAAATAGGCATTTCCCTCCACCGTGACGATGTCATCGCTGCTGGCGACCACCTGTCCATTCCAACTGGCCTGCATCGTTTTCAAATCCGAGGGTTTCCATTCTGGCGTCCCCGGGCCTACCGGTCGGTGGGCTGATAGATCCTCAGGGTGCCCACCCCCACCGGACTGGCGACAGGAGCGGGGCCGGCAGGAAAAGCCACCACCTGAAACAGGTAGGTGTCCGCCTGGGAGGGGTTGGCCCACGGGCGGAGGGAGACCGTGATGGTCTGCCCGGGGAGAACGGGCTCCGGGAACAGAAGGTTGAAACGTCGGGCCGCGGCATCGAAGCTGGCCTGGACACGGACTGGCGTCCCCTCGCGGCGGGGGACCCCGAGAAAGGCGCGGGTGCGATCCACTGAGAAAGGGAACTGCCAGTCGGCTCCACGGATCTGCTGGATCGTCAGGGTTCCGAGCGCGGCGCCGGCGTCTGGATCGAGGCGGAGCGTGAAGAAGTACTCCGCAGGGATCTGGCCCACATTGGTGGTGTAGCTGGTGAGTTCCACCTTCCAGGGGGCGCGGACGAACCGCGTGGTGCCTCCCACCTCGAGGGCAGCGACGGGAGCGGCTGTGCCCATGTGAATAGCCAGGGCCAGGAGCGGCAGCTTCCAGCCCCAGGCCCTGCGCCGACCAAGGCGCTCGCCAAACCGCAGGCCGACCGATACAGCGTGGTTCATCTGGAGGATCCTCTCGGGGGGGAAGGGGTCGGGGTCGCCAGGAACGGGGCCGGATCCTGATCCCGCCGGTGGCGCCATGGGATCGGTTCGCCCGATGCCATCGGATCAGCCGGATCGAGGCCAGCGGTTCGCTCCAGAGCGCTGCGCAGTGACCTGGCGGAATGCAGAGGCATGTCCCTCGGCACGCTGATGCGGTCGCGCAGATAGCGCAGACCCGCGGCCGATCCGGCGGGGGGAGGGCAAGACCGACCGGAGATCAGCTGGGTCAGGGCACAGCGCAGCGGCCGATCCATGCCATCCGGGCCCAGGGGATTGCGGGCCAGAAGAACGGCCCGGTGCTTCACAACCCTGGCAAGAGCAACAGAGGCCGCGTCCTCGGGTGCGCTCTGGCTGGTTTCCGGATCGGGCCGCTCCGGGCCGAGGATGGGCCAGGGCCCGCTGTCGATCCGCCCCGCCAGGTGCCGTTGCTCCTGGCTGCCGCTGGCGTGGCAGCCCCCCATCTGGGGGGGCAGGTCGTGGGCGTGGGTATGGAAATCGCTCTGGGTGCCCAGATAGGTGGAGCGTCTCTCCAGGGCGGCGAACCAGCGATCGATGGCGGGATGGCGCTCTCGCAGCAGATAGCCCTTGTAGTAGGCCAGGCTCGCCGACATCCGCTCGACATAGGGCACGAAGATCAGATCCGCCGAACTCAGCTCCCCCAGCAGGAACGGCCCAGGATCAGCGACGAGGGCCAGGCCGAAACGTTCGGCGAAACGGTCGAAGCCCGCCCTGCCGCTGCTCTCTTGCGAGCCATCGCGGCTGGGCACGCAAAGCCACTGGCACCAGGCTCGGAACAACTGCCGCTCCAGCTGACGCAGGGGCAGCACGGCGGGATCGGTCATCCCCGGCCCCAGGGAACCGAAGGCCCGCTCAAGTTCCTCGAGGATCTGATCGCTCTCGGTGATCAGGCGACCGTCAAGCTCCAGGGCAGGCAGCATGCCGCCACGTACCAGATCCGTGTACCAGGACTCCTTCTGCCCGTAGCAGAACATCGTCACCTTGCGAACCCGGTAGGGCACCCGCCGCTCTTCAAGCCAAAGCCACACCTTCTGGCAATAGGGGCACCAGGCGTGGTGGTCGCGGTAGAGCGTCACCCGGACATCCCGTTCGGAATGGCCGAACAGTCGCAGCAGCGCCCGGGCGCTGGCAGGACCTCCCATCGGGTCAGGGTCCGGTGGCGCCCCCAGCGGTTCCAGCTCCCACCAGTCCATGGGCCTGAATGGTGCGGGTGCGAGGCCGGCCATGAACCGAAACCGGGGAATTCCAGCCTAGGAAACCCTTCAGCTTTCCTTCGCCAGCCGGGCTCGCGCCGCCGTGGAGCGGCAATCTATGGTCGGGAAACCGGACCTTTCGCGAGACCTTCGCTTCCATGTTTGACGCCTTCACCAAGCTCGTGGCCCAGGCCGATGCCCGCGGCGAATTCCTCAGTCCTGGGCAGATCGATGCCCTGGCAGCGATGGTTGCCGAGAGCAACAAGCGGATGGACACCGTCAACCGCATCACCTCCAGCGCCTCCAGGATCGTCACCAACGCGGCCCGCGATCTCTTCGATCAGCAGCCCGCTCTGATCGCCCCCGGCGGCAACGCCTACACCCATCGCCGCATGGCCGCCTGC
>NZ_JAFKRG010000004.1 GCF_019038415.1 Synechococcus sp. CCY 9618 | reverse complement strand
TCGCAACGGCATCACCCAGGGTGACTGCTCCGCCCTCATGTCCGAAGTGGGCACCTACTTCGACCGCGCCGCCGCCGCCGTCGCCTGATCCAGGCCCCTGGCTGGTCTTTCCATCACCGGGGGGCTCCCCCGGCTTTTTTGTGACCGTTCGCTGGCCGGAGGACTGGATTGTTCTTTTTGCTACACAGGGTTGGATCGGGCGCGCAGAGGGTGATTTCAGGCCTTTTTCAAGGTTTCCCCGCTCCTCCAATGCATCGATCACCGACTGGTGAAGCGCTCTCCATTGGGACAGCCTTCGATCGCTCCCGCAACAGGTTTCTGGATCGGCTCCAGGATCCCCAGCTGCGACGGGTCTCCTTCGTGCTGCTGGCCCTGGGAGCCGGCCTCGTTCCCTTGATGGCCGGCGCGGCGAAAGCCTCCCTGGCGATGGCTCCCGCCGATGGAGCCGACACCCTGCTGATGCTGGTGGGTTCGGCACTGGTGCTGCCGATGATGCTGATGACCCCGGGCCTTGCCTTGTTCCATGGGGGGGTCACCCGTTCCAAGAACGTTCTGAACGGCATGATGATGAGCTTCTTCCTGATGGGGCTCATCGGCGGCCTGGGAGCCATGGTCCTCCAGGGCGTGGGCGGTGCGCTGGGGGACCAGCCTCTGGCGGGGGGCTTTCCTTTTCTCACAACCACCACCTCCGCGTCAACTGCCCTGCTGACCTGGTGCCTGATCGAATGGTTCAAGGACGGCAAACCCACCGCCGTGGGGGGTGCGGCGCAACCGGTGCCGTCGCCGGCCTGGTGGGTATCACGCCTGCCGCGGGCTTCGTGGACATGGAGAGTTTGATCCTGATCGGCATCATCACGCCGATCGTCTGCTTCCTGGCCGTGAGCATCAAAGCGGCCATTCAGTTCGACGACTCCCTGGACACCTTCATGGTTCACGGCGTGGGAGGAGCCGGCGGAGCCGTGCTGACGGGAATTCTCGCCAAAAAGGTGTTTGTTCCTGCCGATTACTTCCCTCCCTCCGCCAAGACCATGGAGCAATCCGGGAACGTCGGCCTGTTCATCGCCCAGCTCAAGGCAGTTCTTGTCACCTATGGGTTTGTCGCTCTTGGAACTGCTATTATTCTTTGGATTCTTGGCGCACTGATGCCTCTGCGTGTCGGTGCCGAAGACGAAGAACGCGGACTCGACTTCGTGTCTCACGGAGAAGAGGCGTACGACCCAATGACCAACTAAGGCATCCATCTTCATGAAAATGATCACGGCAATGGTTCGACCCGCCAAGGTCGACGCCATCAAGACAGCCCTCGTCGCCCTCGACATCATCGGCATGACGGTCACCGATTCCCGTGGATTCGGTCGCCAGAAAGGCCAGATTGAGCGTTATCGAGGGACAGAGTTCACTGTCGAATTCCTGCCCAAGGCGCGGGTTGAAATCGTCGTTCCGGAGGCCAAGCTGGATGCCGCGGTCGCCGCTGTCACCGAAGCCGCCCACACCGGCGAAATCGGTGACGGGAAGATCTTCATCACGACCGTGGAATCGGCGATCCGCATCCGTACCGGTGAATCCGGCGAAGCCAGCCTCTGAACCAGCGGGCCCGGGATCAGCAGATTCCCGGCAATGAGATTCTTCGAGAGCTGGCTCCTGGCCAGCTCTTTTTTATGACCTCCTTCTGAGATCCGATGGGCTGACTGGCCTCATGCTGCTGGATTGGATGGCCCCACAGGGCCCGTGGCCGTTGCCATGGGGCTGGCATCGGCAGCTCAGAGAGGCCAAGGGTTGAGACGGATGGGGCCGACCCTGGACAGACGCCCGACCGGGGGGTTGATGGGCAGTTGCAGCAACGTGCACAGAAATCCACAGTCGTCGCCCAGGGGTTCGTCAAACCGAAGCCCCACGTAGTGGGCGTTCATCACGTTGTCGGACCACTTCAGGGTCGCCAACCTCTCCACCATGTCATGGGTGCCGTGATCGTGCAGACACACCCGAACCCGGCCATGGCCTGGAATGGGATCGGCGCTGCGAATACAGGCTCCCCCAAGACTGACATCCCAGAGGTTGCCCACGAAGCGCTCTTCATCCAGGAAGCATTCAGCACGGATCTGAATGCTGAAGATGGGAACTGTGTGGCGAATCTCGCCTCGTGGCCTGGGTGGCTTAGTCGGACGGGGCAACGATACCGGAGTCCCCGCATCAGCCTGACGGGCGGCTCTGCTGATGCGAGGACTGCTGGTTCTGCCGCTGCCGAAGCCGAAAAATCCCATACCAGCGGATCCGTCCAGTTATTTTATCAGGGATGAAAAGGGGGGGCCACATCCAGGGTTCGGCGAATCACAGCCTGATTTCCTCTCACCTCGCCGTCGGTCGTTGCCGCACTCCGTTGATCCCACGGCTGGGCCAGACCAGCCGCAAGCCGGAGGCCTGCCGTCACTGCTCTTGATCGAACACCGCCGCCTCCGTGCGGATCAGCCAGCGACCCGCCTCGGTCACCTCCACCTGAGCCAGCCCAGCGGCATTGCTGAGTCTCACCAGGTCATCGGCGGCCGGACGCATCAGGTCGGGCCACTCAAGTGGATGGCGTTCCGGGAGGATCGTCACCGGAAGCGGTCCTTGACCTCGCGGATCCATTCGAGCCGCTCCATCACCTCCGGATCGCTGAACCCCACCCCCCGCTCCACCGTCAACCGTCAACCCTCAACCGTCCGGCGGCGATGGCCGTCCGGTAAGACCTGAGAACGCGGCGGTTCTGGCTGAACAACCGGGACAACTGGCGGGCCGCCCTGCCGGAGGGCACGGAGTGATCCGAGAGAGCTGGGAGGAGCGTGGTGGTCATGGCCTCGCGGCCGCGGGGAGGAACAGGGAGCGCCCCCCGAGGGGAGATCTGAAGCGACCCATGACATGCCGTTAGCGTTTTCCGTGATCCAGCTCGGTTCCTTTATTGCGATCTCGCAGACTCCCCGGCCATTCCTGAGGGAGCTGCGTCAGGGCCCTTCCTAAGTTGAGGAGGCTGGCCCCATGGCCCATCGGATCATGCGATTTCTGCTCAATCTGCTCTGGTTCGTGCTGGGCGGCTTCGTCATGGGGCTGGGCTGGTGGCTGGCCGGTGTGGTGGCGGCGCTCACGATCGTGGGGATTCCCTGGGCCCGGGCCTGCTTCTTGATCGGCAACTTCTCCTTCTGGCCCTTCGGCCAGGAGGCGGTCAGCCGGCGGGAGCTCACGGGCTCCAGCGACTTCGGCACCGGGCCGTTCGGCTTCGTGGGCAACGTGGTCTGGTTCCTTGTGGCCGGCTGGTGGCTGGCGATCGGCCACCTGAGCTCAGCCCTCGCCTGTTTCGTGACGATCATCGGCATCCCCTTCGGCATCCAGCACCTCAAACTCGCCCTGATCGCCCTGGCACCGATCGGCATGGAGGTGGTCCCGCGGGAACGCCTGCACAGCTGAAGCAGGGGCCCAGCTCAGACGCCCAGGGGAAGGCCTGCCCGGCCGTGCGCTTTCTATGGCGCATCACCTCGGCGTCGAAGCGGCGGGGATCCATGCCCAGGATCCGGTGGTCGTCGTCCCTCTCACACCCCGTGAGGCTGTGGGTCAGGAAGACCGACCACAGCAGGAAGCGGCAGCGCAGCTTGCCGCAGACGCCCTGGCACAGGGCCGGCCAGCAGCGGATCAGCAGGCTGAAGATGTCGCCTCGGCCTTCTTCAACCCGGCACCAGGGCTCGATGACATCGAACAGGGGGGCGAAGTTGTGCTCCGGTGACGCCTTGAGATGGCGATCGATGGGGCCGAATCGCCAGGACCCGGTGGAGGGAGCCGGCATGGCTGGCCTGATCAGGGGCCATCAGCTGAAACAACCGACCGAGTTCGGGTCGCCCGGCCTGCTCCAGCTGCCGCGACAGCTCCTTGAACAGCAGGCAAGCGGAGAACTGCGTGACGCAGGAGCGCGGTGTCAGCAGATTCTCGTGCAGATGAGGGGCCGCGGGGGGGGCCGGGGAGAGGCCAGGGGCACCCGGGGAGACGGGGTCGGCCATGAAGGGAGGAGGGCGTCAGGCTGTTATAACGATTTGGTTATAACACGAGGTCCTTTTAAAGTAGGTAGCTGTTTTCATGGATATGCATGAACAGGCTCAAACGTCAGCGTGGCATATTGATTATCTGATTGATCTCGCTGCAGGCCGATGAACGCCCTGGCCGACTATTTCAAGGTCTTCTCCGAACCCAACCGGCTCACCGTTCTCGAGACCCTGCGTCCAGGCCCCCTCAACGTCACCGCTGTGGTGGAGAGAACCGGCCTGAGCCAGGCCCTGGTGTCGAAGCACCTCAAGCTGCTCACGATCGCCGGTGTGGTGCGGCGGCGGCCCGAGGGCAGCCTGGTGTTCTACGAAGTGATCGACAAGGGCGTGTTCCAGCTGATGGGCCAGGCCCGCAAACTCATGCTCGCCTCCCGCCGCCAGCAGCTTGATGCCCTCGCGGCCATCCTCTGATCCGCCCACCGGCCTGTGGGCCTGCGACCTGCAGGGCGGTTGTTTCCAGCAGGCCCTTCTCTGGGGCGCCGACCACTCCGGCCCGGCCGCCGGTGACTCCTTCTGGCACGACACCGATCTCTCGGCAGCCCGCCTGAAGGGGGCCGACGGCCAGCCAACCGATCTACGCTCGTGCCGCTGCACGGCGTTCAGCTCCAGGGCAGTGAGCTTCGCGGTGCCTGCCACCATGGCACCAACATGGTGGCGGCCGACCTCCGCCGCGCCGATCGGCGTGCCTGCGACCTGAGGGACACCGATCGCCGGGACGCCAGGCTGGACGACACTCTCCTCAACGATGCCCTGCTGCCATGACCGACTCCTATGACCTGATCGTTCTGGGGGCGGGCTCCGGCGGTCTGGCCGCCGCCAAACGGGCAGCCTCCTACGGGGCCTCAGTGGCGATCGTGGAGGGCGACCGGGTGGGGGGCACCTGTGTGATCCGCGGTTGCGTGCCCAAGAAACTGCTGGTCTACGGCTCGGCCTACCGCCACCTGCTGGCCGATGCGGCCAGCTACGGCTGGCAGCTGGACGGCTACCGGCCCGATGCCTCGGTGCTGCTCGCCAACGTGCGCCGGGAGGTGGACCGGCTGAACCAGCTCCACATCGGCTTCCTGGACAAGGCGGGAGTGGAACTGGTGCGGGGCTGGGGCCGTTTCGCCGATCCCCACCACATCGCCGTCTCCGACGGATCCGGTACCACCCGGCAGCTGAAGGGGGAGCGGATCCTGATCGCCGCCGGCGGCCGTCCCCACCGGCCCGACTTCCCCGGCGTCGAACTGGGCTGGGTGAGCGATGACATGTTCCTGCAGGAGAGCTACCCCGAGCGGGTGGTGGTGGTGGGAGCCGGCTTCATCGCCTGCGAATTCGCCTGCATCCTCCACGGTCTGGGGGTGGCGGTGACCCTGCTGGCGCGGGGCGACCACCTGCTGCGGGGCTTTGACAGGGAGGCCTCCCACGCCGTGCAGGAAGCAATGGAGGCAGAGGGCATCGAGATCCGCTTCGCCCACAGCCCCGCCGCCATCACAGGCTCCCCCGGCAACCTGGAACTCACCACCCAGAGCGGTGAGGTGATCCCCTGCGGCGGCGTGCTGCTGGCCACCGGCCGCCGACCCTTTCTGGAGGGTCTGCAACTGGAGTCGGCCGGGGTGGCAGTGGAGGGCCATCGGATCCAGGTGGATGCGGACCAGACCACCAACGTGCCCCATATCCACGCCGTCGGCGATGTGACCGACCGGATCAATCTCACCCCCGTGGCGGTGGACGAAGGCCGTGCCTTCGCCGACACCGTCTACGGCCACAAACCTCGGCGCGTCAACCACGACCTGGTGGCCAGTGCCGTCTTCAGTCAGCCGGAACTGGCCGGCGTGGGCATGAGCGAGGAAACCGCGATCGAGCGTTTCGGAACTGACGGGATCCGGGTGTACCGGGCCCGCTTCCGCTCCATGGCCCAGGCATTGCCGGCCCGGGGGCCCCGGGTGCTGCTGAAGCTGATCGTTGCCACCGCCACGGACGAGGTGGTGGGCTGCCACATGGTGGGAGAACACAGCGCCGAGATCATTCAGATGGCGGCCATCGCCATCGGCATGGGTGCTACGAAGGCTGACTTCGATCGCACCATGGCGCTGCATCCCTCGGTGGCCGAGGAGTTCGTCACCATGGCTGGCTGATTGTCCCGGGCCGGCTCAGAGGCTCAGAGCTCCTCCTCGACTTCCGGTTTGATGGTGCAGTCCCCCAGGGGATAACTGACACAGAGCAGGGCAAAACCCTCGGCGATCTGTTCGTCGTCGAGGAAGCTCTGATCGGACTGGTCGACGCTGCCGGAGAGGACCTTGCCCGCACAGGTGCTGCACGCCCCGGCACGACAGGAGTAAGGCAGTTCGATGCCCTGCTCCTCCGCCGCGTCGAGGATGTAGGTGTCGTCAGGACACTCGAAGGACTTGCCTCCTTCCAGAGTGATCGTGAAACTCGCCATGGCGAAGGGAAAACGTCGGACCTGCCTAGAATCCTTGGGGAGCCTGGCCGGGTCGACTGTATCGAGGGGCACAGCGATCGGCTCGCCACCACAGGCCCCCTCAGGCTGAGGGCTGGGTGGGGGGCTCAGCCGCGGCAGTGTCGGGAAAGCCCCAGGCCTGCCGCAGAGCGGGATCGGAAAGTTCCCAGGCGTGTTCGGTGGCCACGACAGCCGCCACCGCGCCGGCCTGAGCCAGTCCCCTCGCATCCCGGCACTGGTCGAGCAACTGGCGGAAACGGTGACTCTCCTGCAGCAGTCGCTCGACCCGTTGCGAACCACCGGCACCAGCCACCATGGCGGGCTGGTGGGAACAAAGCTCCAGGGTCTCGATGTGCTGCTCCAGCCAGGCGGCCTCGTAATCGAGCATGGCGTCGCTGCAGCCCTGCAGCCGGATGGCATAGAGCGCCAGATGCTCCTCGAGCCGGGTGGGTCCACCCCCGTCGACCGCGGGCTCGGCGCTGGAGCGGTCGTGCAGCCGCTGCATGATCTGGCGCAGATAACTCATCGGTGCTCCCTTCGGCAGTGCTCGCTCATCGGCCAGCAGTCAGACGGCCGCCAGCCCCTTCTCGTTGAAGACACCCTCAAAGAGAACCGAGCTCAGGTAGCGCTCACCGGAGTCGGGTAACACCACCACGATCGTGCGCCCCGCGAAGGCCTCCTCCCTGGCCAGCCGCAGGGCGGCCACCGTGGCGGCTCCACAGGAGATGCCGGCCAGGATCCCCTCCTCCCGCATCAGCCGGCGGGCCATGGCGACCGCCTCCTCATCGCTCACGGCCTCGACCCGGTCGACCAGGGACAGATCAAGATTGGCGGGCACGAAACCGGCACCGATCCCCTGGATCTTGTGGGGTCCCGGTCGGAGGTCCTCCCCGGCCATGGTCTGACGGATCACGGGACTGTTGGCGGGCTCCACCGCCACCGACACCAGGGGCTGTCCCAGGGTGGTCTTGATGTAGCGGCTCACCCCGGTGATGGTGCCGCCGGTGCCCACCCCCGCCACCAGGGCATCCACCACCCCACCGGTGTCCTTCCAGATCTCCGGTCCGGTGGTGTCGTGGTGGATCCTGGGGTTGGCCGGATTCATGAACTGCTGGAGCATCACCCAGCGATCCGGCTCGGCATCGGCCAGCTCCCGGGCCGCGCCGATGGCCCCGCCCATTCCCAGCCGTCCCTCGGTGAGCACCAGGTGGGCGCCGTAGGCGGTGAGCAGCTTGCGCCGCTCCAGGCTCATCGTCTCCGGCATGGTGAGCGTCAGCGGGATGCCCCGGGAAGCGGCCACGAACGCCAGGGCGATGCCGGTGTTGCCGCTGGTGGGCTCGATCAGCTCCTTTCCGGGTCCCAGCAGCCCGTCCCGTTCGGCCTGCCAGATCATCGCCGCGCCGATGCGGCACTTGACCGAGTAAGCCGGATTGCGGCCCTCGATCTTGGCCAGCACCCGGGCGCCACATCCCTCCGTGACGCGATGGAGCTCCACCAGCGGCGTCTGACCGATGCTGAGGCTGTTGTCGGCATGGATGGGGCTCATCGCGGTCCCTCTGGATCCGGTCCTTTGGGCACCTTAGACAGCGCTTCAGAAGCGGGCTCCATCAAGCAGATGGAACGCTGCCCGGTGGCGGCCACGGCGACCCGGGATCCTGCCGCCGCGCGGCCGGGCCTGCCCGGGCGTCGCTCCGGATCGTGCGACCGGCCACCACAAGCTGCGACCTCATAGCAGACGAGGGCGCGCCGACTCGTAATCTGCGCCACAACCCTGGGGTGAACCGCCCATGACAGCGAGCCTGCCGAAGGTGTTCAACCAGATCAGTTCCCGGAACCTCAAGGGCGACCTCTTCGGCGGAGTGACAGCCGCGGTGATCGCCCTGCCCATGGCCCTCGCCTTCGGGGTGGCCTCCGGCGCCGGGGCCGCTGCGGGCCTCTGGGGGGCGGTGCTGGTGGGGCTGTTCGCCGCCCTCTTCGGCGGCACTCCCACCCTGATCTCGGAGCCCACCGGTCCGATGACGGTGGTGATGACGGCCGTGATCGCCAGCTTCACCGCCTCCTATCCGGAGAAGGGGCTGGCCATGGCCTTCACGGTGGTGATGCTGGCCGGCGTGTTCCAGATCATCTTCGGGCTGCTGAAGCTGGGCCGCTACGTGACCCAGATGCCCTACACGGTGATCTCGGGCTTCATGAGCGGGATCGGCATCATCCTGATCATCCTGCAGATCGGACCCTTCCTGGGTTACGCGATCCCGAAAGGCGGGGTCATGGGCACCCTCACCGCCGTGCCCCAGCTGGTCGGCACCGCGCGCCTGCCGGAGGTGCTGCTGGGGGCGATCACCCTGGCGATCCTCTGGCTGACGCCGGCGGCGGTGAAGAAGGTCGCCCCGCCCCAGCTGATCGCCCTGATCCTGGGCACGGTGCTTTCGCTCACCCTGATCACCGGTGAAACCGGTGCGGAGCTCGAGGGCATCCGCCGCATCGGCGAATTCGCCAGCGGCTTTCCCAGCCTCCAGGTGCCCTATTTCGAGCTGGGGGAACTGCGGCTGATGTTCATCGATGCCGCCGTGCTCGGCATGCTCGGCTGCATCGACGCCCTGCTCACGGCGGTGATCTCCGACAGCCTCACCCGCACCGAATCGGATTCCAACAAGGAACTGATCGGCCAGGGTCTGGGCAACCTGGCCTCGGGCCTGTTCGGGGGCATCGCCGGCGCGGGAGCCACCATGGGCACGGTGGTCAACATCCAGGCCGGCGGACGCACCGCCCTCTCAGGCATCAGCCGGGCCCTGGTGCTGATGCTGGTGATCCTCGTGGGCGGGCCGCTGGCCGCCCAGATCCCCCAGGCCGTGCTGGCCGGCATCGCCCTAAAGGTGGGTGTGGACATCGTCGACTGGGGCTTCCTCAAGCGCGCCCACCGGATCTCGATCAAGGGCGCCGTGATCATGTACCTGGTGATCGGGCTCACCGTGCTCGTCGACCTGATCGCCGCCGTCGGCATCGGCATCTTCATCGCCAACATCCTCACCATCGACCGCCTGAGCTCCCTGCAGGGCATGCGGGTGAAGGCCATCAGCACCGGCGACGACGACCTGGACATCCCCGCCGAAGAGAAGGCGCTGCTGGATCAGGGCGACGGCCAGGTGCTGCTGTTCCAGCTCAACGGCGCCATGATCTTCGGGGTGGCCAAGGCCATCAGCCGCGAGCACAACGCCATCGCCGACTGCCAGGCCGTGGTCTTCGACCTCTCGGAGGTGTCCCACCTCGGTGTGACCGCGGCCCTGGCCCTGGAGAACGCCGTGGAGGAGGCGGTGGAGAAGGGGCGCACCGTGTTCGTGGTGGGGGCCAGCGATCGCACCCGCCGCCGCCTGGAGCAGCTGCGGATGTACGAACTGCTTCCCCCCGAGCACACCGAGATCGGCCGCCGCGAAGCCCTGGAGCGGGCCGTGGCGGGGCTGGCCTGAGGCTGCCAGCGCCCCCCGTCCCGTTCCACCCATTCGCCCCGGAGATTCCCCTTGACGTCCACGACCCTGCGCGAGTGGTGGCAGCGCCCCCACCGCGACCTGCTCTCCGGCCTGGTGGTGGCCTTCGCAATGATCCCGGAGGCCATCGCCTTTTCCGGGATCGCCGGGGTGGCGCCCGAGGTGGGCCTGTTCGGGGCCTTCGTGCTGTCGATGGTGCTGGCGGTGCTGGGGGGCCGGGTGGCGATGATCACCTCCGCAACCGGCTCCACCGCCCTGCTGATGACCGGCCTGGTCCAGCAGGGGGAGCTGGTGGGGCCCGGCCTGGGGCTGCAGTACCTGCTGGCCGCCGGCATCGTCACGGGGCTGCTTCAGATCGCCTGGGGCTACCTGAAGCTCGCCCACCAGATGCGCTTCGTGCCCCAGCCGGTGATGGCCGGCTTCGTCAACGCCCTCGCCCTGCTGATCCTGCTGGCCCAGCTGCCCCAGCTGGGCCTGGACGTGTTCCACCCCGAAACGGTGACCGTGGGCGGCGGCCAGCTGCCGGTGGTGTGGGGACTCACCGCCCTGAGCCTGGGGATCATCTACCTGCTGCCGCGGCTCACCCGGGTGGTGCCCTCGGCCCTGGTGGCGATCGTGGTCTGCACCGGCCTGGCAATCCGGCTGGACCTGGACCTGCCCACGGTCTCCTCCCTGGGCACCCTGCCGGAGGGTCTGCCGCGCCTGGGGCTGCCCCGGGTGCCCTTCGACTTCAGCACCCTGGGCCTGGTGCTGCCGACGGCCCTGGCCATCTCCCTGGTGGGGCTGATGGAAACCTTCCTGACCCAGGACATCCTCGATGACATGACCGACACCAGCAGCCCCAAGAATCGGGAGGCCCGGGGTCAGGGCATCGGCAACATCGTCAGTTCCCTGTTCGGCGGCATGGCCGGCTGTGCCCTGGTGGGCCAGTCGGTGATGAACATCAACAACGGCGGCCGCAGTCGCCTCTCCACCCTGGCTGCGGGGGCCAGCCTGCTGCTGATGATCCTGCTCGCCCGCGACTGGGTGGCCCGGATCCCCATGGCCACCCTGGTGGCGGTGATGATCATGATCGCGGTCAACACCGCCAACCTGCGCTCGATCCGCGACATCCCCGTGGCGCCGAAGAGCGACACCTCGGTGATGCTGGTGACCGTGGCGATCACGGTGATCACCCACAACCTGGCCATCGGCCTGCTGGCCGGCGTGGCCCTGGCGGGGATTCTGTTCAGCCGCAAGGTGGCCAAGGTGATCCAGGTGGAGAGCGAGCTGGAAAGTCCGGAGCACCGCGTCTACACCGTGCGGGGCCAGCTGTTCTTCGTCAGCTCGATCTACTTCCGCCAGGGCTTCGAGCTGCACGAGCACCCCGCCCTGGTGACCATCGACATGGCCGACGCCCACCTCTGGGACCAGAGCGGTGTGGCGGTGCTGGATCAGGTGATCAGGCGCCTGCGGCTGGGGGGCAGCGACGTGCGCGTGATCAACCTCAACCCCGAGAGCACCAACCTGTTCGCCCGCATCGGCATCGCCCCGGAAGCCGGCGGCCGGGGCGGACCGGAAGCCCCTGCCCACTGAGGAGGTTGCCCCGAAGCGCCCCGGCGCCCCCCCAGACACCGGGGTCAGCCGGAGGCGCTCTCCAGGGCCTGCAGTCCCCGGAACAGTCGAGCCAGAGCCTCCTCCAGATCGGCGGCGGCGAGCATGCCGTAGCTCAGCCGCAGCAGTCCCTGCCCGCCGGCCGTCGGCGCCCCGAAGCTGTCCCCCGGCAGGACAGCCACACCGTGCTCCAGCACCAGACGCTCCATCAGCCGCGGGCCCTCGAGCCGGCAGGGAAACCGCAGCAGACCATAGAAGGCGCCGTCCGGAGGGCCGAGCAGCTCCACCGCCTGGCCGGCGCCCCGGGCCGCCGCCACGGCCGCCAGCAGCTGGCCGCGCCGTTCCCCCAGGGCCGTGATCGGTCTCCGGCACCAGGCGGGACCGGCCTCCAGGGCGGCAAGAGCCGCCGTCTGGCTCACCTGGGGAGGGCAGATCAGCACCGTGTCCTGGACCTTGGCCAGGGCTCCCGTCAGCTGGCGGGGCACCGCCGCATAGCCCACTCGCCAGCCAGCCATGCCGTAGGCCTTCGACAGCGAGAACAGGGACACCGTGTGGGCACCGCTGCCTGGCTGCCGGCCCGGGCTGCGGTGAGGCACGGCCCCGTGGACGAAATCGGCGTAGGCCTCGTCGCTGATGTGGAACAGCCCATGGCGGGCACAGAGCGCGTTGATCGCCGCCAGCACGTCCGGCGGCATCACCATGCCGCTGGGGTTGTTGGGGGAGATGGTCACCACGGCGCGGGTGCGGCAGGTGATCGCCGCCGCCAGCCGTTCGGGGTCGGGCACCAGGCCGGCCGGAACCGGCACGGGAACGCCGCCGGCCAGCCGGATCGCCATGGCGTGATTGAAATAGAACGGCAGCGGCAGCAGCACCTCATCGCCTGGATCGCAGATCACCTGGGCAATGGCGCTGAAGGCCATGTTGCTTCCGGCGGTGATCAGCAGGTCACTGCCCTCCAGATCCAGACCACGCAGGTCGGTGAGCTCCTGGCGCACCGCCTCCAGCAGGGGCGTTTCGCCCTGAACGGCGCCATAGCGATCGAGCCTGGGGTCCGCCGCTTCCAGGGCCGCGACCACGGCCTGAGCCACCCCCGGCGGCGGTGCCCAGGCCACCATGCCCTGGGCCAGGGAGAGGGTGCCGGGGCACCGGCGCACCAGGGCGCCCACCCGGGCGATCACCGGATCGGCCACGGCGGCCATGCGCCCGGCGGCGGCAAGCGGGGCGGCAGCCATCTCAGGCCTCCACGGGAAGCAGCAGTTCCATCACGGCACCGCCGTGGGGATGGTTGGCCGCCTGAACCCGGCCGCCATGGGTGACGGCGATCTGCTGCACGATCGCCAGCCCCAGACCACTGCCACCCCTGTCGCTGCGCACCCGGGAGGGATCACCACGGTAGAAACGCTCGAACATGTGCGCCAGGTCGTCCTCGCTGAGGCCGGGACCCTCGTCCCGGACGGTCAGCAGACACCAGCCCGCCGTCGCTTCCAGGGTCAGCCACACCGTGCCGCCATCGGGGCTGTAGCGAACCGCATTGTCGAGCAGGTTGAGCACCGCTCTGTGGAGCCGTGAGCTGTCACCCAACACGGCCATGGGTCTGTCTGCCTCCAGATCCAGGCGGATGGCACGCCGTTCCGCCAGGGGCCGCAGCCCGAGCCAGACCTGCTGCACCAGCTGGGGCAGATCCACCGGGCTCTGGCGACGCATCGCTTCCGGCAGGGTGTTTTCCAGCCGGGAGAGCTCCGTGAGATCGCCGACGAGCCGCTGCAGCCGAAGCAACTCCCGCTGCAGCCGTTCCACCAGCACGGCGGTGGCATCGTTCGCATGGGCCGACAGGCTGTCGCCCACCAGCAGCAGGGCGGTGAGGGGGGTCTTGAGTTCGTGGGCCACGTCGCTCACCCAGCGCTCCTGCTGCTCCAGCTGGGCTTCGAGCGAACGACGACTCTGAAGCATCACCGCCACCCAGCCTCCCTCGCCGGCCAGGGCGAAGGCGGCCAGCTGCTGCTGCCCCAGCTGCCACTCCAGACGCTGGGGCCGTTCCCGCTGCCGTGCATTGCGGATCACGGCGATCAGTTCCTGGGACGGGCAGACACGCTCAAGGGGCTCCTGACGCAGCAGTCCCGCCCCGGAAGCCTCCAGCAGCCGTTCGGCCCGCAGGTTGATCAGCTGGACGCGATCGGCCCCGTCGAGGATCAGCCAGCCATCCGGGGCCCCACCGATCCAGCGCAGCAGCTGGCGGGCCGAGAGTCCCGAGAAGGAGGGATCGCGGCGGGAGAACCGACGCGCCAGCCACCACCCCAGGGCCAGACCCAGCAGTCCCGCCAGCAGCAGCATCATTCAACCGAAGCGGTAGCCGAAGCCTCGCACGGTGACCAGATGCTCGGGGGCGGAGGGATTGGCCTCCAGCTTTTCGCGCAACCAGCGGATGTGCACGTCGACGGTCTTGCTGTCGCCGAAATAGTCGTAGCCCCACACGCGCTCCAGAAGTTTGTCGCGGCTCCAGACCCGGCGGGGATGCTGCATGAACAGTTCCAGCAGCCGGTATTCCTTGGGGGAGAGATTGACCTCGAGGCCGTCCCGGATGACCCGGCATTCCTCCGGATACAGGCGCAGGTTGGCATGCTGGAGCACCTTGGCCGATGCTTCGGCGGAGCGGCTGCGGCGCAGCAGGGCCCGGCAGCGGGCCACCAGCTCCCGCATGCCGAAAGGCTTGATCAGGTAGTCGTCAGCCCCCACCTCCAGCCCCAGCACCCGGTCGGTCTCACTGTCCCGGGCGCTGACGACCAGGATGGGGGTGTGGTTGCCGGCGGCACGCAGCTGGCGGCAGAGATCCAGACCGCCCATGCCGGGCAGCATCAGATCGAGCACCACCAGGGCGAACTCCTCACCAGGAGCGCAGTCCTGCAGGCAGCGCAGGGCCTCGCGGCCGTTGCCGCAGGCCGTGACCTCGAATCCCTCCAGGACAAGAACATCGCGGATCGTTTCCCGGATGGTGTCGTCGTCCTCGACGACCAGGAGAGCTGGAGGAGGCAGGGGCATGACCCCATTGTCGGTGTCGGCGGCGTCCTGATCGCAGAGCGGTGTCAACGGCGAGGCAGATAGCTGACCACCAGGCGCCTCTGGCTGTCCAGCTGGAGCCAGCCTTCGTCGCGCAGGCTGCCGATCACCCGGGTGACGGTGACCCGGGTGGTGGCCAGAGCGCTGGCCAGTTCCTGGTGGGTGAGGCGCAGGTTGAGGCGCAGACCGTGTTCGCAGGGCTGGCCGTATTCGCTGGCCAGCAGCTCAAGAAAACCCCGCACCCTCTCGTCAACACGCTTGAGGCCCATCAGGGCCAGGAGGGCCTGGCTCTGCTGGAGCCGCAGCCCCAGAGCTTCGAGCATGGCCACCGCCAGGAGCGGGTCCTGGCGAATCTCACCGCAGCTCAGACAGAGCAGGTCGGTGTCGGCCAGGGTGGTGGCCTCATAGGCTTCGACCCCGTTGAGGGGATCCCCGAAGGGTTCGTTGGGGCCGGCCAGCCCCAGCAGCATGTCATCGCCGTGGATGGTGATGGCACTGAGCTTCACCATGCCGCGAACAACGAGCCAGACGTTGTTCTTGAGCAGCGGTACGTGGCTGCCGGCACTGACATGAACGAGGCTGCGCTTCTGGTAATTGGCTTCCAGAAGCTCCCGGAATCCTTCCTTGCTGCCGGATTCACGGGAGGGCGTGAATACCATGGTTGAAGCGCGGCGGATGCAGCGAACTGTATGCAGCGACACCCGCCCCACGGGCAAAGCCCTGGTAGTGCTTTGGTTAAGACCTGGGAAAGTCAGCCCGTTGACCGGGGCTTGCACGGACTGGCCTGAACCTGGCCGGCAGAGGATCCCGCAATCGAACACTGCGTCGGGCAAGAGCGGCCATCAAGGGGTGCTCAAGAAAAAGAGGGAGCGAAGGCTCCCTCTCTCCATGCACGCCTTCCCCGGGCAGGGAATCAGCTGCCGATCCTTGCCACCGCCTTCTTGGCGGCGCTGAGGACGGAGCCCTTCAGAGGCACGTAGCCGATGTTGTCGGCCTTGTTCTGGGCAGCGGGGCTCAGCAGATAGAGCATGGCCTTGCGGATGCTGCCGGCCTTGGCACCGTTGCCCTTCTGGTAGGCAAGGATCCAGGTGAGGGTGGAGATGGGGTAGCTGTCGGCACCGGCAGGGTTGGGATCCTCACCGGCAAGATTGCCGTCAAGCCTGATGTTGTTGAGGGCGGCGGCACCGCCCTTGAGACCGGGCATCACGAACCTGCCGGCCTTGTTCTGCAGGGCGGCCGCCTTGATGGCGCCCTTCACATAGGCCTGATTCATGTAACCCAGGGACCCCGGGGTGTTGCTGACGATGCCGGCCACACCCTCATTTCCCTTGCCGCCCAGACCCACCGGCCACTTGACACTCTTGCCCTCACCCACCCTGGACTTCCAGGTGGAGGAGAAGGCCGAGAGGGAATTGGTGAAGGCGAAGGTGGTGCCGGAGCCGTCGGAGCGGTGCACCACCTTGATCGGACCCTTGCCGCACTTGAGCTGATCCCAGGTCCTGATGGCGCCCAGATAGACATCCACCAGCTGCTTCTGGGTGAGTTTCAGACCCTTGCAATCGGCCTTGTTGTAGCCGATGGCGATGGTGCCGCCCACGGCAGGGAACTGCACCACACCGCGGCTCACCTTGGCGGCCTCCGAGGAGCTGATCGGTTCATCGGTGGCACCGAAGTCCACAGTGCCCGCCACGAACTGACGGACGCCCGCGCCGGATCCCACCGACTGGTAATTGACCTTGACGCCGGTGCTGGCCAGGCCGGCGAAGGCGCTCTGGTAGAAGGGCGCAGGGAAGGTGGCGCCCGCACCGTTGAGGGTGCTCTGCGCCAGGGCGGCAACACCGGTGCCCACGCCGAAGGTCAGCGCGGAGCCATAGATCAGGGCCTTCTTGGCGAAGGTCATCGAGAACCGAAAAGTCAGGCCTTCCTTGATTAGCAACCGATGGGGAGGCCAGTCGTTATGGGTGGATTAAGGGGGGGTCAAGATATCTTCCCCAGCCGGCTGGATCAGCGGGGCTGGGGCGAACGGATCTGCTCGAAGCTGCGCCGGATGGCCTGACCGATGGAGAGCCCGATGGGCAGATCCCCCCCGAAGGAGGTGCCCAGCACGTGGCGATAGAGCTTGCTCTCCACCAGACGGTAGGTGTCCGCCGGCAGGGGGATGGCGCCGGCCTGCTCGGAGAAGCGCAACCCCCGCTGCAGGGTGAAGGTGAGGAACGAGCGCACCGACGCCTGCTCCCTGAGGGCCCGATCGTTCACATAGACGAACAGGGGGCGGGACAGGGGCTGGTAACGCTCCTGCTGGACCGATTTCAGCGAAGGCGCCACGGTCCCCTTCGGACCTGCGATGGCCAGGGCCCTGAGCCGGTTGGTGTTGCCGCGGTAATAGGAGAAGCCGAAATAGCCGAGCGCGAGGGGATCGTTGGCCACGCAACGCACCAGCACGGTGTCATCCTCACTGGCGGTGTAGTCGGCGCGGGAGTCATCCTCCGAACCATTGATGGCCTTGTTGAAGTAGTCGTAGGTGCCGGAATCCCTGCCGGGGCCGCAGAGCCTGATGGCCTTGTCGGGCCAGACAGGATTCACCTGGTTCCAGCGTCTGATGCGGCCCTGGGCCCTGCGGTTCCACAGCAGGGCCAGGTCCGCCGGGCTGATGCTGCTGGCCCAGGTGTTGCGCGGATGGACGGCGACGGTGATGGCATCGAAGGCCAGGGGAAGTTCGATGAAGGTGACGCCTCTGGCCGCGCAGGCCCTGAGCTCCTTGGTGCTGATCGGACGGGAGGCGTTGGCGATGGGGATCTGACCCTGGCAGAAACGGCGCAGGCCGGCGCTGGTGCCGGTCTCCTTCATCGTCACCCGCACCGACCGGCCGCCGGAGCTGGCCCGGAATGCCCTGGCCGCAACCTCCATGATCGGGAAGACCGTGCTGGAGCCCTCCACCCGCACCACGGGGGCCGGGCTGGCCTGGGCCAGGAGGGCGCCCGATGGAACGGCGGGAACGACGGCGGCGAGGACGACGCCGCTGATGGTCTTCGAAAACCTTCGGCCCGGCCAAGGGATCTGGGCCATGAATCCTGCGTCGCCGGGAGGGTTTCGCCGATCCTGCAGCATCCTGAGGGCGGAATGGGTTAAGAGGAGTTTGTGAACGCCAGCCGCTCAAGGCGGCGGGATCAGCGCTGCCCCGTCCAGTCCTGGAACCAGCCCCGGTGCCAGAGCCACCAGGCCTGGGCAGCCGCCACGGCCGCCATGAACAGCATCACCAGCGCATAACCGTGATGCCATCTCAGTTCGGGCATGTATTCGAAATTCATGCCGTAGATGCCGGCGATGAACGTCAACGGGGCAAAGATACTGGTGAGAATTGTGAGGGTTTTCATCACCTGATTCATGCGGTTGCCGATGGTGGCCGCATAGGAGTGGGTGATGGCATCGCACTGGCTGCGCAGCGAGCCGCAGGCCTCGAACAGCTGGTCCACCAGTTCGGCCATGTCGCGGAAGCCCTCCAGGGCCTCGGGCCCCAGAAGCCATTGGCGCTGACGAAGCAGCAGGCGGATCTGATGACGCAGGGGCCAGATCAGGGTTCGGATGATGCGCAGATTGCTGCGGAATTCATAGGATCTCCGCAGAATCAGTGGACGGGGATTCCGCAGGGACGACTCCTCCAGGGCATCCAGCTTCAGCGAAATCGCCTCCAGCATCGGGAACAGCCCATCGAGCAGATCATCGATGAGGAAATGCAGGATGTCGTCGAGATCCCGATCCTCCAGCGACCCCGACTGGGAGAGCAGCCATTCAGTCAGTGTGGGGAAGGGATCGCCGCTCCCCCCCTCCTCCACGGTGATCAGCAGCCCCGGCAGCAACACCAGGGCCACCTGCTCGCTGACGAGATAGGAGGGATCCCTGGCGAAGCTCAGCCGATGCAGGATCACCAGCAGCACCTCCTCCAGTCCCTTCACCTGGGGCCGCTGGGGCACCTCCAGAAGCGGTGCGTGCAGGACGGCGGGCACCTCGAGGCCATCCAGCAGCCGATGCAGGACCATCCGATCGGCCAGCCCCTGCAACCGCAGCCAGAGCGGGGTGCCACTCCGCCGCAGCCGGGCCAGCTGATCGAGGCCGGCATCGGGGATGCGCACGGGACCGGAGCGGTGGAACACCACCGCATCGGAGCGGGTGGGTCCCAGGCCGCCGTGGATGAACAGGTGCGTGGGAAGGCCGGCCGGACGCTGCTCCAGGCGCTGGGAGGTGAGGGCGCCCGGAGTGAGTCGCAGCATGGGAGGCCCACGGGTTGCCACGATTCAACCGCAGACGGAAGCGCCATGGTGTCGTGGGCCGAGGCGGCGGGCTTTACGGAGTCTTAATGCCTGCTCGCTAGGCTTTACAGAGATACATCAGGGGAGCGATACCTTGGCCATGGATGCTTCCAGCGGAGCGAACAACCGGGAACTCAGCTCTCCGGATCGGGAGGTTCGCTCACCCATGGAGGCCCATGGCAGCTATCGGGGCAACGACTGGAGCCCCGAACGGCTGATGTTTCACCAGAATCTTGAATCCTTCGCCGATCAGGTCGGTCTGATCGTGGGGCTGCAGGCCAACGGAAAGATGAGCCAGGAGGACGCCTGGCGGCAGATCAAAAAGATCTGGAAAAATCTGAAATTCGCCAAGGATTCCCTGCTCGAAAATCCTAGAGACTGAAGCTTTCAGTCATCCTGGAGACTGAAGCCTTCAGTGCCGCGCTGCTCCCACTCGCCAGGGTCCTCCGACCGAGCCAAGACACGGGACGTCACCCGAACGGGGCCGGCTCATCGCAATTGCTGCGAAAGGCCAGGCAGCTGATCAGGGGCTCGTCGCGTTCGTTCCGCCCGACGGCATCCCCGGTGATCAGGCCCTCCAGCACCCTGACGGCCGCGGTGATGTTCGGACCCTTGTTCAGCAGCACCGCATCGGCTCGGGCCGCCATCGCCGCATCGGTGATCTCGGCACGGGTGGGCCGGACCCGATGGGCCATGGCATCGAGAACCTCCGTCGCCCAGATGCAGGGGACATGGGCGGCGGCGCAGATGCGCAGGATCTCCTCCTGGATCGCCGCCAGCGCCTCCCAGCCGCACTCGACCGCCAGGTCGCCCCGCGCGATCATCACCCCGACCGGAGCTCCGTGCGCCATCGCCGCCAGCAGCAGCCGGGGCAGATTCAGAAAGGCCTGACGGGTTTCGATCTTGAGGATCACCGCCAGATCCTGGCGGCCCTGAGCCTCCAGACCCTGGCGCAGAGCGTGGATGTCGGATTCCCTTCGCACGAAGGAATAACTGATCATGTCGGCATGTTCGCCCGCGAAGACCAGATCCTCACTGTCCTTGGCGGTGAGGGCGGGCATGCGCAGGTCGCTGTCGGGGAAATTGATCCCCTTGTCGGATCGGAGCCTGCTGCCGCTGCCCTGGGCCGCTGTGATCTCCACCAGCAGCTCCCGGGCCGTCACGCCCAGGATCACAGCAGTGATGCGGCCGTCGTCGAAGAACACCCGCTCGCCGATGCGCAGATCGAAGAACACCTCGCTCAGGCTGCAGGGGAGGGTGTCGGGTCCCTGGTCCGGCTCAGCCGTGAGCCTCAGGGTGTCGCCGACGCGCAGCCGCCGCTCACCACTGACCGGGGGCAGGGGCTCGACCACCAGCCGGGCCTTGCCCTTGCGCTGATGGAACACCAGGCCGGAGATGAAATGACAGGCCTTGTCGCAGAGGAGCAACAGCGTCCCGTCGGGGCGTCGCCCGCCGACCGAGAGGGTGCGCCAGCGAAAGGAGGCATCGCGTCCGCGCAGCCGGTCGCCCACCTTCAGCCGCTTCCCCTTCTTCAGCCGCACCGGCAGCAGCACGCCATCGGCCTCCTCGGCCGCGGGGGAGGCTCCCGGCGGCACCGCCAGGATCCGCACCGGTCGCAGTGGCCGTCCCAGCCGGTCGCGGACCGGGCGGGCGCGGATCACGGCGGGCTGGGGGGCCAGCGGGCCGGTGCGCAGTTTCGGCCCCGCCAGATCCATCGCGATCGCACAGAGCCGGCCGGTGGCGGCGCGCGCCCGCTTCACCCCCGCCACCAGCAGGGCCCAGACCGCCGGATCGTCGTGGGCACAGTTGATGCGGGCCATGGTCATGCCCGCCTCCAGCAGATCCTCGATCAGGGAGGGATGCTCGGCGGCCTCCGCCGGCAGCGTCACCATGATGCCGGCGGCCCCTTCGGCAGCCACTGCCCGGAACAGGCGGTCGCAGCGGTCGTGAAGCACAGCCTGCCCGCTGGGATCGGCAGGACCGGCCGCGCTGGCGTCGTCGGCCGAGGAATCCAGCCCCTCCAGCGCCTCCAGGGCCCTGATCACGGCCTCCAGGCTGGGCAGCAGGTGGGCATCGCAATCCACCAGGGCGCAGAGCCCGCGCTGCCGCAGCGCCTGGGGGAGCCCCGGATGGGCATGGCGATGGAACCCGATGAAGTGCAGCAGATTGCGGGCGCTGACGCCGTAGGTCTCGTGGATGGCCTCCAGGCACTCGGCTTCCTCCACCTCGATGCGCTGCATCGCCGTCTTCAGGGCCAGCAGGGTCTCCCTCAGCCCCCGGGCCTGATCGAGGCCGGGGCAGCTGGAGGGACCGGGGACGAAAGCGGATGGCAACAGGGCGTCTCTCATGGACCGGAGCGTTCCCCTGGGGTGGATGGGTCCATGGAAACAGCCTCCCGACGACTGCGCACACCCTGACGGCGCCATCCCCCCTTCAGCTGTTCGGCCAGTTCCCGATCGAGGGCCGGGGTGAGACGCTCCCCCCCGTCGAGCAGGTGGGTCGGGCGGGGCCGCAGGAGTCCTCTGGCGACTCCGACCCTGCCCGGAGACGATGACCTGCCCCAGACCCGGCGGATCCTCATCCTTCCCTCATCCGCTGCTGCTCGACCTCGTGCAGCGGCTGGGGCACCTGAGGCGCCCCGGCGATGCGGTCAGTGCACCACCCCCGGCATGAAGCGCCGCTCGTGGGGCAGACCCTTCAGCATCCGGTTCCAGTAGATCCAGGGGAGGAGCTTGGTCTTGACGATCCACATCAGCCAGCTCTCCCTGGTGGGGTCGTGGGGGAAGGAGGGCACGGGCTCGCCCTCGTAGTTGAACTCGGCCATGATCACCTTCCCGTAACCGGTGATCAGCGGGCAGCAGGCGTAGCCGTCGTAGCGGGCGGCCAGGGGCTGGCCGTCGAGATGGGCCAGCAGGTTGGCCACCAGCACCGGCGCCTGGCCGCGCACGGCGGCGGCGGTCTTGGAGTTGGGCAGCGACGACACGTCGCCCAGGGAGAAGACGTTCGGGAAGCGCACGTGCTGGGTGGAATATTTTTCGACCTCCACCCAGCCGCCGGGGCCGTCCACCGCCAGGGGGCTGGAGGCCACCACCTCCGGCGCCGCCATCGGCGGGGTGACATGGATCATCGCGAAGGGGATCACCTCCTCACGGGTGGACTCACCCTCCCTGACGGTGAAGACGGCCTCCTTCGTGTCGGGGCGCACCTCCGTGAGGGTGTGCTGGTAGCGGGCGTCGATGCCGCGGCGGGCCACGATCTCCCGCAGCGGCGCGGCGTAGACGGGAATGCCGAAGATGCCGGGGGTGGCCGTGGCGTAGATCACATGGCTGCGCCCGGCCAGCTCCGGCGAGCGCCGGAAGACGTCGTCCGCCAGGTACATGATCTTCTGGGGCGCCCCGGCACACTTGATCGGCGTGTCGGGATAGGTGAACAGGGCGTTGCCCCCCTGGAACTCCTGGATCGTCTTCCAGGTGTAATCGACGGTGTCCTTGGAGTAGTTGCTGGTGATGCCGTTGCTCCCGAGGGCCTCGGGCAGGCCCTTGATGCGGTCCCAGCAGAGCCGGATGCCGGTGGCCACCACCAGAACGTCGTAGCTGAGGGTGTCTCCGGACGCGGTGGTGACGCTGCTGGCCGCCGGATCGAAGCCACTGACCGCGTCGCGGATCCAGCGGACACCCTCCGGGATCAGCTGCTCCTCGGGGCGGCGGGTCTGCTCGAGACTGAAGACACCACCCCCCACCAGGGTCCAGCCGGGTTGGTAGTAGTGGTCGCCGGAGGGCTCGAGGATGGCGATCTCCAGCCCCGGTCGGGCCCTCCTGAGCTGGCTGGCCACGGTGAGGCCCGCTGCCCCTCCCCCGACGATCAGGATCTGGTGATGGGTCATGGAGAAAGGGCAGCGGGTCGATCAGACCTGCCGGGGCAGTCCTGTCCTTCGTCTACTCACGCCCGGGAACGGCGTCAGCGGCGCCCGCGCCGGAAGCGGGGAAGTGTCACGGTCGTTACCGGATGGGCCAGCGCTGGACCAGAATGAGGATTGCAAGAACGGAGCAGAACCATGTTCCTCAAAGTCCGCCACGACGCCGAAGACACCAGTCTGGTGGAGGTGCTGGACGTTCAGCAGTTGTTCAACCCCTTCGACACCCAGGTGCGGGGTCGCCTCCACGGCGGCGAAGAGCTGCAGGATCCCGCGAGTTACGCCAAGACGGATCTGTTCTTCCCCTCCGGAGAAGAGCTGCCCCGCTGCTGGATCGATTCCCACTACCAGGACTGACCCCCGGGCCCAGGGCAGGAGCCGCTGCTAGGACCCCCTTCATCGCCCCCCATGCCCCCGTGCCCCTCCCCCACCAGCACCGGCCGGGCTCCCCCAGGGCCTTCTTGTGGAGCGTGCTGCTCAACAGCGGGCTGTCGGGGCTGCAGCTGGCGATCGGTTTCGGCTTCGGCTCCCTGGCCCTGATCGGCGACGCCGTCCACAACCTCGGCGACGTGGCCGGCCTGCTGTTCGGCTGGGGGGCCGAACGGCTCAGCGCCCGGCCGGCCACGGCCCGGTTCACCTACGGCTTCGGCCGCAGCACCCAGCTGGCCTCCCTGATGAACGCCGGTCTGATCCTGATGGCGGCGGCCGTGCTGATGGTCGAGGGGGTGCAGCGGCTGTTCGATCCCGTGCCCGTGGTGAGCGGGCCGGTGGCCTGGGCGGCGACGGCCGGGATCGTGGTGAACCTGTTCTCCGCCCGCCTGTTCGGCACGGGCCATCACCACGACCTGAACCGGCGGGCGGCGGTGGTCCACCTGCTCACCGATGCGGCCGTGTCGGCCGCGGTGCTCGCCAGCGCCCTGCTGGTGGGTCTGGTGGGCTGGATCTGGCTGGACGCCGCCACCGCCATCGGCGTGGGACTGGCGGTGGCCTGGAGCGGCTGGGAGCTGCTGCGGGAAGCCCTCAGCGCCGCCCTCGACGCCGTGCCGCGGGGCATCGACCTGGTGGAGGTGGACGGGGCCCTGCGGTCCCTGCCCGGCGTGGAGAACGTCCACCACCTGCACGTGTGGGGCATGAGCACCTCCCAGGCCGCCCTGACCGCCCACGTGAGCCGCCGCACGGGCAGCGTCGACGACAGGGAACTGCTGCGTCAGGCCAGGCAGAGGCTGGCGGCGCTGGGCATCGCCCACAGCACGATCCAGCTGGAGCCGCCCCGGGGGGACCAGCACTGCTGAGGCCGGCTCAGCCCTCCGGATCGATCCGGGCGGCGGCCCTGTCCTGCTCCAGGAGCCGCTCCACCAGCAGCTTGAGCAGCAGCGACACTATCGCCACCCCCCCCAGCACCATGGCCGCCCCGAAGGCCAGTTCGGTCTGGTAGTTCTTGTAGGCGTCCTCCACGAACAGGGGCAGGGTCTGGGTCTGGCCCTCGATGTTGCCGCTGACCACCGCCACCGCCCCGAATTCCCCCAGGGCCCGGGCCGTGGTGAGGATCAGGCCGTAGAGAGCGGCCCAGCGCACCGAGGGAAGGGTCACCTTCCAGAACACCTGCCAGTCGCTGGCCCCCAGGGTGCGGGCGGCCTCCTCCTGCTCCCAGCCCTCCTCCTCCAGCAGGGGAATCACCTCCCGGGCCATGAAGGGGAAGGTGACGATGATCGTGGCCAGCACGATGCCGGGCCAGGAGAAGATGATCCTCCAGCCCAGGCTCTGCACCACATTCCCCAGCAGCCCCTGGGTGGGGCTGTAGAGCAGCACCAGCATCAGCCCCACCACCACCGGTGAGATCGAGAAGGGCAGGTCGATGACGCTGAGCAGCAGGGCCTTGCCCCGGAACCGGCGCCGGGCGATGGCGGTGGCCGCCGCCAGGCCGAAGACCGTGTTGCAGGGCACCGCCACGGCGGTGGCGATCAGGGTGAGCCGCAGGGCCGAGAGCAGCTCGTGGGAGCCGAAATTCTCCAGGAAGGGGCCCAGGCCCCGGGAGAAGGCCGAGGCCACCACGTTCAGGGCCGGCAGCAGGATCACCACCCCCACATAGAGGCAGGCGATCAGCGGAATCAGGACAGCCGACAGGGTGACGCCGGGCCGGCGCGGCCGGGGCCGGGGGGCGCCGCCGGGACCGGCGCTCTCGAGGGTGGGGACGACGATGGTCATGGCGGGATCAGGCCTCATCGCCCTGGTAGCGCTGGCCCCACACCTGCAGCAGGTTGATCACCAGCAGGCTCAGCAGCGAGAAGATCAGCATCACGGCGCCGATCACGGTGGCGGCTTCGAAGTCGTATTCCTCAAGTTTCTGAATGATCAGGGTGGGGGTGATCAGGTCCTTGAAGGGCACGTTGCTGGAGATCATCACCACCGAGCCGTATTCGCCCACGGCCCGGCTGTACCCCTGGGCCACCCCGCCAAGGATCGCCGGGAACAGCTGGGGCAGCACCACCCGCAGGAAGGTCTGGAGCGGACTGGCCCCGAGACACCAGGAGGCCTCCTCCTGTTCCTTTTCAAGCGAACGCAGGACCGGTTCGACGGTGCGCACCACGAAGGGCAGGGAGATGAACACCATGGCCACCGTCACCCCGGGGGCGGCGAAGGCCACTTTGAGACCGAAGGCCTCATTGAGGGGCTGCCCCAGCCAGCCGTTGGTGCTGTAGACCGCCGTGAGCGCCAGGCCGGCCACCGCCGTGGGCAGGGCGAAGGGCAGATCGATCAGGGCATCCAGCAGGCGCTGACCGGGAAAACGGCTGCGCACCAGGGCCCAGGCCACCACCACGCCGAAGACACCGTTCACCAGGCTGGCGAGCAGGGCCAGCCCGAAGCTGACCTTGTAGGTGGCCACCGCCTCCGGGGTGGTGGCCATCTCCCAGAAGCCGGCGGGTCCGACCCCAGCCGCCTTGAGCAGCATGGCCCCGAGGGGCAGGAAGAGGATCAGGCCCAGGTAGGTCCAGGTGATGCGCCAGGGCCAGCTGGGCAGCACCAGGGGGGGTGGGCGCCAGCGGCGCGGGAGGGCGGCGGTCATCGCGTCGGACAGAAGCGGGCGGGGATGCGGCGCTGACCGTATCACCGTTTCCGACCTAAAGGGCGGTTTGGCGGTGTGTTTACCGGTATAGTCAGCGCCACCTTTTTCCGCCGGCTCTCCCGATGGGCATCCGCGTCGCCAACGTCAGCAAGAGCTTCGGCGACTTCCGCGCCGTCGACGACGTCAGCGTCGATGTGGAGAGCGGTTCCCTGGTGGCCCTGCTGGGGCCCTCCGGATCGGGCAAGAGCACCCTGCTGCGCCTGATCGCCGGGCTGGAAGACGCCGATGCCGGCCGCATCTGGATCACCGGCGAGGAGGCAACCGAACGCTCGGTGCAGGAGCGCCAGGTGGGCTTCGTGTTCCAGCATTTCGCCCTGTTCAAGCACCGCAACGTGCGGCGCAACGTGGCCTTCGGCCTGGAGCTGCGGGGCTGGAAACCCGAGGCGATCCGGCGCCGGGTGGACGAACTGCTCGATCTGGTGCACCTGCGCGGCTACGGCGGCCGCTACCCCTCCCAGCTTTCCGGCGGCCAGCGCCAGCGGGTGGCCCTGGCCAGGGCCCTGGCGGTGCAGCCCCGGGTGCTGCTGCTCGACGAGCCCTTCAGCGCCCTAGACGCCAAGGTGCGCAAGGAGCTGCGGGCCTGGCTGCGCAACCTCCACGACGAGATGCACGTCACCACCGTGATCGTGACCCACGACCAGGAGGAAGCCATGGAGGTGGCCGACCGGATCGTGGTGATGAACGAAGGGCGGGTCGAGCAGATCGGCTCCCCGGCCGAGATCTACGACCATCCCGCCTCCCCCTTCGTGATGAGCTTCGTGGGGGCCGTCAACGAGCTGCCGAGCGGCTCCCTGCCGGTGCGCCAGGAGGCGAACCCCAGTGCAGCCGCCCCGGCGGCGACGGACGGACGGATCTTCGTGCGCCCCCACCATGTGCAGGTGCACGCCACCCCTCAGCCGGGCACGGTGCCGGCGCGGCTGCGGCGGCTCACCCACATGGGCAGGGATCTGCAGGCGGAGCTGGTGCTCGATTCCCAGGAGGTGGTGGTGGCCCAGTTCCCGCGGGACCAGATCGATTACCGCACCCTCAGACCCGGCGACCGGCTGCACGTGGTCAGCCGCCAGGCCCGTTCCTTTGTGCCGGATTTTTCCATCTGAAGGCTCAGATGAAATACATCGCCTGGGCCTGGGCCAGGTGGTCCCGCTGGTCCAGCAGATCCTGCAGGGTGGTGCCCGTCAGGATGTCCCGGCGCGTTTCCTCAAGCCGCGCCTCCAGCCGGGTCAGCACCTCGAACTCGGGCGTGTCGCGCTCCGCAGCGGCGCTGGAGGCGCTCTCCCCCTCCAGACAGCTGACGACGTCGTCGACCAGGATCTCGACCGGCGGCCTGGCCAGCTGGTAGCCCCCCTTCGGGCCGCGGATGCTGCGCAGGATCTGTCCCCGGCGCAAACTGGCGAGCATCTGCTCCAGGTAGCGGTCGGGAATGCCCTGGCGCTGGGCGATCTCCGCCACCTGCAGAACCCCGCCGCCGGCATGGATGGCCGCCAGCTCCATGAGCGAGACCAGCCCATAGCCGGTTTTTGCACTGAAAGCCAAGGGATTCCACGGTTGTCCTATGTGGATTGTGGCAGGCCAGACCGGCGGGGCGGCCCCGGCGGGGACAACGGAAGCGAAACACTTATCCGACCGGGGAACCGGTGTATTATTTTCCGGATTCCTGATCAGAGATCCGTGGTTCGCCACTGCATCGGTGCCCTCCCCTCCCTCGCCCTCGGCGGCGTCCTGCTCGGCGGCCTGGCCCTGGGCGGCTGCAGCTCCCAGCCCCCCGACAACGCCGACGGCGGTGGCTCCCAGGAGCTGCTGCTGGTGAGCTACGCCGTCACCAAGGGGGCCTACGACCGGATCCTGCCGAAGTTCGAGGCCGACTGGAAGGCGCGTACCGGCCGGACCCTCACCGTCAGGACCAGCTATGGCGGCTCGGGCTCCCAGACCCGCGCGATCATCGACGGCCTCGATGCCGACGTCGCCACCCTGGCCCTGGCCGGTGACGTGCTCAAGCTCCAGAAGGCGGGTCTGGTGGCGCCGGGCTGGGAGAAGGAACTGCCGCAGGACTCGATGATCACCAACTCAGTGGTGGCCTTCGTACCCCGCCAGGGCAACCCCAAGGGCATCCGCACCTGGGCGGACCTGGCCAGGCCCGGCCTCGCCGTGGTGAGCGCCAATCCCAAGACCTCCGGCGGCGCCCGCTGGAACTTCCTGGGCCTCTGGGGCTCGGTGAGCCAGACCGGAGGAGAGGAAACCCAGGCGAAGGCCTACGTGGCTTCGGTCTACCGCAACGTGGACAACCTGCCCAAGGACGCCCGCGAGGCCAGCGATGTGTTCCTCAAGCGCGGCCAGGGCGACGTGCTGCTCAACTATGAAAACGAGGCGATCCTGGCCAGACGAACGGGGGATCTGACGACGCCCTTCCTGGTGCCGGAGGTCAACATCCGCATCGAGGGCCCGGTGACCGTGGTGGACCGCAATGTGGACCGCAAGGGCACCCGCAAGGCCGCCGAGGCCCTGGCCGCCTATCTGCAGGGCGAGCCGGCCCAGGAGATCTTCGCCGAAGAGGGCTTCCGGCCGGTCAGCCCTGCGGTCTGGAGCCGGGTGAAGGGCCGCTTCGCCCCAGTCAAACAGCTGTTTTCAGTCAGCGACTTCGGTGGCTGGAGCCGGGTCAACGAGACCTTCTTCGGCAAGAGCGGGGTCTGGGATCAGCTGTTCCGGGCCTCTCGCTGATCGTTCCCCCTTCAGCCCCGCGGAACGCACCCTGCCGACGGGGAGAATGGGTCGAGGGCGAGTCTCCCAAGCCGCCGCGGGCCCCTGGCCCTTCTCCCGGCCATGTGCGAACTGCTGGCCCTCAGCGCCAACACCCCCACCGACATGCGCTTCTCCTTCCACGGCCTCACCCGCCGGGGCGGCGCCACGGGCAGCCACGGTGACGGCTGGGGGGTGGCCAGCTTCGATCCCGACGGCCGCAGGGTGCACCTCTACCGGGAGGACGCCCCGGCGGCCTTCTCCAGGATCGCCGCCCAGGTGGCGGCCCTGGATCTCAAGGCCCACTGCTCCATCGCCCACATCCGCAAGGCCACCCAGGGGGTGGTGGCCCTGGAGAACTGCCATCCCTTCCACCGCCGCTGGCACGGCCAGGAATGGGTCTTCGCCCACAACGGCGACCTCAAGGACGACCTGGCCGGGATCCTGACCGGCAGCGGGGCCGACCAGCCCGCCGGCTACCGGCCCGAGGGCAGCACCGACAGCGAAGCCGCGTTCTGCTGGATCCTCGATGAGCTCGACCGGGCCGCCATCGACCCGGAGGACGAAGCCGGCTTGTTCGGCGTGCTGGTGGCGGCCTCCGGCCGGCTGGCCGCCGCCGGCATCTTCAACTGCCTGATCAGCAACGGCCGCTGGCTCTACGCCTACGCCAGCACCAAGCTGCACCGCATCACCCGGCGGGCCCCCTTCTCGAAGGCCACCCTGGCCGATGACGACCTCAGCGTGGACTTCGCCGAACTGGCCGGCCCCCGGGACGTGGTGACGATCGTCAGCACCGAACCGCTGACCACCGATGAATGCTGGACTCCCCTCGCGGAGGGGGAAGCCCTGCTGCTGCGCGGCGGCGAGGTGGTCCGCCGTGCCGGCTCCCTGGCCCGGGGGGACGGGGCCTGAATGGTTCCATCCCCTCCTGCCTCGGCGCGGCCGGACCCCGTCCCCCTGGCGGCAGCGGCCCGTTTCTGGCTGCGGCTGGGGCTGGTCAGCTTCGGCGGACCGGCCGGCCAGATCGCCCTGCTGCACGGGGAACTGGTGGATCGCAGGCGCTGGTTGTCGGAGCGGCGCTTCCTGCATGCGCTCAACTACTGCATGCTGCTGCCGGGACCGGAGGCCACCCAGCTGGCCACCTACCTGGGCTGGCTGATGCACGGCCCGGGAGGCGCCCTGGTGGCGGGCGGGCTGTTTCTGCTGCCCTCGGTGGCCGTGCTGCTGAGCCTCTCGGCGATCTATGCCCTCTGGGGCCAGCTGCCCGTGCTGGCGGCGGTGTTCTGGGCGCTCAAGCCGGCGGTGCTGGGAATCGTGCTCCAGGCCGCCTGGCGACTGGGTCGCCGCACCCTCCACCATCCCGTCCTGGTGGCGATCGCCGCGGCCGCCTGCCTGGCCCTGGCCGTCGGACGGGTGCCCTATCCGGTCCTGATCGCGGCCACGGCCCTGGTGGGCTGGATCGGCGGCCGCTGGCGGCCGGAGCTGTTCCAGGCCCCATCGCGGGCTGCGGCCCGGCCGGGGACGAACGGAACGCTTCCCGCCGAGGCGGCCCTGCACGGAGACGCCGACCCCACCCCCGACCACGCCCGCTTCAGCGGGCGCCGGCTCGGCCTCACCCTGCTGCTGGGCGGCCTGGCCCTGGGCCTGCCCCTGGCCCTGCTGACGCAGGTGAACGGCTGGGACGGCCCCCTGGCCACCATGGCCCGCTTCTTCAGCCGTGTGGCCCTGGTCAGTTTCGGCGGCGCCTATGCCGTGCTCCCCTACGTGGCCCAGGGGGCGGTGGACACCCACGGCTGGCTGGCTGCAGGCCAGATGGTCGACGGCCTGGCCCTGGGGGAGACGACCCCTGGCCCCCTGATCATGGTGGTGGCCTTCGTCGGCTTCATGGGGGGCTGGAACGGCAGCGGCAGCCTCGCCGCCGGAGTGGTGGCCGCGCTGGTGGTGGTGTGGTTCACCTTCCTGCCCTCGTTCCTGTTCATCCTGGTCGGGGGGCCGCTGGTGGAGGCGAGCCGTGGGGATCTGCGGGTGGGAGCCCCGCTCACCGCCATCACCGCCGCCGTGGTGGGGGTGATCCTCAGCCTGGCCATCTACCTGGCCGGACCGGCACTGGCCCCCACAGGCTCTCTCGAGGCAGGCGCGGTGCTGGTGCTGGCGGGTGCTCTGGTGCTGCTGGGACGGGGCCTGGGGGCGCTGCCGCTGATCGCCGCGGCCACCGCCGTGGGCCTGGCCCGCTGGGGGCTGCGCGCCGCCGCGGGGCTCTAGC
>NZ_JAFKRG010000003.1 GCF_019038415.1 Synechococcus sp. CCY 9618 | reverse complement strand
TCTAGCCGTCTGCGCCTCGATGCCCACCGGGTGCTTCAGGGGATCATCCCGCAGACGAACATCTTGTTCATCACCGGAGCGGAGATCTGATTGAAGAAGGCCTGGCGCATCCCGGAATCCCCGTTCAGCAGATCGAGCACGCGTTGCTCCTGGGACCCGCGCCTCTGGCCGCGGGCGGCCCACAGCTCTTCGCAGGTGGAGTTCTGATAGCGCTCGATGACCTTGGCGGCCACCAGGTTCACCACCGGGGACTGGGCCCGGACCGGGGCTGCGCTCGCCAGAACCACGGCGCCACCCAGACAGGCCATCAGGCGGAACGTCATGAAGGGCCAGGCAGAGGAGGGCGGCAAGTGTAGAACCGGCAATGAGCCGGAACCCCGCTCGTCACAGGCTCAGAAGACGTCGAGGGGCTCCAGGCTGGGCTCCTCGCCTGTCCCCGTGGGCACCTCCTCGGCCAGCCGCAGGGTCACAGGAGCCGCCCGGCGCCGGGCCGATTCACCGCAGCTGCGCGGGGTGGGGAAGATCTTGCCGGGGTTGGCCAGCCCCGCCGGGTCGAAGGCCTGCCGCACCAGGCCCATGGTGGCCAGGTCGTCGGGGGCGAACATCCAGTCGAGGTAGCAGCGCTTGTCACTGCCCACCCCGTGCTCGCCGGTGATGCTGCCGCCGGCGTCGATGCAGAGGCGCAGGATCTCGGCCCCCAGAGCCTGCACCCGCTCGGTGACGCCCGGCTGGTCGGCCCGGTACAGGATCAGGGGATGGAGATTGCCGTCGCCGGCGTGGAAGACGTTGGCGACCGGCAGCTCGTAGCGGCGGCTCAGCTCCTCGATGGCCGCCAGCACGCCGGGCAGGGCGCTGCGGGGCACCACGCCGTCCTGCACGTAATAGGTGGGGGTGATGCGGCCCACGGCGGCGAAGGCGGCCTTGCGGCCCTTCCACAGCAGGGCCCGGTCGGCCTCGCTGGAGGCCTGGCGGAGGGTACGGGCGCCGGCGCGGCGGCAGAGCTCACCGGTGATCTCCACCGCCGCGGCCACCTCCCGTTCCTGGCCGTCCAGCTCGATCAGCAGCACCGCCGCAGCGTCGCGGGGGTATTCGTCGCTGCCGAACAGGTCGTCGACGGCGTTGATCGTGAAGTTGTCCATGATCTCCATCCCCGCCGGCAGCACCCCGGCGGCGGTGACCAGACGCACCGCCTCGCCGGCCGCCTCCATGGCGCTGAAATCGGCCAGCAGCACCGCCACACTCTGGGGCGCCCGAAGAAGCCGCAGGGTGATGGCGGTGGCGATGCCCAGGGTGCCCTCGCTGCCGATGAACACCCCGCGCAGGTCCAGCTCGGGGGTTTCGGCCAGGCCGCTGCCCAGGGTGGTGACGGTGCCGTCAGGCAGCACCACCTCCATCGCCAGCACATGGTTGCTGGTGACCCCGTACTTGAGGCAGTGCACCCCGCCGGAGTTCTCGGCCACGTTGCCGCCGATGCTGCACACCACCTGGCTGGAGGGATCGGGGGCGTAGTAGAAGCCGTCGCCGGCCACGGCACGGGTGACCCAGGAGTTGATCACCCCCGGCTGCACGGTGATGCGCCGGTTGGCCAGATCGAGATCGAGGATCGAGCGCATCCGGGTGGTGGCGATCACCAGGGCGCCGTTTTCGGCCAGGGCGCCGCCGGAGAGGCCGGTGCCGCTGCCCCGGGCGACGAAGGGCACCCCTTCGGAGTGGCAGAGCCGCAGCAGGGCGGCCACCTGGTCGGTGGTTTCCGGCAGCACCACCAGCGATGGCTGGGCCCGGTGCAGGGTGAGGCCGTCGCAGTCGTAGGTGAGCAGTTCCTGGGGGGCCGCCACCACCGCGCGGGCCGGCAGCAGCCGGCGGCACTGGCGCTCCATCGCGGCCCAGTCGATCGTCACGGAGGCGGGCCGGCGGGCCGGAAAAGGGGTGGCATTGCTTCCGAACCTACCGAGCCGAAGCACCGTGGGACTCTTCTGGGTAAGGATGGGAGACGAATCCTTCCACCAACTGCGGAACCCGCCTTGAGTTCGGCCACCCCTTCAGCGCCCGTCTCGGCCCCTGCTCTCCTCACCACCCGCTCCGAGGAGATCTTCGCCGCCGCCCAGAAACTGATGCCGGGAGGCGTCAGTTCACCGGTGCGGGCGTTCAAATCGGTGGGCGGCCAGCCGATCGTCTTCGACCGGGTCAAGGGGGCCTACGCCTGGGACGTGGACGGCAACCGCTACATCGACTACGTGGGCAGCTGGGGGCCCGCCATCTGCGGCCACAGCCACCCCGAGGTGATCGCCGCTCTGCATGAGGCCCTGGAGAAGGGCACCAGCTTCGGCGCCCCCTGCCTGCTGGAGAACACCCTGGCGGAGCTGGTGATCGAGGCGGTGCCCTCGGTGGAGATGGTGCGCTTCGTCAACTCCGGCACCGAGGCCTGCATGGCCGTGCTGCGGCTGATGCGGGCCTTCACCGGCCGGGAGAAGCTGATCAAGTTCGAGGGCTGTTACCACGGCCACGCCGACATGTTCCTGGTCAAGGCCGGTTCCGGGGTGGCCACCCTGGGCCTGCCCGATTCCCCGGGCGTGCCCCGCTCCACCACCGCCAACACCCTCACCGCCCCCTACAACTGCCTGGAGTCGGTCAAGAAGCTGTTCGCCGACAACTCCGGCGAGATCGCCGGCGTGATCCTGGAGCCGGTGGTGGGCAACGCCGGCTTCATCACCCCCGAGCCCGGCTTCCTGGAGGGCCTGCGGGAACTCACCAAGGAGAACGGCGCCCTGCTGGTGTTCGACGAGGTGATGACCGGCTTCCGCATCAGCTACGGCGGCGCCCAGGCCCGTTTCGGGGTCACCCCGGATCTCACCACCATGGGCAAGGTGATCGGCGGCGGCCTGCCGGTGGGGGCCTACGGCGGCCGGGCCGACATCATGGGCATGGTGGCCCCGGCCGGGCCCGTCTATCAGGCCGGCACCCTGAGCGGCAACCCCCTGGCCATGACGGCCGGCATCAAGACGCTGCAGCTGCTCAAGCAGCCCGGCAGCTACGAGCGGCTCGAAACGATCACCCGCCGTCTCAGCGACGGCATCCTCGCCGCCGCCGCCGAAGCCGGCATCCCCTGCTGCGGCGGCAGCATCAGCGCCATGTTCGGCTTCTTCCTCTGCGAAGGGCCGGTGCACAACTTCGAGCAGGCCAAGGCCACCGACACGGCCCGCTTCGGCAAATTGCACCGGGCCATGCTGCAGCGCGGCGTCTACCTGGCCCCGAGCGCCTTCGAGGCCGGCTTCACCTCCCTGGCCCACAGCGACGCCGACATCGACGCCACCATCGCCGCCTTCCGCGACGTGTTCCTCTCGCTGGCGTGATCCCCGGCCGACTCCATCGGGCCGGCACCGGGCTGCTGGCCCTGGCCCTGCTGCTGGCGGGCTGCGGCGGCGACGGCGGCAAGCAGCCGATCAACCTGGCCGGCGGTGTGCCGGTGGGGGCCGTGCTGGCCCTCACCGGCAACGCCAATGTGTACGGGCAGGACCAGAAGATCGGCCTGGAGCTGGCCCTGAAGCAACGCAACGGGGTGGGCGGCATCAACGGCCGGCCCCTGAAGCTGGCGCTGGAGGACAGCGGCAGCGACGAACCGGGGGCCAACGCCGCCTTCACCCTGCAGATCAACAACGGCATGCTGGCCCTGATCGGCCCCACCCTCTCCCAGCAGGCCTTCTCCGCCGACCCGATCGCCCAGCGCCGCGGCGTGCCGGTGGTGGCCCCCTCCAACACGGCCACCGGCATCCCGGAGATCGGCTCCTTCATCAGCCGGGTGTCGGCCCAGAGCTCGGTGATCGCCCCCCTGGCGATCGAGGCGGCCCTCAAGCTCCAGCCAGGGCTGAAGCGGGCGGCGGTGTTCTACGCCCAGGACGACGCCTACAGCACCGCCGAAACGACGATCTTCCAGCAGACCCTCAAGGGCAGGGGTCTGGATCCGGTGACGGTGCAGCGCACCCAGCTCAACGACCAGGACTTCCAGAACCAGATCAGCGCCGCCCTGCGGGAACAACCCGATCTGATCGTGCTGTCGCTGCAGGCGGTGGACGGCGGCAACCTGATCCGCCAGCTGAGGGAGCTGGGCTACAGGGGCCTGATCGTGGCCGGCAACGGCATGAACACGCCCAACATCTATCCGATCTGCCAGAAGTACTGCGACGGGGTGCTGATCGGCCAGGCCTACAGCCCCGAGCTGGACACGCCGGCCAACAACGCCTTCCTCAAGGCCTTCCGGGCGGCCAAGGGCGGCGCTACCCCGCCCCAGCTCACCGCCCAGGCCTACACGGCCCTGCAGGTGGTCGCCGAGGCCCTGGTGCGCCTCGACAAGCGCCTGCCCCTGGCCGGCGCCAACCTGGTGGAGGCCAGAAAGGCGCTGATGGCCGAGATCCTGTCCGGCAGCTACGCCACCCCCCTGGGGGAGATCCGCTTCACGCCGGAGGGGGAGGTGATCCAGAGCCAGTTCTACGTGGCCCGGGTGCGGATGGATCCGGGCGGGCGCAGTGGGCGCTTCGCCCTGCTGAAGTAAGAGCCGGGTGGACCTGATCCAGATCCTGGTGAACGGTCTGTCGGTGGGGGCGGTCTACGGCCTGTTCGCCCTCGGCTACACGCTGGTGTTCTCGGTGCTGGGGGTGATCAACTTCGCCCACGGGGCCGTGTTCACCCTGGGGGCCTACTTCACCTACCTGCTGATCGGCGGGGCGGTGGGGGCCAACGGCCTGCTGGCCGGCTTTGCGCTGCCCTTCGCCCTGCCCTTCTGGGGCGCCCTGCCGCTGGCGGGGCTGGGGGCGGCCCTGGTGGCCCTGCTGGTGGAGCGGGTGGCCTTCCGGCCCCTGCGCCGGCGCCGGGCCGATCCCTTGCTGGCCCTGATCACCAGCCTGGGGGCCGGGGTGATCCTGGTGAACCTGATCCAGCTGCTGGTGGGGGCGGAGAGCTACGCCATCCCCACCGGCGCCCTGGGCGGCCTGCCGGCCTCCTTCCCGTTGCTGGGGGCCCGGGTGCGCACGGTGCAGGCCCTGCTGCTGGCGATCTCCCTGCTGCTGCTGGCCGTGCTCAGCCTGTGGCTGGAGGGCAGCCGCAACGGCAGGGGGCTGCAGGCGGTGGCGGAGGACGCCGAAACCGCCCAGCTGCTCGGCATCGACAGCACGGCGATGGTGCGCCTGGCCTTCGGCCTCAGCGGCTTCCTGGCCGGGGTGGCGGGGGGCCTGGTGGGGCTGAGCGTCAGCATCGCCGGGCCCTACTTCGGCATCGGCTACGGCCTCAAGGGCCTGGCGGTGCTGGTGCTGGGCGGGCTGGGCAGCGTGCCGGGGGCGGTGCTGGGCGGGCTGATCGTGGGCCTGGCCGAGGCCTGCGTGCCGGCCGAGGCCTCGGGCTGGAAGGATGCGGTGGGCTACGGCTTCCTGTTCCTGGTGCTGCTGGTGCGGCCCCGGGGGCTGCTGGGCCGGCCCCTGCCCACCAAGGTGTGAGGGCCATGGACGCCGGCCTGCTGGAACAGATGCTGCTGGGGGCCCTGCTGGCCCTGTCGGTGTACCTGCCGCTGCGCTGCGGCCAGCTGTCGCTGGCGACGCCGGGCTTCTATGCGGTGGGGGGCTACGTGGCCGCCCTGCTCTCCACCGGCGTTCCCGCCTTCGCTGGCACCGGCGCCACCTCGCCGCTGCCGGCCCTGCTGGTGGAGATGGTGCTGGCGGGGGCCCTGGCGGGGCTGATCGCCCTGGCGATCGGCGGGCCGGTGCTGCGGCTGCGGGGCATCTACCTGGCCATCGCCACCATCGCCCTGGTGGAGATCCTGCGGGTGATCAACCTCAACCTGCCCTTCACCGGCGGGGCCATGGGCATCTTCGGCATCCCCCAGCCCTTCGCGCAGCCGGAGGGCTATGTGGCCTTCACCCTGGCGCTGCTGGCCCTGGCCTGCTGGCTGTGCCAGCGGCTGGAGGCGCTGCGGCTGGGCCGGGCCATGGCCGCCATCCGCGACGACGAACTGGCGGCCGCCTGCGTGGGCATCGACACGCCGCACACCAAGCTGATCGCCTTCGTGGCCAGCGCCCTGCTGGCCGGGGTCACCGGCGCGGTGGCGGCCCACTTCTTCAATTCCTGGAACGCCCGGGCCGGCAGCTTCGACGCCAGCATCACCACCCTGGCCTTCGTGGTGTTCGGCGGCTCAAGGCTCTGGCCCGGGCCGGTGCTGGGGGGCCTGCTGCTCACCGCCCTGCCGGAGCTGCTACGGCCGGTGGGCGACCTGCGTCTGATCCTGTTCGGCGCCGTGATCCTGCTGGGGCCGCTGTTCTTTCCCCAGGGGCTGGTGACGGCGGAGCGGCTGCAGCGATTGCAGACCCTGGCCGCCCTGCTGCCCCGGCGCCGCGGCGCGCCCCTGGCCCCATGAGCCTGCTGCAGGTGGAGGGAGTCAGCTGCCGCTTCGGCGGCCTGCAGGCCCTGGCCGGGGTGAGCCTGGAGGTGCGGGAGGGGGAGATCTTCGGCCTGATCGGCCCCAACGGCGCCGGCAAGACCACCCTGTTCAACGTGATCTCCGGCCTCACCCGCCCCAGCGGCGGCCGCTGCCTCTGGCGGGGCCGGCCGATGCAGGGCATGGGGCCGGCGGCCATCAACCGGCTCGGCATCGCCCGGACCTTCCAGAACCTGCGCCTGTTCGAGAGCCTCACGGCGCTCGAGAACGTGCTGGTGGGGCTGCATCACGCCGCCGGGGCGCCGCTGCCGGGGGCCCTGCTGGGCAGCGGCAGCTTCCGGCGGCGCCAGGGGCGGCTGAAGGAGCAGGCGCTGGAGCTGCTGGAGCGGCTGGAGCTGGCCCCCCTGGCCGATCAGCGGGCCGGGGAGCTGGCCTACGGCGACCGGCGGCGGCTGGAGATCGCCCGGGCCCTGGCCACGGCCCCCCAACTGCTGCTGCTGGATGAACCCGCCGCCGGCATGAACCCGGCCGAGAAGGAGGAGCTGCGGCTGCTGATCGGCCGGATCCGCGACCACTTCGCCCTGAGCGTGCTGATCATCGAGCACCACGTGCCGCTGATGATGCAGCTCTGCGGCCGGCTGGCGGTGCTCAATTTCGGCGAACGGATCGCCCTGGGCAGCCCGGCGGAGGTGCGGCGCGACCCGCGGGTGATCGAGGCCTACCTGGGGGGGCAGCCGTGAGCGTGCCGCTGCTGGAGCTGCGCCGGCTGACGGTGCGCTACGGCGCCCTCACCGCCCTGCGGGGCATCGATCTGCAGGTGCAGCAAGGGGAGCTGGTGGCCCTGCTGGGGGCCAACGGCGCCGGCAAGAGCACCACCCTGCGGGCCATCTCCCGGCTGGTGCAGGCGGCGGCCGGCCAGGTGCTCTGGCGCGGCAAAGACCTGGCGGAGCTGGCCACCCACCGCACCGTGCGGCTGGGCATCGGCCACTGCCCGGAGGGCCGGCGGGTGCTGGCCCGCCAGAGCGTGGCCACCAACCTGGAGCTGGGCGCCTGGCTGCGGCGCGGCAGGGCCGCCATCGCCGCCGACCTGGAGCGCTGCTACGCCCTGTTCCCCCGCCTGGCCGACCGGCGCCAGCAGCTGGCGGGCAACCTCTCGGGGGGGGAGCAGCAGATGCTGGCCATCGCCAGGGCCCTGATGGGCCGGCCCACCCTGCTGCTGCTGGATGAACCCAGCCTGGGCCTGGCCCCGAAGCTGGTGGCCGAGGTGATGGCCGCCCTGGCGGCCCTGCACAAGGAGGGGCTGACGATGCTGCTGGTGGAGCAGAACGCCACCGCCGCTTTGGAGATCGCCGACCGCGGCCTGGTGCTCGAGGGCGGCAGCATGGCGATGGCGGGCCGCGCTGGAGCGCTGCTGGCCGACGCAGGCCTGCGGGCCACCTACCTGGGAGAGACATGCTGATGCCCCCCGCCCTGCTGATTCCGGTGATCCTCGGTGGCCTGCTGCTGGTGGCCCTGGGGATCCGCCGCGTTTACGGAAAGGTGTGGCTGTTCCGCACGATCTTCGAGACCGACACCCCCGCCGGCAAGAGCTTCGACGTGGTGCTGCTGGTGGCGATCGTGGTGAGCGTGGTGGCGGTGGTGGTCGAGAGCGACCCGGTGCTGCGGGTGCGCTACGACCGCCCGTTCGACGTGCTCGAGTGGTTCTTCACCCTGCTGTTCACGCTCGAATACCTGCTGCGGCTGCTGTGCGTGGGATCACCGCTGCGCTATGCCCGCAGCTTCTTCGGAGTGGTGGATCTGCTCTCGATCGTGCCCAGCTTCCTGGGGCTGCTGGTGAGCGGCGCCCACGTGTTCCTGGTGGTGCGGATGCTGCGGGTGATGCGGGTGTTCAGGGTGCTGAAGCTGGGCGAATACCTGCAGGAATCGAACCTGCTCTGGGACGCGATCGTGGCCGGCCGGCGCAAGATGTCGGTGTTCCTGCTGGCGATGATCACCCTGGTGACGGTGATCGGCTCGGTGATGTACGTGATCGAGGGTCCCGAGCAGGGCTTCAACAGCATCCCGGTGGGTATCTACTGGGCGATCGTGACGATCACCACCGTGGGCTACGGCGACGTGGCGCCGGTGACGCCCCTGGGCCGATTCCTGGCCTCGGTGGTGATGCTGCTGGGCTACAGCATCATCGCCGTGCCCACCGGCATCATCACCGCCGAGATCGGCCAGGCCAGCGCCCGCCAGCGGGAGGGTCTCCTGAAGCCCGCCGTGGTGTGCGGGAGCTGCCAGAGGGAGGGGCACGATCCGGATGCGCGCCACTGCAAGCACTGCGGGGCGGGCTTGTGAGGGGGCGCTGAACTCTGTACCACTTCCTGGACAACGGCGATGCAGGTGCTCAGCTTTTCCGAAGTCCGGGAGAGCTTCAAGGCGGTGCTCGACCGGGTCACGGCCGATGCCGATGTGACGGTGATCACCCGCCGCCACGGCCAGAGCGCCGTGGTGATGTCGCTGGAGCATGGGCTGATCGATCCCGATGCCTGAGCGGCTCGCCTGGGCGCCCGCCGCCTGGGAGGACTACGTGTATTGGCAAGGCCAGGACCGCAAACAGCTCCGGCGCATCAACCAGCTGATCCAGGCCTGTCTGCGGGATCCGTTCAGCGGCATCGGCAAACCCGAACCGCTGCGGGAGAACCTCTCCGGCTGCTGGTCAAGCCGCATCGACGACACCCACCGGCTGGTTTATCGGGTTGACGGGCCGCTGCTGGTGATCCTGGCTTGCCGGTATCACGACGGGCGTTGAATCGGCTGGCCCTATCCAGGTGCCAGTTCAGCTGATCTGATGTGAGCAACCCGTGCGCAGTTAAGACGCCTGGAAACCTGAGAAAGCGCGCGCAGAAGTCCTCAGCGTGCGCGGCAGCGCAAGGGCGCTGCAAGCCGACCAACCGCAGGAGACGGGACGCCTGGGGGCATTGGTTTCAGTGAGCGCTGCGCCTGGCCCTTGCCACTGGTCGCGCTTGCGCTTGCTGTCCTGCGCGCCTGCCAACCGTGGCTGTTCCTTCCCCATCCTTGTCCACCTCCACGCCCAAAGACACACCCGGCACCAAGACCTCCCCCGAGGAAAAGCTGGTGGCCTCCCTGATCACCCTGCTGGAGGCGGGCACCACCCCCTGGCGGCGGGAGTGGGAGGCCGCCGCTGGCGGTCACCACGTGAACCTGCTCTCCGGCCGCCGCTACCGCGGTGCCAATCCGGTGCTGCTGACCCTGGGCCTGCACCTGCGGGGTTCATCGCTGCCCTACTGGTGCGGCTTTGCCGAGGCCAAGGCGCTGGGGATCTTTCCCCGCAAGGGCAGCAGGGCCGTGCATGTGCTGCGGCCCCAGGTGCATCAGCAGAGCGAAGGCCGGCTTGCCGAGGCGGCTCCGGCCGATGGGGCGTGCCACCGCTGGGTGAGCTACCGGCCGGTGGCGGTGTTCAATGCCGCCGATCTGGAAGGCCAGGCGCTGGAGGGGCTGCTCCAGAAACGCCGGCAGGCCGAGGGGGTGAGCCGGCGGCCGGAGCCCGAGCGGCTGGCAGCCGCAGAAGCTGTCCTCAGCCACTGGGGGGTGCCCGTCAACTTCGCTGGAGATCGAGCCTGCTATCTGCCGGTGCCCGATCGCATTCAGCTGCCCGATCGCTCCGGCTTCCATTCAGCCGCGGCCCTCTATGCCACCTGGGCCCATGAGGCGATCCACTCCTGTGGCCACAGCTCCCGGCTGGCCCGCGATCTTTCCGGCGGCATGGGCGTCGAAGGCGATGGCGGCATGGCCTATGCCCGCGAGGAGCTCGTCGCCGAGCTGGGGGCGGTGCTGGTCGGTGATCGCCTGGAGATCGGCAGTGCCATGGCCAACCACGCCGCCTATCTGGGCCACTGGATCGCCCTGCTGCGCGACTCGCCCCGGGTGCTGCTGCAGGTGCTCAGCGATGCCCGCAAGGCTGCCGATCTGATCTGCCCCGAAGACTCGGAAGCGGTAAGGAGCTGAGGGGGAATTCGGGCGGGTAGGCAGAGGTGAGGGTGCTCAGCACCATCTTTCCAGCGATTTGGTGGGGCAGATCGGAGTGACGTGCTGCGGTTCAGGCCGCCTCCAGCCCCAGATGCGTCACGAACGGCTGGAAGTCGCGATCGGAAAACAGCAACGGCAGGTGGGCCTCAATGCAGGCGGTGGCGATGATCACGTCGATCGTCTTGCGCACCGTCAGCCCCTTTTTTCGCAGCGTCCGATAGTTCTCCGCAGCCCGGTAAGCATGGCGGCGGCCCAGCATCTCGATCACCGCCATCGAGCCGAACAGCTGTGTTGCCCTGGCGGCGTCACCGTCGTTTCGGAAGCCCTGCAACACTTCCACCAGGATCAGATCGCCCACCGCCACGGGCCTGATGCCGAGCAGTCCATCAAGCCGTTCCACTTCAGGGGTGGCGATGCCGTTGAAGAAGTCGACCCAGACCGAGGAATCGACGACGATCACCGGCCCTCACCGCCGAGCGGAGACTTACTGCCATCAGAGCGATCAAGCCGCAGCGCCTCGAGATCACCCTCCCAGCGGAGCTTGCCGCGGAAGGCACGCAGGCCCTCCTGCTGCTTGAGCTCCACCAGGGTGCGCAGACCCAACTCCACGGCTTCCCGCTTGGTGCGGGCACCGCTGGCCTGCATCGCATCCTTCATCAGGCCGTCGTCAATGACGATGTTGGTGCGGGTGGCTGGATGGGTGCCCATGGTGGTCCTTGGCAAGGGGGTGGCCCAAAGGCCTTCCCCGATACGCACACTTTAGCCCTGGCATACACATCGGGATCAGCCTGGCCCCCGCTGAAGGCCCCCTGTTCCCAGCTCCCCATCCCACCGGCCCATCCCGCGATGCGCGCAGTCCTGGTCCGATCCGCCCTCGCCCCCCTGTTGCTGGCCACCCTGATCAGCTGCGGCACGACACCGGCCCTCGGCTCCCTGGGCCAGGACCTCGCCTACGGCCAGGACCGGCTGCAGCGCCTCAGCTTCTGGGGCGCCGCCAGCGAGGCCGGCCGTCCCGCGCCGCTGATCCTGTTCGTGCACGGCGGCGGCTGGAAGCGCGGCGACCGGGCCACGGCCACCGGCAGGGCCAAGGTGTCCCACTTCCGGGCCCGGGGCTACGCCTTCGCCACCATGAACTACCGCCTGGTGCCGGCCGCCACGGTGGAGCAGCAGGCCGCCGACGTGGCCAGCGCCCTGGCCTGGCTGATCCGCCACGCCGGCCGGCTGGGCATCGATCCGCGGCGCATCGTGCTGATGGGCCACAGCGCCGGGGCGCATCTGGTCGCCCTGGTGGGCACCGATCCCGCCTACCTGCGCTCGGTGGGTCTGACACAGGGCGCCGTGGCCGGCGTGGTGCCCATCGACGGCGCCGCCTACGACGTGCCGGCCCAGCTGCGGTTGGCCGGCCCCCTGATGCAGCAGACGTACGCCCAGGCCTTCGGCAACGACCCCCTGCGCCAGCGGGCCCTCTCCCCCACCTGGCAGGCGGCCGCACCCAATGCCCCCGCCTTCCTGCTTCTCCATGTGCAGCGTCTCGACGCCAGGAGCCAGACGCGCGACCTGGCCAGGGCGCTGCAGCGGGCCGGCACCCCTGTGGAAGTCGCCGGCTTCGCTGGCACCGGGCTGGCGGGGCACATGGCCATCAACCGCCAGCTGGGCCAGCCCGACGACCCCGCGACGCGGGTGGTGGACGGCTGGCTGAGGAGCCTCTTCCTGCGTTGACGGCCGGTGGGGTGAACGCGAACGCAACCACCACTACCGAAGTCGACCCGCTGAACTGGATACCTTGAAAGGCCGTGGAGGCGGCCCATGGCACCGGAACGCTTCTTCCTCGAACTCGATCCCCCCTCCGAAGCGATGCGGGAGTGGCCCCATGTGGTGATCGTGGGCGGCGGCTTCGCCGGGCTCAAGGTCTGCCATGCCCTGGCGCGCAAGCCGGTGCGGGTGACGCTGATCGACAAGCGCAACTTCAACCTCTTCCAGCCGCTCCTCTATCAGGTGGCCTCGGGGCTGGTGTCGGAGGCCGACGTGGCCTCGCCCCTGCGCCAGATGGTCGGCCAGGCCCCCAACATCCAGATCCTGCTCGGCGAGGTGGTCGACATTGACCCAGCCGCAAAGGAAGTGGTGTTCAACGACCACCGCTACGGCTACGACCACCTGATCCTGGCCAGCGGCTCGGGCAGCACCTACTTCGGCCATGAGGAATGGCGGCCCCTGGCGCCGCCGATGAAGATCCTCGAGCACGCCGACGAGATCCGCCGCCGGCTGCTGATGGCCCTGGAGGAGGCCGAGCAGACCCGCGACCCCGAGCGGCGCCGCTTCCTGCAGTCGGTGGTGGTGGTGGGGGCCGGCCCGGCCGGCTGCGAGCTGGCCGGTTCCCTGATCGAGCTGATGCACCGCGCCATCCGCCGCGACTTCAAGCAGCTCGACCACCATCTCTGCCGCGTGGTGCTGGTGGATGCGGTGGAGCGGGTGCTGCCCACCATGCACCCGAAGCTCTCCGCCGCCGCCGCCGGTCACCTGGAGCGGGCCGGGGTGACGCTGGTGATGCGCTCGATGGTGAAGGGCATCGCCCCCGGCCGGGTGGCCCTCGACGGTCCTGAAGGCCACCGGGAGCTGCAGGCCGCCACCATCTGCTGGACCGCCGGCGTGCGCGCCTCCCGCCTCGGCGCCCTGCTGGCCGAGCGCACCGGGGCCCCGGTGGACCGGGGCGGGAGGCTGCTGGTGGAGCCCGACTTCTCGATCCCCGGCCACCCGGAGATCCGTGCCGTCGGCGACCTCTGCGCCTACCTGCACACCGCCGACGGCCGGCCCCTCCCCGGCATGGCGGGGCCGGCGGTGCAGATGGGCGCCTGGGTGGCGGCCTCGATCCTGAACCAGAACGGCAGCCTGGCCCCTTTCCGCTTCACCGACCTGGGCAGCATGGCGGTGATCGGCCCCTTCTATGCCGTCGCCGACCTGCGCGGCCTGCACGTCAGCGGCCTGGCTGGCTGGGTGCTGTGGGCCCTGGCCCACCTGGCCTTCATCCCCGACACGGAGAACCGCATCACCCTGTTCACCAAGTGGATGTGGCAGATCGCCACCCGCCAGCGCACCGCCCTGCTGATCACCGGCCGGCCCGACCAGCACCTGGGCGTCGATGTGGGCCTCTACCGGGCCCAGCTGCATCCGCCGGAGCCCGCCGCAGCCCCCGCGGGCGAGGTGGAGCCGGCAGACAACGACCTGCCGCTGGCCGCCTGAGCCCACCGGTCCGCCCAGCAGATTTCTGTTGCATCCAGCAGCGGCAGGGTCGTGGCCTCTGGGCCGGCGCCCGGGATCCACTCTCAAGCAGGGAGCTGCGACAGGATCTTGATCGCATCGTTCCGAGAGTCGCCTGATGGCCTCCAGCGGCGAGCTTGCTGATGATCCACCGATGGGTCAACAAACGACGGGCCCAATCAACCGCCGCCGTCCCCCGAAGGCGGCGCCGTGGCCCCCTCCCCATCAGGTCCCTCCGCCCCAGGCCCCGCCGCCGCCGCCTCGGCGGCCTCCTGCCGGTCGAGGCAGGTGGAGCAGAGCATCTGGCCCTTCTGCTGGAGGTAGCTGCGGGTGGCGCGTTCGATCTGAACGCCGCAGCTGGAACAGGCGAAAAGGGGCGGCATCGGTCGCTGCGGTTGCCCCACCGTTAGCGAACCGGCGACGCTGGCGGCGTGTCCATCCCGACGGGGTGTCGAACCAGAGGGGGGGCTGAACCGGGCCTGCGCCGATAGCGTTCGCCCAGACGGGCAGCTCCCATGGCCAAGGAACGCTTCTTCCTCGAGCTCACCCCTCCCGATGCCAGCCTGCGCCAGCTGCCCCATGTGGTGATCGTGGGCGGCGGCTTCGCCGGCCTCAAGGCGGCCCACAGCCTGATCGGCAAGCCGGTCCGCGTCACCCTGATCGACAAGCGCAACTTCAACCTCTTTCAGCCGCTCCTCTATCAGGTGGCCTCGGGGCTGGTGTCGGAGGCGGACGTGGCCTCGCCCCTGCGCCAGATGGTGGGCCAGGCCCCCAACATCCAGATCCTGCTCGGCGAGGTGGTCGACATCGACCCGGCAGCCCGGGAGGTGGTGTTCAACGACCGGCACCTGGCCTTCGATCACCTGATCCTGGCCACGGGCTCGGGCAGCACCTACTTCGGCCACGAGGAATGGCGTGAGCACGCTCCGCCGATGAAGATCCTCGAACACGCCGATGAGGTGCGCCGCCGGCTGCTGACGGCCCTGGAGGAGGCCGAGCAGACCCCCGATCCGGCCCGCCGCCGCCACCTGCAGGCTGTGGTGGTGGTGGGGGGCGGCCCCTCGGGCTGCGAACTGGCCGGCTCGGTGAACGAGATGCTGCGCCATGCCGTGGCCCGCGACTTCAAGCAGCTGGATCCGGCCGACTGCCGGGTCACCCTGGTGGATCCGGGCGAGCGGCTGCTGCGGGCCATGCACCCCAGCCTCTCGGAGGCCGCCGCCCGCTACCTGCGCTCCCGCGGCGTGCAGCTGCTGCTGGGCGGGCGGGTGAAGGCCATCGCCGCGGGGCGGGTCACGGTGGGCGTCGCCGACGGCGAGCAGACCCTGGAGGCGGCCACCCTCTGCTGGACCGCCGGGGTGCGCGCCTCCCACCTGGGCAAGCTGCTGGCCGAGCGCACCGGGGCACCGGTGGACCGGGGCGGGCGGCTGATCGTCGCGCCCGATTTCTCCCTCCCCGGCCACCCCGCCATCCGGGTGGTGGGCGACCTCTGCTCCTACGGCCACACCGCCGACGGCAAATCCCTGCCCGGCATGGCCGGCCCGGCGGTGCAGATGGGCGGCTGGGTGGCCGCCGACATTCTCGCCGGCATCGAAAGCCGGCCCCACGCCCCCTTCCGCTGGACCGACTTCGGCAGCATGGCCGTGATCGGTCCCCTCTGCGCCGTGGCCGACCTGCGCGGCCTGCGGGTGAGCGGCCCGCTCGGCTGGCTGCTCTGGGGCCTCGCCCACCTGGCCTTCATGCCCGCCACCGAGAACCGGCTCAGCCTGCTGACCAAATGGCTGTGGGCGATCGTCACCCAGCAGCGTGCCTCGCTGCTGATCACCGGCCGCCCCGACCAGCACATGGGGGTGGAGGTGGGTCTGGAGCGGCTCGAGCTGGCTCCTCCGCCTGCTTCGTCAGCCGGCTGATCAGCACCCCCATCACCACGGCGATGTAGAGGGGCCCGGCCACACTCAGGGCCACGCTGGCCATTTTGGTGGGAGCCGACACCGGCAGGATGTCGCCATAGCCCACGGTGGTGAGGCTGACGAAGGCGAAATAGTTGATGTTGATGAAATCGATCCGCCAGACCTCCCGACTCAGCAGCGAATCGCTCACCGCCGGTGGGGCCAGGGAGCCCACTTGGTGGGTGCTGATGAACCCGGGCGGGTCCACCGTGGCCAGCACGCTCAGCAACAGGCCGCCGCTGATGCCCAGCAGCAGGTAGCCCGCCAGGGCCCCGGCCACCACCTGGCCCACCACCCGCCGCTCCCGCCCCAGGCACTGCACCAGCCGCTTGAGGCTCCAGCCGGTGAACAGGCTGAACAGCACCAGCAGGGGCAGGCCGCTGAAGCGGACGTTCACCGGGGTGAACAGCCAGATCAGCTGGGCTCCCAGGCAGGCGAAGCCCAGCAGCCGGTAGAGCAGGTCGAGCAGGTGCCGGGAGCGGTGGGACCAGCTGAGCACCCCACCGAGTTCGACGCAGAGCAGCAGGGTGAGCAGCACATGGCCCAGGAACGACAGCCGTCCCCAGGCCGCTGGCATGGCATAGCCCCCCATCACCCCCACGGTGATCAGCAGCAGCGCGACATAGAAGCGGTGCCGCCGCTGCTGCAGGCGGTCGTGGGGGAGACCGTCGTGGCGGGAGGCCGGGGGCATCAGAGCCCGGGGCTGCTCTGCATGATGCCGCCGTCGGCAAAGATGGTGGTCGCGGTGATGTAGCTGGCCGCATCACTGGCCAGGAACCCCACCACCGCGGCGATCTCCTCCGGCTGGGCCATGCGTCCCAGGGGGATGGCGGCGTTCAGCTGGGCCAGCAGCTTCGGGTCGTTCATGGTGGCATCGTTGATCGGGGTGGCCACCGCCCCGGGGCCCACGTTCACCACGGTGACGCCATGGGGGGCCAGCTCCACCCCGGCGGTGCGGGTGAGCATGCGCATGCCCCCCTTGGACAGGCAGTAGGGGGTGTTGTTGGGCATCGGCCAGTCCTCGTGCACCGAGGAGATGTTGATGACGCGTCCGCCGCCGCCCTGGGAGATCATCTGCCTGGCGGCGTACTGGGTGGAGAAGAACACCCCCCGCAGGTTCACATTCAGCACCTTGTCGTAGTCCTCGGGCGTGGTGTCAAGGATGGAGGTGCGGGTTTCGACGCCGGCGTTGTTCACCATCACATCGAGCCGGCCATACCTCGTCACCGCCGCCTGGATCAGGCGCTGCAGATCCTCAAGCTTCGAGACATCGGCCTGCACCCCGAAGCTGCAACCCCCGTAGGCGCCGATCTGCTCCTCCAGATCCTCGGTGGCCTCCGGGTTGGAGCGGTAGTCGATCACCACCTTGGCGCCAAGCTGGGCCAGCTGCTCCACGATCGCCTTGCCGATGCCGCTGTTGCCGCCGGTGACGATCGCCACCTTCCCGGCCAGGAAACTGGACAGGGCCTTGCCGGCCAGGGGATTCACTGCGGTCATCGGTTCCTGGCGTCTGGCCGCAGGGTATCAACGCTGAACCGCCCTGCCGACAGAGCCGCCGGCCGTAACTAACTTGCGGCCATGAGCGACACCTCCAGCACGGGAGCCCCGCCCAGCGGCACCCCGACCGCCTACTGGCACCTGTGGACCGACGACGGGGGCATCAGCCGCCAGGACCTCACCCCCCTGGGCGCCATGACCCGGGCGGCCCTGAACCCCGGCGTCGCCTCCCAGTGGAATCTGGATCTGGTGGCCGACGGCAACGCCTTCCTCACCGTGCTGCCGGTGGGCTGGCTCGGCGAATGGCACGAGAACACCGTGCCTAAATGGATCTTCGTGCTGAGCGGCAGCTGGTTCGTGAAGAGCATGGACGGCCACCGGCAGGTCTTCGGCCCGGGCAGCTTCAGCTTCGGCGGCGACCAGGACACGGTGCCCACGGCGGATGGGCGTTTCGGCCATCTCTCCGGCCAGGTGGGGGATGAGCCCTGTGTTCAGCTGATCCTGCAGCGCAACGGTGACGGCTGGCGCGGGGCACGCCCCGGCGCGTTCTCCTGATGGCCCGCACCGTCAGCCACGACCCGCGCTTCGACGGCCTGGTGCTGTTCAACGCCGAACTGGAGACCATCGCCGACGGGCTGCGCTGGTGCGAAGGACCGGTCTGGTTCGCCGACCACGGCTGCCTGCTGTTCAACGACATCCCCAACAACCGCACCCTGCGCTGGAGCGAGGCCGGCGGCGTGAGCGTGTTCCGCCCCAGCAGCGACTACGCCAACGGCCAGTGCCGCGACCTGCAGGGCCGCCTGATCAGCTGCCATCACCGCTCCCGCAGCCTCACCCGGCTGGAGATCGACGGCAGCCTCACCACCCTGGTGAGCCGGGCCGACGGCCAGCGGCTCAATTCCCCCAATGACGTGGTGGTGAAGTCGGACGGGAGCCTCTGGTTCACCGATCCCCTCTACGGCATCGCCACCGACTACGAGGGCGGCCGCCAGGACTCTGAGCAGCCGGCCGCCGTCTACCGCCTCGATCCGGCCTCCGGTGAACTGGAGCGGGTGGTGAGCGACATGGCCGGCCCCAACGGCCTCGCCTTCTCCCCCGATGAACGGCGGCTCTACCTGGTGGAGACCGGCGCGGTGGGGGATCCGGCCCCGGATCGCCACATCCGCGTCTTCGACGTGGGGGCCGACGGCCGCAGCCTCAGCGGCGGCGGCGTCTTCCACCGCATCGAGCCCGGCTGGGCCGACGGCCTGCGGGTGGACGAGCAGGGCAACGTCTGGAGCAGCGCCGGCGACGGTGTCCACTGCCTCGCCCCGGACGGCACCCTGCTGGGCCGGGTGCTGGTGCCCTCCCTGGTGGCCAACCTCTGTTTCGGAGGGGCCTTCCGCAATCGGCTGTTCATCTGCGCGGCCCCGGCCGTCTACGCCCTGTACGTGAACACCCGCGGCGTCCAGCTGCCCTGAACACCCCAGCCCCTGATGCCGCCAGCCCCCACCGTTCCCGTGATCGAGAGCGTCGGCTTCACCACGACCGATGCCGAGGCCGCCGCTGCCTTCTTCCGCCGGGAGCTGGGCTTCCAGGCCGAGGGGGGCGCGATCCTGGTGCCCCCTGGTCCCTACACCCAGCTGGTGGGTCTGCCCGGAGCACGGCTGAAGCTGGTGCACCTGCGGCTGGGCAGTGAACGGCTGGAGCTCAGTGAGGTGCTGGATCCAGGGCGGGGAGCCCGCGCAGGGCGGCCCCTGCCCGCCGAGTCCCGCAGCTGCGACCGCTGGTTCCAGCACATCTGCGTGGTGGTGGACGCCATGGAGGCGGCGTCCACCGGGGTGCGACGCCGTATCGCCGGCGGGGCGCTGGTGGCCATCTCCAGCGCCCCCCAGCGGCTGCCGGCCTGGAACCGGGCGGCGGCCGGCATCGAGGCCTTCAAGTTCCACGATCCCGAGGGCCATCCGATCGAGCTGCTGCAGTTCCCCGCCGACAAAGGGGATCCCCGCTGGCACCGGCTGCCGGGCCGCTTCAAGGGCCTCGACCACAGCGCCATCGCCGTGGCCGACACGGCCCGCACCGCCCGGTTCTATGGGAATCTGCTCGGCTTCCACCAGGCAGCCGACGGGATCAACCAAGGGCCGGAGCAGGAGCGGCTCGATGGCCTGCCGAATGTCCAGGTGAGAATCACCGCCCACCGGGCCGCCCGGGGGATGGGCCTGGAGGCGCTGGAGTACCTGGCCCCCAATCGCGGCCGGCCCATGCCCGCCGACCTGGGCTTCCAGGATCTGGCCCACTGGCAGGTGCGGGTGCGGGTCGACGATCTCGATGGGGTGGCCGAGCAGGTGAGCAGTTTCGGCGGCACCGTGCTCTCGCCGGGCATCGTGTCCCTGGCGGAACCCTGGCTGGAGGCCGGCCGGGCCCTGCAGATCGCCGATCCCGACGGCCACCGTCTCCAGCTTGTTGCCGCCCCCTGATCGGCCCCCAGGGGAGATTCAGGCCAGGCGTGTTGTGGGGAAGGAAGACCGGCTCGATACTGGAGCCAGTCGCACGGATCCCAATGGCCCTCCGCTCCCGTCTCCGGAGACGCCTGCTGCCAACCGGAGCCGCACTGATGCTGGCGGCCGCCCCGATGACCCCTGCCTGGGCGCAGGGGACCCCCTTCAACGAAGTGCGGGCCCTCAACCTGGCCCGCAACGCGGCCGTGCTCAGCAATGGCGGGCTGACGGTCTACACCCCGGCCAACTGCATGTTCACCACCTCGGCGGCCAGCAACCCCTGCCTGGTGAGCAACACCGCCGACGGCTTCGTCTACCGCTTCCTGGGCGGCCCTCCGGGCTGGGAGGTGAAGGGGATGGCGGCCACCACCGAAACCGAGATCCAGATCGCCCCGGACGGCCGCCGGGTGATGGCCATCCTCTACAACGGCCCGCCCCGATGAGCGACTGGCTGCAGCCCCCCAGCACCGCCGCAGCCGTGGGCCTGCTGGTCCTGCGGCTGTTCCTGGCGGTGGCCTTCATCCGCCACGGCTGGCCCAAGCTGCGCCACCTGGGCACCTGGGCCGCGGCCCTGAACACACCGGTGTGGCTCTGCTTCCTCTCGGCCTTCTCCATGTGGGCGGGCGGCATCGCCCTGCTGCCGGGCCTGCTCACCCCCCTGGCGGCCCTGGCGATCCTGGTGTCGATGGCCTACGCCATGGTGCTGGAGATCCGCTCCGGGTTCCCCTTCATCGCCCCCGACCCCTTCCAGATTCCCGCGGGCGACTACGCCGGGCCGATGGGGGTGGGAGATCCGCCCAGCTGGGAGAAGGCGGCCATGTATGTCGTGATGTGCCTGGTGCTGGCCACCGCCGGCGCCGGCCGCTTCAGCCTTGACGCCCTGGTCCTGCCCCGCCTGCTGGCCCTGACGGGCCTGGCCGGAAGCTGAGCGACACCCCCTCAGCGGCCGAGCCGCTCCAGCAGGTGCTCGCCCACCCGCAGGGCATTGGCGATGGCGGTCAGGGAGGGGTTCACGGCGCCGATGCTGGGCATGAAGCTGGTGTCCACCACGTAGAGGTTGTCGAGCTCGTGGGCCTTGCAGTTCAGATCCAGCACCGACGTGGCCGGATCGCTGCCGAAACGGCAGGTGCCGCTCTGGTGGCCCACCGCCGCGATCGTCATGGGGCTCTGGATGTAGATCTGGCGCTCCACCAGGTGCTTCTTCAGGTAGAGCCGCTCCAGCACCGCTTCCAGCCGCCGCACCAGCTCCTGCGACGCCTTCTGGTTGTTGGGCGTGTAGCTCAGGGTGATCGTGCCGCCGGCGTCCACGCTGACGCGGTTGTCCGGATCGGGCAGATCCTCGGTGGAGATCCAGAAATCGAGGGCGTGCTCGGCGATTTTGTCCATCGTCCAGCCCGGCATCAGGAAGGTTTCCAGCGGCGCGTAGCCCTTCATCATCGTGCCGTTGGTCTTGCCGGTCATCTGCAGATTGCCCATCGGCCACTGGAAATCGGCATCCCCGAAATACCAGTCGTTGACCGACACCGTCTTCTGGAACACGGTGGGATTGGGCTCATGGGCCAGGGCCACCATCGCTTTGCTGTTGTGGAACATGTAGTTGCGCCCCACCTGGTCGGAACCGTTGGCCAGGCCCCGGGGGTGGCCGTCGCAGGCCGACATCAGCAGCAGCCGGGCGGAGTTGGCCGCGCCGCAGCTCACCACCACCACATCCCCGGACACGCTGGCGGGCACCCCGTCCCGCTCGAAGTGCACCCGCCGCACGCTGCGACCGCCGGCGTCGGTCTCGAGCCGCTGCACGTGGGCACGGGTCAGCAGGCTCACCCGCGGTGAGGCCAGCGCCGGCCGGATGCCCAGCACCTCGGCGTCCGACTTGGCGTGCACCAGGCAGGGGAAGCCGTCGCAGCAGTTGCACTTGCGGCAGCGGCTGAAGGGCATGGCCCCCTCCTCTAGCCGGACGCCGCTGGGGGCATGGAAGGGGTGCAGACCGGCGCCGCGCAGGTCGTCGACCAGCTTCTGCATGCGCGGCTCATGGGCCACCGGCGGGTGGGGGTAGGGGCCGCTGCAGGGCGGTTCGGTGGGATCCTCCCCCCGCTGGCCGTGCACCTGATACAGCTCCTCGGCCCGCTGATACCAGGGCTCGAAGTCGGCGTAGCGCAGGGGCCAGGCCGGCGAGATGCCATCCACGTGCTCCACCGCCTCGAAATCCCGCTCCCGCAGGCGGAAGTGGGCGGCGCCGTACATCTTGGTGGCGCCGCCCACGAAGTAGTGGCTGCCGGGCTGGAAGCTCTTGCCATGCCGGTCGCGCCAGAGATCGGCCGACACGTAGCGGCCCTTCTGGAACACCTCCTCGGCGCTCCAGTTCTGGGGCTCCTGGGGCAGCCAGTCGCCCCGCTCCAGCACCAGCACCCGCAGCTCGCTGGCCGCCAGCCGCCCGGCGAGGGTGCCGCCGCCGGCGCCGCTGCCGATGATCACCACATCGAAGTGGGCGCCATCGGCCACCTCCAGCTGGGCGGCCGCCGGCAGGGGATCCAGCACGGTGCCGGGGGTGAAGGGAGCGGTCATCATTCCACCGGGTAACGGCTGAGCTGGCCGATCATCTTGGCCACCATGGCGCTCCAGCCCGTCTGGTGGGAGGCGCCGATGCCGTGGCCGTCATCGCCATGGAAGTACTCGTGGAACTGGATCCGGTCGCGCCAGTGGGGATCGTTCTGGAAAAGCTCCTGCGCGCCCAGGAAGGGCCGCCGGCCCTGGCCGTCGCGGCGCAAGATCCCCACCAGGCGCTTCTCCAGTTCCAGGGAGATCTGCCAGAGGTCCATCAGCCGGCCCGAGCCGGTGGGGAACTCCACCTGGAAGCTGTCGCCGTAGAAGTGGGCGAACTTCTGCAGGGATTCGATCAGCAGGAAGTTGATCGGCATCCACACCGGCCCGCGCCAGTTGGAATTGCCGCCGAACATGGCCACCGGACTGGCGCCGGGGCTGTAGGCCAGGGTCTCGGTCTCGCTGCCCTCGGTGTAGCTGTAGGGATGCTCGCCGTACACCCTGGAAAGGGAGCGGATGCCGTGGGGGGAGAGGAACTCCTCCTCATCAAACAAGCGCGCGCAGATGCGGCGCAGCCGGTCCTCCGGCACCAGGGAGAAGAGCAGCCGGTCGCCATGCCACTGGCCCAGGTTGCGCTCCATCCAGGTGGGCGTGGTGCGCTCGTGCACGAACCAGGCCATGCTTTCGGCCACATCGAGCACCGGCAGCCGCTCCACCGTGGCGCGGTCGAAGCTGGCCACCGCCAGCAGGGGAATCAGGCCCGACACGGAGCGGGTGCGCAGGTAGTCGCTGCTGCCGTCCGGGCGGCGGATGACGTCGTAGTAGAAGCCATCTTCGTGGTCCCAGTTGAGGAAGTCGCGCTCGTAGGGAGAGTTGAGAGCCAGGTTGAGCTGCACGAAATCACAGACGAAGCGCTCGCAGGCATCGGCGTATTCGGGCTCCTCGCAGCTCAGCTCCACAGAGATGGCCAGCAGGTTGAGGCTCAGGGAAGCCATCCAGGCGGTGCCATCCGACTGCTCGATGCGGCTGCCGTCGGCCAGGGGGAAGCGCCGGTCGAAGACGGCGATGTTGTCGAGGCCCAGGAAGCCCCCCTCGAAGACGTTGTCGCCGGAGCGGTCGTTGCGGTTGGCCCACCAGCCGTACTCCAGCAGCAGCTTGCGCAGCGCCGAGCGCAGGAAGGCCCCATCGCCGCGGCCGCTCTGGCGCCTCTCGATCTGGAAGATCCGCAGCGCCGCCCAGGCCCCGATCGGCGGGTTGGGATCGGAGAGGGCCCATTCGTAGGCGGGGGTCTGGGCGTTGGGGGCGGTGTAGTGGGCCGAGCGCAGCAGCATGCACTGCTCCTTGGCCACGGTCGGATCGATCTCGGCGAAGGCCACGGCGTGGAACATCAGGTCCCACTGGCAGAAGTAGGGGTACTCCCAGGAATCCGGCATGGAGATGATGTCGTGGGCATGCAGCCGCTTCCAGTAGCCCGCCCCGCTGTGCCAGCGGCCGGCCGGCGGCGGCGGCTGGGTGGGATCCCCCTCCAGCCAGCGCAGCACGCTCCAGCCGTAGTACTTGCGGCACCACAGCAGCCCCGCCAGGGCGCTGGTGTGGATCAGCCGGTCGTCGTCGCTGAGGTCCTGCTGAAGGTCGGCCAGGAACAGGCGGGCCTCCTCCTGGCGCTGGGCGAAGGTCGCCGCGAACGCCGCGCCAAACAGGGGTGGCAGGGGCTCGGGGCCGGGCGCGGCTGGGTGCTCCGGCACGGCCCGCAGCCGCAGGGCCACGCTCCATTCCTCGCCGGGGGCCAGGGTGCGCCGCAGCAGCCGGGCGGCCTTGCTGCCCACTCCGGCCAGGTTGATGGCGCCCGCCTCCGCCTCGATCAGGTGACGATGGAAGCCGTCCTTCTGGAAGGGGGTGGTGTTGGGGACGCCCCAGAGGCGTTCGGTGTTGGTGGCGTTGTCGGTGAAGATCCACTCGCCGGCCTGGTCGCAGAGCAGCTCATAGACCCCCAGGGTGGGGATGGCGGTGGAGACGACGCGGTCGTCGAGCAGCCGCAGCTGCTGGGGCAGCTCGTCGGGGTAGCCCCAGTCCCAGGTGTTGCGCAGCCACAGGCTGGGCAACAGGGTGAGGGGCGCCGGCTCGGGCCCCCGGTTCACCACCCGCAGGCGGATCAGCAGGTCAGTGGGGGCCTCCTTGGCGTACTCCACAAAGACATCGAAGTAGCGGTCGGCGTCGAAGAGGCCGGTGTCCACCAGCTCGAACTCCGGCTGCTCCCGGCTGCGGCTTCCGTTCTCCTCGATCAGCCGCTCGTAGGGGAAGCGCCCCTGGGGGTACTTGTAGAGCCCCCGCATGAAGCTGCCGGTGGGGGTGGCATCGAGGTGGAAGAAATAGTCCTTGATGTCCTCGCCGTGGTTGCCCTCCGGGTTGCCCAGCCCGAAGGGCCGTTCCTTGAGGATCGGATCGACGCCGTTCCAGAGCGCCACCGAGAAGCACAGCCGGCACTCCTGGTCGCACAGCCCCAGCAGGCCGTCCTCCCCCCAGCGGTAGACCCGCGAGCGGGAATGGTCGTGGGGGAAGGAGCGCCAGGCGTCGCCGTCGGCGGAGTAGTCCTCCCGCACCGTGCCCCACTGGCGGTCGCTCAGGTAGGTGCCCCAGAGGTTCCAGGGCATCAGCCCCTGGTCACGTTCCGCCATGCGGCCGGCTTCGGCGCGCTCCTTCATGGCCGCCCCCCGCTGCGGCCGCTCATGCCAGGTCGGCCTTGAGACGCTCGGCGATGCGCAGGGCATTGGCGATCACCGTCAGGCCGGGCCCCACCGCCGGACAGCCCGGCAGGATGCTGGCATCGGCGATCGAGAGGTTGGCCACCTGGTGGCTGCGGCCCTCCAGATCCACCACCGACGTGGCCGGATCGCTGCCCATGCGGCAGGTGCCGCTGGCGTAGCCCATCACCGCCAGGGGCGCCTCCCCCCGCGGGTAGATCGGCGCGGCGCGCACCACCTGGATGAGGGGATCCTTCTCCACCGCCTGGATCGTGTCGAGCCAGCGGTAGACCAGCCGGTCGTGGGCCTCCAGGCAGTTGGCCGCGTAGTTGATCTGGATGCGGTCGCCCCGCACGGTGAGCCGGTTCTCCGGATCCGGCAGAACGGAACTCATGGCCCACCAGCAGACCGAGCGCCGTGCCAGGGCCTCCAGGGCCCCATCCGGCAGGAGCTTCGTCACCAGGGAGAGCACCGGCGGCGATTCGGCGAACAGGGGATCCTGCAACACCCCGCCACCGCTCTGGATGGCCCCGAGGGGGAAGTCCACGTTCTTGTCACCCCAGTAGTAGTCGTTGACGCCGAGACTGCGGGGATAGCGGCCCGAGTTGGGGCTGGAAGCCAGCTGCAGGATCGAGGTGAGCTGGGGCTTCATCAGGTTGCGGCCCACCTGGCCCGAGCCGTTGGCAAGCCCGTCCGGGTGGGGCTCGCTCACTGAGCGCAGCAGGATCGCCGCGCTGTTAACTGCGCCGGCGGCCAGCACCACCTGGTGGGCCGTGAACAGCCAGTTGCGGCCGTCGATGCAGGCCTCCACCCCGCGCACCTCGGTGCCGGAGGGATTCACATGCAGGGCCCGCACACGGGCGCCGCAGCGCAGGGTGTAGGAGGCGGCGGCGGCGGCGCGCTCCAGGCCGAAGCGCTCGGCATCACCGCTGGGGTCCTCCTCCGAGGTGGACCAGCTCAGGGGCAGGGGGTAGGGGTGCACGGCGCGGCGCTGCAGCCCCTGGCGCAGTTCCTCGAGGAAGGGCTCGATCGGCCGGGGGGCATGGGGGAACTCGGCGCTGCGGGGCGGCTCGCTGGGGTCGATGCCGGAGCGGCCGTGCACCCGGTAGAGGGCCTCGGCCTTCTCGTACCAGGGGGCCAGATCCTCGTAGCGCAGTTCCCAGTCCGGGGAGGCGCCGTCCTGCAGGGCCAGGCCGGTGAACTCCCGCTCCCGCATCCGCTCCAGCACGCCGCCCCAGATCTTGGTGTTACCGCCAAGCGCGTAGATCATCTGGGGGGCGAAGGGATCGCCGTCCGGCCCGAACCAGGCCTCATCCGGGTGGTAGCGCTGGCGGCGGAAGAGGCCCACATCGGCCACGTTCTGGTCGGCCAGGGCCATGGCCCCGCCCCGCTCCAGCAGCAGCACCGCCTTGCCGGCCGCCGCCAGCTCCGCCGCCAGCGTGGCCCCGGCGGCCCCGCTGCCGACGATGGCGACGTCGTAGTGGCGGTCGTCAATGATCATGGCTGCCAGATGTAGAGCAGCAGGAACAGCACGATCCAGATCACATCGACGAAGTGCCAGAACAGGGAGACCGACACCACTCCCGCCTCACCGCCGTCGTAGTTGCCCTTCTGGAAGGAGCGGATCAGCATCAGCCCCATCAGCAGGATGCCGGTGATCACGTGCAGGCCATGGAAGCCGGTGAGCAGGTAGAAGGTGCCGCCGAACACCCCGTCGCCGAGGCCGAAGCGCAGCTGGGACCACTCCACCGCCTGCCCGTAGACGAAGTAACTGCCCATGGCCATGGTGAGCAGCCACCAGGCGCGGAAGCGCCAGATCCGCCGCCGGGCCAGGGCCCGCTCCGCCGCCCAGGCCACGAAGCTGCTGCTCACCAGGATGATCGTGTTGATCAGCGGTTCGCGCACCTCGAGGCCCTCCACCCCCGGCGGCAGCCACACCGGCGAGGAGAGCTTGAAGGTGGTGTAGCCAACGAACAGCGCCAGGAAGATGACGCTCTCGGAGCAGAGAAAGATGATGAAGCCGGTAAGGTTGTAGCCGCCGTGGGTGCCATGGCCCCCATGGGTGGTGGCGACGTCGGCCGGGGCGGTGTCGAGGGGAACGCCGGTCATGGAATCAGGCCTCCTTGGCGCGGGCGACATAGCGCTCCTGGTGCTCCACCAGGGGCTGGCCCAGGCCGTAGCCGTAGGGGCCGCTGATCACGGTGGGCACGTCGTCCTCGAAGTTCTCCGCCGGGGGCGGCGAGGGCAGCAGCCACTCCAGGCCGATGGCGCTCCAGGGGTTGGGGCCGGCCTTGGGGCCCCGGGCCCAGGAGCTGACGATGTTGAGGATGAAGGGGATCGTGGCCACCCCCAGCAGGAAGGCGCCGAGGCTGGCGAGCACATTGGCGAGGGCGAATTCCGGGTCGTAGGAGGCGACGCGGCGGGGCATCCCCATCAGCCCGGCCCAGTGCATGGGCAGGAAGTTGAGGGTGCTGCCGATGAAGGTGAGCACGAAATGGAGCTTGCCGAGCCCCTCGTAGTACATCCGGCCGGTGAACTTGGGGAACCAGTGGTAGATGCCGGCGAACACCCCGAAGGTGATGGTGCAGAAAATGACGTAATGGAAATGACCCACCACGAAGTAGGTGTTGCCCACGTGAATGTCCACCGGCACGGTGGCCAGCATGATGCCGGTGATGCCGGCGAAGATGAAGTTGAACAGGCCGCCCAGGCAGAACAGCATCGGCGTGCTGAGCCGGATGCGGCCGCGCCAGAGGGTGCCCAGCCAGGCGAACACCTTGATGCCAGTGGGCACGGCGATCAGCATGGTGGTGACCATGAACAGATTGCGCATCCACTGGGGGGTGCCGCTGTAGAACATGTGGTGCACCCACACGATCAGGCTCAGGAAGGTGATGCCGAAGGAGGCGATCGCCACCACCTTGTAGCCGAACAGGGGCTTGCGGGCATAGACGGGGAACAGCTCGGAGAAGATGCCGAACACCGGCAGCACCATCACGTAGACGGCCGGGTGGGAATAGAACCAGAAGAAGTGCTGGTAGAGCATCGGATCACCGCCCCCCTCGGGCCGGAAGAAGCTGGTGCCGAAGCTGAGGTCGAACAGCAGCATCACCGCCCCGCCGGTGAGCACCGGCAGACCGATCAGCTGAATCGTCTGGGCGGCGAGGGCCGTCCAGCAGAAGATGGGCAGGCGGAAGTAGCCCATGCCCGGGGCCCGCATGCGGAGGATCGTGGTGATGAAGTTGATGGCCCCCAGGATCGAGGACACCCCCGAGAGGGCCACCGCCAGGATCCAGAGGAACTGGCCGTTGATGAAATGGCCCAGGGGGTTCTGGGTGCTCACCGGCGGATAGGCCCACCAGCCCGATCCGGAGGGGCCCCCGGGCACGAAGAAGCTGGCCATCAGGATGATCCCGAACAGCGGGAACAGCCAGAAGGCGAGGGCATTCAGCCTCGGGAACGCCATGTCCGGTGCCCCGATCATGGGCGGAATCAGCAGGTTGTTGAAACCGTTCAGGATCGGGAACAGGAACAGGAACAGCATCACCGTGCCGTGCATGGTGTAGAGCCCGTTGTAGACCGTGGGGTCGACGAGATCCGCCGGCGGGGTGATCAGTTCGCCGCGCATGATCATCGCCAGCAGGCCCCCCACCAGCAGGAACAGCAGCGCCACCGCCATGTACTGGATGCCGATCACCTTGGCGTCGGTGTTGAAGCTGAAGAAGCGCTTCCAGTTGTCCGGCGCGCCGGGCACCGGATGGGGGGCCTTGAGCACCCGGGGATCGAAGGGAACGGAGGTGGCCATGGTTCAGCCCTCGTGGGGGGCGGTGGGGTCGTGGATGACGTTGACCAGCGGAGGGGGGGCCGGCGGCACGGTGGCCCAGCCCTTGTCGCCCTTGGCCAGGCGGGCCTGCCAGAGCTGCAGGGCGGCGTTGGGGCTCTCCTGCAGGGGGGCGCGGGCGGCATCGGCCAGCCAGCGCTCAAAGGTGCCGGCCGACTCCACCACCACGTCGGTCTGGTTGGTGGAGAAATAGCCGCCGCTGAACATCGAATCCCGCAGCCTGTAACGGCCCTCGCGGGTGGGCACCAGGCTGTAGTCGATGACGCTGCCGGGGATCAGGTCCTGCTTGAGCCGGAAGGCGGGCACGTAGAAGCCGTGCAGCACATCCATGGAGATCAGCTTGAAGCGCACCCTCCGGTCCACCGGCAGGTGCAGCTCGCCGCTGCGGGTGCCGTCGGGGTAGACGAACTCCCACGACCACTGCCGGGCGATCACCTCGATCGGGCCGTAGTCGGCCGCAGCCGGGGCAGCACCCGTGGCCGTGGCGCCTTCGGCCACCTGCAGCGCCTGCTCCCCGCCCAGCACCCGCTCCTTGGGGCCGATGGTGGCCAGGGTGTTGCTGACGCGGATCGCATGGATGGCGATCAGCATCACGATCACCAGGGGGATGATCGTCCAGGTGATCTCCAGCTTGAGGTTGCCCTCGATCGGATCGCCGTCCTCCATGTCGTACTTGGGGGCCCGGTTGAACAGCAGCGTCCAGAGCATCACAGCGAAGCAGCCCAGGAAGATGAAGCTGCCGATGCCCGTCTCGAGGGCGAACAGGTCGTCGACGTAGGGGGCCGCCGCCGAGGCCTGCACCGGCAGCCAGTGGTGGGACGTCCGGGCCATCCAGAGACTGACGGCGCCGTCGGCGGCGAGGGCCGCCGCGATCAGCACAAGGGCCGCGATGGGGAAGCGCCGCGCCGGGGGAGCGGAGGGGGTCATGGCAGGGCCTCGCGCAGGTCGGCGCCGGCGGCCAGCAGCTGGTCGGCGGTGACATGCACGCCGAACTCGGCCGCCAGTTCGGCGCCCAGGGTGCCGTGCAGGCCCAGCACCCCGTAGAGCACCAGGCCCACCAGCAGGTAGGACCACTGCACCTGGCGGCCCAGCTCATGGCGCCAGGCGAAGCGCTGGTAGCCGCGCCAGACCGTCATGGCGATGATCACCAGCAGGATCGCCACGCCGCCCACGCCGTGCCAGAGCATGGTGGCCATGCTTTCCAGGCCGATGCTGCTGGTGACCCCCGGCAGGGGCACCGCCAGCAGCATCTCGTAGAAGCCGGCCGCCACCGTGAAGAACGACACGGCCGCACAGGCCAGCAGGTTGTACCAGCCCACGTCGTGCAGACCGGCTCGGGTGACCGGCAGGGCCAGGAAGCGGAACAGGCGCTTCTCGAGCGGATAGATGGCGCCGGCGATGTCGAAGGCGATGGCGATCACGAACAGGCCGATCGTGAAGTGCACCAGGGTGGGATGGATCGGCAGGGCGTAGGGCAGGTCGTTGGGGCCCAGCCGGGAGGCCAGCTGGTCGATCGGCGCGTCCGGCGGCAGGTAGAGCGCCGCCGGGGCCATCGCCGCCAGGAGATCAGGCAACTCCCTCACACCAGCCCCGCCCGCGTCGCTTCCACCACCTTGACCGTGTGCAGGCCGTAGACCCAGATCAGCTGGTTGCCCAGGGTCACCTGCACCGCCACCAGCACGCTCAGCACCCCACCGGCGGCCAGGAAAGCCAGGGGCAGCCGCTGGGGATCCTTGCTGCGGATCACGTAGCGCCAGGCGGTGAGCACCGACAGCACGCCGGCCAGGGACCAGCCCAGGGTGCTGTGCAGGTTGAGGATCTCGCTGGCGGCGCCATAGGGATTGGCCAGGCCCGCCTCCACCTGGCCGAAGATGATCGCCACGAAGATCGCCAGGGTGGCGAACAGCAGATTCCAGAAGCTCACCTCAAAGAGGTTGGGCTTGCGGGCCAGCACGCCGATCAGATCGAACACCACCGAGATCACCGCCATGGCGATCACGAAGTGCACCACGATCGGATGGATCGTGTCCATCCAGGGCAGGTTGTGATCGTTGAGCGGTGGCAGCAACTCGAACATGGCTGCACGGGATCCGGCATGGCCTTCCAATGTGGGGAGAAAAGCCGGGGAACCGTGTTTCCTGTGATGCTTTGCGACGGCCGCTGTGGGGATTCGCCGATGGACAGGCGGCCTAACCTCGACCCAGCCGCCCCAAGCTCGTGTCGATTCCCACCTCCCCCACTCTTCGCTGGGTCACCGCCGGCCTGCTGATCGTGGCGGCGGTGCTCTGCCTGGCCCTGCCCTTCGTGTCGGCCACCCTGCTGACCATCGCCCTGGGCGGGGTGGCCATAGCCGCCGGCATCTCCCAGCTGCTGCGGCTCACCTCCGCCGACGACACCCGCAGCAAGATCTTCCGAGGCATCTCGGCGGTGCTGTACGTGGGCGGCGGCATCGGCCTGGTGCTGTTCCCGGTGGCCAGCACCATCAGCCTCACCCTGTTCATCGGCGTCCTGCTGGCCATCGAGGGGGTGATGGAGCTGGCCGGGGCGGCCGCCGGAGCGGTGCCCGCCCGGGGGCTGGTGCTGCTCGACGGCATCGTCACCACCGTGCTGGGGGGGATGCTGATCGTGGAGTGGCCCTCCGACAGCGTCTGGGCCATCGGCACCCTGTTCGGCTTCGCCCTGGCCTTCTCCGGCATCAACCTGCTGACCGGCACCCCGCCGGCCCCTCCCGCGCCTCAGGCCTGAGGTTCACTGGCCACGGCCAGAGTCATTCGGGCACGGCCGGGGCCTCGCCGCGGCGCGGATCCACCGCCCCCAGGCTGCCCCCACCCTCCAGCACCTCGACGCTGTTGGCCGCCCCCATGGCCGGGGCGCTGCGCAGCTGGTGGCCCATGGCCTCCAGCAAAGAACGGGTGTCGGGGCTGATGCCCTGCTCCAGATCGAGGCGATCGGGCCACAGCTGGCTGTGGAGGCGGGGGGCGGCCACGGCGGAGGCCAGGTTGAGACCATGCACCAGCCGGTTGAGCAGCACCTGGAGCACGGTGGTGATGATGCGGCTGCCGCCGGGGCTGCCGGTGGCGAGCCAGGGCCGGCCGTCGGGACGGAACAGCAACGTGGGGGCCATCGAACTCAGGGGCCGGCGGCCCGGGGCGATGGCGTTGGCCTCCCCCTGGCGCAAACCGAAGGCGTTGGCGCTGCCCGGCCGGGCCGTGAAGTCGTCCATCTCGTTGTTGAGCAGGAAGCCGGCGCCGGGCACAGCGACACCATTGCCGTAGGCGAAGTTGAGGGTGGTGGTGAGGGCCACCAGCCCCCCCTGGCGGTCGGCCACCGAGAGGTGGGTGGTGTTGGTACCTTCCCGGGCGGAGGCCGCCTCCAGCTGCCGCGCCGGGGTGTGGCGGCGGGGGTTGATGCGGCGGCGCAGGCCGGCCAGATAGGCCGGCGACAGCAGCCGCGCCACCGGCACCGGCACCTGCTCCGGATCCCCCAGCAGGGCATTGCGATCGCGGTAGGCCAGGTTCATGGCCTCGGCCATCACGTGCACGGTGCTGGCGGCATTCAGGCCGCTGGCGGCCAGATCGAACGGCTCGAGGATCCCCAGGATCTGCAGCAGGGTCAGACCACCACCGGGTGGTGGCATCGTCAGCACCTGGTGGCCGCGGAAGCGGACCAGCAGCGGTGCCACCAGCCGGGCCCGGTAGGCGAGCAGATCATCGCGGCGGATCAGGCCGCCCCCCTGCTCCATGCGATCCACCAGGGCAGCGGCCACCGGCCCGGCGTAGAAGCCCCGCTCCCCCTCGGCGGTGATGCGCCGCAGGGTGGCGGCCAGCTCCGGCTGGCGAAGCATCGTGCCCGGCGCGGGGGGGGGAAGGAACAGGCGGCGGGAGGTGGGGTCGGCCCCCAGCAGGGGGGCGGCGGCGGCCAAGGACTCGCTCAGCTCCCGGCTCACCGGGAAGCCCTGCTCCGCCAGCTGCAGCGCCGGCGCCAGCACCCGCTCCAGGGGCAGGCGGCCGTAGCAGCGCTGAGCCAGGGCCAGGCCGGCCACGCTGCCGGGCACGCCGGTGCTGAGCAGGCTGCGGGTGGCCCGGGCCCGGTCCACCTGGCCGTCGGCGCCGAGGAACATGCCGGCCGTCGCCGCCCGGGGGGCGGTCTCGCGGAAGTTCACCGCCACCGCCGTGCCGCCACCCAGGCGCCGTTCGGGGCCGTCACCCGCTGCAGCGGCAGAGCCACCAGCAGCATCTGCCAGGCAGCCCCGGGCCGCCGCCGGCGATGGCCCGGGCAGCCAGAGCAGCAGGAAGCCGCCGCCGCCCAGGTTCCCGGCCTGGGGCAGGGTGACCGCCAGGGCGAAGGCAGTGGCCACCGCCGCGTCCACCGCGTTGCCCCCGGCCCGCAGGGTGGCCGCCCCGGCCGCCGCCGCCAGGGGCTCCTGGGCCGCCACGATCCCCTTCGCCGACCACACCGGCCGGAAGCGCTGCTCCCCCTCCTGCAGCACATTGGTGCCAGGGCCGGCCGGGGCCTGGGCGAGCGCCTCCGGCGCCCCCGCCAGCAAGAGCAGGGCCAGCCCGGTGGCCCTCCGGCGACCGGGTCGCGCGCTCATGGGGGATCCCCCTTCGGGCCCGCCAGCGGCGCGCCGTAGCCGCCGCCGCCGGGGGTGGCGATCTCCAGCAGATCGCCGGGCTCCACCGCCACCTGGGCGCAGCCGGGGAGGTCTTCGCTGCGGCCATCGGCCCGCTCCAGCCGGTTGCGGCCCACCGCCCCGTCAGCGCCGCCGGCCAGGCCGAAGGGGGGCACCCGGCGGGAGCCGGAGAGGATCGCGGCGGTCATCGGCGCCAGGAAGCGCAGCCGCCGCACCACCCCCTCGCCCCCCGGCCAGCGGCCCGCCCCGCCACTGCCGGTGCGGATCGCGAAGCGCTCCAGCCGCACCGGGAAGCGGTCCTCGAGGATCTCCGGGTCGGTGAGGCGCGAGTTGGTCATGTGGCTCTGCACGGCGCTGGCGCCGGCAAAACCGCTGCCGCCTGGCTGCACGCCCGCCCCGGTGCCGCCGCAGATGGTCTCGTAGTACTGGCAGTGCGCATCGCCGAAGCTGAGATTGTTCATGGTGCCCTGGGCGGCCGCCATCACCCCCAGGGCGCCGAACAGGGCGTTGGTGACCGCCTGGGAGGTCTCCACATTGCCGGCCACCACGGCCGCCGGCGGGCGGGGGTTCAGAAGGCAGCCCTCGGGCACCACCAGATCGATCGGCTCGAAGCAGCCCGCGTTCAGGGGGATCGACCGGCCCACCAGGCAGCGGAAGACATAGAGCACCGCCGCCTTGGTGATCGCCAGCGGCGCGTTGAAGTTGCCGTCCTGCTGGAGGCTGGTGCCGGTGAAGTCGATCCGGGCCCGACGGGCGTGGGGCTCAATCCGCACCGCCACCACGATCCGGCTGCCGTTGTCGAGTTCCACGGCATGGTCGCCATCGCCCAGTCCGCCGATCGCTTCCCGAACGGCCGCCGCCGCGTTCTCCTGCACGTGGCCCATGTAGCTCACCACGTCGCCGGGTCCCTCGCGCTCCAGCAGCCGCTGCAGTTCGCTCACCCCCAGCCGGTTGGCGGCCAGCTGGGCCTGGAGATCGGCCAGCAGCTGGTCGGGGTTGCGCACCGGGTGGGGGCCCGCCTCCAGCCGCTCCCGCCAGAGCTCCGCATCGAAACGGCCCTGCCGCAGCAGGGGCACGTGGGCGAGGAGCAGCCCCTCCTCCTCGATGCGGCGGCTGAACGGGGGCATCGAGCCCGGCGTGATGCCCCCCACATCGGCATGGTGCCCCCGGCAGGCCACGAAGAACAGTGGCGTCCCTGCATCGTCCTGGCTGAACACCGGAGTGATCACCGTGATGTCGGGCAGGTGGGTGCCACCGGCGAAGGGGTCGTTGCCGGCGTAGGCATCCCCCGGCGCCAGCGGGGGCACCGACCCGGCGGCGACGGCGGCCAGCAGGCTGGTCACGCTCTCCCCCATCGAGCCCAGGTGCACGGGGATGTGCGGGGCATTGGCCACCAGCCGGCCCGCCCCGTCGAACAGCGCACAGGAGAAGTCGAGCCGCTCGCGGATGTTCACCGAGCGGCTGCACTGGCGCAGCCGCTCACCCATCTGCTCGGCGATGGCGGAGAACCGGTGGTTGTAGAGCTCCAGCTGCACCGGATCCACCACCCCGGAGGGGGAGGAGGCCGCGGCGGCCGGGCGGGGGCGAACCCCCCCCCCCCCC
>NZ_JAFKRG010000002.1 GCF_019038415.1 Synechococcus sp. CCY 9618 | reverse complement strand
GGGGGGGGGCGACCCCCGCCCGCCGCCGGCCCCCTCTCGAGCAGCAGTTCCCCCCCCTCCAGCACCCGGCCGCTCCAGCCGGGCTCCAGCACCGTCGTGCCGGTGGGTTCCACCACGAGGCCGGGCCCCTCCAGGCGCTGCCCCGGCACCAGAGTCCTCCGGCGCCAGAGGGGCACCTGCCGCCAGACCATCACGGCGTCGGCGCCGCCGCTGCCCCCGGACGCCTCGGCCAGGCAGAGGGGCACCCACTCCGAAGGATCGGCTCCGGTCGGCCGATCCGGGCAGCCCGGCCCCTCCGGAACGGCCACCGGGCCAGCCTCCGGCAGGGCCGGGGCACTCACCTCCACCTGCAGCCGCTCCACCACCAGCGGCTCGCTGGGCACCACGAAGCCGAAGCGCTGCTGATGGCGACGCTCGAACTCGGCCCGCAGAGCGTGAAGCCTCTCCTGCCGCGGCACGGCGGGCCAGAGCAGCTCGAGCCCCTGATCGCTGCCCCGATAGCGCAGCTCCAGCCGGGCCTGGCGCCGCGGCCGCTGCTGGGGCCGCAGATCGCCGCTGGAGCGCAGCGCCCTGGTGGCTTCCGCTTCGAGCGCCTCGATCCCCTGCTCGAGCTGGGGGAGCAGGTCCCCGTCGAGGGGCGCCCGCAGGGTCCGCTCCCGCAGCAGCGAGGGCCGCGCCAGCCCGATGCCATAGGCCGACAGCACCCCGGCGAGCGGATGCAGCAGCACCCGGCGGATCCCCAGAGCGTCCGCCAGGGGGCAGGTCACCTGGCCGCCGGCACTGCCGAAGGTGACCAGCACCGCATGGCGCAGGTCGTGGCCCCTCTGGATCGAGATGCGACGGATTGCTTCCGCCATCCGCTCGATGGCGATCGCCAGCGCGCCCTGGGCCACCGCCTCCGGAGCGGCCGCCCCCAGCTGGCGGGCCAGGACCGCGAAACGCTCCACCACCCGCTCCCGATCGGCAGGCCGGTCGCCGCCGGGGCCGAACACCGCCGGCAGCCCATCGGCCGGCAGCCGTCCCAGCAACAGATTGGCATCGGTGATCGCCAGGGGGCCCCCGCGGCCGTAGCAGGCGGGGCCGGGATTGGCCCCGGCCGAACGGGGCCCCACCTGCAGACGTCCGTCCTCCACGTGCAGCACCGACCCCCCGCCGGCCGCCACGGTGTGGATCGGCAGCATGGGGGAGAGCAGGCGCAGGCCGCTGATCTCCGTCTCCTGGCTGCGTTCCCAGGCGGCCTCGCCCCGGCGGCCGTCGAAGTGGAAGACGTCGGTGGAGGTGCCCCCCATGTCGAAGCCGAGGATCGGTTCCCCGGCGAATCCGGCGGCAGCTGCCACCGCCACGGCCGCCACCATCCCCCCCGCCGGCCCGGAGAGGATCGTGTCCTTGGCCTGCACCAGGGCGGGCGAGCACAGCGCGCCACCGGAGGTCATCACCCGCAGCGGGGTGTCCTCCCCCAGCGATCCGCTGACCTGCCGGAGATAGGCACGGAGCACGGGGCCAAGGGCCGCTTCCACCACGGCGGTGTCGATGCGGGGCACCAGGCGGGGCTGACGGCTGAGCTGATGGGAAAGCTGCACCGAGGTGAAACCCTGCGACGCCAGAGCAGCCCCCAGTGCCAGCTCATGACGCGGATGGCGGCAGGCATGGATCAGGGCGACCGCGCAGCTGAGGTAGCCGTCGGCCCGGGCCTGCCGCAGGGTCTGCTCCAGTTCGCCATTCAGCTGGAGGGGCTCCAGTTCCTCTCCATCCGCCGCCAGCCGGCCGCCGATTTCGATCACCCGCAGGGGCAGGGGCTCGGGCCGCTCGATCCGCAGGGCGAAGATCTCGGGTCGGTGCTGGTCGCCGATGCGCTGCAGATCGGCGAAACCACGGTTCACCAGCAGCAGCACCGGAGCCACCTGGCGCTCCAGCAGCGCATTGGTGGCCACGGTGGTGCCGAGCCGCACCTCCGTGACCATTCCCGGGGGGATGGGCTCCGCGGCAGCCAGCTGCAGCACCGCCCGCAGGGCCGCGACCGTGGGATCGGCAGGGACTGGCGCATCAGGGGCGCGGGGCGGATCGGAGAGCAGCTTGTGCACCTGCAGCTCCCCCCGGGGTGAACACGCCACCACATCGGTGAACGTGCCGCCCCGGTCGATCCAGAACCGCCAGCCTGCGCCGGTCACGGGCGGCTGCAAAGGCGGGGACGGCAGGGGGACGCCAGGGTCGGAAGCGCAGCGGGCCATTCCAGAATGGCCGGGGCTCGGTCCGCCGCAAAGGCGCTAGCGCGACGCTCCGGGCCGGCCCCATTGCTCCAGCGGGACCGTACCTCTGCCCTGGGCATGGATGCGGCAGGTGATCGCCCTGCGGATCGTCCGTTCAGGACGGCCGCGTCAGGGTGCAAGGAGGCCCCCCCGGGTACCGCTTCACTCCTCGTGAAGATTCTGCTTCCACTGGCGCAGTTGCTCGGCGGCCACCTGCTGGCCGCCGAGGCCGAAGGCGATGGCTGCGGCGATCGCCAGGGAGCCGAACAGCAGTCCGAAGGCCAGCATCACCAGGTTGGGAGCCAGCCCGATCTGCTGCAGCGCCATGGCACCGGCGAAGGTGAGGATCGCGATCCGGGCCGCCTGGGCCACCACCGCCCCATGGCTGCCGCCGGAACTGCGGATGAGCTGATGGGCCAGCTTCGCCAGGTAGAGCCCAACGGCAAACACGGCCACGCCGGTGATGACGCGGACGAACACCACCAGCAGATCACTGACGACGGCCGTCAGGGCCGGCAGACCGAGAACATCGGTGGCGGCGAAGACGGCGAACAGGGCGACGCCGATCTGGGTGACGGTGCCCAGCACCTCGGAGGGTCGGCGGGGCCTGCCTGCAGGGTCGGACTGCGTTTCCGGGGAAGGCTCCTCCGCGGGCCCCGTCCCATCGGCCGGCGGGGCGGGGGAGAAACCGAGCGACGCCACGATGCGATCCAGTCCGAAGCCGGACGCCATGCGGCTCACCAGCTGGCCGATGAATCCACCCACGATCACGCCGGCGGCAACGATGATCAGGGCGGTGAAGAGACGGGGCAGCGCGGTGAGCACCTGCTCCAGCATCTCCGTGGCCGGCCTGGAGATGGCCGGCAGGGCGAGGGCCTCGAGGACGGCGATGGCGGTGGGGATCAGCACCACCACGAAGACGAGGGTCCCGACCAGGGAGGAGAGGGGCTGGGCTCCCTTGGCGGCATCGAGGCCGAAGCGCCTGCCGAACTGATCCACCCCCGTGGACAGCAGCAGGTTGGAGGTGATCAGGCGCAGGATCCGGGCGATCAGCCAACCGACGAAACCGATGACCCCGGCCTTGACCAGCTGCGGGAGGGCGGCCAGCAGATTGTCGAGCAGGTTCAGCAGCGGAGACAGCGGGGATCCGAGATTGAGCGTGTTGAGAACGAGAGGCAGAAAGAAGAGCAGGATGAGCCAGAAGAAGACATTCGCCAGGGTTTCACCCACCAGAACACCGGCGGGGGCATCCGGTTCATCCTTGCCGAAGAGCTTCTCATCCAGGGACAGGCTCCTGGTGGTGCGTAACAAGACACTGCGCACAACCGTGGCCACGATCCAGGCGATGCTGGCGATCACCAGCGCCCCGCCGACCTGGGGAAGGAAGGCAAAGATCTGGTTCAGAAAGTTATTGAGGGGCTCCGATACCGTTGTGAGGCTCAGCACATTCAGCGCTGCCACGACCGCCAGCAGGATGACGATCCAGAAGACCACGGTGGAGATCAGGCGATCCAGGCGGAACGCCAGACCTCCCGGCTGGGATCCAATGGCAGCCGAGAACTTCTCGTCGATCTTCGTCCGCCGCAGAATCACGCGCACGACCTTCGCCAGGACACCGGCGAGGATCCAACCGATCACCAGGGTGGCGATGGCACCCAGCAGATTGACCAGCAGCGGGAAACTGCTCTCCAACAAAGGAGCGGGCAGGAATGCCGGAAACGACCCTATCGTCGAAAGAGAAGATGACAACATATACGTCCACTGGAGACCACATCGAAAGGCCAGAATAAGACTGGACTTTCGAGCACGACTTCTACAACCTGCACCTGACTTCAGTCGATGTCAAGTCGGCCAAGAGAAGAGTCACAGCCAAGGCTCCTGCCGACACCATCGCCTGTCAGCAGGCCGCTACGGAGGGCCTGTCGACCCCGAAGCGCGCCCCTGGAAAAGAGGATCACGGCGGCGACCATCGATCCTGCGGCTGCCGCGGTGCTTCCAGGCCTCAGCGGTAGTTCTCAAACTGCAGCGGCACCTCCAGGTCTTCGGCCTTGAGCAGGGTGATCACCTGCTGGAGGTCGTCCTTGTTCTTGCCGGTGACGCGAAGGCTCTCGCCCTGGATCGCCACGGTCACCTTCTTGATCTGATCGCGCACCAGCTTGCTGAGCTTCTTGGCCAGCTCCTGGCTGAGGCCCTTGCGCAGCTTCACCACCTGCTTCACCCGGTTGCCGCCCACCGGCTCGGGGGTCTGCAGATCGAAGATCTTCAGCGACAGGTTGCGCTTGGTGGCCTTCTGGCGCAGCACATCCACCACCGCATCGAGGGTCATGTCGCTGGCGGTGGTGATCGTGAGGCTGGCCTCCTCCACGTCGATCTCGGTGGCCGAGTCCTTGAGGTCGTAGCGCTGGCCCACCTCGCGGCGCACCTGGTCGACGGCGTTCACCAGCTCCTGGCGGTCGAAGTCGGAGACGACGTCGAAGGAAAAGCTGTCAGCCATGGCGCGGTGAGAGGCAAGGCAGCGCCAGCCTAGAAAAGAGACCTTCGCCGCCCTCCCCGATGACCGCCTTCCAGTTCAGCCAGTTGCTCGGGGCCAGCATCGCCCTGCCGGTGATCCCGGCGGCGGCGGGGGCGCCCTTCGCCTGGTCGCTGGTGCTCTCCGGCGCCGTGGTGGTGTTCAGCCTGGTGCCCCTGGGGGCCGCCCGCTCCCAGGCCGATTTCACCCCCAGCGATCTGGCGGCACCACGGGCCATGTTCGAGCGGCTGCCGGCCTGGGGCAAGCGGGCCAACTGGGCCCACCAGAACAGTTTCGAGGCCTTCACCCTGCACGCCCCGGCCTGCCTGCTGTGCCTGCTGGTGGCCCCATCGGTGGTCGCCGCTTCCCCCTGGCTGGCAGTGGCCGCCTGGCTGCAGCCGGCCCTGCGACTCGGCTACATCGGGGCCTACCTGGCCAACGTGGCACCCCTGCGCAGCCTCTGCTGGGCCGGAGCGATCCTCTGCACCGCCCTGCTCTACAGCGAGGGGCTGCGGGCGGTGCTGCGCAGCTGAATCAGCTGCCCCCCTTCTCCTGCAGCCCCTTGAGGGCAGCCAGCAGGGAGGCGGGGCTCTGGGGATCCACCATCAGCACCGAACCGCCCTGGGAGGCGGCCATCTGCTGACCCATGGCCATCCAGTCCTTGGCCAGCAGCAGCCGCAGCCCCTCGGCCGCCGCCGGATGGGCCTCGATCACGGCCGCCAGCTCGGTGGCGGCCTCGGCCCGGGCCTTGGCCAGCAGCAACTGCTGCTTGGCCTGGGCATCGGCATCGAGCATCACCGCCTCCTGCTTGGCCTTGGCATCCAGCACCAGGGCCTCGGCCCGGCCCCGGGCCGCGTTCACCTGGGATTCCCGCTCACCCTCGGAGCGCAGGATCGCCGCCCGCTTCTCCCGCTCGGCGGTCATCTGCTGCTCCATGGCCTGCTGCACCCCCTTGGAGGGCTGGATGTCGCGCAGTTCCACCCGGGTCACCTTCACGCCCCAGGGGTCGGTGGCCTGGTCGAGTTCGTTGAGCAGGGTCTCGTTCACCTCCTGCCGGGTGGTGAAGGTCTGGTCGAGGTCGAGCTTGCCCATCTCCGCCCGGATCTGGGTGAGCACCAGATTCACCATGGCCGCCTGCAGGTTGTCGACGCCGTAGTAGGCGCGGGCGTGCTCCAGAAGCTGCCAATACACCACCGCATCCACCTCGATCGAGACGTTGTCGCGGGTGATGCACTGCTGGGGGGGAATGTCGAGCACCCGCTCCTTGAGGGATTCGTGGCTCACCACCCGCTCCATGCCGGGGATCACCAGGGAGAGGCCGGGGCGCAGTTCACGGTCGTACTTGCCGAGGCGCTCGACCAGCATCGAGCGGCTGCTGCTGGTGACCTTCACGCCGCTGATGCCCAGGCCGGCGAGGACCACCAGCACCGGAATGATGAGCGCTTCCATGCAGGCTTCTTCACTGCCGCAACGCTAGGCAGGATGGGGCCAACGGCATACGGCCGCGTTCCCTTCGTTGCTCTTCCCAGCACTTTTCCGATGCCCGCACCTCCGATTCTCTGGCTGGCCCTGGCGGCGGTGCTGCTGGTGCTGGTGCTGGTGGGCGCCGACAGTGACGGGCTGCTGCTGATCGGCGGCCTGGCCGCCCTGGTGCTGACGGTCGCCGCGGCCCTGGTGCCGCTCGTGCCGCCCCTGCCCCAGGTGCTGCTGTTCGCCGTGCTGGTGGGGGCGGGCTACGCCTGGCTGCGGCGCTGGTCGGCGCGGCGCCAGGCCAGAGCCATCCCCCCCGGCGCCCGGGCCGAGCTGGCCGAGGTGACCACGACCTGCGCGGCCAACGGCGAAGGGCGGGTGCGCTGGCAGGGGCAGAGCTGGGCGGCGATGAACCTGTCGGCCCAGGCCTTGCCCCCGGGCGCCCAGGTGACGGTGATGGGGCGGGAGGGGACGCGGCTGCAGGTGCTGCCGCGCCAGGCCGGCCTGGCCGAGTGAAGGGGCCCGGCTCAGTCGAAGAACATCAGGCTGACCACCTTGCCCATGTCCTCGGCGGTGCGGCAGCTGGAGAGCAGGGTTTCACTGTCGTGGAAGGCATAGCAGATCAGCTGGTCGCAGCGGTTGATGATCTCCTGATTGCACAGGCTGCTGGCCATGGGCAGGGGCAGTTCGTCGTGTTCGGGCTTCTCCACCAGGTGCAGCACCCGCTCCAGCTGGGTGCGGGATTCACCGGGCTGGCGCTCGAGGCTCTGGGGCAGCAGCACCGTGAGCCGGGCCGGATCCACCTCCAGCACGCTGCGGATCACGGCCGCGTTGACCCCCTGGGCACCGGAGGTGATCAGGTTGTGGCCCTCCTGGGCGAGGGAGCGGGCCACCAGCTCCACCAGATGGATCGACACCACCGGCACATGGCGGCTGCCGAGGAAGGCGATGCGGCGTTTGCTCCGGTCCTGGAGCATGGCCAGCTCCTGGGCGAGCGTATCGATCCGGTCGATAGCCGGAAGATCAAGGGACCGGGTCACCCGTTACCGACAACCAACCGAACGAAACTAGCAGCGGCCTCAGGCATGAACGGGCAACCGCAGCCGGCGGAACAGCCGCTCGAAGTGGCAGTTCTCCTCCACGAGGCGAATGGCATAGGTGGCCTTGACCGCCTCGTGCAGCCGCACATGGCCGATGGCCGCCTCGACCACCTCCACGGTGGTGAGGGTGTCGTGGTCGACCTTGAGCACGGGCACCTCGAGCTCCTCGGCCCGGCTGATCAGCTGGGGCAAGGGTTCACCGGCTCCTGTGAGGATCAGGCACTGGGTGGAGGCCTCCAGGGCCGCCAGCTGGATGTCGGTGCGGTCGGCGCCGGTGACCACCGCCATGTTGCGGCGCTTGCGGAAGAACTCCATCGCCGAATTGACGTTCATGGCACCGATGGAGAGGGTCTCCACCAGCAGGTCGAGGCCGTCCTGGCAGCAGAGCACGGTGGCCTCCAGGCGACGGGCCAGCTCCTCGACCGTGACGCTGCGCAGCAGGGGGCTGCGGGGCATCACCCCCAGCACGGGGATCCCCAGCCGCTCCAGGGCCGGCTCCACCGCTTCGCGCACGGCCGGCACCACCTCGGGGGGCACCGCGTTGAGCACCACCCCGGCCAGCAGATCGCCCAGCTGGCGGCGGGCTTCCAGAAGGGCATCGACGCTGCGGCTGTCGTTCCAGGCGTGCACCAGCACCACCGGCGCCTGCAGGGCCTGGGCCAGCTGCACCAGGCCCAGGCCGTAGAGCAGGCCTTCGCTGAGGCTGCCCGCCGCCTCGAGCAGCACCAGCCGGTCGGCGTCGTCGTGGATGCGCCGCTGCAGGGCCGCCAGGCCGTCGCCGGGGGTGAGGTTGCCGGCCAGCAGCCGTTCGTGGGCGGCGGCCGGCTCGAGCACATCGAGGGACGGAATCAGGTTCTCTTCGGCCAGGCCGAGGGTGGCGCCGATGAAGCGGACGTCGGGATCCAGGAAGGGATTGCCGGGGGCCGCATCGGGGAAGGTGTCGAGCGGGTCGTCCATGGAGGTGGCCAGCGGCTTGCCGAAGGCGAGCGGCACGCCCTGCCGCGTGAGCTGGCGGCCGAGACCGAGGGCCACCGCCGACTTGCCGCTGAAGGGTTCGCAGGAGCCGATCAGCAGGGGGATGGACATGGAATGACCTCGCCGGGGCCTGCAGGTTGACCGGCAATCTAGGCAGCACTTCCACCCCCAGGCCCATGCCGGACCCATCGAGCGAGGCCGCCACCGAGACCGCAACCGTGGCCGTCACCGGTGCCGGAGGGAGCCTGGGCCAGGCCCTGCTGCGCCGCTGGCACGGCCGCGGGGCGCGGCTGATCGCCCTCAGCCACGGCAGCGCGCCGCTGGATCTTCAGGACCGGCAGGGCCGACCGATTCCCGTGGAGCAGGTGCGCTGGCAGGTGGGGGAGGAGGCAGCGCTGGAGTCGCTGCTGGCGCGGGTGGACGTGCTGGTGCTCAACCACGGCATCAACGTCCACGGCGACTGCGGCGCCGATGCCACCGCCTGTTCGCTGGAGGTGAATGCCCTCAGCAGCTGGCGGCTGCTGGAGCTGTTCGCGGCGGTGGCCGAGCGGCGCCGGGGGGGGCGGCGGGCGGAGGTCTGGGTGAACACCTCGGAGGCGGAGATCCAGCCGGCCCTGAGCCCCCTCTACGAGATCAGCAAGCGGCTGCTGGGCCAGCTGCTGAGTCTGCGGGCGCCCGAACTGTCCCGAAGCCTGCGGCTGCGGCGGCTGGTGCTGGGGCCGTTCCGCTCGGCCCTCAATCCGATCGGCGTGATGGATGCCGACTGGGTGGCGGGCCAGATCCTGCGCCAGGCCGACTGGAACTGCAGCCTGATCATCGTGACCCCGAACCCGCTCACCTACCTGCTGATGCCCCTGGCCACCCTGGGACGCTGGGCCTACACGGGCCTGCTGCGGCGTCCCTGAGCGGAGGGCTAGACGTCGCGGTCGGTGAGGATGTCGCAGCCGTCGGAGGTGACGACGATCGTGTGCTCCCACTGGGCCGAGAGGCTGCCGTCCACGGTGACCACCGTCCAGCGGTCCCTGAGGGTGCGGCAGGCCTTGCTGCCGGCGTTGAGGATCGGCTCCACCGCCAGGGTCATGCCGGCCCGCAGCTGCATGTTGGGCAGATCGCGGGTGCGGTAGTTGAACACCGAGGGCTCCTCGTGGAGGTTGCGGCCCACCCCATGGCCCGTGTAGTCCTCGACGATGGCGTAGCCGTGGGCCTCGACATGGTCCTGAACGGCGCCGGCCAGCTCCAGCAGGGTGCTGCCGGCCTTCACGGTGGCCAGGCCCTTCATCAGTGATTCCTGGGCCACGCGGCTGAGGCGGCGGGCCTCCTCGGGCACCCCCTCACCCACGCAGATCGTCACGCAGCTGTCGCCGTGGAAACCCTCGAAGTAGGCCCCGGTGTCGATCTTGACCAGATCCCCGGGCCGGATCACCCGCTTGGCGCTGGGGATGCCGTGCACCACCTCGTCGTTGATGCTGGCGCAGATGCTGGCCGGAAAGCCGTGGTATCCCTTGAAGCTGGGGGTGGCGCCCATCTCCCGGATGCGGGCTTCGGCATGGCGGTCCAGGTCGCCGGTGGTCATGCCCGGGGCGGCCATGTCGATGATCTCCCGCAGCACCGTGGCCACGATGCGGCTGGCCTGGCGCATGATCCCGATCTCCCGCGCCGACTTCACCTCCACACCGCGGCGGCCCTTCTGGATGCGGGGGCCGGCCTGGGTGAGAGGGGAGCCGCCGCCCTTGACGCCGTTGGTGCTGGCCAGCAGATCGGCGAACAGGTTCATGCGGCGGGGAATCGATGCGGTTAGTTCAAGTTATCAATGGCGTCCCCCCCGCCGTCGGTTCCCGTGGCCAGCCCCGCTTCCCCCGCCCCAACCCCGTCCTGGGGGGCCCGTCTGCGCCAGGCCCACGGCTGGCTGGCCCCGGTGGTGCTCACGCCCCTGCTGCTCTCCGCCCTCACGGGTGTGGGTTACCGGCTGCTGCGCGACTGGGGCGGGCTGAGCCGGGACCAGACCCATGTGCTCATGGTGCTGCACGAGGGCGAATGGCTCAAACCCTGGGTCGGCCCGGCGGGGGAGACGCTCTACGTGCTCCTCAACGGCCTGGGGTTGCTGTGGATGCTGGTCACCGGTGGTGCCATGGCCTGGGAGCGGCTGCGGCGGAGCTGGCGGCGCCGTGGGGGGAGGGGGGTCACCTGAGGCGGTAAGGTGTTGGTTTGGCCTGGCGCTTCGAGAAAAGGGATGGCAACCGAGACTGATCCGTCCACCGAAGTGGACCAGCAGACCCCTGATGTGGAATCCGGCGATGTGGAATCCGGCCCCGGCGCGGCCTCCGGAGAAGCGGAAGCAGTGGCTGTGACAACGGAAGCAACGGCCGCCGCCACGGTGAAGGTCACCACCGGCAGGCTCAGCGCCCGGGCCCTGATCGAGGAATTCGAGGCGGCGCAGCAGAAGAGCGATCTGCCGGAGATCTACGTGGGCGACACCGTGAAGGTGGGCGTGCGAATCCGGGAAGGCAACAAGGAGCGGGTGCAGCCCTACGAGGGCGTGGTGATCGCCAAGCGCCATGGCGGCCTCAACCAGACCATCACAGTCCGTCGGATCTTCCAGGGCATCGGCGTGGAGCGGATCTTCCTTCTGCACAGCCCCCAGGTCGCTTCCGTGAAGGTGGAGCGGCGCGGTAAGGTGCGTCGGGCGAAGCTCTTTTATCTGCGTGACCGGGTGGGTAAAGCCACTCGTGTGAAGCAGCGATTCGATCGCTGAAGCCTGATTTCACAGGGGGGTCTTCCCTGTGAATTCCTCTCACGCTTTCCAGGGGCCATCGCCTTGCGCCGTTAGTTCAGTTGGTAGAACGCAGGTCTCCAAAACCTGATGTCGGGGGTTCAAGTCCTCCACGGCGCGTCCGATGGTCCCATTCGTTGTCTCGTGGTTCCGAACATGGAGTTGGATCTACAACCCGGTGATGTGGTCAAGGTGCTGGAATCCGCAGCCCTGGGCTGGGTCCGGGCCCGGGTCATCCGGGTCAAGTCCGGAGGTCGGGTGGTGGTCCAGAGCGACCAGGGGCGGGAATTCACCGCCCGGGGCAATCAGGTGCGCCTGATCGAGCCCGCCGGCTTCCGTCCCTGAGCCCCCGCCCTGAAGGTCGGGGGCATGCCGCCCGCCCATGGTCCGGGATCCGGATCCTTCCCCGTGCTCGGCACGGGGCTTTTTTGTGGGAATCCCTGCCCTGCCCCGGCGCCACCCCTTCCACGTTGACGGGGGGACCGGTGACGATGGATACTTCCGTGGTCGGCGTTCGCGCCGTCGCGATCGTCCTCGGTGCCGGATCGACCCTTCGGGGCCTTCCGCAGCCCGCATGGCGATCCCGGACCAGCGAGGGACTGTAGTTCAATCGGTTAGAGCACCGCCCTGTCACGGCGGAAGTTGCGGGTTCGAGCCCCGTCAGTCCCGTTTTCCATCTCCCGGAGCCGATCCCGTGGCCGCAGCGGTTCCCGTACGCGTTCGCCTGGCCCCCAGCCCCACCGGCACTCTGCACATCGGCACCGCCCGCACGGCGGTGTTCAACTGGCTGTTCGCCCGCCACCTGGGCGGCGCCTTCCTGCTGCGCATCGAAGACACCGACCGGGAGCGCTCAAGGGAAGCCTTCACCGAGGACATCCTCGACGGCCTGCGCTGGCTGGGGCTCAGCTGGGACGAGGAGCCGGTGGTGCAGAGCGCGCGGATCGAGGCCCACCGGGCGGCGATCCGGCAGCTGCTGGAGAGCGGCCAAGCCTACCGCTGCTACGCCAGCGACGCGGAACTGGAAACGATGCGGCAGCGCCAGCAGGCCGAGGGCCGGGCCCCCCGCTACGACAACCTGCACCGCGACCTCAGCCCCGAACAGGAGCAGGCCTACGTCGCCGAGGGCCGGGAGGCGGTGGTCCGCTTCCGCATCGACGACGGCGCCACGATCACCTGGACCGACCTGGTGCGGGGCGAGATGCGCTGGGCCGGCAGTGATCTGGGCGGCGACATGGTGATCGCCCGCCGCGCCCCGGCCGATGCCATCGGCGACCCGCTCTACAACCTGGTGGTGGTGGTGGACGACGCCGCCATGGCGATCAGCCACGTGATCCGCGGCGAGGACCACATCGCCAACACCGGCAAGCAGTTGCTGCTCTACGAGGCCCTGGGGCTGACGCCGCCCCGCTTCGCCCACACCCCGCTGATTCTCAACCAGGAGGGCCGCAAGCTCTCCAAGCGCGACGGTGTCACCTCCGTGGGCGAGTTCCGGGCCATGGGTTACACGGCCGAAGCCCTGGTGAACTACATGACCCTGCTGGGCTGGTCACCACCGGAGGGCGTGGGCGAGCGCTTCAGCCTGGAGCAGGCCGCCGCGGTGTTCTCCTTCGAGCGGGTCAACCGGGCCGGCGCCCGCTTCGACTGGGACAAGCTCAACTGGCTCAACGCCCAGGTGCTGCACGGCATGGAGGCCGCCGAGCTGCGCCGGCGCCTGCTGCCCCTCTGGCAGGCCCGCGGCTGGGCCGGGGACGGCGCCGGCGCCGACCCGGAGTGGCAGGAGGAGCTCTGCACCCTGCTGGGGCCGTCCCTCACCCTGCTGGCCGACGGCGTCGAGCAGGCCGCCCCCTTCTTCGAGACACCCGACCCCGACGCAAGCGCCCTGGCCCTGCGCAGCGATGCGGGCAGCCGGGCCGCCCTGACGGCCCTGCTGGAGCGGCTGCGCGAAGGGACGCTGGCCGCGGAGACCGCCCAGGGGCTGCTGGCGGAGGCGGCCACGGCCGCCGGCGTCAAGAAGGGGGTGCTGATGAAGGGACTGCGAGCCGCCCTGCTGGGCAGCCTCAGGGGCCCCGACCTGCTCAGCACCTGGCTGCTGCTGCACCGGCTGGGCGCCGACCGGGACCGGATCGCCGCGGCCCTCTGAGGCTGCCGCCGATCAGTCGTCCATCGCGCCGTAGATGGGCTCCACCCGGATCGCCTCGACGCTGCCGGAGCGCAGCACCAGGTATTCGTTGCTCAGATCGCTGATCGGCACGTTGACGAAGGCCTCAGGTGCGGCCACGGTCAGCACGCCGCCGTACCAGTTCTGGAACTCCTCCAGGGTGCTGAACTGCACCTCGTGATGGTGGCCTCCGCTCAGAAACAGATGGATGGCGTAGCGGCGGGGGGTGCGGGCCATGGGGCAGCGGCAGCGGCGGCGGAACGTGCACAGGATGCCCCATACGGCCAGAGCAGGCTTGCCCCCGGCCGGTAGAGGGGATGGAGCGGGGCACCGCTGGCGGTGCGGCCCAGGCACACCAGCCGGGCCCGCTGGGGCGTCAGCAGGGCCAGCACGCGGGCGTCCTGGCCGCGGCGGCGGCCGCCGTTGCCCCAGCCCAGCCAGATCGGGGCGGGCGCCGCGTGGGCCTGCAGCCTCCGCCGGATCCAGACCAGGTTGGCCTCACCCTCCGGATCGGCGCCCCGGTCGAGGGCGGCCGGATCGGGGCTGACCCGGGCGAAGAGGTTGAGCACCTCCAGGCCGCCGTAGCCCCAGCCGCGGGCGAAGGCCACCAGCCGCCGCAGGGTGGGGTCGTCGTGGAGGTGGTCGGCGCGGGAGGGGTTGAGGCCGATGAACAGCAGGCGCGGGCCGCCGGGGTCCCACACCCGCTCCAGCCACCAGCGGTAGGTGCCGCAGGGGCTGAAGACGGCGCGGCCGCTGGTGGTCAGAGCAGTGGTGGTCACGGCGGTGCCGGGCCACCGGATGGCAGGCTGTGGCGATCGGCAGGCAGATCCCGGGGACGGCCATGGAGCGGGACAAGCCCCTGTTGCTGCTGGTGGATGGCCATTCCCTGGCCTTCCGCAGCTTCTACGCCTTCGCCAAGGGCGGCGAGGGGGGCCTGAGCACGAAGGAGGGGGTGCCCACCAGCGTCACCTACGGCTTCCTCAAGGCCCTGCTCGACAACGGCAAAGGCCTGGACCCCCAGGGGGTGGTGATCGCCTTCGACACGGCCGAACCCACCTTCCGCCATGAGGCGGACGCCGCCTACAAGGCCCACCGGGAGGAGGCGCCGGAGCATTTCTTCACCGATCTGGCCAACCTGCAGCGCATCCTGAAGGAGTGCCTCGACCTGCCCCTGTCGATGGCGCCTGGGTTCGAGGCCGACGACGTGCTGGGCACCCTGGCCAACCGGGCGGCGGATGAGGGCTGGCGGGTGCGGATCCTTTCCGGCGACCGGGACCTGTTCCAGCTGGTGGACGACGCGCGCGACATCGCCGTGCTGTACATGGGCGGCGGACCCTACGCGAAGAACAGCGGGCCGACCGAGATCCGCCGGGCCCAGGTGATCGAGAAGCTGGGGGTGCCCCCCGAGGGGGTGGTGGACCTCAAGGCGCTCACCGGCGACAGCTCCGACAACATCCCAGGGGTGAAGGGGGTGGGCCCCAAGACGGCCCTGACCCTGCTGAAGGCCCACGGCGACCTGGACGGCATCTACGCCGCCCTCGACCAGCAGAAGGGGGCCCTGAAGACCAAGCTGGAGAGCGACCGGGACAACGCCTTCCGCTCCCGCATGCTGGCGGAGATCCTGGTGGCCATCCCCCTGCCCGAGGAGCCACGGCTGGCCCTGGGCCAGGTGGACCCGGAGGCCCTGGGGGAGTGCCTCAAGGAGCTGGAGCTGCACAGCCTGGTGAAGCAGGTGGACGGCTTCGCCCGCCTGTTCTCGGCAGGCCACCCGGAGCCGGCCGCCGCCGGCAACGGCAGCATCGCTGCGCCTGCCTCCACAGAGGCGTCCGCCGCAGCCGCAGCCGAACCCACCACCGAGGGGGCCCTGCCGGCCCTGGCGCCGGAGCTGGTCACGAGCCCGGAGGCCCTGGAGGCCCTGATGGGGCGGCTGATGGCCTGCACCGATCCGGCGGCGCCGGTGGCCCTCGACACCGAGACCACCTCGCTGAATCCCTTCAGGGCCGAGCTGGTGGGCATCGGCCTGTGCTGGGGGGAGGGCCTGGCGGAGCTGGCCTATGTGCCCATCAGCCACCAGAGCCCGCCGGCCGAGGATCTGCTCAGTCCGCCGCCGGAAGCGCCCCGCCAGCTGCCCCTCGACGCGGTGCTGCTGGCCCTGGGGCCCTGGCTGGCCAGCGCCGGGCACCCCAAGGCGCTGCAGAACGCCAAGTACGACCGTCTGATCCTGCTGCGCCATGGGCTGCCCCTGGCCGGTGTGGTGATGGACACCCTGCTGGCGGACTACCTGCGCGATGCCAACGACAAGCATGGCCTGGAGGCCATGGCGGCGCGCAACTTCGGGATCCAGCCCACGGCCTACGGCGATCTGGTGGCCAAGGGCCAGACCTTCGCCGCCGTGCCGATCGAGGCGGCGGCCCTCTACTGCGGCATGGACGTGCACCTCACCCGGCGGCTGGGGGCGCTGCTGGCCGGGCAGCTGGCGGCGATGGGGCCGGAGCTGCCGAAGCTGCTGGAGCAGGTGGAGCTGCCCCTGGAGCCAGTGCTGGCCCAGATGGAGGCCACCGGCATCCGCATCGACGTGGACTACCTGAAGGAGCTGGCCGAGGAGCTGGCCGCCACCCTGGCCCGGCTGGAGAGCGAGGCCCAGGCGGCGGCCGGGGTGGACTTCAACCTGGCCTCCCCCAAGCAGCTGGGGGAGCTGCTGTTCGACAGCCTGGGTCTGGACCGCAAGAAGTCGCGGCGCACCAAGACCGGCTGGAGCACGGATGCAGCGGTGCTGGAGAAGCTGGAGGACGACCACCCGGTGGTGAAGCTGGTGCTGGAGCACCGCACCCTGAGCAAGCTGCTGAGCACCTACGTGGAGGCCCTGCCGGCCCTGGTGGAACCGGAGACGGGACGGGTGCACACCGACTTCAACCAGGCGGTGACCGCCACCGGGCGGCTGAGCAGCAGCAACCCGAACCTGCAGAACATTCCGATCCGCACGGAGTTCAGCCGCCGCATCCGCAAGGCCTTCCTGCCCCAGGAGGGCTGGCAGCTGATCAGCGCCGACTACTCCCAGATCGAGCTGCGCATCCTCACCCACCTCTCCGGCGAGCCGGTGCTGGTGGAGGCCTACAACGCCGGCGACGACGTGCACGCCCTGACGGCCCGGCTGCTGCTGGAGACCGAAGAGGTGACGCCTGAGGAGCGGCGGCTGGGCAAGACGATCAACTTCGGGGTGATCTACGGCATGGGCGCCCAGCGGCTGGCCCGCGAAACCGGCATGGGCCAGGCGCGGGCCAAGGAGTTCCTGAGCCTCTACAAACAGCGCTACCCGCTGGTGTTCGCCTATCTGGAGCTGCAGGAGCGGCTGGCTCTGAGCCGCGGCTATGTGGAGACGATCCTGGGGCGGCGGCGGCCGTTCCACTTCGATCCGGCCGGGCTGGGACGGCTGAAGGGCCGGGACCCGCTGGAGATCGACCTGGACGTGGCCCGCCGCGGCGGCCTGGAGGCCCAGCAGCTGCGGGCGGCGGCCAACGCACCGATCCAGGGCTCCAGCGCCGACATCATCAAGCTGGCCATGGTGCAGCTGCAGCACGAACTCACGGCGGCGGCCCTGCCGGCGCGGCTGCTGCTGCAGGTGCACGACGAGCTGGTGCTGGAGACGGCGCCGGAGGCCCTCGAAGACGTACGGGAACTCACCCGCCGCACCATGCAGCAGGCGGTGACGCTGCGGGTGCCCCTCGCGGTGGACACCGGCGTAGGCCCCAACTGGATGGAGGCGAAATAGGGCAGCGAAGGTAGGCTGCGCCCCAGCCCTACCGCCCTCCTCGATGCCTGAACCGGTCCGGGTGCTGCTGACCGGCCGCGACGGCCAGCTGGGCCGGGCGCTGCTGGCGGCGGTGCCCCAGGGCATCGAGCTGATCGCCACCGGGCGGCAGGAGCTGGATCTGGCCGATCGCGCGGCCTGCCGGGCGGCGGTGGAGCGGCACCGACCCGACTGGGTGCTGAATGCGGGCGCCTACACCGCCGTCGACCGGGCCGAAGGGGAAGCGGCCCTTGCCGAAGCGGTGAACGCCGGCGCCCCCGGCGCCTTCGCCGGCGCTCTGGCGGCCACGGGCGGCCGGTTGCTGCAGGTGAGCACCGATTTCGTCTTCAACGGCGAACAGGGCCACCCCTACCGGCCGGAGCAGGCGCTGAGTCCCCTCGGTGTCTACGGAGCCACCAAGGCCGAGGGGGAGCGGCGGGCACAGGCGGCCCTGCCCCCCGAGCGCCTCTGCCTGCTGCGCACCAGCTGGGTGTACGGGCCGGTGGGGGCCAACTTCTGCCTCACCATGCTGCGGCTGCACCGGAGCCGGGCGGCCGCGGGCGAGCCGCTGACGGTGGTGGCCGATCAGGTGGGCTGCCCCACCGCCACCGGTGGCCTGGCGGCCGCCTGCTGGCGGGCGATCGGGCGGGGGGTGAGCGGCCTTCACCACTGGAGCGACTGCGGCGCCGCCAGCTGGTACGACTTCGCCGTGGCCATCGGCGAGCTGGCCGCCGGGCAGGGGCTGATCGAGGCGCCCGCGACGGTGCGGCCGATCACCACCGCCGACTACCCCACCCCGGCCCGGCGTCCCAGCTATTCGCTGCTCGACTGCACCGGCAGCCGCGCCGCCCTGGGCCTGGAGGGGCAACACTGGCAGACCGCCCTGGCCCGGGTGCTGGCCCAGATTCCCCAGATCCGGCCCTGAACACTCCCCCCCCATCGCTCCCCCGTCGCCACACCGCATGGAAACCGCTTCCTCCGCCTTCGACCTGCCGGTGCTGCTCGCCGGCCGCCGCCGCATCCTGGTGACCGGCGGCGCGGGCTTCATCGGCGGTGCGGTGGTGCGGCGACTGCTGCGGGACAGCGGGGCGACGGTGTTCAACCTCGACAAGATGGGCTACGCCAGCGACCTGCTCGGCATCCACAACACCCTGGCGGGCCTGGGGGCGGCGGCTGAGGGACCCGACGGGCCGCGCCACCATCTGCTGCAGGTGGACCTGGCCGATGGGGAGGCCACGGCGGCGGCGGTGCGCCAGGCCGATCCGGATCTGGTGCTGCATCTGGCGGCGGAGAGCCACGTGGACCGCTCGATCGACGACCCGGGCGCCTTCCTGGTGAGCAACGTGATGGGCACCTACCAGCTGCTGCAGGCGGTGCGGGCCCACTGGGAGGGGTTGCCGCCGGAGCGGCGGGCGGGGTTCCGCTTCCACCACATCAGCACCGACGAGGTGTTCGGCTCCCTGGGGGCCACGGGACGCTTCTGCGAAACCACCCCCTACGACCCCCGCAGCCCCTACTCGGCCAGCAAGGCGGGCAGCGACCACCTGGTGCAGGCCTGGCACCACACCTTCGGGCTGCCGGTGGTGCTCACCAACTGCAGCAACAACTACGGGCCCTGGCAGTTTCCCGAGAAGCTGATCCCGGTGGTGATCCTCAAGGCCGCCGCCGGGGAGCCGATCCCCCTCTACGGCGATGGGGCCAACGTGCGCGACTGGCTCTACGTGGAGGACCACGTGGAGGCCCTGCTGCTGGCCGCCACCAGCGGCGAGCCGGGCCGCAGCTACTGCGTCGGCGGCCATGGGGAGCGCACCAACAAACGGGTGGTGCACGCCATCTGCGCCCTGCTCGACCAGCTGCGGCCCGCCGGCGCCCCCCACTCGGTCCTGATCACCCCGGTGGCCGACCGGCCCGGCCACGACCGGCGCTACGCCATCGACCCGGAGCGGATCAGCAGGGAACTGGGCTGGCAGCCCCGCCACAATTTTGAGCAGGGCCTGGAGCAGACGGTGCGCTGGTACCTGCAGCACAGCGACTGGTGCACCGAGGTGCGGGAGCGGGCCGGCTACGGCGGCGGCCGCCTGGGCCAGGCCAAAGCCGGAGCGGCCCGTTGACCCTGCGGCTCACCAACACCCTCAGCCGCCGCTGCGAGCCCTTCGCGCCGCTGGAGCCGGGGAAGGTGTCGATCTACTGCTGCGGCGTCACGGTCTACGACCTGTGCCACCTGGGCCACGCCCGCAGCTACATCGTCTGGGATGTGCTGCGCCGCTACCTGCTCTGGAGCGGCTACGCGGTGACCTTCGTGCAGAACTTCACCGACATCGACGACAAGATCCTCAAACGGGCCGAGGAGGAGGGCAGCTCGATGGCGGTGGTGAGCGAGCGCAACATCGCCGCCTTCGAGGCCGACATGGCCGCCCTGCACATCCTTCCCCCCGACCGCATGCCGCGGGCCACCCGCAGCCTGGCGGCGATCCGGGAGCTGATCGGCGAGCTGGAGGCGAAGGGGGCGGCCTATTCCGCCGATGGCGATGTGTACTTCGCCGTGCGGCGCCAGGCCGATTACGGCAAGCTCAGCGGCCGCACGTTGGAGGAGCAGCAGGAGGGGGCCAGCGGCCGCACCCGCCAGGCGGAGGAAGCCCGCAAGCAGCACCCCTTCGATTTCGCCCTCTGGAAGGGCGCCAAGCCGGGGGAGCCCAGCTTCCCGTCGCCCTGGGGGCCGGGGCGGCCGGGCTGGCACATCGAATGCTCGGCGATGGTGCGCGAGGAGCTGGGCACCACGATCGACATCCACCTGGGCGGGGCGGATCTGATCTTTCCCCACCACGAGAACGAGATCGCCCAGTCGGAGGCGGCCAGCGGAGCGCCCCTGGCCCGCTGGTGGCTGCACAACGGCATGGTGAACGTGGGCGGCGAGAAGATGTCCAAGTCGCTGGGCAACTTCACCACGATCCGGGCCCTGCTGGAAAGCGGCGTGAGCCCGATGACGTTGCGGTTTTTCGTGCTGCAGGCCCATTACCGCAAGCCCCTGGATTTCACCGCCGAGGCCCTGGCGGCGGCGGCCACGGGCTGGAAGGGCCTCGATGGCGCCCTGGGGCTGGGGGAGCGGCACGGGGTAGCGCTGGGCTGGGGAGCCGCACCAACCGAGCCCTCCGAGGAGCTCACCCAGGCCCGCGAGCGCTTCGCCGCCGCCATGGACGACGACCTCAACACCTCGGCGGCCCTGGCCGTGCTGTTCGAGCTGGCCCGGCCCCTGCGGGCCCTGGCCCACCGGCTGGAGCGAGGGGAGGCGGAGGCGGCCGCCGCCGGCGAAGCGGCGCAGCTGGAGTCCCGCTGGCGGCTGCTGCGGGAACTGGCCGGGGTGCTGGGCCTGGAGGCGGAGGCGGCAGCGGCCGCGGTGGATGAAACGGCGATCCAGGCCCGGATCGAAGAGCGCAAAGCTGCCAAAGCCGCCCGCGATTTCGCCACGGCCGACCGCATCCGGGCGGAGCTGGCCGCCGAGGGCATCGAACTGTTCGACCGGCCCGGCGGCGTGACCGACTGGGTGCGGAGCTGATGGGCGACCTGGACATCCGCTGGCAGCAGAGATTCTCGAACTACTGCCGGGCGCTCGAGCAGCTGGAGACGTTCTTCGAGCCCCCCGAACTGAACGCACGGGAGCAGCAGGGATTGATCAAGGCCTTTGAATACACCTTCGAGCTGGCCTGGAACACCTTGCGTGATCTCCTGGTCAGCCAGGGCAACGAGCAGTTGCTCGGTTCAAGGGATATGTTGAAGGAAGCGTTCCATCTGGGCCTTATCCAGGATGGCGAGGCCTGGATGCTGATGATTCAGGACCGCAATCTCACCAGCCACACCTACAACCGATCCACCGCCGATGCGATCGCCGGGCACATCGGCCAGAGCTATCTGGGCTGCTTCCAGCGGCTGCGGGCCCGGCTGAGCACCATGCAGTCATGAGCCACCCTCCCACCCCCATGGGGGCGATCCCGGGGATCCCAGAGCAGAGCCAGCAGCGGCTTCAGCAGCTGTTCGCCAGTCAGGCCCATCTCGACGCCGTGTGGCTGTTCGGCTCCCGGGCCATGGGTCGGCACCGGGAAGGATCCGACATCGACCTCTGCCTGGAGGGGCGGGAGCTCAGCCATCGGGACCGGCTGCGGCTGATGGCGGCGATCGATGAGCTGCTGCTGCCCTGGCAGGTGGATGTGGCCCTGCGTCAGGAGATCCCGGCGGATCTGGAGACCCATCTGCAGCGCGTGGGCCGTTGCATCTGGAGGCGGGGCTGAGGCGATGGCCACGATCTCGGTGGTGATCCAGTTCTTCGAGGACTTCGACTTCATCGAGCGGGTGGTGGAACTGCTGGCCTGGGTCGACGAAATCATCGTGAACGACGGTCCCTTTCTGTTCACCCGGGAGTTGCTGGAACCCCTGGTGGGGCGGGATCTGGTCCAGCCCTCGGCTCGAGCGGCCGACCTTTTCGCCCATCTGTCGCGGCGGCTGGGGGTACCGATCCACTACCACCACCGGATGTTCGAAGACGAGCGGGAAAAGCGGGTCCACGGCTACGGGCTGGCCCGGGGCGATGTGGTGCTCTCGGTGGATGCCGATGAACTGCTGCTGCTGGACCGGGAGGCGGTGGAGCGCTTCTGGGGCAGCGAAGCTGTGGTGGCCAGCTTCGACTGCGTCAATTTCACCTACCTGAACCTGGTGTGCGGCAAGGCGGGCAGCCCCCTGGTGGCGCGCAAGCCCTTCGCCTTCAAGCGGTCAGCGATCCCCGCCGCCCATCACCTCGACTACCTCTGGCTGGTGGGGGTGGAACAGGAGTCGGTGGCCCAGGCGGACTTCCTGCCGGAGGCCCTCTGCGCCGGTGCCCACCTCACCACGGTGCGCAGCAGCTACGGGGCCAGCATCAAATTCGGCTTCTACAACTGCCTCTACTACCACCTGCACGGTGGTGAGGGACTGCGGGGCAGCTTTCAGGAGGCGCGGGACTACTTCGCCAAGGGGCGGTTCAGCAGGACGGGCCAGGCGGAGGTGTATGCAAGGGCCATGGCGGATGCGATCGGTTTCCCGGACCAGCAGTACTTCCGCCTGGCGGATTCCCGTGAAGTGCCCGAGGCGGTGCGTACGGAAGCCGCCATGGCCTGCGCCCCTCACAACAGCTGCCTGCCCCGCCGCTGCCTGAGCGGCAGCCTGGTGCCCGGGGTCCCCGTCTATGTGCTGATGGAGGCGGACAAGGGGCTCAGGATTGCCTTGTCGATCGACGGCCAGGCCAGACTCCGGATCGCCCCTCTGGTGGTGAACGCTGAACCGATCGATCTGAACAAGCCGGCCATGGAGTTGCTGTGGCAGGCCAGGGCATTGGAGTCCCGGGAATGGGAGCTGGAGGTTGCAGCGCCCGAGGCCAGCGGACCCTGGATCGGGAATCTGATCGAACTGGTGGTGTGGGGCGATCCGGCCCAGCGGGAACGCTGGGCCGACGCCTCCCTGGCGCCTAGCTTCAGCCTGGCGACCCTGGCTTCACCGGAGACCTTCAGGATCGACCCACAGCAAGCGCCGACATGATGGGGCAGGAAACTGCGGAACGCTGGGATGGAAGCAGCCGGGCTCGGACACCATCCTCCAGGGGGTGAAGGCCCCGGCGCCTGGCTCCGCCATGGCGTGATGTTGCTGCGGACGATCGAACCCGGCGCCGAGGCAGGCCAGCAGCAGCAGCAGGCCGCCCTGGCCTTTCTCCAGGCGGTCAAGGAAGGCGCCTCGGACGCCGATGTGCAAGCTGCCCAGCTGGATGCCGTCATCGGCAACCTACGCACGGCGATCGCGGCGGCGGGTCTGAGCGGTCCGCCGGAGGACTGAGCATCGACGGTCCCTACGGCGCAGATGACACCCCCTGGTGAACCGTGCCCGGGCCTGGGGGGTTGGGATCAGGCTTCCTGAAGCCACCTGCAAACCTCAGCCGAGATCAGCGGTTCCAAAGCCTACATTAAGGGCAGGAATGGAAGAAATCATTCACAATATGAAGAGCGACAAGGCTCGATTTGGTGTCAACAATCACTGAAAGCCTGACACCCAGTCAAGGTGTGCTGGATCTGCACGAGCGCCATCAGACCTTTTCCAGATTTGAGGATTTTCACACCATCCTGCCGGCCTTGCTGCAGCAGGGCCAAAGGCTTGATGCGTGCGTAAGGATGATCAGTACCCTGGGGATTCTCGAACCCCTGACCGGCGAGCACATCCCGCCTGAACACATCCTCGTCAACGGTCCGAACTATCGCGAATCCCTGATAGCCCATGGCCTCCTTAGTCGCAATCGTGCGATTTTACAAGTGATGGAATGCCAGCATGGTTCTCTGGAGGCCATCAGAAGAAAGCAGATTTTCCTTCCAGAAACCCTGACAGGACTTGCGTTCTGGTTGAAACATCACATCGCCTCGGACTGTCTCGTACAAAGTGAATTTCATGACGACGATCTGGGCAGTACAGGGAGTGACATGGCGCATCAGGACCTCTGCCACCTGACCTTCAACGATAGTCATTTCGATCTCGTCATCTGCAGTGAATTGTTTGAACACGTTTATTCCCTTGATCGGGCCCTGCGCGAGATCAGGAGGGTGCTGAAGCCGGACGGACGCCTGGTGGCCACTTTCCCGATGGCCTTCGGACAATCCACCTCGATCGAGAAAGCCCGGTGGAACGAGACCACCGGCAACGTGGAGCTCCTCGGTGAGGCCGATTTCCACGGCGATCCCTTCCGTCCCGAACAGGGCTCTCTGGTGTTTCGGATCCCCGGCTGGGAGATTCTCGATCAGTGCCGCGCCGCTGGCCTCAGCGACTGCCGCATCCATCTGATCTCCAGCTGGAAGCTGGGGGTGCTGGGCGGGGATCTGCCCGGTGTCCTGGTGCTGGAGGCGCAGCGCTGATGAGCCGCCACAGGATCGCCACGCTTCAGCGCCAGCTGCTGGAGATGCCGCAGAACACCAACCTCTGGGAGCAACTTGATGGGCTGCTGGGACAGGCTGAAGCCAAGCCCCCCGTGGAGCCTGACACCCCGGCACCATCGAAGATCCACTGGGGCCCCCTTCCCACCCAACGGCAGCGAAAGGATCAGATCTTTCCTCCTTTGCGGCAGCTCCACTACGACTGCAGCTCCCTCACACCTCTGATCAGCAATCTGTACTCCCGCGAACCATCAGGAAAAGGATGGATTCGCTGGGTTGGACCTGAACCGAGATTGGCCGTTCGCTTCCCGTTTCAAACCGGGATAGGCCACTGGAGATTCGAAGTACAAATCGCCAGATTCTTCGACAGGAACGATGGCAGCAAGCTGAAATTCCATGTCAACGGTACGGCGCTTCCTCTTCACTGGGCCGGCGACAATATCTACCGTGCAGAGATAGAGGGGCACCTGATTGATAAGGCTCAACCTGGTGGTCCAGGAATGGGATTCAGCATTATGGAACTTTCGATACCGTCCAGCTACAGGCCCGATGGAGAAGACCAGAGAATGCTTTCCTTCGCCATCGGCCAGCTTTCGATGCAATCTTTCGAGTTTTACTAATGAGCAAGAAGATCTCTGTTGTCATCGCCACCTACTGCCGCTATGAGGTTGTACCAAGAGCAATTGATTCCCTCTTGGCACAACAGGGAGTGAACCGTGATGACGTTGAAATCATCGTTGTTGACAACACTCCGAAGGAGAAACGACAGAGGATTGCGAACGACTCCCTCTGCGACAAATTCATCCATGAAGACATCTCCGGTCTGAGTCGGGCGAGGAATCTTGGGATCGCCATCGCCAGCGCCCCCCTGGTGGCGTTTCTTGATGATGACGCCATCGCCCATCCGACCTGGGTGCTTGAAGCCCAGAGCCTGATGGAAGCCCATCCTGGCTGGCTGGTGCTGGGAGGTCGCATCATCGCCGATTACCGGGAGGCTGAACGTCCCAACTGGATGGACAGCAAGTTGGAAGAATTTCTCTCCTGCGTGGACTGGCCCGTGGAGAAAGCCACCCCCATGAGTGAGGGAACCTGGATCGCTGGAGCCAATATGGTGTTCCGCAAGAAGGTGTTTGAATCTGGCGTGGGCTTTGACACGCGACTCGGTCGAAACGGGACAAGTTCACTGCTGAGCAATGATGAAACCGAATTGTTTGAACAGATCGGCAAAGAGAATATCTATTACACCCCTTCCATGCCGGTCCAACATGTGATTCCTGCCAATCGTCTCAGGCCGGAATGGTTTCGTAAGCGGGTCTACTGGCAGGCACTGTCTGATCTAATCGCAGGCACGGTCTGGATGACTCCATCGCAGGCTCAGGATCGATTCCAGCAAGACATTGCACAAGTGCCCGCAGAGTACAGAAGTTATCACGCCATGGCCTTCAAGCCCCGCAACAGTGAGGAGATGAACCGCCAACTGAGGCTGATCTACTCAATGGTGATCAGCCTCTCAGGGGGGCTGCCCGATTTCGAGTGGACCAGGAGTGAAGCGTTCCATGAGTGAAGGAAGGGCGCTGGTACTTTCACCCTTCGCCACCCACCCTCTGGATGCGGGCCAACGGAAACGTGCCTTCCAGACAACGAAGCTGCTTCAGGATCTCGGTTTTCGCATCACATTTCTGCACTATGCCTTCGAGACACGCTGGTACTGGGGTCATAACGAAGATGATGACATGGTCCTCCGCCAGCAATGGGGGGATGTCTTGCACTTCTATGGCCATAAAGGGGTGGGTATGGAACCCAAGGATGGTCCCAGCCATGCGCTTGACGAGTGGTGGGATCAGGATCTCGGTGGCTATCTGGAGAATCTGTTTTGCAAGCGGCGCTTCGATCTCTTCGTGGTGCATAACGTGTGGCTATCGAAAGCCTTCGATCATGCCCCTGAGACGTGCGTGAAAGCTCTCGAGACTCATGACGTTTTCAGCGCAAGAGCCGAACAGTTCCGGGCGACGGGTGTGAGTCCCGAATTCTTCAGTTGCTCGGTTGAAGATGAAGTTTTTGGCCTGAATCGGGCTGATCTGCTCATCGCCATCAAGGAAGAAGATGCCGCCTGGTACACCCATCAGAAACTGAAACCCAGTATTTCTGTACTCACGCTGCCCTATCTAGACCCTGAAGTCTCTTCATTCTCTGTCAAGGAGGGGGCAAGCGGGGGCTACCTGCATCCAGCCAAGGTTCGCTTTGGGATGATCGGCTCCGACATCCACTTCAACCGTATTGCCATCGAGAATCTGATCCGTGAACTGGACAAGCTCGTACGGGAGACCTACGCACCCGTTGAAGTCGTCCTTGCGGGGAGTATCTGTCGATCCGTGGCCGATCACACAGGACTGGTCACCAAACTCGGCTTCGTGAAAGAGGTGTCCGATTTCTATGACACGGTGGACGCCGTAGTGGTGCCGATGCTGAACGGGACGGGAGTGAAGATAAAATCCGTCGAAGCCATCCGGTATAAGAAACCGGTCCTGCTGACAGAACACAGTGCGGAGGGCACCTACCACCAAGGCATCCATGCCCGAAATCTGCATCAGATGGCGGAACGGATGGTGGCGATCGCCCTGCTGCGGCCGGATCTGACCACCATGCTCTCGGAAACCGAGGTGGCGATCCAGAGGGCACTGGCGGAACTGGAGGCCAACTCCAGGTCCCTGCTGAGGCAGATGAAGCAACGGCGTACGGGTTTTCTTCAGGTCGCCCGCGCTGTGACCCACACTGGAGAACCCAGTGCCATCGACCGGCTGGTACATCTCTGCACCTACCGGCTGCTGGGCAGCTGGTTCCGCCCCCTGGGGCTCGTCACCGATGCGACAACGGCCGACTCCATCGATGATGTCCCAGGGGATTCCCTGACCATCGTCCACGATAGGAATGAGCTGGAGCGGCTCCTGGAGTTGGCTGGCGTCGTGGTGATCGACGGCAGAGATCAACTCCTGCTGGAACCCCTGCTTCGGCAAGCCCTCCATGTCACGTTGATCATCGATCTGAGGCTCCTGGAAGTGGAGGAGGCCAAGGATCTGCAGCGCTCCTATGGGGGCAGGCCCAATGTGCTCTTCCTTGTCAATCCACTGCTGGTGGGCTGGTGGGAGCAGGAATGCCCAGCCTGCTCCCAGGTCGCCCTGCCCCTGCTCAACGATCGTCTGACCTGGGATCCCCACCTCACGTGCCACCGGGACGTCCTTGCCCAGCTGCAAAACGGTCCACCCTCGAACGCGACGAGCCTTTCTCTGTCCCTCGAGCTCGCTGCCATGAACCTTCCCAGCGGCACCGGCTCGGCGGCGGCAGTGCTGCAGCACTCGCCACTGGTCACCGCCCTGGCCGTGAACGAAGCCAAGCTCGGCATCCTGGCGGCTCTGAGCGCCACCCAGCAGCACCAATGAGCCCCCTGCCTCAAACGATACCAACTCCTTCATTCCAGCACTGATGCCACCCAATGACGAAACGCGTTCTCTTGATCACGTTCAATGATTTTGAGCAGTACACCTCCCTGTGGAGGCCAAGCGACGTATGACTCATCTCTACACCAATGACAACAACCTAGCCTGCCCCAATGAGACTCGCGACACAAGAGCTTGGGACTTGAGTCTTTAGGCAAAAATTAGCCAAAAGTGTCTTACTCAATGAAGATGCCAAGAGTCCACTTGGCTCGCCGAAGGAAACTGCATTTGCTATTTTTGAATGAATTGATAGTGTCGTCCTAAATGGCGCAAAGCCGCAAGTCAAGCTGAATACATGTTACTCAAGCTCTCAAAGATAGCTTTAGCGCCATAACTATTTATGGTCTGACGCTCATCAAAGTCAACGATTTCAGCTCGACAAACAGAGTCGACCGCAGGTCAGAATAGCTGTCACAAGAGAAAGGCTAACGCCTAGCACTCATGGGGAGCTTCTTGGAAAACACCGATTTTGCCAGATTAATTATCGCATTAGCCTCTAATGATAATGCTTCATGCTGCATGTGCTGCAAATACTGATCGACCTCTTTAGGATTTGAAATCTTATTTCGCCAGTCTTTCTCAGCGTCCTGCTTTGTCAACTGAGATGTGAACGCTCTGCTCTCGGTCAGAGTGGAGACGTAATCAGACTGAGGCAACGCACCAAGCGCATGCAGAAAACCACAAACAAAAGAAACCTGCATATCGTTATTGAAGTTAGCCCATGACTCGTAACGAACGAACCAAGTTGAATCACGAATTCCAGACCGCAGAAGGCATTCGAGGACTGACTGATTCATTAAAAGTAGAGTATCCGTATATTTGATCAGCTTAGAAGGGTCTATTTCTGGCTTTAAGCTGGTTGTATTGACGCCTTTGGCAGCAAACTGTCCGCTAGCCATCGCTTTTATCATTGAAATATATGAGTCAATAGGCCTACGAGTCAAGAAGAGAACGTGGTCTGAAATGAGACATACGTCAGCAATGGTTTGTGCATCGAGGTGTCCCACAAATATTGTAATTAAAATAGGACCACCATCCAGTGCTTTTAGATCAGATACGAATTCAACTGGAATGCCACCACTTCTGAGCGGATTGCCATCAAAAAAAGATTCAACAGGAAGCATGCTCAAAGGGTCCGAAGATTCGTTAGCGGCATCAACAACCTCCCTAGGAAAAACTATACCTTTTAAACTGCCAAGAGCCAAATCTCGCTTGTGCAAACACCACGGCGTCTTGGGATGAAATATTTCATCGTAAACAGTAAATCCGATTTCCGAAAAGATCTGACCAAAGCGCGTGGAACCGGATCGCTCCTTAGAGATCACTGTAATAATCATATTTTTGCAATGCTTGGCAAAGCAGTACAATAACATGACCCTGCCAAATGGGAAGAAGGCTGGAGAAGTCTACAGTGAGAATAATCTATCATTATGGTGAATACTGTCAAGATATATTTCTGCGGCAATGAGCCTGGAAAGCGCTGGATACTATCAACGCTCTACGAGACAATGGAGCGCTGATTGAGATGTCTGCCCAGCTTACTGGACAGTAAGTACGCCTGTTTAGTCGATTGCGCACTGAGCAGGGTCAAGAAGTGCGCCAAGTGAAAATGATCACTAAAGAGATGCAGGATCTGCTTCCTTGCAGCCCCTGTGTTGCCTGATCAGACTTCTCTACCCCCTTCAAGATCAGCGTGTGGGGCCGCCACCGTATTGATTGGCAACCATGCTGCGGATACATCTGTTTCTGCAGTGATGCGGGGTCAGCGATCTGTTCATCAACGAGTCCTCGATGGAGGGTTCCACCATGTACCGTTTTCCGACATCGATCTTTCCATCAGCCGATTGGTCCTGAGACGACGTTCCTCACCTTCCACCTCCTGCTGAAGCAGCACAAGCAGAGTGTTACGACGGGGAAGGCTCCCTGATTTTGTTGAGCATGAAGATGCGGCAGCCTGCTCCGCCAAGAACAAGAAAAGCGAGGGAGATTCGGAGATGCAAACCAAGCAGGGCAGCTATTGCATCTCGGCATGAAAGACCGCAACGGCGAGGGCAAGGTATCCATCTTGAGCCACTGGGATATGTCCACGGCAAGAGAAATATACAGATTGATCTCATCATGAGTTGTTCTGCATGGCGACGAGGAAGTTGCCTATGTCAATGCGAATAACCATGGGATTCATCAGCGGCTCAAGATAGAGGGAAAGAAGGCTAAGTCATGGATGGCCTTGCCACCTGTAAAATGAACTTCGCTTCCCAAAACCAAGGGTCAACTGTTCATTCAGGTTGAACAACGAATGACCATATCGTCGCCATAATAGTGCATCCCTACCTGATAATCACGAATCAGTTCTCCTTTCTAAACACCCGGCTAGATAAACGGTCAGGGAGAGCTGCAAGGAGGTCATGCCAGTTGGGCTCACCTACCTTTTTCTAGCTCGCCATCAGTTACCGAGAACCATATAACTATATGGGCTTGAAAGTCAATCTGGCCGCCACTTAGCTCACCAAAGATTGGATTCAGCCCCTGCAAGACGATAATGCATTGCTCAGACACCTTGCATCGAGGAGGAGTGGATCCCAAAACGCTTCTGTCGTCAGCGATGCTGATGAGGGCTTGTTGTTCAGAGATTCTTAGATTCAGCCCACTGGCGCGGCGCTTCCGCCCATCTCTTTGATTTGGGGCCTAACTTATTCATTATGAGTTTTTTACCAATTAGAAAACTGATTTTCAAGAGTCGCCCTTGGGCGAGACGCGGCCCCTAACGTTCAAGCCTAGGAGGCTGCTGAAATAGCCGCCAATCCAAGACCCTCCAGAGCAGATTGGGTTCTGTGAGCCTTATGGCTTTCCCGCCGGGAGTCTTGCTCGGCGAATCCGGCGGTCCTCCGCGGCGTCCGTGTCGATTCCCAGCTGGTCGATCTCCGCCGCTCGGCCCGCT
>NZ_JAFKRG010000001.1 GCF_019038415.1 Synechococcus sp. CCY 9618 | reverse complement strand
ATCCGGTCTTCTGTGGAGATGTACGAGAACAGGGGGCCGGTGCGTTCCTGCTGGCCGCGCATTCGCTCAGTGCCGTTAGGCCATTCTCCCGCGGCTGGGCTGGTTTTTCAGCAGCCTCCTAGAGCCTCGTGAACAGGAAAACATAGTGATGGCGACAGTAGCAATGGAGTGGAACACTCACTTCATATACGCACAGGCATGTAGATCTGCCCGTACAGAAACGACCAAAAGGCTATGCGTACACGACAGAGCAATACCAGGAGAAATTTAGAGACAGGTATGAAGATTAAGCTGAGATTTAGCATGACTGAGAGGCCCAAGAGGACTGAGCGAGGCCGACAAGTTGAACGACTGACAAATATTCAGAATGAGGCATATTGGACAAAAGCCTTGAACTACTCACCTGAACATGCAGATGCATCTCTTGCTTTGTAGGAGCTTATGTTTAGCCATCAGGGGCAAGGGGTCGTCAACCAGGCCGCAATCCCGGGCAGTCCACCTGCGATGCCAACCGACATCACCCCATACCGGCTGACCACCGCCTGGGCCAGAGGGAGCCGATAGGCACCGCAATCCGCCAACACCAAAGCGAACGGACGGTCTCGGAAGGCCTGATCCACGGCTTCGATCAAGCCTTCCAGACTCATCTCGAATCCCGCCGCAGGCCGCTGGGGATGGCGGCTGGCCGGAGGGGTCAGGCAGCGCAGACCGAAGGGCTCACCCCGGAACAAACGCCCGGCCAGGTGCGCCTCCCGGATCGCCTCGCCGTGCTCGGACACCACCAGCACCTCCTGGCCTCCCAGGCGCTCCAGCAGCCCCTCCGCGTCGGGGGAGTGACGCAGGGATCCTCCCCCCTCCGCCCCCCAGGGGAGCCACAGCGCCTGGGTGCCGGCCGAGCCGCTCCAGACCTGGGCCTGAAGCAGGGCCTGCAACGCCGGCTGGGCCCAGCGCTGCAGGCTTTCCATCGGGGCGTGGGAACTCGTGTAGAAGCCACCCTGCAACTGGAAGCGCCGCAGCACCTCCAGCGCCTCCGGCAGGGCGGGGAAGGCCTCCACCGCCGCCGCGTTCCAGAAGTCACCGTCGTGATGGCGGCGCCGCAGTTCCCCCAGGGCTTCCTCCACCTGTTCCGGCGACCGGCTCAGATGCCACAGGAGCGCCAGTTCCAGCGGATCCAGCTCCACCATCAGCGCTCCCGTTGCCAAGACCGCGGGTTCGAGCGGCACCAGGCGCTCCCCGAGGGCCTCCTGCCAGGCCGCTGCCGCCGCCCGCAGCACCATCAGGGTGTCCTCCCCCATCGGCAGACCCCGTGCCGCCAGGCCAGCCTGCAGATCCGGTACCGGCTGGCCCGCAGCGGCATGCGGCGGAGCCGAGGCCAGAAACCTCTCGACGGCCAGCACCGCCCCCTCCCCATCCCCATCGAGGAACGGCGCCAGGGAAAGGGTTTGCGGCTCCAGGCCCCCATCCCCGGACTCCAGGATGAGGCGCAGAAGCGGCCTCGCCGGAGGCTCCCCATCGTCCCGGTCCAGCCACTCCGGCTCCACCACCTCGAGCGCCTCCGCCCCGGTGCGGGCCTGCCGGCGAGCGGCCTGCATCAGCTCCAGGCTCAGGCGGGTTCGCAGCAGGGCCGTCTCGAAGGCCTGCCGCTGTTCCTCCGCCACCGGCAACCGCTCCAGCCGTTGCGCAAGAGCCGCCAGGGACGCTTCATCCGGCGTCGCCTGGGTCAGCACGGTCCCGGCCACGGCCTCCATCCCCTCCCGGCAGGCCTGCGCCACCCAGGGCGCCACCGGGTCCTGCAGCTGAGCCAGCCGCAGGAACAGATCCAGGCAGCGCTCCCGGGCCTCGGGACCTTCCTCGCGCCGCTCCTGCCAGGCCAGCGCCCCCCGCTGAACCAGCTGCTGCTCCAGCACCGGCAGCCATTCCGGCGGCGACCAGGGACGGGCCAGGCCACCCTCGAGCATCCCGGCGAGGCGCCAGCAGAGGCTTGCCTCCTGCTGGGGCGACATCAAGACGGCTGTCTCACCCTCCCGGAACAGGGCCCCGTGGGCCAGGGCCACCAGCTGGGCCAGCAGCTCGCCGTATCGGGGCCAGAGGCTGGCCTCCAGCTCCGGCCTCAGGGTCGCCAGCGCGGTCACCGCCGCCGCCAGATCGTCGTGGGCGGCGAGGGCCCCGTCCAGCGCTCCTTCCTCCAGGGACCGCCGCAGCGTGCCCGCAGCCAGTTCTGTCAGCTGTGTCAGCAGCCTCCGATGCACCTCGGCAGGCAGATCCAGCTGTCCGAGCAGACGCAGGGGCAACCGAACCCCCGGCTCACCGCCTGGTGGGTCCATGGCGGAACGAGACAAAGCAGCAGAGCGGCAATAGGGTTCGCCCATCGATTCCAGCATGGCTGCGATGCTCCCTGAGCTGTCCAGCACCCTGTCCGAACTGCGTCGCGGCAGCTTGGTGGGGCAGCTTGAGGGCTGGAGCCAGAGCGGTGGGCTCAGCGGATGGGCCTGCAACTGGCCCCTGCGGCCCTTGGCCGAGCCCCTGAGGCTGCTGCTGATCCTCGAGGACCTGCTGCAACCGGCCCTGCGGCTGACCATCTCCGAACTGACCGCGGACCTGGAGCGGCCCGACCTCCCGGCCGAAGGCATCGATCTTCCCTGTGGCTTCCGCTTCCGATGGGGACCCCAGCATCCCCTGCCCCCCTTCTCCCGCGGGCTGGTTCTGCGGGTGCTCACCGTTGCCGAGGGGGGTCTGGAGCTGGCCGGCAGTCCCCTGCGGCTGGATGCGGCCACCTACGGACAGATCGCCCACCAGCGCCAGTACGGTCCCATCCTGGACGGAGGTCTGACCCAGCTGCGGGCGACAAGCCTGCAGGGCTGGGGCCGGGGCGCGGAAGCCCTTCAGCTCCGTCTCGACGGGGCCGTCCGGCTGTCGGTGGTGCCCCCTGAGCCCCTTCCGGAGGGGCCCTGGCCCTTCGAGGCGGTGCTGCCCACCGACCTCTGCGATGGCGATGTCCACCATCTCCAGCTGGAGACGGTCCCCGGCCGGGTGCTCGACCAGCGCTACGAGCTGGTCCCCTTTCACCTCACCCCCTGGGCCGCCCTGCAGGAGCACGGACGGCCGCCATTTCCCGATCAGCTCTCGCCCCTGGCCAGGGAGCACTACCGCAGCCTGCGCACCTGGCTGGCCTGGGCCGATGCCGACGGCACCCCCCTCCCGGCCGACCTGCCCCTGCTGCAGCGCCTGCTCGAGCAGCCCCTCCGGCGCAGTGAAGGGTCTCCTGCTCCTGCAGGGGACGACGAACCCGGGCCGGGTGGCGTCCGGGGCCCCCGTCAGCCCCTGCGGCTTTCGGTGGCGGCCGACCCCCTGGTCACGATCGTGATCCCGGTGCACAACCAGTACGCGGTCACCCGCCGGGCCCTGGCGGCGATCGCCTATGCCCCCACCCGTATCTCCTACGAGATCGTGGTGGTCGACGACGGCTCCAGCGACGGCACCGCTGACGCCCTGCAGCGGGAGGCCCCTGGAATCCGCCTGATCCGCCATGAAGCGGCCCTCGGCTTCAACCGGGCCTGCCAGACGGGCGCCGCTGCGGCTCGCGGCACCTTTTTGGTGCTGCTCAACAACGACACCGAGCCCTGCGCCATCTGGCTGGAGGAGCTGCTCGACCCCTTCACCCGCTGGCCCGACACCGGGATGGTGGGAGCCCAGCTGATCTACCCCGATGGCAGGCTCCAGGAGGCGGGCGGCATCGTCTGGGGCAACGGTGAACCCTGGAATTACGGCCGCGGCGGCAATCCCCACGACCCACGCTTCGCCTACGGCCGCCAGGTGGATTACGTCAGTGGCGCCGCCCTGGCCATCCGCCTGGACCTCTGGAATGAGCTGGGCGGATTCAGCCCCGAATTCACCCCCGCCTACTTCGAAGACACCGATCTGGCCTTCAAGGTGCGCCAGGCCGGCCATTCGGTGCGCTATGCCGCCCTCGCCAGGGTGATCCACCATGAGGGGATGAGCTGCGGCACCGACACGGCAGCGGCCACCGGCCTCAAGCGTTACCAGGGGATCCATGCTCCGCTGTTCCAGCGCAAGTGGGCCGACGCCTTTGTGGGCCCCACCGAGCCGAGCCACGCCGCCGCCGAAGCGATCAAGGACCGGGGCATCTGCGGCCGCGTCCTCTGCATCGACCAGGAAACCCCGCGGCCCGACCGCGATGCCGGCAGCCATGCCGCCCTTGTCGAGATGGACCTGCTCCAGGCCCTCGGATGGAAGGTCACCCTCCTGCCGCTCAACCTCGCCTGGCTCGGCAGCTACAGCGAAGACCTCCAGCGCCGTGGTGTCGAGCTGATCCATGCCCCCTTCGTGCTTTCCCTTGAGCAGTTCCTGTCGGAGCGGGGGCGGGAGTTCGAACTGATTTATCTCACCCGATACACCGTCGCCTCCCAGGCACTGCCCCTGATCCGTCGCCATGCTCCGCAGGCCCGGCTGCTGTTCTGCAATGCCGATCTGCACCATCTGCGCCAGCTGCGAGCCGCCCGGGCCGAGGGCCTCGAGGGTGAAGCGGCCCGCCGGGCGCTTGAAGCGGTCGAGCAGGTGAAGCGCCAGGAGCTGGCGGTGATGCGCGAGGTGCACCTCACCTTCAGTTATTCGGATGTGGAGAGGGCCGTGATCGAGGCCGAAACCCTCGGCGAGGCCGCCACCGCCCCCTGCCCCTGGGTGGTGCAGGGGCCCGTAGCGCCTGCCCCCCTTGAGGGGCGCAGCGGCCTCGCCTTCCTCGGCAGCTACGGCCACCCCCCCAACCGCGATGGTGTGGAGGCTTTTCTGCAACAGGTCTGGCCCGACCTGCACCGCCAGCGACCCCAGCTGCGGCTCCACCTGTACGGCAGTGGCCTGACCCCTGAACTGGCCAGCCGCTGGGGCGGCGAGCCGGGGGTGGTCCCCGCAGGCTGGGTGGCCGATCCCGCCGAGGTGTACGCCCGCCATCGCGTCTTCCTGGCTCCCCTGCGCTCCGGCGCCGGCCTCAAGGGAAAAGTGGTCGCCGCCGCCGCCCATGGGATCCCCCAGGTGCTCAGCCCCCTGGCGGCCGAAGCCACCGGTCTGCGCCATGGGCAGGAAGTTCTCATCGCCGGCAGTCCCGGGGAGTGGCGCGACGCCGTCCTGCATCTGGACAGCGACGATCGAGCCTGGAGCGCCATGGCCGCGGCCGCCTTCGCCTACGCCCGTGGCACCTGGAGCCGCGAGCGCGGCCTCGCCCTGATGGCGGATGCCCTCGACCGTCTGCAGCTGCCCCATGGCCACCCCCGACGGCGCCAGGCCCGGGAGGAGACCCCATGACCGCCCAGCGCCAGGCCCTGCCCGAGCCGCTCTCGGGGCTCCGCGAGCCGGCGGTGGTGGAACTTCCCCCCGGGCGCCCCTGGATGGCGATCTCGGAGCTGAACCGGCTGATCCGCCAGCAGGGCCAGGCCCGTGCCCTGGCCCGCGCCTGGGTGCTGGATCAGCTGGTTCGCGCCATCCCCCTTCCGGCCGGCGAGGAGAAGGATCTGATGGGGACCTTCCTCCAGCGCCGCGGGGTCAACGCCGATGAGCAGGTACCCGCCTGGCTTGCCAGCCGCGGCCTGACCTTCGAGGATCTCCGCATCCTGGCCACCCAGGAGCAGCGACTGCAGCGCCTCTGCCGGCGACGCTGGGGCGCGGAAGTGGAGGTGCGCTTCCTGCAGCGCAAACCCGCCCTCGACCAGGTGGTGTACTCCCTGCTGCGCCTCGAGAGCGAGGAGCTCGCCGCCGAACTTCACCAGCAGATCGCGGAGGGGGAAGCCGATTTCCCCGAGCTGGCGCCGCTTCACTCCAGTGGCCCCGAGCGCCACAGCCGCGGCCAGATCGGCCCTGTATCCCTGGCCGCCGGTCACCAGACCCTGGTGGGCCGGCTGCGTCGGGGGCGGCAGGGCGAGTTGTTCGACCCTTTTCAGGCCGGCGCCAGCTGGGTGGTGCTGCGGCTCGAACAGTTGCTGCCCGCCTCCCTGGACGAGGCCAACAGGAACCTCATGCTGCGCGAGCTTTTCAACACATGGCTCGAGCAGCGGGTGGACACCCTGCTGGAGGGCCAGCCCCTGCCGGCCCTCGACGCCATGCTCGCCCTTCTGGAGGAGGACGGGAACCCATGACCTCCTCGCCCCGGGCCCTGAGCGGCCTGCTCAAGGACTTCACCCCCTTCGACCGGCTTCCCTCTGCCCGGATCGAAGCCATCGACGCCCTGCTGGAGCCGCGTCGATTCCGCATCGGCCAGACGGTGCTGCGCCCGGATGTGATGCCCGATGGCGTGCTGCTGCTCTGCAGCGGCCAGCTGCGCAGCCTCGGACCCAGCCCCAGCGGCCGTGGCCTGCGCACCATCGAGAGACTCGCCCCAGGCGCCCTCGCAGGCTGGGCCGGCCTGCTGCGTCGCGATCCCTGCGAGCACCTGCGGGCCACCACCGAAGTGGAGGCGCTGGAGCTCCCGACCGCCGCCTTCCGCGAACTGCTGACGGGCCATCCCGAATTCGGCGCCTGGTTCGCCAACCAGCCCAGCCCGGCCGAGCTCCACGCCGTGCTGCTGGCCCTGGCCCGGCGTGATCCCCTCGGCGAAGCCCTGCTCGACGACTGGCCGGTGCCCCCCGAGCAGGTGCGGCTGCGCAGCCTGCTGCCGGGGGCGCCCCCGGAGATGGGCCTGCCGCCAGGCTTCCGCTGGTTCGCCAGCAGCGGCCTGCCCCTGGCCGAACCCTGGACTCCACGCCCGCTGCGGCCCATCGGACCCGATGCTCCCTGGCTGCGGCTGGTCGGCCTGGCGATCCCCCGTGACGCCGAAGCACCGATCACCCTCGGCGCCGATCCCCTCACTCCCGCCGTCCTCGCCGGGGTGGCGGCTCCCGCCACTGTCTACGCCGCCAGCCTCGAACCACCGCCCCGACGCAGCGGAGATGGCGGCGGGCGGCTCGCCCTCCCCCGGGCCAGCGGGCCCCGGGCGGTGCCGATCGCCGTCTGTCAGTCCCTGGCCGACTACTTCGGCCTGCCCCTCAACCGCGATGCCCTCGCCGACCAGGTGGATGCGATCCTGCAGCGACAGGACAGCCTCAACCTGGTCAACATCGGCCAGATCATGGACACCCTTGGTCTGCGGGTGGTGCTGACCCGCGTGCCGGCCAGTCGTCTGGCCCGGGTGCCCGCCCCGGCGCTGCTCCTCCAGAACGGCCACTTCGGCCTGCTCGACGGCGTCGAGCCCGATGGCCGCGCCCGGCTGCTGGAGGCCGAGATCGGTGCCCTGCTGGTGCCGGCCGAGGAGCTCATCACCCATGAGGGAGGGATGGTGGAGCTGCTCCTCTTCGATCGCAAGGCCGATGCCAAGCAACGGCGTTTCGACTGGAGCTGGTACGCCCCCTTCCTCAACCAGCACCGCCGTGAACTGATCGAGGTGCTGGTGGCTTCAGTGGTGATCAACACCCTCAGGGTGGTCTTTCCTCTCGGCCTGCTCGTCCTGCTCCAGAGCGTGCTGGCCAGCCGCAACCTCGGCGCCCTCGCAGGCATCGCCTCCGTGATGCTGCTCGCCACCCTTCTGGAAAGCGTCTTCCGCACCCTGCGCAGCTTCGTGTTCACCGATCTGGCCAACCGGATCGACCAGGACGCCAAAGCCACCATTCTCGACCAGCTGGTGCGCCTGCCCCAGGGCTTCTTCGACTCCCGGCCGGTGGGGCAGATCACCTTTTACTTCTCCCAGCTCGACCGCCTGCGCGATTTCCTGCTCGGCAAGACCCTGCCCACCCTGGTGGACTTCGTCTTCAGCCTCCTCTACCTGGCGATCCTGTTCGCCATCAGTCCCCTGCTCACCCTGGTCACCCTGGCGACCCTGCCTCTGATCCTGGTGGTGGCCCTGGTGAGCAACCCCCTGGTGCGCGGCCAGATCCATCGCACCATGGCCCAGGGCGTGCGGGCCGCCAGTTTCCTCACGGAAGCCATCACCGGCATCCAGACGATCAAATCCCAGAACGCCGAGCTCAAGACCCGCTGGGAATTCCAGGACCGCTACGCGGCCTACATCGGCGAAGACTTCAAACTCAAGGTGACCCGCGAGGCGATCGCCAACCTCTCCACGTTCCTCAGCAACGCCGGCCAGCTGGTGGTCATCGCCGTGGCGATCTGGCTGATCTTCCAGGGCAAGCTCAGCATCGGCGCCCTGTTCGCCTTCCGCATCCTCTCCGGCTACATCAACCAGCCTCTGGTGCAGCTGGTGAGCACCTGGCAGGACTTCCAGTTCAACACCCAGGCCCTGCGCATGGTGGCCGATGTGGTGGATCGCACCACCGAGCAACCCCAGGAGCAGGCTGGCAACATCCCCCTGCCCCCCCTCCAGGGCCGGGTGCAGTTCATCGATGTGGCCTTCCGCTTCCGCGACCAGGGGCCCCTGGTGCTTGACGGGGTGAATCTGGAGATCGCCGCCGGTTCCTTCGTGGGTCTGGTGGGCGGCTCCGGCAGCGGCAAGTCCACCCTGCTGAAGCTGCTGTCCAGGTTCTACCCGCCCGAGCGCGGCAGCGTGCTGATCGACGGCCTCGACATCGGCAAGGTGGAGCTGTATTCCCTGCGCCGCCAGATCGGTGTGGTGCCGCAGGATTCGCTCCTCTTCGACGGCACCATCCGGGACAACCTGCTGATGGTGAAGCCCGATGCCAGCGCCACCGAGATGGTCCGCGCCGCCCGCATCGCCTGTGCCCACGACTTCATCATGCAGATGCCCCAGGGCTACAACTCCAGCGTCGGCGAACGGGGCGCCGGCCTGTCCGGCGGCCAGCGCCAGCGCCTCGCCCTGGCCCGGGCCGTGCTTCAGAACCCCCGCATGCTGATCCTCGATGAGGCCACGAGCGCCCTCGATGCCACCACCGAACGCCAGGTCTGCATCAACCTGTTCGAGGCTTTCCGAGGCCGGACCGTCTTCTTCATCACCCATCGCCTCACCACCGTCCAGCCCGCCGACCTGATCGTGCTGATGGACCAGGGGGCGGTGATGGAGCAGGGCAACCACCGCCAGCTGATGCAGCTGCGCGGCTGGTACTACGCCCTGTACCGCAGCCAGAACCAGGAGGGACTCAGCTGATGGCCTCCCCGCCCCGCTCCTCCGATCCAGCCTCCCGGCTCGTGGCCTTCCTGGAGGACGGCGTCGGCTGGCTGCGCTCGCCCCGGGCCCACCGCCGTCACGGCGTGGCCGCCGTCCGCGTCGATCTGGTGGGCCGGGCATCCGGTCCCCCGGCCACCCCGTCGCCGACGCCCTCAGCCGACCCCGGTTCTGCCGCGGCCGGCGACCATCCCTTCGGAGGCGACCTGGCAGGCAACGGTTCCGACCGAGCACGCGACTGGTCGTTCAGCGAAACGGTGGTGCTTCGCAAGAGCCGCCGCAGTTCCAGCCTGCTGCTCTGGGCCGGGGTGGGTGGCGTGGCGGCCCTCGGCCTCTGGAGCGTCACCGCGCCCATCGCCGAAACCATCCCCGTGCCCGGCAAGCTTGAGCCCTCGAGCACCGTCAAGGACGTGGATTCCCCGGTGCCCGGCGTGGTGGAAGAGGTGCTGGTGAAGGAGGGCCAGGAGGTCAGGAAAGGCCAGCCCCTGATCCGCTTCGACCTGCGCGAGCCCCGCAGCAAGCTGGCCGCCGCCGAGAGCATCCGCGAGCGCCTGCTCAACGAGAACCGGGTCGCCCGCGCCACCCTCGGCGAGGAGGCCGCCACCGCCGGCCTCACAGCCAACCAGCTCAGCCAGCTGCGCGACCGCGCCCGGGAGCTCAACAGCCGCCTCGATGCGGCCCGCGAGGAACTGGCCAAGAGCACCACCCGCCTGGCCGGCTACCGCGAATCCCTGCGCATCTACACCGACATCGAAGGCCGCTACCAGTCCCTGGTCCGCGACGGCGCCGTCAGCGAGGTGCAGCTGCTCGAGGCCCGCAACAAGATGCAGGACCTGCGCACCAGCGTGGCCGAGGAGGAGCGCGAGATCGCCCGGCTCCGCTCCCAGCTGGTCAACACCGGCTCCGGCACCGATGTGGAACTGCGCAGCACCATCGAGGCCAACCTGCGCCAGATCAGCGACCTCGACGCCCAGATCCGCCAGGCCCGCCAGCAGATCCAGTACGGCGTGCTCACCGCCCCCAGCGACGGCGTGGTGTTCGACATCGTGCCCGGCGCCGGCAGCGTGGTGGGCGCCAACGAAGCCAACCCCCTGCTCAAGGTGGTGCCCCAGGACTCCCTGCGGGCCAAGGTCTACCTGCCCAACAAGGCCATCGGCTTCGTGCAGGTGGGCCAGACCGCCGACATCTCCATCGAGACCTTCCCCGCCAACGACTTCGGCTACGTACCGGCCCGGGTGGAGCGCATCGGCTCCGATGCCCTCACCCCAGAGGAGCAGACGAAGGTCCTCGGCACCCAGGCCGAAGGCCTCCACTTCCCGGTGATCCTGCAGCTCGATCGCCAGAACATCCCCCTGCCCAACGCCAGCACGGTGCCCCTCCAGGCCGGCATGGCCCTCACCGCTGACATCAAGCTGCGCGAGCGGCGTGTGATCAGCCTGCTCACCGGCCTGTTCGAGGACCAGCGGCGCAATCTCCAGCGCCTGCGGGCCCACTGAGCGCCATGCCCCGGGGTGACTGGTGGCGCTTCGTGCCGGCGCAGGAACGGCGCCGGCGGCGCTTCAAGGCCTGGCGCCTGCGCTGCAGGGAGCGCCTGCTGCGGCGCCCGGTGGGCATCGGCCTGGCCTTTGCGACCTATGGACTGGGGCTGCTCTGGCTGCTGAGCCAACTGCCGCCCGTGGTGGGCCTGCTCGCCCTGGCCCCCATGGTGCTGCTGCCCCTGCTCGGCTACCTCACCTACTGGCTGCTGTGGAAGGAGTTCCACGAATGAGTGACCCGGCCGCAGACAGGCCGGGGCCCGAGCGCTCAGGCCTTCACATACAGCGTCGGCAGGGTCCCCAGCAGCCACTGGGGCATGAACTGTTCGCCGCCGGCGAATTCGATCTTTCCCGGGGGGAAGAAGGGCAGCACTGCCAGAACCACCTGGAGCGCCTTGGGTCGGGTCATGTTGCGGACGTAGCGGGCCAGATCCAGCCGCAGCTGGCGGTCCTGGTCCGCCAGCGGCACGGCCACATAGCCGCTGCGCAACAACTTGCGGTAGGCCTCCCCGAAGGGTGCATCAAACAGGACCTTGACCTGTTCATCAGGGGTGTCCAGCCAGATCTGACCGATCTGACGGCGGAAGCTCGCCAGCTCCTGGAGAATGTCCGCATCGGTGGGATCGATCTCAAAGAGGTTCACCAGGCCGCTCAGGCGAGTGAGGAACTCCTCGCTAGCCGTGAGTTGCAGGGCCTGCTCACCGGTGTGGGAGGCCAGACGCGGAAGCCCCGGCAACGCCGCCTCGAGGGCCGGACCGGCGGCCGGATCCACGATCCGTTCGGCCCGGTGACCCACAGGTGCCAAGGCCTTCCGCACCGTGATGCTGGGCTGACGCAACCGCGGCAGCAGTTCAGGCTCAAACAGACTCGCGTAGTCCTCCAGGAGCCAACTCGGAACGTTCTTGTCGCAGTGGCGCACCTTCATCTTGCCCCGGCGGAAATAGGGCATCACCGCCAACAGGAGATTAGCCGTCTCCGGGCGCTCCAGACCAGAGAAAAGTCGCTGGCAGAGCAGGTCCTTCCATGTCTCCTCATCACGCAGAAGAGACTGGGCAGACAGATCTGTGGTGATCAGAGTCCGGTAGCACTGACCGATCTCTGATGCATAAAGAAACTCCAGGGAATCGATCGGTGCGTTCAACCAGAACTGTGACAGGCACTGGCGGGCGAGACGCGCTTCCGCCAGCCGTGCGGCGGAAGGATCAGCGGCGTAGTCGCGAAAGATCGTGCTCAGCCGCGCCGCTGACCAGGGGGTGATCCGGGGCCGATGCGACAGGTCGATCGTCGGCTGACCAGGATCACTCACCAGGGTTTCAAGGCCGATACCATCATTCTCCCCTTTTCTTTCACTCCAGCTCACCGTATCGCGGCGCCCAAACAAGCGACTCATGAGCGACATAGCGCAGGGAAACTGACATCGAAGCTGATTGTAATAGCGTTGCCGGATGGAACTGTTGCTGATCCATCAGAATCACCCTGGCCAGTTTCGTGATCTGACTCCCGCCCTCGAACGCCTCGGCCATCGCGTCCTTGGCCTCGGAGCCTCCCCCCGGGCCACCGCCGCCGGCAGCCCCCGGCTGCACTACGACTGGAGCCCCCCGAAGCTGGCCGACGACCTGCTCGATCCGGTGCTGGAAACCAGCCTGCGGCGCGCCCAGCAGGTGCTGGAACGGTGCCTGCAGCTGCGGCAGCAGGGCTATGTCCCCGATGCCGTGCTCGCCCACAGCGGCTGGGGAGAAGCCCTGCATCTGGCGGATGTCTGGCCCGAAGCGGTCCTGATCGCCTACCCCGAGCTCCATGCCGCTCCCCGGCTGCTGGGCTACGGCTTCGACGCCGATCTGGGGGCCCCTCCCCCGGCGCTGCGAGCCCAGTGGCGACGACGCAATCTGATGGGGCTGGCGGCGATCGCCGAAGCCGATGCCTGCGTGGTGCCCACCCTCTTCCAGCGCGACACCTTCCCGGCCCATCTGCGCGGACGCTTTCACGTTCTCCATGAGGGCATCGCCCTGCCGCCGCTCCCGACACCGGGCTCCGCTGGTCAGGCGTTCCAGCTGCCATCGGGGCCCACCCTCCGAAAAGGCGATCCGGTGATCACCTTCGCCAGCCGCAACCTCGAACCCCTGCGAGGCTTCCGCACCCTGCTTCGCTCCCTGCCGGAGGTGCTGACCGCCCGACCGGACGCCAGGGTGGTGATCGTCGGCGGCAACGGCACGGGCTATGGCGCTCCATCGGCCCACCGTGACGGCCATCGGGGAGAACTGCTGGCCCTGCTGGGCCATCGCCTGCCCCTGGAGCGCCTCCATTTCCTGCCGCCCCTGACCCACCGGGACCTGCTGAGCCTCTTCCGGATCAGCGCCGCCCACGTGTACCTCACCTATCCCTACGCCCTGTCCTGGAGCCTGCTGGAGGCGATGGCCTGCGGCGCCCTGGTGGTGGGCTCCGACAACCCTCCCGTCAGCGAAGTGATCCGGCACGGCCACAACGGGTTGCTCGTGCCGTTCAACCAGCCCGATCGGCTGGCCGCCTGGCTCACAGCCGTGCTGGCCGACCCGATGGCGTTCGCCCCCATGGCCGAAGCGGGTCGGGCCACCATCGCCGCCCGCTATGAGGTCAACCGCGCCGCCAGGACCTATGAAGGTCTGATTCGCAGCCTGCGGGTGCTGCGCTGACTGGCGGTGCAGCGCTCAGCGGCGACGGAACCGCTGCGTCAGGGCCAGCAGCACGGCTTCCACCACGGGAGACCAGTCCCGCTCAGGGCGCTGGCGAAACAGCCGCAGACTGGGGTACCAGGGGCTGTCGTCCCGCTCCCGCAGCCAGCGGGGATCGGCGCTGAAGGGAAGCAGCACCCAGGCGGGATGGCCCATGGCGCCGGCCAGATGGGCCATGGCCGTGTCCACCGTGATCAGCAGATCGGTTGTGGCGAGCACCCGTGCGGTGGCCAGCAGATCTCCGTGCGGCTCGATCTCATCGGCCACAAGCGGCTTCAACGGCAGCGCCATCTCCCGGTCCTCGCCCTGCTGGAGCAGCACGGGCTCGGCGCCGAGAGCCACCACGCCCTCCACCAGACGCTGCAGCGCCGGAGCAGGGAGGCTGCGCTTGCGGTACTCCCGCAGGGTGAAGCCAGTGGAGAGCTTGCGGCCACTGGCCCAGGTGAGGCCGATCCGTGGGCGCCGACCGTCCCCATCCCCCGGATCCGCCGCCGCCCCCCCCAGCCCGCGCAGATAGGTGCCGCGACCATCCGGACCGGGGGGCTGGGGGCAGGGGGCACCACCCAGGACCGCCGGCAGCGACAGGAGACTCACCACACCGTCCCCGGTGCTCCCCTCAGGCCTGGTGCGGACGGCAGGGGGGGTGGGGAGCCAGGCCAGTCCCTCCTGCAGCAGGGCCACCAGGGTCTGCTCCACCTCCAGCACCACCGACTGTCCGCGGCTCGCCGCGTGGTGCTGAAGGGAGGGAATCCAGCGCAGGTACTGGAGCCCATCGCCCAGTCCCTGCTCGCTCCGGACGCGCAGCAGCGCTGCACCGGCCAGGACGGCTGCCACCCCACCATTGGGAGACGGCCCCGCGCCGGGAAGCTCGAAACGACGTTCAGCGAGGGCGAAGGCCTCGTCGTAGGCCTCCAGGCCGATCAGCAGAGAGGCGTGGTTGCAGGCCACCTCGGGGGAATCCAAAAGGGTGCGGCTGGCCCGGAAAGCCCGGTCTGCCGCCTCGAAGCGATTGAGATCCCGCAGACAGTTGCCCACCCCCATCAGAGGGGCCGGGCTTTCCGATGCCAGGAAGGAGGCGCGCTGGTAGAGCACCAGGGCCTCCTCCGGCTGGTCCGAAAGCCAGAGGGCGTTGGCAGCGCGCAGAGCCAGCTCGGCACTCTCAGGGTGGGTCTCAACAGCGTCCAGATAGACGCAGGCGGCCTCACGCCACTCGTTTGAGTGCTCCGCCCCTCGGGCTTCCGCCAGCAGCAGGCGGAGTTCCGGGTCGGCGGGAAGCTCGGGCATGGAACCCATCCTGAACGGAGCACCACAGCCAAGCAGCGGCCCGGGAGGGCACCGACGCCTTAAGAGTTGCCGTGAAAGTCCCTCAAGCCTTAACGAATCCCTTTTGAACCAGGAGAAAGTCGGCCCCCTTTGAGCCCAGACAGCGTCGATCATTAAGCCTGGCCCAACAAGTCTGTGAATTGGCAATCACAAAATGAATGAATGCTGATTCTTGAAGGATATCGCAGGAAAATGATGCGTAGGCGACAAGATGCAGCCAAGTCGCCGAACTACTCTGCGCACACATCAGCTCACCTAAGGCCTTCCCATGGCTCCATCAGCGACCCTTTCGATATTTGTCCCAGAAGTTGGTGAGACGGTCTTCCAGGACGCTGGTAAAGGCGCCAAGGTATTCACAACCAATAACGGCACCTTCATCCAGAGCGGGATCATCCCCGGGCCGAAGGGCAGCATCAACAATCTGGACATCAAGGGCCCCACTTCCGGCGATACCAAGACGACGATCAGCGGCAAGACCAATGACGTCTCCTACGTCGGCAACAGTGACGCCAATGCCGTCAACCTCTTCGGGAAGTCCACTGATCTGACCCTGGATCTCAAGGAAGGCAACGACCAGCTGCTGTCCACGAATGTGGTGGATGGATTCGTTTCCCTCGGGGAAGGCGACAACAAGGTCATTTCCGGACCGGTCAAGGATTCGTTCCTCACCTCGGGCAGTGGTGCCGACGAGGTCATCATCCTCGGCAATACCACTTCCACCACCTTCGCCACGGGCGGAGGAGACGACACCCTGCTCTTCGGCGGAGCCGTCAAGAACGTCAACATCGCCGCTGGTCAGGGGGCTGACGAGATCAGTTTCTACGACAAGGTCCAAAAAACCAGGATCGATCTGGGAGGGGACTCCGACATCGACACGGTCTTCATCAGTGCAAAGACCGATCTTGGCAAGGGTGTCGTCATCACAGGGGCCGGCAACGGGGATCGGCTGGTCATCGGTGGAGAGGAGTACGTCTACAACGCCGACAACAGCGCGTTCATCTCCAGCACCAACGACTCCGTCACCTTCGGCTGATCTCCCTGCTGCCAGCCGTGGTCGCATTGGATCAGCACCGCTTCGCCCGCAACTACATCACCTGTATCGAGACGAGGGACCTGACTGCGGCCAGGTCCCTTCTTTTTCTATGGGTGAGGGCCTACTTCGCCACCCTGCCTGTGGCCCCCAGTCGCCGGCAACTCACCAATCCCGACCTCTGGGGCTGTCTGGCCCAGTACGCCGCCCTCAGTGGCGATCCCACCCCCGTGGACGATTTCTGGGACCGGCTGGACGCCATCCTTCCCCACACCTCCAGCCCCACCGGCATCCCCCTGCTGGGGATTCCAATCCTCAATCGGCCCGATCTGCTGGTCAGGCTGCTCGACAGCCTTGACCAGCCCGTCGAGACGTTGGCGATCGTCGACAACAGCATCGACAGCGGCCTGGCCGACGCCGGTGCGCTCTCCCATCTGCTGGTCCAGCTCGAGCACGAGCCCCCCGCCGGCATCGGCCGGGTGCGGGTGGCCCGCCCCTTCGCCAACCAGGGCGTCGCGGCCAGCTGGAACGCCATTCTCACCGCCTTCCCCGAGGCGCCCTTCGCCCTTCTGGTCAACAACGATGTGGTCTTCGCCCCAGGGGTGCTGGCCCGCGTGATCGCCACCGTCGACCCCGCCCGGCCCCAGTTCCTGCCGCTGCAGCCCGCGCCCCAGGAGTTCTCCGCCTTCGCCATCACCCCCGCAGCCTGGAACCGGGTGGGCCTGTTCGACGCCAACTTCCACCCGGCCTACTGCGAGGACCTCGACTACACCGAGCGCCTGCGGGCCTGCGACGCCGTCGAATGGATCACCCTGGAAGCCCTCCAGAGCCTCCAGCAGCAGGCCAATCCCAGCGCCAGCGCCACCATCGCCAGCGACCCGCGCCTGGCGGCCTGCAACCGCACCACCTACCTGCTCAACTGCCTCTGGCTCCACAGCCGGCGCCGCCTGGAGAATCCCCACCCCGGCACCTGGATGCGCCGCTGGCTCAGCCAGTGGCAGCTCGAGCCCGTCGGCCCATGAGCCTGCCCCTGCTGCAGCCCGATCCATCCGTCGATCGGCAGGGCCATGGCAACCGAAGCCTGCTGATGCGGCGCTTTCGGAACGATCCCCTTGGACATCGCCCGCAGATCGTGGTGCTCGGCGCCGCCAAGCTGGGTAACTACGTGGTGCTCCAACCCCTGCTGCGGGGCCTGCGCCACAAGTACCCCAGCGCCCGGCTCACCTACGTGGGCAGCCGGCGCACCCGCGAGCTGGAGCGCCTCAACCCCTGGATCGACGCCAGCCTTCCCCTGGCGGAGCTGGGGCCGGCCGCCCTGCCGGCCCTGGAGCAGTGGCAACAGGGCCAGGCTCCTGGGGGCCAGGCGGTGGATCTGGTGATCAACGCCGATGGCCACGCCCCCCACACCATCGCCTGGGTCCGGTCCCTGGCACCCCGCTTCGTGGTGGGGGCGGCACCGATCCCCACCGGCGACCATCCCCTCCATGCCCTCGCTGTGGATCCCCACTGGGCCAGCCCCCACCTTGTGGAGCGCTACCGCGGCTGGATCGGCAGCAACAGCATCCGCGAGCTCCACTGCCGCGTGGCCTGGATCGACACCGACTACGAGCGGGTGGACCTTCCCGCTCTGCCGCCACCGGCCGGACTGCCACCGGTGCTGATCGCGGTGAGCGGCGAACGCCCCGCCAAACTGTGGCCCCTGGAGAGCTGGCTGGCGCTGCTCAAGCGTCTCTGCCGGGAGCTGGGTCTGCCGGCGAGGTCCATCGGCCTGATCGGCGGTCCGCCCCCCGCTGAACCCCGACATCCAGGAGACCGGCTGGAGCGCGATCTGCTGACCCGCTCCGGCATCCGGGATCTGCGCGGTCAGCTTCCCCTGCCGGCCCTGGTCGGCGCCCTGGCACGCAGCCGCCTGTGCATCGCCGTGGATTCCGGCCCCCTGCACCTGGCTGCGGCTGCAGGCTGCCCCACCGTGGCCCTGTTCGGTACCGACGTCGAAGGTATCGGTGCCAGCCCCCGTGACCTCTGGGCCCCCCGGGCCGAGCACGTCTGGATCGGCAACAGCGGCCACCACTGCAGCGGCTGCTTCCAGGCCCACTATCGCAACCCCGTCTGTCCGCTGGAGTGGCACGCCTGCATGGACGGCCTCCCGCCTGAAGCGGTGTGGCCCCTGGTGCATCAGGCGTGGCAACGGTCTGCGCCGCTGGCGGGCCCACAGCCGGTCGGCGCCATCTGAATACGATCATGCCCGCCGTCCTCAGGGGCCCGGTGTCCGCCCGGCCATCAGCTTCTCGAGCTTGCGGATCCTCTCCAGGGTGCTCTGCCACACCTCCAGCTGAAAAGCGCGATCCCGGTCCCCCGCCGCCACCGCCTCACGGCAGCCCCCCACCAGGGCGTCCAGATCCTCCCGGCGCTCAAAGGCGTCCCACAGCTGGCGCTCGATCCGGGCCCGTTCGATGAAGTTCCAGCGCTGCAGCCACGACATGACAGGGGATCGTTGTGGCACCAGTTAAGCCAGGGTGCCCGGCCGTCGCGCCGGGGTGCCCGTTCAGCCGCCCATCTCCTCCACCCCCACCCGGTGCTGCAGCTGCTCGATGCCCACCACCAGGGCGATGCCCGCGGCGGCCAGAACAGCCGCCACCACCAGACTGCCGGCGTCGGGGGGGGGCGCCAGGGCATCCCGCAGCACGATCAGCTTGCCCTTGGCGTTGCGGGTGGATTCGATCACCGTGCGGAACGGCCAGATCTTCCACAGGGAGCCGGCCATGAAACCCACCAGCAGGGCCACCACCTGGCCGTGATAGCGGTGCAGCAGCCAGCGCAGCAGCCGCACGAAGCTGATCAGGCCGATGGCGCAGCCGGCGGCGAAGGGCAGCAGGATCGGCAGATCGAAGGCCTTCACCCCCTCCATCACGTACTGGTACTGGCCCAGCACCAGGAGCAGGAAGGAGCCGGAGATGCCCGGCAGGATCATCGCCATGATCGCCACCGCCCCGCTCCAGAACAGGGTGAAGGGGTCGTGGGGCATGGTCACCGGCGCCTGGGTGACCAGCAGCAGGGCCAGCACCACCCCCGCCGCCATCGCCACCAGCCCCTGGGCACCCCAGTGGGCATGGCGGGCGATCAGCAGGATGGCCCCCAGGATCAGGCCGAAGAAGAAGGCGAACAGGAACACCGGATGTGCGGCGTAGAGCCAGGTGATCGGCCGCACCATCACCAGCACCGACACCGCCAGCCCCGCCACCAGCGGCAGCAGGAAACCGAGGTGGATCCGCGCCGCCGCCGCCTGCCACTGGCCCCGGCGCAGCAGGGCCAGCAGGCCCAGGTCGAAGCCGGCGATGGCCTCCAGCAGCTCGCCGTAGATGCCCAGGATGAACGCCATGCTGCCGCCGGACACCCCCGGCACCACGTCCGCCGTGCCCATCGCCAGACCGCAGGCCACCACATAGGGCAGCGAGAAACCACCGGCCTTCGCCGCCGCCGGTGCGGCGGGGGACGCTGAATCAGGCAGGCCGTCGGCCATGGCGAGGGAGGAGATGGGACACTGGATCGCCACGAACCTTACGGGGAGCCAGCTGTGAAGGCCATCAGCGTCCTGGGCTCCACCGGATCGATCGGCACCCAGACCCTGGAGATCGCGCGCGAGTTCCCCGACCGCTTCCGGGTGGTGGCCCTCAGCGCCGGCAACAACCTCGACCTGCTGGTGGAGCAGATCCTCTGCCACGGGCCCGAACTGGTGGCCCTCGCCGACGCCGACCGCCTCACCGATCTGCGTCAGCGACTGGAGGCCCTTGAGCCCGGCCGTCGCCCCAGCCGTCTGCCCGAGCTGGTGGGCGGCGCCGACGGGCTCTGCACGGCCGCCGCCTGGGGCAGCGCCGATCTGGTGGTGACCGGGATCGTGGGGTGCGCCGGCCTGCTGCCCACCCTGGCGGCGATCCGCGCCGGCAAGGACCTGGCCCTGGCCAACAAGGAGACCCTGATCGCCGCCGGGCCGGTGGTGCTGCCCGAACTCCAGAAAAGCGGCAGCCGGCTGCTGCCCGCCGATTCGGAGCATTCCGCCATCTTCCAGTGCCTGCAGGGCACCCCCTGGGCCGACACCGCCCGCCTCTCCACCGGCGTGCCCACCCCGGGCCTGCGCCGCATCCAGCTCACCGCCTCCGGCGGCGCCTTCCGTGACTGGCCCGCCGCCGACCTGGCCAAGGCCACCGTGGCCGATGCCACCAGCCACCCCAACTGGAGCATGGGGCGCAAGATCACCGTGGATTCCGCCACCCTGATGAACAAAGGGCTGGAGGTGATCGAGGCCCACTATCTCTTCGGCCTCGACTACGACCACATCGAGATCGTCATCCACCCCCAGAGCATCATCCATTCGATGGTGGAACTGGCCGACACCTCGGTACTGGCCCAGCTGGGCTGGCCCGACATGAAGCTGCCCCTGCTCTACTGCCTGAGCTGGCCGGAGCGGCTCGACACCCCCTGGCGGCGGCTGGATCTCACCGCCGTCGGCCAGCTCAACTTCAGCGCTCCCGACAGGGCCAAGTACCCCTGCATGGCCCTGGCCTACGCCGCCGGCCGGGCCGGCGGCACCATGCCGGCCGTGCTCAACGCCGCCAACGAGCAGGCCGTCGCCCTGTTCCTGGAGGAGGCGATCCCCTTCCTGGCCATTCCCCAGCTGATCGAGCGGGTCTGCGATCGCCACCGGGTCGACCACCACAGCGACCCCTGCCTCGACGACGTGCTGGCCGTGGACGCCTGGGCCCGCCAGGCCACCCGGGAGGCCGCCATCAGCCTCCACGGCCAGCCCCGCACGGCGCTGCCGGCATGAGCGGGGTCCAGCACCACCTGCTGCTCTGCGCCACCCCCACCAAAGCCCTCTGCGGCGATCCCGCCGTGGGAGCGGCGAGCTGGGGCCGGCTCAAGGAACGGATCCGCGCGCTGGGGCTGGAGGACCCCCTCCGCCCCGAGGGCGTGGTGCTTCGCACCAAGGCCGACTGCCTGCGGATCTGCGCCGATGGCCCGGTGCTGCTGGTCTGGCCCGAGGGCATCACCTACGGCGGCGTGACCGCGGAGCGCATCGAGCGGATCCTGCTGGAGCACATCATCGGCGGTGCGCCGGTGGAGGAGTGGATCCTGCGCCGCACCCCCTTCAGCCAGATGCCTGCCGCGGGTTGAAGCGCCCCAGCCAGGCCGCCGCCAGCCGATCGGCCCAGCAGGCCCAGGGCGCATCGCCGGGCGCGTGGAAACCGTTGTGGCCCCCGCGGGTGGTGATCAACACCCGCACCACCGATCCCTCCCGTCCGCCGACGGCCGCCGCCAGCTGCCGCAGGGGGCCGACGGGCACCCAGGGATCGTCGCCGGCGTGGATCAGCAGGGTGGGGGGCAGCGGGCAGCCCTCCAGCAGGGCCGCCAGGGGACTGGCGGCGGCGTAATAGGCCGCAACGGAATCAAAGCCCCAGCGCGGAGCGGTGATGGCGGCGTCGAAGCCCCGGATCGTGCGGGCCCGCTCCGGCCCCTCCAGGGCGCGGCGCTCGTCCTCCGTCACCCCGCCGGGATCGGCGAGGGTCTGCTTCCGCAGGCGATCCATCAGCCAGCGCTGGTACACCCGGTTGCGGCGCCGCTCGAACTGCAGGGCGCAGACCGCCAGATCGAGGGGACTGCTGACGCAGACCAGGCCATCCAGGGCCAGGCCGGCCAGACAGCCGTTCAACAGCACCGTGCCCCCCAGGGAGATGCCGGCGCCGTAGACCGGCAGGGGCGGGGCGTCGGCGCCGGCCTCCAGGGCCAGGTGGAACGCCAGCTGCCGCGCCCGGGCCAGGGCCGGAGCCAGATCCTCAAGGCACAGGGCGCAGTAGCTGCCCCGGGCGAGGGGCCGCCCCCGGCCCGCCCCGCGCAGGTTGAGGCGCAGCACCGCAAAACCCGCGCCCCCCAGGGCGAGGGCCAGCCGCCGGGGGCCGGGGCCGTCGCTGCAGCCGCCCAGGCCATGCAGCACCACCACCAGGCCCTTCGGCGGGCCGGAGGACGGGCGGTCCAGCAGACCCACCAGCCGGTCGCCGCTGCCCAGATCGATGGCCACCTCCTCCCCCCGCTCGGGGGGAAAACGCAGGGGCCGCAGGGTGTCCCGCAGGGTCTGCAGATCACCCCCGATCCAGGGGGACCTCTGGCGGAACGGGGTCAGGCCGAGGAGATCGGGAAGCTGGGACACAACCGGAACCGGGACGGAACAGGAGTGGGGAAGCGGGAGCAGAAGCCCATCGCTTCCCATCCTCACCCTCCCCGCACCGTCAGAGGGCCGCGCTCAGGCGGCCACCTTCGCCTTGCCCACTCCCAGGGAGCGCAGCTCCGTGAGGAGCCCGTTCAGCACCGCCTTGGCATCCCCGAACACCATGGCCGTCTGGGGCATCTCGAACAGGGCGTTGTTGATGCCGGCGTAGCCCGCCCCGAGGCTGCGCTTGACCACGAACACCTGCCGGGCCTGGTCCACCTCCAGCACGGGCATGCCATAGAGGGGGCTGGTGGGATCGTTCTTGGCCTGGGGATTCACCACGTCGTTGGCCCCCAGCACGATCACCACGTCGGTGCGGGGAAACTCGGGGTTGACCAGGTCCATCTCCAGCAGCTGCTCGTAGGGCACGTCGGCCTCGGCCAGCAGCACGTTCATGTGGCCGGGCATGCGCCCCGCCACCGGATGGATGGCGTAGCTCACCTCCACACCATGGGCCTCGAGAAGCTTGGCCAGCTCGCGCAGGGAATGCTGGGCCTGAGCCACCGCCAGGCCGTAGCCGGGCACGAACACCACCCGCTCGGCCTGCTCCAGGGCCATGGCGCATTCCTCGGCGCTGCAGCTGGTGATGCGGGTGTAGCCCGCCTCGCTGCCGCCGCCGCCAACGGCACCGCCGCTGGCGCCGAGGGCGCCGCCGAACAGCACCGACACCAGGGAACGGTTCATGGCGGTGCACATCACCTGGGTGAGGATCAGGCCCGCCGCCCCCACCATGGCGCCGGCCACGATCAGCAGCTGACTGCCCACCACGAAGCCCGCCGCCGCCGCCGCCACGCCCGAATAGGAGTTGAGCAGGGAGATGACCACCGGCATGTCGGCGCCGCCGATGGGCAGGGTGACGCCGATGCCCAGCAGGGTGGAGCCCCCCACCAGCAGCCACAGGGGCAGGCCGCCGGGATCCCCTGGCAGCAGCACCGCCGCCACCAGGCAGAGCACGGCCAGGGAGATGTTGACGCCGTGGCGCAGGCGGCTCTGGGTCCAGCCCGGGGTGTCGAGCCAGCCCTGGAGCTTGGCCATGGCCACGATCGAGCCGCTGAAGGTGATGGCGCCCACGAACACCGAGACGGCGATCGACACCAGCGCCACGATGTCGGCATCGCCGGCATCGAACAGGGCCACCCCGATGGCCACCAGCAGGGAGGCCATGCCGCCGCAGCCGTTGAACAGGGCCACGGTCTCGGGCATGGCGGTCATCGGCACCCTCCGGGCGGTGAGCAGGCCCGCCAGGCCGCCCGCGGCGGTGCCGGCGGCGATCCACAGCCAGGCGATCGGATCAGGGCGGATCTCGATCAGCAGCCCCAGCACCGCCAGGCCCATGGCCAGGGCGGCCAGGCCGTTGGCGCCACGGGCGGAACGCACCTTGGAGAGCCCCTTGATGCCCAGGGCCAGCAGCAGCACGGCGGCCAGATCGATGGCGCCGGCGAAGAAATCCATGGAGAAGGTCATCGGCTGTCGGCCTTGCGGCGGAACATGGCGAGCATGCGGTCGGTGACGAGGAAGCCGCCGATCACGTTGTAGAGAGCGAAGCCCAGGGAGAGGGCGCCGAGCACCAGCAGGGGGGTGTGGTCACCGGCGTGCTGGATGAGGGTGAGGGAGGCCAGCACGGTGATGCCGCTGATGGCGTTGGCCCCCGACATCAGCGGGGTGTGCAGGGTGGGGGGCACCTTGCCGATCAGCTCCAGCCCCAGCAGGCTGCCCAGCAGCAGCACCCACAGGGACTGCGAAAGAAGGCTCATGAACGGGCTCCGATGGGGGACAGGTCGGCGGGCTGGACGATGTCGTTCCGGCGGCAGACACCGCCATGGGTGAGGAGGCAGCCGTCGAGGATCGGGTCCTCCGGATCGAGCCGGAAACCTTCCTCACCCAGCACGTGCTCGATCACGGCAGCGATGTTGCGGGCATAGAGGGCGCTGGCGTGGTTGGGCACGGTGCTGGGCAGGCCGTCGGCGCCGATCAGCAGCACTCCGCGGCGCTCCACCGTGGCACCGGGAATCGTGCCGAAGCAGTTGCCCCCCTGGGCCACCGCCAGATCCACCACCACGGCGCCGGGCCGCATGCCGTCGAGCATCTCCTCGCTGATCAGGCGGGGCGCCGTCCGGCCGGGCACCTGGGCGGTGCAGATCACCATGTCGGCCAGGGCCAGCTGCTCGGCCAGCTGGCGCCGCTGGGCTGCCAGGAAGGCCTCGCTGGCCTGGCGGGCGTAGCCGCCGGTCTCCGCCGGCGCCTCCTCCAGCTCCGGGGGATCGATGAAGCGACCGCCGAGCGACTCGACCTGCTCCTTCACCGCCGGCCGCACATCCGACACGTAGACCACCCCGCCCAGGCGGCGGGCGGTGGCCAGGGCCTGGAGGCCGGCCACCCCAGCCCCCAGGATCAGCACCCGCGAGGGCTGGATCGTGCCCGCCGCCGTCATCAGCATGGGCACGTAGCGGTCGAGGGCCGCAGCCGCCAGCAGCACGGCCTTGTAGCCGGCGATGTTGGCCTGGGAGGAGAGCACATCCATCGACTGGGCCCGGCTGATGCGGGGCAGCAGCTCCAGGGCGATGGCGGAGGTGCGCCGCTCGTTCAGGGTGCGGGCCAGAGCGGCAGCGCCGTAGGGCGCCAGCAGACCCACCAGCAGGGAACCCGATTGCAGCCGCCCCAGGGAGGCCGACCCGGGAGGCTGGACGCAGAGGACTCCGTCCACCGCCTCCCAGGCCATGGCCTCGCCCTCCAGAAGCTCGGCACCGACGGCGGCGAAATCGTCGTCGAGAAAACCGGCGGCCTGCCCGGCCCCCCGCTCCACCTGCAGGCTCGCCCCCTTGGCCACCAGACGCCTGACGGTCTCGGGAGTCGCGGCGACCCTCCGTTCGCCGGGAGCGGTCTCCCTGGGAATCAGCAACTTGACCAACGACGGGGCCTACGCACTTCCCTTGCAATAAACAGCGCAGGAGGCAACGGCAAGCGCCCGGCCGCCAATGTGCGGACACCGGCACCGGCAGCCCCTGGCCGCCTCTGCGGGAGTCCGGCAGGAGCAGCAGAATCGACCGATGCCGGCACCGTCCTTCGATCTGGGTCTGCGATCCCGCCCGGGTCCCGGGGCAGGGGCGCCCGCCGGCGGCGGACCCCGGCCCCGGGACTGGCAGCGCCGGATGATCCAGCTGCTGCGGGCCCGGCTGGTCGCGGCGAGCCCGGGTGGTCAGGACGTGCTCATCCACGCCGGTCCGGGTGCGGGCAAGACCCTGGGGGCCCTGCTCGCCTTCCGCCAGCTGCAGGGGGAGGGACGGCTGGATCGGTTCGTGGTCTTCTGCCACCGCAGCTCGATCGCTCGCCAGTGGGTTGCCGCCGCCGGCCGGCTGGGGCTCGATCTGCGCGAATGGGACGCAGCAGGGGACCCGTCGCCCCCAGCTCCGGGCCAGGGTGGCCTGTTGCTGAGCTATCAGGCCGCCGCCCTGCACCGTCGGCGTCTCGAGGAGGAACTGATGGGCCCGCTGCAAAAGGAGTGCTGGCTGGCGATCGCCGATGAGGTCCACCATCTGGGCGTGGATCCCCTGGAACCGGAGGCCACGGCCTGGGGACACGCCTTCGCCAGCCTCAGCGGCGGCGCCCAGCTGCGCCTCGGGCTGACCGGCACCCCCTTCCGGGCCGACAACCTGGGCTTCTGCGCCGCCCGCCGGATCCAGGTCCACGACAAGGACGGGCCGGCCGAGCGGATCATCCCCGACCTCTGCGTCGAACCCCGCACTTTGATCGCCGCGGGCGATGTGCGGCCCCTGGAGTTCCGGTTCCAGGACGGCTGGGTGGAGCACGGACGACCGGAGGACGGCCGCCAGTCCGAGACATCCCCCCTGTCAGCGGAACAGCGGGAAAGCTGGCGGGCCCGCAACCTGCGGCGGGCCATCCGACCCGGAGACCGGGGCGGCATCGCCCTGCGACTGCTGCTCCAGGCCCGGCGCCGTCTGGAGCGGGTGCGGCTGGAGCACCCCGGGGCCGGGGGGCTGGTGGTGGCCCGGGACATCGGCCATGCGGGGCGCATCGCCGAACTGCTCAGCCAGGAAGGCGACCGGGTGCATCTGGTGCACTCCCAGGATCCGGAGGCGGCGAACCACCTGGCCGCGTTCCGGGCCGGCGCCGGCGACTGGCTGGTCAGCATCGACATGTGCGCCGAAGGCTTCGATGCGCCCCGCCTGCGGGTGGTGGCCTACCTGACCACCGTCGTGACCCGCAGCCGCTTCGTCCAGGCCATCACCCGGGCCGTGCGCATGGATGGGGAACGGGCGGACCGGGAAGCGATCCCCCGCCAGCCCTCCTACGTGTTCGCACCGGCCGATCCCCTGCTGATCAGCTACGCCCGGGGCTGGACCATGAGCGAGCCCTACGTGATCCGCCCACGACCGGGGGAGAAGCCACCCGGTGACGTGGGGGCGCCGGCCAGCAGCCTGCTGCTGCCTCTCCAGGCCCTGGGGGACGGCGCCGGGCGGATGCTCAGTGTGGGCGGACCGGTGCTGCCGAGTTTCCGCAGAGCAGGAACTTAAATTCTGCCGATTTCAGTCCTTTTCACGAGCTTTTCCTGCAACGATGTGACAACCAACACCATGAAACGGCCCTTCAGCCGCCAACGTGGGCCCAACAGGACATCCACCGAGATCTCCCCGATGGACTTTCCAGCGGACGGTTCCAGCGACCAGGACGGCGGCTTCGACCCCACTCTCGATGCTGCTGTCCACCGGCGGGTCACGGTGGCCGTCTGCTGGGCCCTGGCTCGACGGGCGGCGCTCGACGGCCGTGAACTGTTCGAGGACAGCTACGCCATCAACGAGGAATTCCGTGAATGGCTCCTCACCCTGGAAGACCATCCTGAGCTGCTTCAGGCCAATGTTTTGATGCTGCCCAGAAACCTTCACCTCGGCAGCCGCCCTGAGACGGACGGCCTGCTCGAGATCTGAACCGGATCAGCGACGCCGGGGACCGCCGGGACGGTTGCCGCCCGGACGCGGCCCCGTGGCGCCGGCGTTACGTTCCCGGTAAGTGATGCGGCCGCGGGTCAGGTCGTAGGGGCTGATCTCCACCAGTACCTTGTCCCCGGCCAGGAGCTTGATGCGGAACTTGGTGAGCTTGCCCGCCGCCCGGCAGAGGCACTGGTGACCGGCAGGCTGCTCGAGGGTGACGAGATAGAACCCGTTGCCCTGCTCCTTTTCGATCACACCGGACGTTTCGATCATGCGGGAGAACTGGACGTTGAAGGACGACAGGATTTCAGCTTAGGCGCCGGACCCTCCTGCCCCCTCGCCCGCACGGAGGGAAGACCGGAGCGATAGGGTCGGGCCACCGCACGCACCCGGCCCAACCCCCATGATCCTCCCTCCCATCTCGATGGATCTGGGGCTGCTGCTGATCTCGATCGGCGTGGTCAACCTCTGGCGGGCCCGCGAAAGCTCCTGAGCGCCAGGGCGGTGACCACCACCCTCCTGTTCCACAAGCCCTACGGGGTTCTCAGTCAGTTCACGCAGGAACCAGGCAGCCCCTGGCGCACCCTGGCTGACCACATCCACCGCCCGGGCGTCTACGCCGCCGGCCGTCTCGATGCCGACAGTGAGGGTCTGCTGCTGCTCACCGACCATGGGCGGCTGCAGCAACGGCTCACCGATCCCACCTGGGGCCACTGGCGCCGCTACCTGGTCCAGGTCGAGGGGGTGATCACCGAGCCGGCCCTGGCGGGCCTGAGGCAGGGCGTCACAATCCAGGGTCGGCCCACGCTGCCGGCCCGGGCCAGGGCCGTCGAGGATCCGGGCCTGCCGGAGAGGGAGCCGCCGATCCGCCATCGCCTGCGGGTGCCCACCGGCTGGCTGGCACTGGAGCTGCGGGAAGGGCGGAACCGGCAGGTGCGGCGCATGACAGCGGCCGTGGGGCTGCCCACCCTGCGACTGCTGCGCACGGCGATCGATCTCATGGACGGCGGCCCGCCCCTTGATCTGCAAGGCCTGAAATCCGGTGCCTGGCGTGAGGTGGCTCCTCCGGAGGCCGAACGGCTGGGGGACCTGCTCAGGCGAGCGCGTCCTTCAGTTCCCTGACCGTCTGGAGCTGACCGTAGTAATAGTTCGCCTTCGCGCGACGATCCGGGTCCTCAATGGTGTCGAAGGCGTCAAAGCCCAGTGATGCCCAGAGCTCGTGGCCACAGGCCCGGGTGAGCTCAGCGATGGCCTCCTCCTCCAGGTTGGCCAGCCGCCGCTGGAAATTCTTGATCTGGGAAATCGCCATGACCGCCGCCAATCCCGGCCATAGTACACATGCACTGGAATGAGCGGAAGGCTCAGAACGGCAGCTTCTTCTTGGCTTCCTTGTCCAGGTCCGACTCCATCTCCCGCAGCCGCCGCAGAATCGTGTCGTAGTACTCCTTGAGGTAATCCTCCAGACGGGTGGTCTCGGCAGGATCAAGACCGAAGGCGGCATAGCTTGCCTCCATCGGCGCATCAAGGGGCACTCCGCCCCCCACCACCTCGGCGAAGGCGAGACGTTCGGCCACGTTGAGGCTGGCCTCGAAGAACCCGGTGATCGACTGCATCAGCTGCAGCAGCACCGGCGGCACCCGGAACACCCGGGCCTCCCGGCCGCTGTAGCGCTCACAGAGCTGGGTGATCTCGCTGGTGGTCCAGGCCTTCGGACCCACCACCGGGAAGGCACGGCGCACCGTCTCCGGCCGCTCCAAGGCAGCCACGGCGAAGCGGGCCACGTCCTGGGTGTTCATGTAGGCGATCGGCGTCGGCGAGCCGCTCACCCACACCGTCTGGCTCTCCAGCACCGGGATGGCGAACTGGCTGATCAGACCCTGCATGAAGGCCACGCATCGCAGGATCGTGTAGTCGAAGTCGGAGGCCTCGAGCCACTGCTCGGTGCAGGCCTTGATGTCCATCAGCGGCACGCTGCGATGCTTCTCGGCACCCAGCAGCGACACGAACACCACCCGGGTCTGCCCCGCCCGGCGACAGGCCGCGAACAGGTTCTGCTTGCCGTCCCAGTCGATCTCGTAGGCGCTGCCTCCATCGGTGGCCCGGGCCGTGGCGGCATCGATCACGGCCTCCTGGCCCTCGAGGGCGTAATCGAGGCTGTCGGGTTCCAGCAGATCTCCGCGGGTGAGCTCGCAGCCCCATTCCTGCAGGAAGGCGGCCTTGCGGGGAGAGCGCACCATGCAGCGGACCAGGTGGCCGCCATCAAGGGCACGCCGGGCGATCTGGCGTCCGAGGGTTCCTGTTCCACCGATGACAAGAACCTTCATGGACCCCTGCAATGGAAGCGGGCTGAGCCTAGAGGTGCGTCCGGCGGCGACGCGATCGCCACCGCCCCGGCAAGGCCTCAGTCTTTCAGAAGCCTGAGCAGCAGGGCACCTCCGGCCAGTCCGACGGGGATCAGCACCCAGAAGATGGCGGCGATGCCGAAGATTTCAGAGGCCATGGCCCGGACGGAAGGGGAACGGGGTACCTATTTAGCAGCCGTGGCGGCGACCAGCCGCCGGGCGGTGGCCAGCACCACGGGCCAGGGCGCCTCGCTGCGCAGCTGGCCGGCCATCACCCCGCTGGCCGCCGTGGTGAAACCCGCCGCAGCCAGCGCCGCCACCAGGTCGGCCAGCGGAGGGGGTCCCTGCCCCAGCCGGCGGGCAATGGCATCCACGGGCCAGCAACGGGGCGTCGCCGCAGGATCGCTGCGGAGCCGTTCCAGCAGCCGCCGGCCCTGGCGCTCCAGGCAGGCGCCCTCCCCGTCGGCGGCCTGCAGCATCCCCGCAAGGGTAAGGGCATCCTGCAGCGGCCCGATCCAGAGCGGACCGCTCACCGCAAGGGCCGACGGCTCCCCGGACGGGGCCTGGGGGCACTCGCAGGGCCGCCAGCGGCCCAGCCGCAGCAGACTCTGCACCTGCTGATCACCGCAGCCGTGGCAATGGGCCACCAGGCCCAGCAGCCCCTCCTCCCCGGGGGCGGGGTGGCGCTCCAGCCGCACGGCGGTGCGGAAGGCCCGTCCTTCGCTGAAGCTCAGCAGAGGCAGGAGTCCACGGCCCATCGCCCAGGCGGAGCGGGCCAGCAGGCCCAGCTGAAGACGCAGGGCGATCTCCCAGCTGGCGGGGTGGGCCCGCGCGGCGGCCCCGAAGCGACGCACGGCGGCCCGACGGTCGTGGCCCGTGGCCGAGCGCCCATCGGTGCTGGCCAGGTAGAGCACACCGCCGAAAGCCACCGCCTCCAGGGCCAGGGGCACCAGGGAGGCAGGACAGCCGAAGGCATCCAGATCCACCAGGTCGAAGCGGCGCCCCTGGCCCAGGCAGCCGGCCAGCAGCTGCTGCGCGGTCTGCGCGCTGACCTGCCGCTCCAGCGAGGCCGGCAGCCGGGCCAGGTTCCGCGCCAGCAGGGGCAGCCGGTCGGGGTCAGCGTCGTTGGCCCAGACGGCGGTGGCGCCGCCCTCCAGGCCGTAGCGCAGGGCCCGGATGCCGCAGCCCGCCATCCCGTCCAGCACCCGTGCGCCGCATCCCCCGGACCGGCCGGCCAGGCCGCGCACCAGCAGAACGCCGAAGTCCCTGGCTGGGCGTGAAGCCGGGCGGAAGAAGCCGCCGCCGGTCTCCACCAGGGCCAGCCCTTCGCAATAGTGAAGGGGTCCGCTCAACTCCGGATCCTTGCCGCAACCATCGGTGTCGTCCGCCGACCCCCAGCCTGCCCCCGGGGAGGCCGCAGCGCAGGAAGGGGCCGACTGGGGGGAGCATGCCCTGTGGGAGTGGCGTGGCCACGGCTGCCACTGGCGCCGTCTGGGCGCCGAGGACCGGCCGGCCCTGGTGCTGCTGCACGGGTTCGGGGCCGGCAGCGGCCACTGGCGTCGCAACGCCGCTGCCCTGGCTGCCGCGGGCTGGTGTGTCTACGGCCTCGACCTGATCGGCTTCGGCTCCTCCAGCCAGCCCGGCCACCAGCGCCGCCAGGCCCTCGACAACCGGCTCTGGGCACGCCAGGTGCAGGCCTTCCTGGCGGAGGTGGTGCAGGCACCGGCCGTGCTGGTGGGCCATTCCCTGGGTGGTCTGGTGGCCCTCAGCTGCAGCGTCTACTTCCCCCGTTGGGTGAAGGCGGTGGTCGCCGCCCCCCTGCCCGATCCCACCCTGCTGATGGCCCACCGGCACGCCCCCGGCCACACCCCCCGGCGCCGCCCCTGGCGGCGCCGGCTGCAACGGCTGGTGGTCCAGGTCCTCTGCCGCCTGCTGCCCCTGGAGCTGGTGGTGCCCTTGCTGGCCCACTCGCCCCTGCTCGATCTGGGCATCCAGTCGGCTTACCACCACCCGGTGATCGGGGACCGGGAGCTGCACCGGGTGATCGCCTGGCCCGCCCGGCGCCCCGGAGCGGTGCGGGCCCTGCGGGCCATGAGCATCGCCATGGCCCTGCGGCCTCACCACGCCACCGCCGTGGCGCTGCTGCAGCGGCTGCGGCGGCCCGCCCTGCTGGTCTGGGGACGCCAGGACCGGCTGGTGCCGGTGGAGGTGGCGCACCAGTGCCGGCGCCTGCGCGGCGACCTCGCCCTTCTGGTGATCGACCAGTGCGGCCACTGTCCCCACGATGAAACTCCCGCCGCCTTCCACCGCGCCGTACTCGACTGGCTGGCCGGCCTGGAGACGGGCTGAGGGCGGTGCTCCCCCCGGCGCGTACCTTTGGGAACGAACGTGCCGGCTTCCCCACCGGCTTCCGCCGCACCCCGCCCACGAGCCCGACATGAAGCACACCCTCTCGGTGCTGGTGGAAGACGAATCGGGTGCCCTCAGCCGCATCTCCGGCCTGTTCGCCCGGCGGGGATTCAACATCGAGAGCCTCGCGGTGGGTCCCGCCGAACACCGGGGCATGTCGCGCCTGACCATGGTGGTGGAGGGGGACGACCGCACCCTCGAGCAGATGACCAAGCAGCTCAACAAGCTGATCAACGTGCTCGGGGTGATCGATCTCTCCACCATCCCGGCGGTGGAGCGGGAGCTGATGCTGCTGAAGGTGGCGGCACCGGCCGAGAACCGCAGCGCCATCTTCGATCTGGTCCAGGTGTTCCGGGCCAAGGTCGTGGACGTGGCCGACGATGCGCTCACCCTTGAGGTGGTGGGAGATCCGGGCAAGCTGGTGGCCCTGGAGCGCCTGCTCGAGACCTACGGGATCCTGGAGATCGCCCGCACGGGCAAGGTGGCTCTGGAGCGGGCCTCGGGGGTGAACACCGAGCTGCTCAAGGCCACCGTGTCCGACAAACGGGTGCCGGCCTGAGCCCGGCCGGCGCGGCTTCCCGTCCTCAGGGCTTCTTCTGCACGAGAGTGCCGCCCTCGATCACCCTGGCCCTGATCAGCTTGTCGCCCTGCTGGATCCGATCGACCACCTCCATCCCCTTGCTGACCCGGCCGAACACCGCGTAGCGACCATCCAGTTCCGGCAAGGCCTGAAGGGCCACGTAGAACTGGGAACTGGCGGAATTGGGATCGGTGGAGCGGGCCATGGCCAGGGCACCGCGCTCGTGGCTCAGGGCCAGCTGACGGGTGGCCGTGGGGCTGGTGATCTGGTCCCCGTAACGGGGTTCCGGCTCACCGGAGAGCCGGAGCTCCAGGGGGATGCGGCGGGATTCGCCGCTGGCCGGGTCCACGAACCCACCGGTGCCGTACTCGCTGACGGGCACCTTGGGATCGGCACTGCGGGGATCACCGCCCTGCACCACAAAGGGCACCGGTTCCCGCACCACCCGGTGGAAGACGGTGCCGTTGTAGACACCGCGGCCCACCAGATCGACGAAATTACCCGCCGTGAGTGGCGCCGCCGCCCCATCGAGGCGCAGCTCCACCGGCCCCTTGCTGGTGTCCATGGCCACCACCGCCGTGCCCTGCAGGCAGGGGGTGGTGGCCGCCGCGCAGCCCATGGGCGGGCTGCCCGGGTCGGCGGCGCAGGCGGCAAGGCCCAGGGGCGCAAGGGCCAGGGTGACCAGGAGCAGCAGTCGCCAGCCGATCCAGGCAGGGGCGAGGGAAACAGCGGTTCGGCGTGATCCCATGGTCACAGACCCTCCAGGGGGACGCCGAGGAAACGGGCCAGGCGGGCGCCTGACAGCTCCAGATCCGCCAGGGGCATCGGTTCCCCCACCCTGGTCAGGGGCATGTCCCGCCGCCCCTGGACCCGCAGAGCCAGCCGTCGCTGGGGACTGAGGCCATCGCGCACCTCCACCTTCACCGCCTGGATCTCCCGCAGGGGGATCACCACCTCGATCAGCCGGCGGAAGCCGCGGCGGCAGATGCGAGCTTCGCCGGCACGGCGATCGAAGCGGTTGCTGCCGGATCCGACATTGATGCCGATCACCAGCCAGAGGTAGGTGGCCAGCAGCAGGGCCGCCACTCCGTAGAGCCCCATCACCAGACCCTGGGGCACCCAGACCAGGTCGGCGGGATGGCCGATGGGCAGCAGGTCGCGGCCGAAGCGGCTGGAGGCGCTCGTGAGCACGAAACCGACCCCGCCGATCGTGACCGCGGCGGCCACCAGCAGGTTGGAGAGGCGCCGGGAGCCGAGCACCGGCTGCTCCAGCACCTGCTCGTCGGCGGAGGGGGAAGCGACGCCAGGCGAAGCCATGCGGGGGGAAGGGGCAATGGCTTGCCATCCTGCCGCGAAGCGGGCCGGGGCTCGCTGCCGGTCGTCGGTATCAGCCCGTGTAGCCCGGCGCGGAGGGCCGTTGAGCGTTGTTACCATCCCCCGGTAACCCACAGCCTTGCGGGTAATCCGCACCGCTTCACCACACCGCTTCACCCATGACGATCGCCCTAGGGCGCGCCCCGGCCACGCGTGGATGGTTCGACGTCCTCGACGACTGGCTCAAGCGCGACCGCTTCGTTTTCGTGGGCTGGTCCGGTCTGCTGCTCT